>JAGOVG010000007.1 GCA_018060845.1 Candidatus Woesebacteria bacterium
TTGTTGAAGACTGGCTAAACCACACACCTAGAAAGTGTCTAGGCTACATGACGCCGTATGAGATAATAACTAAGGAACTAGAACAGATTAAAAGACAAGGTGGTGCGTTTCAAGTGCGAATGTAGGTTCATTTTTATTCATTCGAATATTGTCTCATAGCTGTCCAGAAATCAGCTCAAATGCTGAGTCTACTAGTTCCTGGGTTTTAGGCAAAAAATCCAACTTCATAATCTCATCATGAGAAAACCAACCCCAATCATTCGTTTCACGCTCTCGATCATGATTAAGATCTGGCTCTTGCGTGCCGATATCTACTAAATAAGCAATAAGAATTACTTGAAAATCCATATCCTCGTCACCTTCTGCCTTTGTCCAGTAATTGGTTCGGACTATCGGGTGTGGATAGATAATCGTCGCTTTAACATGCAGCTCTTCCCATAATTCTCTTATTACTGCCTGCTCTACATTTTCACCCACTTCAAGCTTGCCACCAGCTATCTGCCACTTATTGTGCCATGAACGATAAGTTGGTGCGTTGCGTTTTGTAAGTAGGACTTTTTGATGATCAGAAGAAATAGGTATACCTAATGCAACTACTATTTGCTTTGCTGAGTTCATAGCCCTAGCTCCGGGGCTATTTCTTGCATAGCTTTAAGCACAGTTGGGACGTGCTCGGTCCATAGGTCGACACCTAATTCTTTGGCACCCTCTTCGACCTCGGCGCGGTTAACTCCGGCAGCAAAACCTTTATCTTTCCATTTCTTTTTAATACTACTCACTTCGACATCCGCTATCTTTTTGCTAGGTCTAACTAGTGCGGTTGTGGTGATGAGCCCAGTTAGTTCGTCACAGGCAAATAAAGCCTTTTCCATATTGGAGTCACGAGATACACCAGTCCTGGGTGCATGTGACTGGATGGCGCGAATGATTGCCTCTTCTACACCTATCTCACGCAAGATAAGTGACCCCTTCATTGGGTGACCTTCTAAATCCGGGTGTATCTCCCAATCAAAGTCGTGAAGCAGGCCAACTACTCTATATGTCTCCTCATCTTCGCCAAACTTTTTTGCATAGGCCGCCATAGCTGCCTCAACTGCCAACATGTGACGAACGAGGTTTTCGTTCTTTACGTACTTTCTAACTATTGCCAGTGCTTGATCACGATTCATAGTGCTCCTTTTTAAAATGGCATTATTGTTAAATCTTGGATGTCGCTGTGTTCACTCTGATTAGCGATGAGACTAACTAAGCGAGTAATGTCTGAGACTTCTAGCATTTGGGGTACTTTACCGTTCCATATTCTTTTACGTCTCTCTAATTCTTCTTCGTCAAAGAAATCTGTTTTTATCATCCCAGGACATAGCGTGCTAACTTTGATTCCAAATGGTGCTAGCTCAGCCCTGATCGCCTGTGAGTAGCCCATGACCCCAAACTTAGTCGCACTATAAAATTCGCCGTTTGCAAATGCGACTTTGCCTGAGATAGATGCAACGTTAATTATTAAACCTGTTTTAGCTTCTTTCATGATTGGGACAACATACTTTGTAAGCAAAGCTACGCCCACTATGTTGGTTGTGATCATCTGCTCAAAACGAGCTAGATCAAAAGTATCGACATCGCGAAAGTAGCCAATGCCCGCGTTATTAACAAGTATATCTACCTGTCCAAATTTTTCTTTGACCTGTTTCACAACCGCTGCTACGCTATCCTCCTTCGTAACATCCCCTTCAACGACCAAAAATCTATCTGCGTCATATTTGAGGGATAGCTCAGCCTCTAGCTTAGACACTTGGCCGCTGTTGCGTGAAAAAGTAGCAACAGACATGCCGTCTGCGAGTAGTTGGTCCACTACCCCATGACCTATTCCTTTTGTCCCACCACTGACTAAAGCTACTTTCATATATCTCCTTTATAACGGATTAGGAATATCAATAAATTCTACTTCTAGTTTGTCGCCATAATAGGATTTTAGTTTTTTGCCTAACTCTTGGACACCAAATACTTCGGTAGCGTAGTGGCCAGCTGCATAGTAGTTGTATCCTACCCCCTCAGCCTGCGCGATCCCTGGCTCTATAATCTCACCCGAGATGTGTGCATCGATCTTTTTGTCGATTATTTCAAAGAGTGACCGATCATATGGTTTTGCACCACCGGTGCAGACTCCAATTCTTTTGACCATCTTGGGTCCGCCATAAACTGTAAACACATCGTGAGTAGTGATCTCCGCTAGACGGGTAGCCAAAACTGTCGCGCTAATCGGATTATCGAACTCAGCAACAATCCCCCAGTCATCGTAGTATGACTCAGTGGTTATAGTCGCCCCCAACTCCTTAGTAATAGTTGCGTTGTTACCAAACTCTCTTTGCGCATCGAGGCTATAGTGATAACCGGCGACCGTTAAGTTATTTGCAAAAATATATTTTAGATCTCGCTGCAATCCACTATGTATACGGGAAGCAACAATGTTGTGTGAGGTTAGATCTAGCCCGTGATGAGCTAGGCAAAACTGAGCGCCAGAGGCTACTGCTTCGGTTAGAAAGTCGTGAGTGAGCGAGACGCCGAGTGCGATCTTTTTGACATCACCTTCACCATGTATCTGGACGCCGTTACTATAGATGTCTTTTAATCTCGCTCGAGCGATGAGCTCGACTCCGATCAAATCTTCTATCTTACCGATGAGATCGTCTCTTTTGACCATGTTATTCTTTTTCTGGGCGCATCAGAGGGAATGCAATCACTTCGCGGATAGCCCAGGTGTTAGTGATAAACATAATTAGTCGATCGATACCGTAGCCGATACCCCCGAGTGGTGGACAGCCGTACGAGAGCGCAGTTAAGAACTCTTCGTCCAGAGGCTGCGATTCATCATCACCTGCTTTCATATTCTTTTGCTCGTTTTCAAAGCGCTCTCTTTGCTCGTGCTCAGAGACTATCTCGCTCCAACCGTCAAAGATTTCTTTGCCACCGATGTAGCACTCAAACCGCTCTACCCGACCCGGCTTTGACCGGTGAGTCTTACTAAGTGGTGATACTTCTACAGGATAGTCGATGACCCAGGTAGGCTGAACGAGGTTGGGGGTGACTAAGTGGTCATAGATAGCAAAGAGTGCTTTGTTACGAGAGTAGACTCCAGTAACCTGGAATTTGTGCTTTTTAATTATCTCTTTGATCTCCTCATCACTCACTGTCTCCCATTCGATCCCAGCATATTCTTTGAGTGCTTCGTCGATTGTAATTGTCCTCCATTTGGGCGAGAGATCTACCATCTCTTCTCCTACTTTTAGCTTGAGATCACCAGTTACTTTGTTTACCACATACTTAGTTAGCGCCTCGGTGCGCTCCATGATCCGGTGATAATCTGCATATGCTTCGTAAAACTCCATCATAGTGAACTCTGGCTGATGAGTCTGGTCCATTCCTTCGTTGCGGAAGTTTCGGGCGATCTCAAAAATCCTCTCGTACCCACCGACGATCAAGCGCTTGAGATATAGCTCGGGAGCAACCCGGAGATACATGTCCTGATCTAGTGCGTTGAGATGGGTAGTAAAGGGCTTGGCGTTAGTTCCACCATATAGATTTTGCAGAATTGGGGTATCTACTTCGTAGTATCCTTGTGACCAGAGGTATTCACGAATGGCCTGGAGCGTTGCCCAGCGAACATCAATAATCCTCCTAGCCTCAGGATTTAAGATTAGGTCGAGGTATCGCTGACGGAAGCGATCTTCTTTGTCTTTTAGACCATACCAACTATCGGGGAGTGGCTTCATTGACTTGCCTAGGAATGTTAACTCCTCTACTTTGAGGGTTAGCTCGCCTGCTTGGGTTTTGAAGGTAGTGCCTGATACACCAACAAAATCACCGATATCTAAGAGCTTGACTACTTCATAACTGCTCTCGCCAATATCGGCAAGTGATGCAAAGACCTGCACGTGCCCCTTATCGTCCCAGAGATCCATAAAAGTAATCTTGCCTTGGCGACGATATCCCTTAAGACGGCCTGCCACCATGACTTTTTGGTCGATATCGGTACAGTCCGAGGTCTTGTGGGTAGGTGAATAGATGGGTGGATTCACGTTTACACCAAGCGCTACTAGTTTTGCTAGTTTGTCTCGTCTAACCTGGATTATTTGTTCTTCGCGTGTTGCCATACTTTGTTCTCCTTATTCGTGTAGTATATCAACAAAAATCCCGCCTTGGCGGGATGTTGATACATTTCCCTCCAAGTTAATTAGTGGATTTTTTTGATTTTGTAGATTACTTTGCCAGCTGGAGCCTGAAACTCGACAGTCTCACCCTTTTTCTTGCCGACGAGTGCAGTGCCAAGAGGGCTAGTGTGACTAATCTTTTTCTTCATTGGATCTGCTTCCCATTCACCGACTATTTCGTATGTGTGTTCTTTGCCACCCAATTCGACTGTGACGCGACAACCAATGTTAATCGAGTCGCTAGCCTTAGTCTCGACCACATAGGCGCGTGCCACAATATCTTCGAGTTCTTCGACGCGTCCTTCGAGGAACGAGAGCTCTTCGCGGGCGGCATGGTATTCGGCATTCTCGGAGAGATCACCAAAATCGCGAGCACGAGCGACACGCTCAATCGCTGCTGGGAGCTTGACGTTTTTTAGTTCGGATAGCTCTAGCTTTACTTCGGCTAGACCATCTTTGGTGAACTGGATTTTGATTAGATCTGTCATTGGGGCATGATAGCAAATCCCAATTGAGAGTCAATACACCCATAGTACACATGGTTGTAGTTTGATAATTTAAGTCTATATTGAACTTAGGTAAGTATATTAAGGAGGGATTGGTATGACAGGATATATTGGTAATATTGAAGAGTTAGTAATTAAAAATAATCACTTTCGTCAGGTACTCTATACAGGAGTGCGTGCGCAGCTGGTCGTCATGAGCCTGTTACCTGGTGAGGATATAGGGGTCGAGACCCATGGGCATGTTGACCAGTTCTTTCGGATCGAAGCGGGGACGATTGAGATTACGATGAATGGCCAGGTAAGTACGCTGACTGCCGGGATGGCGGCGATAGTGCCAGCAGGCACTAAACACAATCTAGTAAATATAGGGACGAGTGTGGCTAAGATGTACACTCTTTATTCGCCACCTAACCACCCGGCCAATACGGTCCACCCGACCAAAGCAGATGCAATGAGAGCGGAGTAACTAAGCGCAGTTACTAATCGGTACGTACTAGACAGTTCTAAACTTAGATTGGTATAGTGTTTAGTTATATGAAGAAAATAATCCTTGGTGTGCTGTTAGTCGCTACTATCGGTGGTGCTTATATGTTTATGAGCAAAACGGCGCCCACTACCCCATATTCAATGGAAGAAATAGCAAAACACAGTAGTCGCGAAGATTGCTGGATGGCAGTTGAGGGTAAGGTCTATAACGTAACTGGCTATATTTCTAGTGGGATGCACAAAGGAAAAGATGCAATCCTAATGGGATGTGGCAAAGACGCAACAGAGATATACAACAATCGCCCTAACGGTAGTGGTGCTCACTCCAAACTAGCTCGCGAGGTAATGTCTAAATTTGCTATCGGTGTCGTCAAATAGTAATTACCACTTAATCTCTTCTTTGCCGACTAGACTCAGGTAGTCATCACATTTGCTAAAAGGACGAGATCCAAAGAACCCAGTGTGTGCAGAGAATGGTGATGGATGAGGAGAGTTGATCACTAGGTGGCGTGTCGAGTCTATAACTTCTCCCTTTTTCTGAGCGTAGGCACCCCAGAGAATAAAGACAAGATTTTCTTTTTGGTCGGACAGAGTTTTGACTACTGCATCGGTAAACTGCTCCCACCCCTTCTTTTGGTGAGACCCTGGGGATTTTTCGCTCACGGTGAGAGTCGCATTTAGTAGGAGTACACCCTGGCGGGCCCACTCCTCCAAGTCCCCGTTGGGGTAAGCGCTTGGGTGGCCCAGATCGCTCTCGATTTCTTTGTAAATATTTTTGACAGATGGAGGGAGTCGGACTCCCTGGTTTACGGCAAAACAGAGACCATTAGCCTGGCCTGCCCCATGGTACGGATCTTGGCCCAGGATTACCACTTTAACTTTATCAAATGGTGTTAGCTCAAACGCACGAAAGATAAACCGAGGTGGTGGGTAAACAGTGCTAGTTGTATATTCTGATCTGACAAAGTCGGTTAGTTCTTTAAAATACGGTTGATCAAACTCGCCGCTAAGTGCTTTTTTCCAGCTTGGTTCTATTTTTACATCCATAGCTGATATAATATCATCTCATCTTGGCTCACTCACAAAAAAGGCTTGCCCTGAGCTAGCCGAAGGGCCCCATCGTCTAGCCAGGTCTAGGACGGCAGGTTCTCATCCTGTTAACATCGGTTCGAATCCGATTGGGGTCACATTATCAGATTTTAGGCCATTAATACCCCGCAATACCTCAAGTACGACAGGGGTTCGATAGTCTAATCCGTCCCAAACCAATTTTTCTGGGAATATCGAACCCTGATAAGCAATTTTTCCTTCAATGGGTAAACTATCCCACCTATCCTTAATATTTGTGACAAAACTTTTACCAAACTTCGTCAACTCATCAATATTTACTTCTGGTACGGCGACCTCTTCGTTTTGTCTTGTTTGCAAAATCATCAATTCTTGCTCATAACCTGTTTTAAGGGTAGTAAAAGTATCTTTATCAATATCATCATCTAATCTCATCTCGACTAATCTCTGTTTTTTAGATTCTAATTCCTTAATACGTTTTAATAATTTTTCCTGCTCTGACACACTTGATACAACGTGAGTCGATAATTGTTCCTTAAAAATCTCGAAATACAAATCAATCGCCTCTTTTTCTGGCTCAATCTTTTCTAGTAAATCGGAGAATTTTGCATGAAGAGTTTTTGACGAATGATTCCCAGAGTCCCTGTTATGACAGAAGTAATAGCCGTATTTATTACCCCATCTACCCGAAGACATCGCACCAGTAAAAGTATGACCGCAATCGCCAAGTATCAAACCTTTAAGAGGAAAGTTTTCATTTGTTGTTTTCCTAATAATGGAAAATTGCTTACCTTGTTTAACCTGCTGACACTTTTCAAAAATATCAGTTGATATCAAAGGGGTATGTAGACCCTTGCGTAGTTTGTTATCAATTTTGTTACGAGTAAATCCGATGTAGAAAGGGTTTGTAATCAGGGTGACAATTTGTTGTTTATAAAATTTAAGTTTTGTACCACGATGATTGTAGGTCGCAGTTTTATTGAGTTTGTGAGCAATCGCATGAAAACTATATAACCCTGTAGCATATAAGTTAAATACCTCACGTATAGCATGACTACAGGCTTCATCCTCTTTCGCTACGGACAGTCGTTCACCCATGTTTTTTGGCAGGTAGTAGCCAATAGGGGGATTCCAGGGGAATAGTCCTTGCTCAAGTCGTCTTATCATGCCTAGTTTAGTCCGTTCAATCCTAATATCGTTGTCATACTCGTTCACGGCGGCGAGGATGCCCTCAATCAACTTTGGTGACCCATCTTCACCAATATTTTCAGTAGCCGAGCGGAGGCGGATGTTTTTCTTTAGTAGTTTGCTTCTTAGATAGTGATGGTGTTCCTGTGACCTCGCAAATCGGTCAATCTTAAATACAACAAGAACGTCAAATTTTTTGTAGTTTTGGTCACAGTAATCGAGTAACTCAGCCACACGTTGAAGATTATTTTTATTTGCTGATATAGCCTCATCAGTTACAACATCAACTACATCAAGATTTTGCTTGTTACAATACGCCCTACAAACCTGTTCCTGAGTCGCTAGGGATGTATTAGAAACTTGTTTTTCGTCTGATATACGAAGATAGACTACTGCCTTCATAAATAACCCTAGGCAGGATATTTTTAATAATGGCTTGTTCAACGGCTATTTTAGCAATATTCTCGAGATTAGCCATCCATAATAGCAAAGCATCATCAGACACTTGAGCATACTTAACACCAAGAATATCGCGAACCCTATCAATCGTCATGAGCAATCCTATGAATTTTAGGAGGTAAACCAGCAGTTAAGGTAATCTCAATATCATCAGAATCAGGGTTATCAACTTCGTCAAACAAGAATCCCAAATTCTTCTTCTGTAGTAATAATTTAAGTTTGTCTGGGGATAAATCACTAAAAATGCGTTTACCAACTCTATCTGGCCTAGTACACGACCTACTAACCGAGTATCTACGTTCAAAATACTTAAATCCGCCAATAGGATTACCTTTATGAGTATCAATCCCATCAACAATATAATTAAGTACGTATCTGCTAATACGGTTTACACTTTTCACCTTTTCAATGTGGATATCGATACCGCCTCCAATATGCATCCATACCTTCCTGATAATCTCAGCAGGTAAAAATTGATTTAATAGGATATGAAGGTGGGCAATACCAGTACCAGGTTGAAATTGTAGAACCCAGATATATTTTAGGATGTTTACTTGTTTCTTTAACTCAAATTTATAAAATCGTTTCTTCTTGGTGCTGTAATAGGTAAACTTATTACGCTTAAGGGTTACAACCAGGTGATTAAACTTTTTGGTTATGTACTCATGCGTTTTGTTTACCCCGTTACCAAAATACTCAAGGGGAATCGTTTTGGGGTCAAGAGTTAAGACCAAGTGATACCAAATATCATTAAGTAAAGCAATATTAAGTAATAGATACTTGAGTCGCAGGGCCTTTTTAATCTGACACCTGGGACAAGTCCAGGAATTACACCCAATCCTTTTGACGTTAATCTGTGCGAGTCTTTTACCCTCATAAACCATGAAAGCAATTTTTCTAGACTCGCAAAATCGCGGAGGGATAAGTCTAGTCTTAAATTTACGCCCATATAGTTTGGTTTTGATTTGACGAATCCATTCCTTCTGGGAGTCAGTCTGTTGAGATGATCTATTATTAGTCAAGACTAGTACCTGCCGCTTCGCGTCAGGTAAGGGGGCACATGGGGATTCCGTCTTTTTCATGACGGAATCCTAAAAGAAAAGGCTCAGAAAATATAACCAGATAACCTAGGAGTAAATGATATTTACTTAAAACGCTTTGAGTATTTTGCTATACGTTCCTTGTAGTGTAGTATCTTATTGCTCACCCAGGCATAATCACCAATATACTTATGGCTTGGGTATTTGTCTGACAATTTAACTGATATTTGCTTGGCAGATAATCCATGCTGGTACATCTGAAACACCTCATCAATGAGTTTAATGTCCTTTAATTTATCTTTAAGGATTGGGGATTGAAGTAAATAGCGACTATTCCATTTTTCAATCTCGTCCCAATTCATATTTACCCATTCAATAAACTCAGTTTTAGAAACAATGTGTGAAAAAGTAATACCAGTAAGTTTTTGATGGTTTTCTTGAGTATATTGCATATACTCACCAATCTCTGCGTTATCAGGGAAGTACCTTATATCTGGGAATTTACTTATATCTATTACTGGAAAAATGTCATAGCGGATAAGCATCATTATTGAATCCGCAAGACCATCCCACAAGTCATAGTCCATAAGTAACCCTATGACAAAATCACGGTCAGAAGCAAAAAATTGATGAATATCTTGGTTAATATCTGCTACAACCCAACTTTTAGTCTCACCATAATACACACTTTCCTCGCGCATACCGGCTATAAACTTCTGAAAATTGGGGGAATTTAACAGGGCTGTAACAAGAGATACTGTTTCTTTGTTGGGTTTGAATGCTTTCTTGTAAATAAACTTAATATCAGGGGGTATGCCATCGATTAAAGGTTTTACAAAAGTAATATCAGTAAGTTTAATCATAAGGGAATCCCAAGCCTGTCTTGCAACCAAACCGCTGTACCAAGCAAAAGAGGCTTTTTTAACATCTGCGGGGATTTTACCACGGCAGAGCCGTGGTAGCAGGGGGAGCAGATGTTAAAAAAACAATGTATGTCCGAACCTCAGTAATTTAAGTAAATTACTTTTTGATAGACAAATATTTTTCCTTAAAAGTATTTAATGAATTTTGCATTGTATTTTCAAAAAAATTACGCAATATATAAAAAACCCAATCAGGGACTAAAGGCCCTTTTCTATAAATATAAATACTATCTTGTATGTTTCTCAACTCATCAATCTGTAAATTGTGGTCATTAACCAAGACAGATTCGGAAAGTTTACTAATTTTTGTTTCTAATCCCGCACGATTGATAGAGTCTGAGTTGAAATCTCTAGCTTCTTGTATGCCCATGACATAACTCGGTATACAAGGTAAAACTAATACAAGTATAAAATCATATACAGTTAAGCCAAATTTAATACCAATTATGATTGTTGAAAGAAAAAATATTAATATAATTAATGACAATAATAATGAGAATATTCTTTTAAGTCTCCAATCCCAAGCAAGATTACTACGTTGGCAAAGCAAAACATCTAGAGGATACGGAAATCCTGATACATCACCGTACCAGTCCTTTAGAAGTTCCATATCTCCTTCAAATTTTTTACTACCATAAATAATGCTTTCTTCAGAGGGTTTTTCCCCGGCTAGAGCATAATTCCACGACATGCGGAATAGTCCCGTATCAATTTCTTCCTGTATATTCACAGCCAAATTAACTATTTTTTTCTCAATATTCTGCAATATAAAAGATGCTATTACCCACAAAGAGCTCATAACGCCTGCTGTTATCTTAGTAGAAGGATACAAAATTACTAATAGAGGGGTAAATATTGCAAAAAATATTGATATTAATAACCTAGAATTATGTAGTTTTTTCCCCACACTATAGAAATATCTTTGTGAGGCCAGTCTATCAATATTTTCTCTTTGATTTTGATTTACAGAAATATAAGACATATTAGTAATAATATGATGGAAATTTTTCTGCAAAAATCAAATTCCACCAATAAAATGAATCAGATATATTGTTAGCGTTTTCGCACGACTTTGCATTTACCGCTCTTGTATACGCGGTATTAAGCTTAGAAAGAGTTTCTGTTTTAGCGTTTTCAGTTTTTAACCCATCAATGTATCCACCTACTCCAACAGGGTCAATTATTTTTGCTAAATTAATATCAATTAAATACTTAAAAACATCTCTAATATCAATAGAATATATGATAGAGTCTTGGGTGGAAATGTACTTAGCGGTGCGCATTTCTAAATAAAAGGAAGAAATAGGAACATTATTGTAAAATTTCCATGCTTTAATAAATCTGATTAGAGGTTTTACTTTAAAACCGAGTGACTCATTCAGTTGAGTTACGTACTTATTGTTAGCCATTGGGCTAGACTTCATCCAAGACCCATATGTATCAGGAATATCATAAATATTAACTCCATTCTCAGTTTTCATATAATCAGATGGAATAATTTCAGTAGTTTCAGATGCCTTACTGCCAAAATCAACAACCACTGCTGGACTATCTACATAGATATTAGAGCTAGGAAATCTAGTTTGTAATGCTTCTTTAACTTTTCTTAATGAGGTAATAGAATTATCAGATAAATTTTCCCTTGGTATTACAGAAAAATAATCTGTATCACTATAGCCATTTACATTAGTCCCATTACCTATAGAGCCTGTTCTAAAGAAATTAGTCATGCCAAAATTATTCTCTAAACAAGCTTTAATAGAGGCTCTATGACTTTTGACTGCTTCAGACTCACTATTTACAATTTTTAACTTTTCGTGGAAATCTCGAAAACCTTCATCAATAGTCCGTGGCATAAGTTTAATAATTTGTATTCTGTAAGAACTCTATTATATTACAACTGTAAATAGATGTAGCACTTCACATATTAAATCCTCTCGAAATCGATAAAATCTCTCTAAAGAGAAGGAAAATATGGTTCACGTTTTGTATAATTGGGGTCACACATCTCAGATGTCTAGAACTAACCTGTTAGGATTAGAAGAATATATCGTCGATGTCAAACATTTCACCGCCACTATTTTGAAAATTTACTTCCATTACCCTTACTAGCCGTATAATCTCACTAAATTATGGAGAAAGTCGGCATTAAACAATATCGAGGATTACCGTGTGCATGGTGTGGTGAAAAATATCACGACCGCGCTCATGTACCTACTAAGTTTTTAATTCCAAAAGACGAACGGAATAACCCTAAGTGGCCAATATTACCTTCATGTCGGAAGTGTAATGAAGGGCTAAAGCTAGATGAAGAATGGTTAACTGTTCATTTTTGTTCTCTACTCTATGACTATTCTAAAGTTGCCAAGAAAATGTTTGACGGACCTGTGACTAAACATTTTCAGAAACACAGGTCAATTGCGAGTAGATATAACAAATACTTAAGCTTAGTGGAGCTTAAAGTTAATGACATTTCATTAGGCTTAAAAACTAGAATTGATATGAGCCAGGAAGATTGGAATCGACTTGAACGTGTTGCAGAAATGTTTGCCAGAGGACTTTACTACTGGCATAATCTGCAAACAGCACAAAAACTAAAGGCCAAGGTAGTCTACCTTACACCAAAGAGATTTAAAGACTTTAGTCACCATATTAAGTCACTAAAAGTATATCCGATATTCCCTATTACTTTTGAATATGCATATGGCTATGTGTCTACAACTGAAAAGCAGCTTTTGTAATTATGATTTATGGAAAACCTGCTTTTCAGGTACTACTTATAGCAGGTAATAAATACGACAAAATGGAGTCAAAAGTAAAACTAGGTGAAGTTGTGCGAACAAGTGAGCCAAGTATAGAAATATACTAGCAGAGGACTTATAGCTCTTATCAATAACTAAGCTTAATCTCCTTAATACCCTATAACTGTATAGTAAAGACTTATTTTGCTATAATTCCTGTTCATGAAGCGCGTATTCGAATCTAGGAAAAGTAATACATTTAGTCTCAGTGTAGGGGTTGGAGATCGCGATATCAGCACCTGGGAGGAAGAAGCATCAAGTCTTGATTATATTATCGCTAATCAAACTTTCCCCAAGGCTACTACCAAGGTCTTATTAGGTAAAAATGCCAACCCAGGAAATATTAAAAACACTGTTGAAAGCTTTGCAGGACGAGCTAGCGTGATTGATACAATGTTCTTCTTCTTCAGTGGTCATGGGCTACCGGACAGTATTAATCTAGCGAGAGGTAAAAGCACTTTAGATTATCCAAAGGATAATCTTTTTCATGACCTCTCACTTTTTCCTGGAAGAAGAATTGTAATACTGTCTTCTTGCCACGGTGGTTTTCAGAGTATTTCCCCGAACACCTTGCTAGTCACACCTTCACAACAAGAAACCCATGCTTTTGGAAGGAGATTTTTTGTGGATGTTCTACATGAGTTCATCGACGCGAGCCATGCACCCCACGCACTTACATACTTGATAAACAGTTTCTTAACTAACTATCATAACCGTCCTTACGGACCACTGAATGACCGAGTTTGGGAACAAGATCCCCACCATCCAGATTTAGATATTTATAAGGTTGAAAAGGAAACTGGCCAAATATTGCTAATGAACTACCAAAGAGCTTTTGTATTATCAAGCATCTTAGGGGATGGGACGATTTTACGTGTCGATCCAAAATGCTATTTTCCTCGCTAATCAATAGTGTTATTCCCGTACTACAGATAAGTACATCCCCCATGTCAAATCTGCGAACTCATATTTACTTCCGAAGAGGATACTGTTTAATCTACTAAATACATGTCATAAGAGAATAGACAAAACAAACCAATTAGATGTGAGATAATCTGTTTTGGTAGTAGTAAAAATCGCTCTCACAATAATAGTTTTATGAAATATCAAATCAAAAGTATCTCCAAAATCCCACTAGAGGGAACGCACGATTTACCTAACTCTAGGCAGACGCTAGCTACTACCAGTGATGTTATAACCAATAATCTTGATGCACTGACTAAAGGGATTCTGGCAGCAGGCAAAGTATGGGACTGGCATAGCCACGAAGAGTATGACGAATTATGCATAGTCATAAAGGGTACTGGTAAATTTTATTGGGAGGATGAGGTGCGCGAATATAAGAACAATGATGTAATCATCATCCCAGCAAAAGGTAAACATAAAATCGAGGCAACAGAAGATAGTGAATTTTACTTTGTCAGAATTAAAGTCTAAATTTAAGTACACTATATGAATTGGATTGTCGCAAGCATACTCATGCTCGTTAGCTCTGTTGGGTTGTATTTGTTTGTGCGAAAAAGTAATACGCTTAAGACCCCACAGCAGTTAAACAACCTAGCCATGTTTTTGGTACCGGTCGTAGTCTATCTGATAATGACTGTGGGTACTCCCACTGATTTTGTACTAGAACCTTTTGAATATTTGTTGATAATCATCCAAGCGATATTCTTTAGTTATCTTGGCAACGTATTTTCACTAAAAGGTATCGAATACGCTCCCAACCCTGGGTACAGCTTAACTATCTCTCGAAGCTATGTTGTCTTTACTGCTATTGCGTCTATCTATCTTTTTGACTCTCCACTTACAACTAAGTCAGTCATCGCAATTGTTTGTATTATTATATTTGCAGCTTTGATAGCAATCGATAAGGACAGAGATAAACTAGGATCTAATGCAGCATGGCTCCCCTATACAATTGGGGCGTTTTTTTGTGCTGGGTTCTCGGCGCTATCTTCTAAATACCTACTTAACGTAGGTGTGCCGATACTCACTAGGCTCCTCTACTCAATGTTATTAGTCACTATACTGATCGTTGGCGAAATAGTAGTTAAGAAAGTAAATTTAAAAAATACTTCTAAACCTCAACTCTTAACTCTACTCATGATAGGTATTTTTGGAGCGAGCTTTAACTACTTTATGCAGGTAGCTTTTGACCTAGCACCAAATGTGGGCTATGTTAACGCCACAAACGCTGCCTCTATATCACTGCTAACTATTATGTCGTATTTAGTTTTTAAGGATGAGTTGAGTATAAAGAAAATGATTGGGATTGTCGGAGTAACTACTGGCTTGATACTACTATTTGTCTGATTACTCTTGAAGTAGGTATGAATACACTATATAGCAGTAAGTCTACAAATTAGTTATCTTTGACTTTAGCAACTACCTGAATCCATTTGTCATCGATAACTCTGGATATCAACATAGTATATCCAGATTTATACATGATTTGTGTGAGTAAACCTTCATCATAATATTGGAAATCACGCTCAAATCCCCTGCCTCTTGCTTCTCTCTGAGTACCCTCTCCTTTGAGCACACTAAGAAAAACTATTTTACTGCCAGTTAGATGTTGTTTTGCTCTTGCTAGAAAGTTTGTTGTCTCATCTGGTCCAAAGTGGACAAATACAGCGTTAGCATAAATAGCATCGAAGTTACCAGGTAATTCTTCGCTCTTTGCATCGAAAATAGTGGCATCTAGCCCTTTATCCTTGCATCTTGAGACAAACCCAGGGACAAAATCACTTGCTTTTACGATGTATCCTGCACTTTGCAGAGCCAAAGCATCCTCACCTGCTCCAGAGCCAATCTCGAAAATACTGGAACCAAAAGGAATATACTTAGTGAGAAGCGCAAGCCTGTCTAACATCGAACCTCCTCCAACTTCTTTTGTTTGTTTGGCTTCGACATATTCAGCGATGTGTTCGGTGTACTGTCTAAGATTAAAACGATCGTCTATGCTCATATTTCTCTCCATCCAAACATGTTGATTAATAAGAATTATACATTCAGATCATATTATTGTGTCTAAGCTATTTGTCTGACTGTAATGAATAAGTCCCGATACATATTGGAATCCTAAAGAAAGGATTCTAATCATGAAAACTGGTGTATCCATGCGCCTGCGCTCTGGCGCTCTTGTTCCCTTGAGGTACACTTCCCTGATGAAAACATGGGAAAATGCACTGTCGTTCGACCGATCCGACATCGCCAAATATCGGCTACATGTACTTAAGTTTTGGGAGACTCATGGCAGATTGGCTACCGAGTCTGCTTTTGGAGTTAAAACAAGCACTCTTTATCTGTGGCGAGCGAAGCTCGCCACCACTCAAGGGAAACTAATCTCTTTAATACCCAAGAGTACCCGCCCCAAGACTACTCGCCGAATGGAGATGGATGAGAGACTAGTAGAGTTTATTCGCTCTATTAGGGAAGAGTATGGAAATGTTGGCAAGGAAGCGATTAAAACACTTCTTGTTGCCTACGCCAACTCGTTAGGACTCTCTGGGTATGGCGCCACTAAGATCGGCCGAATTATTAAACGCAATCATTACTTCTTTGAAGGAAAAAAGGTTGTAAAGAGACGTCTTGCCAGAGCTAATCGAGTAAAACGTAGTCCTAAACCGAACGCTCCTGGCTATATCGAAGTTGATTGCATCACAGTCTATGTGGAGGGACAGAAGAAGTACTTTGTAACTGGAATTGATGTCTATACTAAGCTCGCAGGCGCTCACCTCGTATCCCACCTAAACTCACGCAACACGAGAGACTTCTTAATATCCTGGCAAGAGAGCCTCCCTTACAAGATCCATACCGTTCAAACTGATAATGGAAGTGAGTTTTTAGCCGACTTTCATAAGTATTTAGAGAGTGTGGGGATAACTCACGCCTTTATCTACCCCCACTCTCCCAAGATTAACGGCTATATAGAGCGTTTTAACTGGACAATTCAAAACCACTACGTTAACAGATGCACCCCACTCTGGAGTGGCCAGACCGAGCTCGCTAGACACAAACTAGAGAGATTTCTTCACTGGTATAATGAGGTACGACCCCATCAATCTCTAGGTTCATTAACACCTGCTGAGTTTACAAGCCAATATTCCAATATGTATGCGACCTGAACATGTAATTGATCCTATAGCTGTTTGTGAGATAATATCTCTCGATTAGTTGTGAATAAATATTAATCCTAAATACAATTTATGAATTACGAACACTTAGTAGTGGGTAAGTTTTTTGTCCCTACTGGATACGAAAGTAAAAAATTACTAGTAGCTGAGATGGATCTAGAAGTTGCTGCATACAGATCAACTAAAGGCAGAAGTAATTTTTTTACACTTGAGCCTTTGTGTCCATTTGAAACTTGTACCCGTAAAATTGAAACAGGTGACTCGTTTAGAGGATACTTAGTATCAGCAGAACAATCTGTCTCAACTCTTGTAACACATTTGAGACATTTTCACCCTCCGCTTAACACATCTACACTAACCACGCTGGAAAGTGAGATGGCATGGAATGCTGCAGGAAAGTACTATAAACTGATAGTAGTAGGAATGAACGAACTCCTAGAGCATGCTCTCGCCGAAAAGTGAGCTCGCTCAACACTAGAGTACAATAGGTACATGAAGATATTGTTTGTAACGGCTGAGGTGGGACCATTCGTATCAGTAGGTGGGCTATCACAAGTATCATATTTCCTCCCTAACTCACTTCTAAAACTCGGCGATGATGTACGAATATTCACCCCAAAATTTGGCGCCATGGATCCACCAAAATCAGAAAATGAAGCTGAGGATAAAACGCTAAATAAACATAGGTGGCCTCTAAAGATGGAGCTCGAGGGACTGCATGTCCCACTACGAGTAAACAATGATAGTGATGACCTAATATGCAACGTTAAGTCACATCACACACGAGGGCGGGTTAAGACATATTTTTTGGAGAATAGAGAATATTACGAACTGCGTGCTAACGTTTTTGGGTACCGCGATGACCACATTAGATTTTTGCTCATGAGTAAGGGGTGTTTGGAATGGCTCCTAGAAGAGAGTGAGCATGGTAGCGGATGGTGGCCTGATGTTATTCACTGCAACGACTGGCACAGCGCGTATTTGATCGAGCTAGCCAAAAGGTCTCCACGATACAAAAGTAAATTTAGCGATGTCAAAATAGTTTTGACTGTGCATAACTTTGTATACCAAGGCAACTTTGATTATAAGTACTGCAATATCGAAGACCGAGATGATGGCAAGCGCGCCCTCCTACCACTACTGGACCCACGTATGCATACGCAAAATCCACTACTCCGAGGCATTCTCCATGCTGATGCAGTGAGTACGGTCTCTTCGACTCATGCCAAAGAAGTCTTAACCGAAGAGTACGGCGAGGGCCTACACCTAGTATTGCAAAAGCGAAAATCTAGACTGGTTGGAATACTTAATGGATTGGACACTAATACTTTTGATCCAAAAAAAGATACATCAATTAAAGCGAGGTTTGACCTGAGCAATTATGAGCATGCTCGCACTGTTAACAAGCGAGCACTGCAGAAAATATTTATGTTACCTAACAAACCCAATGCATTCCTCATTGGTTATGTAGGGCGCCTAGCACAGCAAAAAGGAATTAACTTAATAACCTCGATGCTGCCACACCTACTAACAGAGTACCCCAATATTCAACTTGTCGTGCTCGGTGGAGGTGACGAAGCAGACCGAACAAAACTTATGCAGCTGCAAAAGCTATACCCTGAGCAGATAGGACTACATCTGATGCCAGACTTCCTCATGCCACGCAAGGTATTTGCAGGAGCAGACGGACTACTACTACCGAGTATGTTTGAGCCAGGTGGGATCGTGGCGCTCGAGTCGCTACGATATGGCGCAGTACCGATAGTGCGGCGAACTGGTGGCTTAAACGATATTATCACTGATTTTGAGCCAACAAGCATGAGTGGAAACGGATTCTCTTTTACTAGTAAAACTGATTGGGCACTGTATGGTGCCATTGTCCGTGCCCTTACTACATTTCAGAACAAAAAAGTATGGGCTCGATTGGTCGAAAACTGTTTGCGAGCCGATTTTTCGTGGGAACATGTAGCCTCAGAGTACCAAAAATGGTACCGACAGGTTAGGATAGAGGGATGAATAGACCAATCGCCTATTTTTGTGCAGAGTACGCGCTCAGTGACGAGCTACAGATTTATGCCGGTGGTCTCGGAGTCCTAGCTGGTGACTATGTGAGAGAAGCAGGAGATTCGGGACTGCCATTTGTGGCAGTAGGACTGTATTATGCGGGCGGGTTCGTACATAAAGAATTATCTAATGAAGGGCTAGTGGTTGACCTACATAATGGTAAGAGACCAGAAGATGCGGGACTAATCTTAGTCAAAGATGAGACGGGCGCGGCAGTTAAGGTAAAAATCCCAATTGCACAGAGTATAGTCACTGCCCAGATATGGCTTTACAAATATAAAACTGCCAAAGTATATCTTCTAGATACCAAGGTTAGCGAAAATAGCGAGGCAGACCAGCGGATCACAGAAACACTGTATATTACCGATAAAGAAGTAAGGCTAAAACAAGAGATCGTGCTCGGGATCGGGGGACTCCGAGCCCTACTCTCGATGGATATCCACCCCTCTTTCTACCATCTAAACGAAGGACATTCTGCACTACTAATATATGAGCTAATTCATCATGAGATGAAAGAACACAACCTAGACTTTGATGGTGCCAGGGCGCGGGTACGTGAGCGAGTCTTGTTTACTAACCATACTCTAGTGACTGCAGGCAACGATGTCTTTAGTAATGATCTAGTGTCACTCCTCTTAACCAAATATGCCCAAGAGATAGAGATCCCAGTTAAGCAGCTGGTTGACCTAGGGCTAGTACAGCAATCCTCTACTTTTTCGATGACTATCCTGGCTATGCGAGCAGCAGACCGGGTCAATGCAGTGTCCAAACTACATGCAAAAAAAGCCAAAGAAATATGGAGTGATCACCCAATGACGCCGATTACTAATGGGATCCACCTGCCGACCTGGGACAGAGTAGGAGATAACGAGATGTGGAGTCAGCACCAAGTGAACAAGCAAAAACTATTGCAAGTGATCAAAGAGCAGACTGGAATGCAGTGGGGTGAGAATGATCTACTACTAGGTTGGGGGCGAAGAATGGCCAGGTATAAGAGGCCACTGGCACTAGTTGAGCGCCTCAAGCAGTTTGGCGAGATGGCTCGTGACAACGCGCAACCTATTAGAGTTGTGTTTGCTGGTATTGCCCACCCAGCAGATACTGATGGAAAAGAACTACTAGAGGAGCTGCAGTACCGCCTATCGTCTGACCTAAGTGGTGTTGCCGTATACCTACCTCACTACAACCTTGAGTTAGCGAGTCTCATGACTAGTGGCTGTGATGTCTGGATAAATACACCAGTTGTTGGTTTTGAAGCATGTGGGACTAGTGGGATGAAGGCTGCCTTAAACGGAGTACTCCCACTATCGACGCGTGATGGGTGGATGGATGAGGTAGAGATGTATGGAGTCGGCTGGGCCTTAACAGACACAGACCTCACACAGAACATGCTAGACACACTAAGTGATCAGATACTACCACTGTATTATGCAAAGAAAGAGTCGGGTATCCCTGAACAATGGGTCGGTATGATGAAGAATGCACGCGAACTTATCCAGAACGAGTTCTCGATGAGTCGGGCGATGAAGCAGTACCTAGAACTGATTAACTACTCTAGTTCCTAATACTCATACTAATTCTGCTAAGATATTAACAATGAGTACGATAAAGACTTTGGTTACCGACACACCAGTACCCTCATATGTCGCAAGCCTGGGTGATGAGTTACGGAGGAGTGAAGCGACAGAACTCCTCAAGATTTTTAATCTTGCAACTGGAATGGAGCCAAAAATGTGGGGAACGAGCATCGTTGGCTATGGCTCATATCACTACAAATCAGAGCGGAGCAGACAGGAGGGTGACTGGCCACTGACGGCATTCTCGATGCGCAAGAGTGCAATCTCGATCTATATCATGCCAGGATTTGATAAATATGCAGAACATCTTTCGAGACTAGGTAAACACAAAGCAGGGGTTGGGTGCCTATACATTAAGAGGCTGAGTGACGTTGACCCTACTGTGCTATCTACTATTATCAATAGCTCATTTAATGAGATGAAAGGTAAATATGAATAAGACACTAGCTGTAACTCTAGGGATCCTGGTTATTATTGGCATTAGTATATCAGCATATACTCCGAAGCAAACAGAAGTCGCGACTCAAACTGAGACTAGTACTGACACAAAAAATGACGTGGTTACAACCGGTGGGACCTACGAAAGTTATGCTCCAGAAAAACTAGTAAATGCTGAGAGTGGCAGGGTTGTGTTATTTTTTCATGCCTCGTGGTGCCCGACATGTCGTGCACTAAACTCTGATATCGAGGCGAGCGTATCTGAGATCCCAGTAGATGTCACTATTCTAAAAACCGATTACGATACCGAAACAGAGCTTAAGAAAAAGTATGGTGTAACTACTCAACACACCTTGGTTCAGGTGGACAAGGGTGGGAATATGATAACCAAATGGAGTGGTGGCTCGACACTCGAGAGCATAATCGCAAAACTAAAATAATATGATATTTCTAATAATCTCTATCTTAGCTGGAATACTAACAGTACTAGCGCCATGCATCCTCCCTCTACTTCCGATTGTTGTCGGATCATCGGCCGAAGGGGACCGCCGACTATCTACGAGGTCAATCGTGGTAATCTCATCACTCTCTGTATCAGTGATCGTGTTTACGCTATTACTTAAAGCGTCTACCCTGTTAATTGCTGTCCCGCAGAGTTTTTGGAACACTTTGTCTGGCTCTATTTTGATCCTAGTGGGTTTTGCCATCACCCTACCCAACTTGTGGTCGAGAGTTACTTTTCTACAAAAAATTACTGACTTGGCTAATAGATTAATGGGAATAGGCCGTCAGAAGAATAATTATGTAGGGGACATGCTAACTGGTGCAGCGCTCGGACCGGTCTTTACCACCTGCTCGCCTACATATCTTTATATAATTGCTACTGTCCTACCGATAGGAATAGTCGAAGGGACGATATATCTCCTAGGGTTTACGGCTGGGCTCGCGCTCTCACTCCTGCTTATTGCAATATACGGCGGTGCGCTCGTCAAAAAATTTACTAATCATATGACTGCGACAGTTAATGTAAAGCGTGGCTTTGGTGTTCTAATTATCCTAGTCGGTCTTGCGATTATGAGTGGGTACGACAAAAAGATCGAGACAGCAATCCTAGACGCAGGCTACGGTGCGACTATTAATATAGAAGAGAGCTTGATCGAGCGGTTTGCGCCTAGTAGCATTAGAGAAGATAAGATATTAATGAATAAGGAAACTATGACAAACAGCAACTACAAAACAATTACACTAGCAGGTGGGTGCTTTTGGTGTACCGAAGCCAATTTTCAGGAACAACCTGGAGTAGTTGATGCAGTCTCTGGCTATACTGGCGGAACATCAGCTGATGCTGATTACCTGACTGTTGCCAAAGGCAAGACGCGTCATCGCGAGTCAGTACAGATCACATATGATCCAGCAGTTATTACCATAGAACAGATATTAGATATTTACTGGTCACACATGGATCCAACAGACACAGAGGGTCAGTTTGCCGATCGTGGATACCAATACACAACCGCCATCTATTACCATGACGACGAGCAACAGAAAGCAGCTATAGACTCAAAATATAGACTAGCTGAGAGTGGTCTCTTTGAAGAGGCGATTGCGACCGAGATATTGCCACAGACAGAGTTCTACCCAGCCGAAGAGTATCATCAGGACTACTACAAAAAAGCCGGTGAACACTATGAGCGTTACAAAAATGGATCTGGCAGAGCTGGATTTATCGAAGAGACCTGGGCAAAGGATGCAGCGATCAAGTTTTTGGAATCAGAAAAGTAAATTGTTGAGCTATTTGTTTCTTTTATCTTTAATGGCTTTAGAGAGTAAATATGGCGTAATAGAATAAGCAACTATAATTACAAACCATATTTTTAAAGTGAATATTGCATACTCAAATAATCTGTAGATTGTCTCTGTAAAATCTCTGCCTACGACAACGAAACCCGATTCGTTTGAACCCTCTACAGTATATGAAGCAACGGCTATTGCTTGCTTGTTGTCCCACGATGGAGACCAAATATGTTTATTGACTTCCCAATCAGCTTTTACTACCAACTTTTTAGGAATGGTTGGAACATTTTCTCCAAAAACTCCTGTGTTATATGTTGTATTACCTGATTCATCTAATAAGAATATATATGGTTGTTTACTAAATATTCCATCTACTGGTTGAGGGATTATCCCTTCGCTGATCATATCTTCTATACTCGCTCCTCCAGTCAAGTTGAATGCAAAACGCTGAGCCAAACCAATTTGAGGATCAAATGCAACAGTATATAGAAGCTTGAATGAGTAGACTAGCTGTATAGCTAAAAATAATGTGATTAATAGAATCTGTGACTTGTATGTTGATATATTCTTTAGAATTGATTTGATCATATATATTATTTTATCAGAGCGCCGACAAAATCGATCAAAGGAAAGAGTGTCCGTACCTCACCCCAGAATTTCTCGGATAGTCTAGCAGAGTAAGTGGCGTTATTCCCCTTTTCCATGGTGTTACAGAGCCTACGGTCCCAGTCTTCGATGATCCGCCGGACCGCCATACCTTGTTCGTTAAAGATAACTTGATTAGCTTTTTTGTTTTCTTTGTAGAGATTGTGGATAAATAAGAAGTCGTCAAAAACCTTCTTGTTCTCTTCGCACATCTTTTTGAAGTATTCTTTGTATTTGACCATATTAAGCTTGTCCTATCTCGATAACTACAAAGATAACATAGATTAGGAGTAAGATAAATGATTCTTTTTGAGTCAACTTTTTCTCTGACCTGATGAAAATATAGAATAAGACTAAGGTAGATACTAGGATAATAATCCTAACTAATGCCTGATTAGGCAACTGGATACCACCTTGAGTAAAAATTGCAAAGATGCCTATCAACAAACTATTAGCGGCTGCCGAACCAATATAGTCCGCTAGAGCGATGTCTGATTTGCCACTTAGTACCGAACGAAGCACTAGTGAGAGCTCGGGGATATTAGTGCCGAGCGCTACGATAACTAGCCCTACCACAAAAGGAGACCAGTTAAAAGTATAAGCAAAAAACTCGGCAGAATTGACCATATAAGTCGAGGCGACCAAGATGACGCCTAGACCGACGAGGATCTTGAGGAAGCGATGCTTAGAACGTTCTTTGGCACCACTAATGCGCTCAAGTATTTTTTCGTACAAACTCTCACGACGAGATAATGCTATGAACAATACTATATATAGAGCTACTAGCAAAAATCCTTCCCACATGTGCAGCGATCGGTCTGCTATTAGTAGAGCTGGAGCTAGGATCGTAGAGAGTGCTAGGGCGAGCTGAGGGCGGTGAAGAGTCTTGGGTAGTGCAACACTATGACCAAAGACCCCCAACAGGGGGATTATGAGTAAAAATATAACTAGTGTTGCACCTATTAGGTTGCCTATCGCAATCGGGGATTCGCCCCTAGACACAGCAGTCGCACCTATCGAGAGTTCTGGCAGTGAAGTCATGAGTCCTAAAATAAAAAAGGAGATAGTAAAAGTCGAAATGTTAAGAGATTTGGAGAGCGATGTTACCGCGCCAACTACTAGGCCTGTTCCCCACCATAGAGCGAGGGCTGAGACTAAAAAAATACAGAGCTCTATTAGGAGGTCGGACATCGATCCCCTTTATTACTTAATCTTAACTTTGCTCAACTTCATCATCCCTATCCCTTGTACAAAATCTAGAACTACAGCGAGAGCAACTACGACAACCCAACTACTAACCCCAAAACCATAGATATCAGCAAAACGGGTAACACCCCAAACAAGGACAAGGTTGGCGATAAAGTATAGCCCCATCCATTCTTTGTCTGTGAGATTTCGCTTATTCTTCCATTCGTAGTAATAGACGAGTGGAATAATGGCGGTTAACCAAATGGATAGTTCGGTGGTTGCTAGCATGAGAGCCCAAAAAGGAGTGAGTGACATCGTGCCTAGCACAACGTGCATGGGGAAGAGGAAATTGGCAATATAGATCACTAGCATATTAACTAGCCCTACTGTCAAAAATGAAAATAGGAGCATTAGCGAATTTTTGGCTAGTACTTCGCGTTCATTCAAAATTAATTTGACCATATAGAACTCCTGAACCTAGGTATTAATAGTATTAGTTTAGCAGGTTTTAAGAAACGAATGCTAGAGCGAGGACTTCATCAATTGTTTTGACACCATGAAATGTTAAATCGTCCCGGACTTCTTTTGGTATTTTTTCGAGGTCTTTGGTGTTTGCATCTGGATGAATAATCTCTTTAAGACCTGCCGCGTGTGCAGCGATCACCTTTTCTTTGAGCCCACCGATCTCGAGCACCCTGCCGCGGAGCGTGATCTCACCAGTCATCGCAACGGTCTTTTTGACTTTGCGGCCGGTTAGCGCAGAGACTAGTGCAGTTGCCATGGTAACACCGGCTGATGGACCATCTTTTGGTACGGCCCCCTCTGGTACATGGATATGGATATCCTGAGTTTTGTAAAAATCGCTCTTTAGATCAAAATCTTTGTAGTGAGTACGTACGTAGCTATAGGCGGCACTCGCACTCTCTTTCATTACCTCACCGAGCTGGCCTGTGATCTGGATCTTGCCGCTTCCTGGCATTAAGGAGACTTCGATAAATAGGATCTCGCCACCAACGCTAGTCCAGGCGAGTCCAGTTACTGTCCCAACGGTGTGCTTTTTCTCGGCTTGGTTGTCGCTGTAGCGAGCGGGACCTAAGAACTTGGCGATGTTGCTGGTCGTAATAGTGGGGGTAGTCTTGCCACTGGCGAGACTCCTAGCTACTTTGCGGGCTAGGCGGGCGAGCTCGCGCTCGAGCGCACGAACGCCGGCTTCGCGAGTATAGAGCCTGATGATGCTTTTGATTAAAGTATCACTTAGCTTTAGTTCCGAGGATTTTAATCCGTTCTTTTCGGCGACTTTACTAACTAGATAGTTTTTTGCGATATGAAATTTTTCGAGCGAGGTATAGCTACTAAAGCGAATAACCTCTAGGCGGTCGCGGAGCGCGGAGGGGATAGTGTCTAACATATTGGCAGTTGCGATAAACATGACCTGAGAGAGGTCGAGAGGGATCTCTAGATAGTGATCACTAAACTCGCTATTTTGTTCTGGGTCGAGGGCTTCGAGGAGCGCTGCGCTTGGATCTCCTCGAAAATCATTGCCGATCTTATCTATTTCGTCGAGCATAAAGACTGGATTCATGGACTTGGCACTTTTGACACCCTCGACAATCCGGCCTGGCATAGCACCGACATAAGTCTTTCGGTGACCTCTGATCTCGGCTTCGTCACGAATCCCGCCGAGACTTACTTTGACAAAGCGACGCTTGAGCGAGCGTGCAATTGACTTGCCCAGACTAGTTTTGCCGACGCCAGGTGGACCCACAAAACATAGAATAGTAGGAAGTGACACACCATCTTTTTTCTGAGATTTGGATTTTTTTAGTTTCATGACAGCTAGATATTCAAGAATGCGCTCTTTGACTTCGTCGAGGCCATAGTGATCGATGTTTAAGATACGCTCGGCTGACTTTAGCGAGACGTGGTCAGGGGTGACATTACCCCAAGGCATCTCTAAAACATTCTCTAAATAGGTGCGCAAATATCCGGACTCTGGGTTGTGGGAGGACATGCGCTCTAGACGCGAGAATTCTTTTTGTAGTTTTTCTTTGTGTTTCTTGGGTAGCTTGAGTTTGTCTATCGCATCTTGTAGCTCGTCGAGCTCTTGTTCTTCGGGATCGTTGTCCTCGCCGAGCTCAGCTTTGATGGTAGCTAGGCGCTCGCGGAGCACCGACTCCTTCATGCTTTTACTAA
The DNA here is from genome assembly GCA_018060845.1 of Candidatus Woesebacteria bacterium. GTDB lineage: Bacteria > Patescibacteriota > Microgenomatia > UBA1400 > UBA12108 > GWF. The sequence goes on from JAGOVG010000007.1 coordinate 26,712, forward strand.
ACTTGGCCTGAGTCTTGCTCGCGATACTCTTTTCGATCTCTAGGACTTTGATCTCTTTGGTGAGTAAATCGTTGATCGCATATAGTCTGACTTTTAGATCCAATGTTTCTAGTAGTTTTTGACGAGTAGTGGTGTTTACGTTTAATACGGCTGCGATCTGATCAGCTAGCTCACTAGCTGAGACCCCACCCATTAGCCGCATAAAGTTGGTAAACTCGACACTCTTGCCCATGCCTACAGCATCTTTGAAGAGTGCGCTGACCCGCCTACCCAGTGCCTCTAGCTCCTCATCAAAAATCTTGGATTCTTTGATCTCTTCGACTTCGGCTAGCTGGACATTGTCTGTTGTTGTAATGTTTATGAGTTTGACACGCTTAATACCTTTGACTAAGACATTTAACTCATCATCATTTTTGAGTGTCCGTTCGACACTGGCTAATGTCCCGATAGGATATAAATCCTTGGCGGTGGGTGCATCTATCTCACTATTTTTTTGGGTAAAGATGGCGATATGCTTGGGGTTGGTGGCTAGTGCCTGATTGATCGCACTAATTGATTCTTTGCGAGCAAAAGTGAGGACGATCTCATTGGTCGGGAAGATGACAACATCGCGAACAGGAACTATTGGGACAAAGTGTCTGGTCGGGAGCGTGGCTGGCAAATCTTTTGAGTATATTGTATCTGTCATAATCTAGCAGTGTATCGCATAGAGTGCTAAGAGTCAATGTTAATCTGTCGCGCCTCACCAGGTTTTAAATCTCCTAGTTCCCACTCCCCTAGCTTAGTCCTGATTAGCTGGATGACGGGGTAGGACACTGCTTCGCACATTTTACGGATCTGGCGATTGCGACCTTCGTGGATGGTGATATCGATCCAGGTGTTATTTGGTTGTTTTTCGACTATTTCAACTATAGCCGGCGCGGTCTTTTTACCCTCAATTACTACCCCAGACTCTAAATATTTGACGGCTTTGGCAGTAATGTTTCCCTTAACTAAGACGCGGTAGGTTTTATTGGTTTCGTATTTTGGGTGAGTCAACTTTTGGGCGAGTTCGCCATCATCGGTTAAGAGCATGAGTCCCTCTGAGTCGTAGTCGAGACGGCCGACGGGATACAGACGCTTCTTTGATTTGACCAAACTAGTAACTGTACGGCGACCGTCGGGATCCGAAGTGGTCGAGACAACTTGCCTGGGCTTGTTGACTAGGTAATAGACGTGTCCGGCGGGTGCATGCAGTTTTTGACCTCTCACAACAACCTGATCAAGGGTAGTGTCGATTACCTGACCAATACCTGCTCTCTTGCCATTTACCGTGACTAAGCCATCCTGGATCAAGACCTCGCTCTTTCTCCTAGAGGCAATCCCGCAGTTAGCCATGAATTTGTGCAATCTCATTTTCATAGAGTTATTATACCACCCTACGCCTGGAGGCTACGGAGTGGCGCCGCACTATGAGGTATTTTGATATAGACGAAGACTGGTACAATACTTTTAACTACCTATGAAGTATTTAACGACTATTATCGCTATCCTACTGCTACCGCTCGTGTTTGTTGCCAATCGCATCATTCCGTTGCCCGATACAGTCGGGCGAGTAAGTAGTGTTACTGATCCTAGATCTGAGCCGCTGCCACACCGCGAAGTCACTTTGATCACTAATACTGGCAGTATCCACGCGCTCTCATATGACGGGACCAATAACACCAAAGTAGGCGAACTAGTGAGTTACAAAGATGAGGGTGGAGTCTTGATAATCGGCGAGAAGTATAGACTACCGAGTCTAGTATCTTTAACCCTGCTCTTTGTTATCGTAGTACTCCTGGTTTCTGGTATGCACGGAGTCAGGTCACTACTCGGACTCGTGTTTTCTTTTGTGGTGATCTTCAAGTTTGTGCTGCCACAGATAGTAGCTGGGAGTAATCCAATAATTATTGCGCTACTTGCGAGCGTTGTAATACTGATGGTCTCTTACTTTTTGTCGCATGGGATTAACTCAAAATCGGTCATTGCTATCATCGGCACACTGGGAGCACTGATTGTCACAGGGCTACTGGCGATTATCTATGGCAATCTAGCAGGACTGACGGGGCTAGGGAGCGAAGAAGCGGGCTTTTTGCTCGACACTTTGCCGAGAGAGAGCTTTTATAAACTCTTACTTGCTGGGATGATTATTGGGTCACTCGGAGTACTGGATGATATTACGATCTCCCAAGCCTCGATAGTTGAGGAGTTAAAGGGTGCCAACCACCGACTAGGGATGGGTGAGCTATTTTTGCGAGCGATGAGGATAGGTCACGACCATATAGCATCACTAGTTAATACACTAGTACTCGTATACGCGGGCAGTGCGCTACCACTACTGCTCTTATTTGTTGTTTCACAAATCGGATATGTTGATCTACTAAACTATGAGGCACTGGCCGAAGAGATAGTGCGCACGCTAGTCGCCTCTATTGGTCTTGTGGCTGCAGTACCACTGACTACTCTCATTGCCAGTTATTGGTATGGTAGTCGAAGATAGCTATTATTCGTGGTGAGAGATTAGTGACATTAGGACGATGCCTAGGATAAACATTGCGACTGTCGCAATAGTTTTGTTAGTAGTTTTTCCTTCTTTGAGCTCGGGGATCAGGTCAGCTGAAGCGATATAGATAAAGCCGCCCGCAGCAATAGGGATGAGATAAGAGGCAAAGATGACTGTGCCGTGAGATAGTAAGTAACCAACTATTCCACCGAGCACAGCGGTGAGTGAGACAGATAGATTAGCGATGAGTGCGCGTGACCGCGTAAAACCGGAGTGGAGCAATACCCCAAAGTCACCAATCTCCTGCGGGATCTCATGCAGCGCTATCGCAAATAGTGCCACAAATCCCAGTGCGTCTCCTGCTGCAAATGAAGCAGCAATTAGAAGTCCATCAATAAAATTGTGAATCGCATCACCAAGCAAGTTCATGTAGCCAATGGTGTGTTTGGCGAGGTGTGCCTCGTCGTGACAGTGGCGCCAGTGCAGAACTCGCTCTAGCAAAAAGAATGCGATAAAAGAGAAGAGTGCGAGCTGAAAGACTAAATGTACATCCATACTCTCGACACTCTCTGGCAAGAGATGGAGGAAAGAAGCGCCGAGCATAGTGCCGGCAGAGAGCGAGACTAGTGGTAGTAGAAATTTGTTGAGGACAGCTGGCTTGATAGAGATTGCGAGGACGCCAATGAGGGAGCCAGAACTAATGAGTAGAGTAGCGCCGATAATAGATAATAGTTCGGTGTTCATAAGTTAACCTTTCTGTTGACAACTCTTGCAGAGCCCAAATAATTCGAGTGCGTGGCGGGTAATACTAAAGCCCTTTTCGACTATGATTTTCCCCATCATACTTTCTAGATTTTCATCCTGTACCTCGGCGACTTTGCCACAGCTCTCGCAGACGGCGTGGTGATGATGGTCGTGCAGATATTCGTAGCGAAACTTGCCCTCCTGAAAATCGACTCTGGTTAAGAGATTGGCTGTTGCCAACTTTTCGAGGGTCCGATAGATTGTAGCGAGGTGGGCGGTACTACCTACTTTTTTTGCAACATCTGCAACAGTTAGCGGTGAGTTGGCATTGAGACAAATATCGAGGACTCGTGTTCTGGCAGCTGTTGCCTCGATCCCAGCTTCTTCTAATAATTGTCTAGTGCGAATGTTTTGCATTTGTATATTCTACTGCGAATTGATCGCAGATGCAAATGCCTGCTCAAGCTGCCCTTTGTTTAGATTGGTCCCGATTACTAGGATCGCTGTATTGTAGTCACTCTCTGCAAGTTCTGTTTTTCTAAAATCAACGCGACTACCTACTTTTTGTAGCAGAAACCTATCACTATATCCTTTGACTCGAAGAACGTTGTCGGTTAATTGTGATAGTACTGCTGATAATTTGTTAATGTCGTGAGGTACATTACTAAGGTAGTAGTATTGGTCATAAGCAGCGTGAGAGTGGTTATGGTCTACCTCGTCATGCATGTGCGGGGCTAGTGGTGGGTCAAAGATAATACTGGTCTGAAAGCTACTATCCCAAACAAACGTTTTGGTACCGAGGCCAATTGATGAGACCCTTTGCAGTAACCTGTCGAGATCTTCTTTTGTGTGGTTCTGAGTCTTTGCGAGGATGGCATAATCGGCCTCGGCTATTTGAGACATAACTAGGGGATGATCATGAGAGGATTGATCAAAATTGTCTGAGTCGACTACTGCCACTACCGTATCAAGAGTAATTAAATCAGAGAGTGTGGAGCTAGTTAAGGTAGCGCGGACAGGATCTGGATCTGAGAGTCCCGATGCTTCGATGATGAGATATTCGGTAGAAGGTGCGTGCTCGAGAGTATAGCGGATCACCCGAGGTAGGTCGACATTCGCAACACAACACAAGCAGCCTCCTGACAATTCGGAGACCATACCCATTCCTTTGACCTCGACAAACTTTGATTCGAGCTTGATGTCGCCAAATTCGTTTAAGATGAGAGAGATCTTTTTGTCTGGATGATCACTTAGAATCTGGTTGATCAGGGTAGTTTTGCCAGAACCTAGGAATCCAGTAATTAAGATTGTTGGAATAGGATTAGTCATTATCTTTAAGACTACCACAACTCTCGCACTTACCGTCTTTGTAGTGTCCTCCACAATCGCAGTGCTCATGCCCAGCGTGGGAGTCTACTCCCAGCACATCTTGCATACCATAATAATTAGTTTGATTATAAGATTCGGAAAATATAGTGTGCGATGCCGAAAAGGTATTTGTTAAAGTTGAATGCTGCGAACACATGCACAATAACTGTTGAGAGATTGCCATATCTTGAATATCGTATATGAGACTCATGTCATATGAGTTTTCAGTGTTATCGACTGCCTCTAGCCAACTGAGCGTCTCTGCAAAATGGCCGCGCGACTCATCTTTGATGACTGACTCTTCTACTGCAACTGGTGTCTCGACGAGTCGGAAAAAGTCTCCAATCAGATCATCTGATTCGACAGGTGTCATAGTAGTATATTCGACTGTCATACAATTTTAGCGATGTGAGTCTACCACCCGACTAAATCTATCTCCCGCTTGATACTTAACTACTTCGTGATAGGCCATGGCCTGTAATAGCTCTAAGGCCCCGGATTGAGTTGCAGTGAGAGGACTTAAGATAGATTTTTTATCCAGAATGTCTTGATCAACGAGTTTTCTAGGGAAAACTATTGCCAAGTCAGGCTGAGGATCAATCTCGGTTACTGGTCTTCGGACAGTAATCGGTATTGGTAGCAGAGCAATATCATCTGGAGTATTCTTTGATATGATGCTAGCCATTAAACGACTCTGCTCCCATTCGTCGGCGATATGGACCTGACGATTTACGTCGCCAGCACTCACGAGTTTGGCTGCACGACTAGGAGATATTGCGGTAGACATAACGCTACCCAAATGTCTGGGATCCGCAACCCCTGCAAACCCCGGACTACTATGATCACCAACTGTTGCGAGTTGTGAGAGAGCCGACGCGGTACTCACTAATTCATCCAAGTTAAGTTTATCTGGCTTAGCGGGATTGAGATGATCCGGAGTCCAAAAACCATTACTCGTAACCTTGCCAATCTGAGCTAATACTAAGCGGCCATCCTTGTAGCTAGAATCTGGATGTACTACACCATAAGCCAAGTAATTTTTTGAGTCTTTGATAACACAGATTGACCCGATCCCGAGCCCTAAGACCAGCTGGATGCCGAGCTGATCTAATTTGGTACCACCTGCACCACGCTCTTTAATGCTTTGAACTATACTGCTTTCAAGACCGAGTAAGTTTGGTTTACTATCTATGAGCCGGGTAGGCTTGATGATCTCTCCACCCATGAGAGAGTCCTTTGCGATATAGTATTTCGTGTAATTCAGTATTAGTCATATGCGAATGGTTCGCATATTATATTGCGAACTGTTCGCATTTGTCAACACAGTAGAAAAGGGGACTGGTATAATAATGTTTATGAAGATTCCTTGGAAGTTAATAGCGACTAGCACAGCGTGTCTTGGAGTTCTAGCCACACTACTAATGTACAGACCGCATACACATGATACCGAGCATGTCCACTATCACGCCGGGTTCAAAGTATATATTGATGATCAGCTACAGGACTATTCTGGGTACCAGCATATGAACTACACCCCATGCTCGCTGCATGATGAAAAAAAATCTCCAGCCGAGGAACAAATGGAAAAAGCTCATCTTCATGAGAATGTGGGTGACGTAGTGCACGTTCACCGAGAGGGAGCTGTCTGGGGTGACTTATTTGAGAACATCAAAGCTAATTTACCTCAAGATAAAATAGTAAGAGGATTTGTCGATGGCTCAGTGGTAGAGGATATCATGAAGACTCCTATAAAGCCTTATACTACTGCCATTATCTTGGTTGGTGAGAGTGATGCGAGCCGGAGCGCAGAAGTGGTTTCACGCGAACACATTGAAGAAGTAGAGAAAAAGAGTGAGCTATGTGGGACTTAGTTTAATAAGTAGATAGCGAGATTTAGAAGAGCCGCAAAACTAACCCAAGCAAGATATGGGTATAGCAAGTATGCGGCATTTTTGTTAAGCTTTTTTGATTCCTGAATGGTTCGAACAATAAAGTACCATAAGGCAACAATTTCGACAAAGGCGAGGCCTGGCTCTTTGAAACCAAAAAAGAGTATAGACCAAAGAGTGTTGAGAACTAGTTGAGCCCAGTAGAGCTGCCAAAAGATTTTAGCTTTTTTGCCAAACTGAAAGCGACGATATACGAGGTAGGCAGAAATACCCATTAGGGTATAAAGAGTTGTCCAGACAGGACCAAAAAGATAATTGGGAGGACTAAAGAATGGCTTATCTAGTGTGGCGTACCAGGTAGGGATGGCGGAGAAAGTAAATAGACTACCAAGCAGGCCAGCAGACTGAGCTAAAACAATGAATAAGAGGAGGAACCAGTAGTTATCTTTGGGTTTGTTCCAGGGCCAGAAAAACATATATTTTTAGTATACGCTAATTTATGACTCGTCGATACGCATAAAGCGAGAGATAGTCTCCCCATCCCATTCTACTGATTCTAACCAAGAATCAAGATTACGCACAAAGGGAGGAGCATCGGTCCTAGCTACATCCTGGTAGACCACACATACCTTTTGACTGTCCTCCTGTATCGCTAGCATTAAGACTTTGTATTTACGCTTGGGATATTTATAGTGGCGGTAGGTGGCGCCCACGACGACATTCTTTGAGGCATCAAAGAGGAGTTTGTTTAATGCTTCATGATTTTGGTGAGAATTGTTTTTCATCATATGGCTAGGATTTTTTGATCGTCTCCGTTGACTATCATTACCTGATCATCCCGCAGGAGTGTTAGCTTATCACCCCATTTGTTAATAGTCTCTTGTTCTCTGTCTGCATACTTAGGCTTGCCACTATGAGGGTGTAGCTGAGTATTAATGAGACCAAGGCCAGTATAGTTGGTAAGCAATGGAGCAGTACTAGGATTGTCAAATGGAATAGCATGTTCAATTGAAGTAGAGAGTACAGCGCTACCTGCTGAACTACCAATATAAATAATCCCTTTAGAGAGTAACTCTGGCAACACTTTGTCCACCCCTGTTTGGCGCATGTGCCAAAGGAGATAAAAGACGTTGCCGCCCTCAACATAGATGATGTCAAATTTTGAGAGATCACTTAGCAACTCCTGTTCATTTTTACCTTTGATGTCGTAATCGGTTAGCTTAAAGCCCATCGAGACTAGCTTTTGACGGTTAGAGTCTGCCCAGGGACGATTATCTAAGGCGTATGGATCGGCGGCTGTTGGGATGTAGGCGAGAGATAGCTCAATGGGTGGTCGAGGAAGTATTGGGTGGATAAGGTCGAGGGTAGTGCTCGCGAGACTGGTAAGAAAAAGCTTCATTCTTACTATTCTATCTTCTTCTGCCCGGTGTATCTAGCGGGAGAAACAACTTGTTTACCTGTCTTTGATTCCAGTTCGACTCGAGCTGCGCGTGCCACACCACCACCTTTCTTCGCAACCGCTCTGTTTTGGTCAAAAGTAATGGGTTCGACTTTTTTGGAGATTTCTTTTGTCGATTCTTCGGCTAGCATGTTAAGCACTAACTCTAAGTTGGTCATATTATCTCGGAGATTTTCTTTTTTTAGGTCTTTGTATTTCTTGTATGATTTGGTGGTAATCCCAGCCCAGGCAAATGTGATGTCGTCTGTCAAAATAGCGAACTCTTTACCTTGCTTTACGCCACGATGCTCCCATTCATCAGTTAATCCTTTGCGAACTTCGATACTCTTTAGTCGCATATTGATCCAATCGTCACTCCTACCCTGTCTTTTGTAGGTAGCTAGTGCGCGGTGGATCGCTCGCTCAGGATCTACGCTCTCTTCTACACGTTCGTAACCCACTCTGGCTAACCATAGTTTAAATGGCTCGGCATTTTTGCTTGGTATAGATTGGATAATCCTAAACATTGTCTCTGTGTCTGCACAGTCGGTGAAATATTTTTTTCCGTCTGAGGCCACTAATTTCAGTTGGTTACACTTTGTAACCACCTCACTATTTTCTTCTTTTAGTCTGATTTTTAGCACCTTCCAGTAATTGCGAGGATCTGAGGACTCACTAAGTGCCCCAACCACATCAACTACAGAGAAGTACCACAACTCTCTAGCATCATCCCAGTGTCTACGTATCTGCTTACCCTCGAATATTGCTAGTGCGTCTACCATACCAACCCTCCCTTACACTAATAACAGCTCTATTTAATACCGTAGTATACCCGAATGTCAACTCCTTGCGTTCCGTAAGAATGATTACTTCTTCAACCCGAAATAGAGCATGAATAGCAGTATCGCTTTTAGGCCGTAGCCAGCGCTCGGGTCAATTGCGAGCCGTGTTAAGGGTGTCATGCTTCCAAATATTAAGTGAAAGATGATACTAAGCGGCAATACTAAGAGTACCCATTGGAAGTGTGACAACTGTCGCTTGGTAGGTAAGATAATTTTGTTCAGTGTAGGAACTAGGAGATAGACGCCAACATATGCGAGGGAAAAATCAAAGAAAGCAAATTCACCAATTCTGAACGAGCGTAAATATTCGATAGTTATCATGTGAGGACAGTATAACCTAGTTTCTCGATTGTTATCTTAAACTGAGTAGGCTTGACCAGTTTGGGATCATAAACTATCACTGACTCTTGTTTGGCATAACTGGTATTACTAGTGATTACACCATTTATCTCTTCGAGCTCACCGTCGATGTTGAGACTACAACTAGCACAGTGGAGACCAGAGAGTTTCAACTTGATTGTGTCACCTGCTGGTTTCCTCTTGAAAAGATTAAACATAAAAATTTATAATCCTTCGGTTCACTTTGTTCACTCAGGATGATTTAGCGACGCTAAATCACCTCCATCACACCTGAGTACATCCCCATACTGCAAGAGTAAGTATATTTACCTTTTTTCTCGGGAGTAAATTTGTGAACTTTGCTATCGATTGGCTTTAGGATGTCATATATATCAAAAGCTTTGAATGTAAAAGCAGTCGCACAACTATAGACCTGACCGTCTGTTGCCAAAGTTAGTTCAACTGGAGTACCAGCTTTGACCCGGAAATATTTTGGCGTATATCCACCATTACTCACTGAGAGAGTTACTTTTTGGACTCCGTTTTCTAGTTTGACACTCTTATCTTGCTGAGTGTCTGTGGGTGATTGATCATACGGTGGGAGCAGTCGTACTAGTTGTGGACCTAGTCGCTGCAGTGAATACGGACTATCAGTAACTTGGAGGATCCCGTTAAAACTACTGACAGCCATAAAAATAAGAAGTAAAGCAGCTAGTCGTAAGAAGTCGCGACGCCAAACTTCGGATAGTCTAGATGTACTGATTCCGATCAAGAAAAAGAGTGGGACCGTGCCTAGAACAAACGAGCCCATGGTCAGAGCACCCATAACAGCAGAGCCTGTTGATAAGGCCACTACCGCCATAGCTTGAGTGACGCCACATGGTATAAAGACAGTTAAGAAACCAAGAATGCTGGGAGCTATGAGACTAGCACTTCGCTCATTGTTTTTTAGTAATCTATACGCCCATTTGGGAGGTTGAAAGGAAAGATATCTAAAGACGGGATGAATGTCTAATAAGTTAAGTGCTGTTGCAAACATAAATAAGGCGGCTAGACCCTGGAACATTAATTTTGCTGTGAGTGAGAGCTCGACAACGCTTCCGAGCGCTCCGAGCAAAGCTCCGAGTGCTAAGTGGCTAATTAGTTTGGCAGTGAGAAAAGCAGAGACTGGGGCAATGTCGTCTGACCCGAGTCCAGGGTTTGAAGCTACTTTCTTTTGATTGGCAATCACACTCGCTAGTAACCCCCCCTGCATGGCTGCACATGTGACACCACCTGAGGTTAAGCCTGTTAGAAAAATTAGCCAAAGATTCATAGTACTCCTATCATATACGAGAAGCCTTTAAGCGCAAAGAGTTGACAACTACTGAGACAGACGAGAATGCCATTGCGGCACCAGCTATACCTGGATTAAGGAGAATTCCGTAAAGAGGATAGAGGGCTCCTGCAGCTATGGGAATACCAATAATATTATAGGCAAACGCCCAGAACAAGTTCTGTTTGATAACGCGGAAGGTGAGACGAGATAGTTTGATGGCCTGAGCTAACCTCTCGAGATTGCCACCTAGCAGAGTGAGACCAGCGGATTCGATGGCCACGTCGGTACCCGTCCCCATAGCTATGCCCACTTCGGCTGTGGCTAGAGCTGGAGCATCATTGACGCCGTCACCAACCATTGCAACCTTGTATCCTTCAGTCTGCAATTTTTTCACTTCTGAAGCTTTGTCTCCTGGCATAACCTCAGCTATGATTTTGTCGATACCAACAGTCTTACCTATATGTTGTGCGGTCAATTTGTGGTCACCTGTAAGCATAGCCACTTTGATCCCTAACTTGTGGAGATCTTTGATGGCTTGTGCAGATTCGTCTTTGAGAGTATCGCTGATACCTAGATAAAGAATAATTTCTTTAGAAGTGGCCAGGACGATCGGGGTGGCACCTACCTCGGCAAAACTCTCTATGATTTCTCGATCTATTTTGAGACCTAAGCTCTCCATGAGCAGACGATTGCCGGCGTAGTAAAGTACTTTGCGTGCCTGCTTTGGCAAGTTTACTTTTCCTTGCAAACCCTGACCAGGAATTGATTTGAAATCTGTCACGGGCATGAGAGACAATTTATCAGCCTTGGCTTTGTCGACTATGGCTTTGGCGAGAGGATGTTCAGAACTGGACTCGAGGGAGGCCAAAACTTGGAGTGCATCTCGCTCTGACATAGTCCCAACTGATTTGAGATTGGTGACAGACGGTTCACCTTTGGTCAGGGTACCAGTTTTGTCGAGCACAATATAGTTCACATTGCGTAATTTTTCTAAACTCTCGGCATTTTTGACAAGGATACCTAGGCCCGCGGCTTTGCCCACACCCACAATAATGGCTGTAGGAGTAGCGAGACCGAGCGCGCAAGGACAGGCAATGACTAAGATGCCTACAAAACTAAGAAGTCCGAGGAGAGGATTGCCGAGGATGGTCCAGGTGATGAATACTACAACTGAGAGGACTAAGACAATAGGGACGAAGACAGCGGAGATTTTGTCCGTTAATTTCTCGATTGGCGCATGACTACCCTGCGCATTCTCTACCATTTTGATGATTTGGGAGAGCATGGTCCCCTCACCTACAACAGTCGCGCGGAACTGGAACATGCCCTGCTTGTTTAGAGTGCCACCAATGACTTTGTCTCCAACCATCTTGTCGACGGGGAGGGGTTCACCGGTCAACATGGACTCATCTATACTACTATCACCTTTGATAATCTCACCATCCACTGGGATTTTAACTCCTGGCTTGATGATCACAATATCACCCAGAACAACTTCGCTAACTGAGATCTCTACTTCCTTACCACCCCGCAACACCAATGCAGTTTTGGCTTGGAGGCCTAAGAGCTTTTCAATAGCTTCGCCGGTTTTCAGTTTTGAATTAGCTTCGAGGTATTTGCCAAGAGTGATAAACCCAATCACTACTATGGTGACATCAAAATAGAGTCCCTCAGGAGCTTGGATTAGAAGTCCTATCTCCGGGAATAGTAGAAGAATACTACTATATAGATATGCGACTAGAGTACCAATACCAACTAATGTGTCCATATTTGCTGCGCGATACTTAAGGAAACGAAGAAAGCCTTGGAGATAGGGTTGCCCGATCCAAAAAAGCATAGGAGTGGCAAATATGAATGAAGCTCGGTTGAAAGCAGTCATAGAGAGGGGGAGTGATGGGATGAGAGAAAGCTGCGTGGAAAGCAAATCCCAAACCATCAGAAAAAATACAAGAACAGCTATTGGCATAGCAAAATAAGTTTTTTGCTTCAGTTGTTCTAATTCTTTAAGCTTGATCTCCTTCTTGGTCGGATCAGATCCAACTGGACCCATGTCGTGACCTGCGTGTAGCGAATGATCCATCTTAGACATATCATGACCAGGTTGACCCATAGGGGGATTTGATGCATCTATCTTTTTTTCACTCAGCTGATATCCGAGTGGGGAGATCTGAGCGTTGAGTGTCTCAAGTGCAATATTGTCGGAAGTAGAGAGACTAGCTTTCTCTGTTGCGTAACTTACATCAGCACTAGTAACTCCATCAACTTTGGAGAGTTTTTTCTTAATGATGCTGGCGCAGCTAGCGCAATGCATCCCAACAACGTCGTACTCTTTTTTTTGGTTATTATTTTGCATACCACTCCTTTAGATAATTTTGCATTATAGTGATCTCGCTAGTTTGAGTAGTAATAATATTTTTGGCTAGATCGTGTATCTCAGCTCGATCTGTTGGCAGGAGTACCTGCTTAGCCATTGTTATTGCTCCTTCGTGATGCTTGATCATGGCATCTAGATACCTACGATCAAACTCAGAGTCTGCACTGCCCAAATCAATAGCCATACTAGGCATCTCTTCACCCATACGCATTTCTATGTGAGCGCTCTCGTTAAACCAGCCTTTACGCCATTCATACATTTGATCAATCTCAGAGCTCTGCGCGGTAATAATATTTTGCGCTAACTGCTTGAGTTCTGGGCGCTTAGATTTGGTTAAAACATTTTTGGACATCGCTATTGCACCATCATGATGCTCGATCATACCAGTTATAAAATCTTCGTCTGACAAAGGTGATTGAGGACCACCTTCCTGTTGAGTCATCTCTTTTTGTTCTATTGTACTTAACTTATCTGATGTAACTGCAAATATCCCAACAGTTAGGATAAAAAGTAATGAGTGAATAATTATTTTCATTGTTACCTTTCTACTTTAATTCAATTAATGTAATTTATTTTCTTATTAAAAGTAGCAAGACAACCTTTGCCACAAAAATAATGACGCACACCTCCATATTCGGCGGTGCAGATCGCAGTGCTCGGAGTCAGTCGCATGTGGCAGATCGGGTCAATTACCTTAGGCTCTGATTCGACAAAAGGCTTGACCTTAGTAAAGTGGTCAACAAAGACAGACAGATTAAGTAGAGTGTTCTCTGTTAAGGAGTAGTAAAGCTCTTTGCCCAGTTTTTTGGCGTGCACTAGTTTAGACACCTTAAGATACATTAGATGCTGTGAGACAGCTGCTTGGCGTATACCAGTCATTTGCACAACCTGATTAACAGTTAGTTCATGGCCATGCAACAAGCAAATAATCTCTAGGCGCTTTCGATGACCTAGAGCTTTGAAGAGTTTGGCATTTTTTATGATTTCGGTAGTATTCATACCTTAATCATATTCTGTTTTTTGAATATGTCAAATGGGGAAGGAAAGGGTAGAAATTATTTCAAAATCTTTTTTGTGTTTATCAGAGAGGAAGCTACCTTTTGATAAGATGTCTTCTTTGTGAGCTGATTGATCTTGTACTTCGACCTCAAAACCATTGAGACTCCCCTTCTGCGGTGGTGGAAATAGAAGAGGGTCATTTACTACTATCTCTCCTGATTTTTTGACTATAGCTTTCAAATCCTCGTATGGGTCTAGTTGAGTCTGTACATAATAGAGATTAAGGACCAGATTCTTAGCATGCACGTCGATCACTAGCTGAAAGTCGTTTTCCTCTACTTCGATAGTTGGAGTATCAAGTTTTTTAATTAAAAAGTTGCTAATTAACTTATTGGCGGAGTCACGATCGTTTTGACCATAAATAACTAAATCGATATCTCCATGGTCACGAGTGATCTTACCAACAGAGAAGTCTAGTCCATACCCACCATAAACTACCATGCGCCATCCTAGCTCACGTGCAAAAACTGAAAAGTCCTTGATTAGCTTTAGATCTCTGTCAGTTCTATTTGTGGTCATAACTAGTCTTGATAAGCATTAATTGAGGCAACAAAAAATCCATTATCATCTCCAAATGACAACTGAGCAAATTCTTCAGCAGTTACCCACTGATAATCGGTGTGCTCGTCGGAGAGCGTCACCTCCCCTTCCCAATCGAAGCATGTGTAACAGACGCCAAAAACATTTAGACCTGCAAAAAATCCTTTTTCGACATTCATATGGTTGTCTATAAATATCGGACTGAGCGTATGGGCAGTTAGACCTGCCTCCTCTCTAACTTCGCGCCTTATTGCCTCTATCACCTGCTCACCCTGCTCGTAGCCACCACCTGGCAGATCCCAATTACCACCACGAGAGTGATCATCTCCTGCACGCTTGAGGGCTAATAACTTGCAATCCTCACCGACAATGATGCATTTTTGGATGAGGCGTACGTTTTGCAATATTTTAGGACTATTCATTGCTTTTATTCTACCGCAGTAAGTTGGTAATTAGGTGGATCATAATCTCTTTATCAGTCGGGTGACTCTGCGAGATCAGCAGTGCTAATGCAACGATAGTGTTGTCGTTAATAGTGCGCTCCCCAGTCTCGCGGAAGAGTAGTCCATTCTGAGCTAAGTAGTGGATAAATAGTAATGACCCAGACCTTTTATTGCCATCAATCAAAGGATGGTCTTTGATGACGAAATACAGAAGATGTGCAGCTTTTTCTTCGACCGTTTTATATAGTTCTTTACCATCGTATGTTTGGTTAATACTGCCGATAATACGATCTAACCCTTCGCCCTCTCGATCCATCCCTACAAACTTGGCTGCAGTTTGATTATCAACCAGCTGAGTGACCAACCGACTAATCAGATCTCTTGCCTCGTTTATTGTTAGATGATATTTAGGTTTGGTCTTGGCTCGAATGCCAATCTTACCCTCGTCATATTTGTGAAACATGATCCAGGAGTGAGCATAATCTGCAATGACTTTTAACATGTCTTTGGCTTCGCCACTGGTTAATACTGGCGAGCTGAGTGTTTGGTGGATCAAGTTAACTGCACGCTCTAGTTCATCAATCCCTGTATCTTCCAGACGGTTTTTATTGAGAGTGTAACCATCCAATATATGTTTTCGTAGTACCTGAGTAGCCCAGATCCGAAATTGAGTTCCACGAAGAGATTTGACTCTATAACCGACAGAGATAACAACATCGAGATTGTAGTGTTTAACAGAATATTGCTTACCGTCTGCACCAGTTGTCAAGAAATCCTTTACAACTGAATTTTGATCTAATTCTTTTTCCTTAAAAACATTGCCTATATGCAATGAAATGTTTTGTTTTGTGGTGTTTAGTAGGTTTCTTAGCTGATCTTGTGATAACCAGACAGATTCATCAACAATTGGTATCTTTATCTTGTTACCTTTATTGATCTCGTAAATGACTATAGATTTTGACTGGGCAGTCATATATCCCCTCCCTTACACTACTAAATATAATCCCAATTTATACCGAATTATATCCGAAGTCAAGTGTTATTTTACTTGATTTATCCCACCCTTGCCTCTTGCAACCTGCTCCTGATTTTCTAGATCAATTATTAGCGCAGTGTGCTCATCAATACCTATTATCTTAGTCGCCGCAGGTAGCTGAGAGATTAGTTTTTCTGCACGGTCCTTTCCTACGTAACAGTAACTAGTATCTAGCCCTACCCCACCCTCTCTATTATTAAAGTGAGGAATGATAGTAGTAGACCCCCAGATCTCCCTGTATACATCCAGTCCATCGACCCAGTGGAGATCCTCACCTACTTTGTAGATCTCATACACTGGGAGTGAGTGAGCAGAAAAAGTGATCGTAGCAGCGGAAGCGAGTATTAATGTTGCGCTACTTTTCACCTGGTAAATTATTGCCCTCAATACCCTACTACCCTTCAAGTGCCTAATACCATAGGTGGGAGAACCAGGACCTAGGAAGAGGATATCACTCATCTGGATCTGTTTAACATATTCATTATTATCTGCATCGACGCGAGTATTTACGGGGACTACCTGAATGTTTAGGTTAAAGTCAGGGAGAGCTGCGAGCATAAAGTCTTTGATCTCCCCATAGACCGAACTAACATTTGGTTGAAAGCCAGCCGGCGTAGTAATGAGTGAGATGGTGAGATCACGCTTGCCGAGCTGCAAAAAAGTAGAGCGATAGATGTCGACACTGGTTGGGGCTATCTCGCCGGATCCAAAAAGTAGGAGAAATCTTTTTTTGGCGATGACCCCTGCATCCCCTAGCTTCATAACCTCCGTGCTCCCTCCTGCGACGTCGTTAATGAGATAGCCCAGCGACTCTATATCCTTACGCAGCCGGTCAGCTAACTCAAAATTGCGAGCCAGCTTGGCATCGCTGCGCGCTGCAACAAGCTCTTTTACTTTTTCATCTACATCATTCCATGGGATATGGGTCGTGACTTTGACCATACTAGATCTTGCCAGCTAAGGCAGTATCTATTTCTTTGAATCTCAATAAAGTATTGGGGTTGATAGTAGAGTTGTAGACTGATGGGTTATTAGTGACCAAAAAACTAAGGTGTCTAATGCCATGTGAGATCACACTCTCAATAGGGATTTCTTTTGGAGCAGGTCGTGTAGGGTCACCCGATTCAATTATTTTAATATCAGAGATCGCAAGACGCGTTGAATCTGTAGCTGATAGATCGAAATCGTCAGAATATACTATATAGGTAATTATTGTGGATCCTGCTGGTACATATCTCCAACTGGTCGAGTGACTAATGAGTCTACTTTTTTCGATAATACCCGTTGTATGCTTTTGCACTAATAGGAGGACTAAATCGTCTGGATTGTCCGACTTATTGGTAATATCTAGTTCGACTTTTTTGTAAAGGATTTCTTCGTCTACTATTTTCGTGAGGATTACTTCGAGAAAATATGTCATATCTAATTATGAATTGTAGCATAGCGAGAGGAGTGAGGGATTAAGCTATTTAGTTTGTTCAGGATCAGGAGAGGCACCACCGATATCAATACGAATAAGATCTGGAGCATCAAGGGATTGTCAAAACTAAATCCTGCGAGTAGGAGTGTAATTAAGGGTGTGATACGGCCTATTCCCATAGCTATCTCTCCCAGCGAGAGGACTTGGTTCATGTTATCTTTTATTACTTCGTTGTCATTAACAAGACGGTAGATCACTCCCTCGTAATGTAGTGAAAAGCTAGAGTTCAATAGAACGACAGCAAATTGATAAATCATGAAGATTATAAAGTTCCAATTTGTAGCGAGAAGCAGAGTGACACTCGCAAACATGAATGTAGCTGCGATCGAAATAGCTTGCCTTAGCGAAGTGTCAGGCACTTTACTATATAAATATGCACTAATAATACTTAGGATCGTAAAACCAGTTGAAATATAACCCCATCTTGAAACATCACCTACAAACATGAATGTTACAACTCCCAGTATCGCCCACATTGGTCCGTTGTAGATACCATAAAACAATCTAGTGGTGAGAAATATTTTAACCTCTTCTATCTCCAGCAAGGAGCGATAAGAGGTAGCGTTAATGCTCGCGCTATTCGTTACGACTGGTATTTTTGAGACCAGAATAACTATTAGTACGCCGACAAATAAACTAATTAAATAGCTTACTTCGTATGAACCTAGTGTAGAAATGAGACCGGTTATGATTGGAACAGACACTATACTCACTGCATTCATTATTGAAGACTTGAGACCTAGAAACCTCGTGGTGTCAGTGTTGTTGGTGACAAAACCTACGATAAGCGAGTAGCTCATAGCTTGTAGGCCTATACCAGTCCCAGCTAAGATCCCAAAAGGCATAATCACTTT
>JAGOVG010000003.1 GCA_018060845.1 Candidatus Woesebacteria bacterium
CTCTCCGAAAATGACAGCATTGCGGATACTACTGAGTACGCAGCACACAGCTGTGTAAGGCCTGTTCGGCCATACACACTAAAATCGAGTCCCAAAAACTCGCAGATAGTAATTGCAGCCAGGTAAAATCCAAACAAACTTACGTACCAGCTAGCGACCCGCACACTACGAATTGCAAAAGCAAGTGTTGGAAACACAAAAACCCATAGCCAACCTGTCTCTTTTATCCCACCGTCCAGCATCACAACAGCCAGCAACAAAAACATCGACGAAAGAACGACGTGGCTCGCCTGATCTAGGTTCCTTTTGTATAAGTAGGTCAGTAGATTAATCACCCCGACCCCACCGATTATCAGCTCTCCAACACCTATGTGGTAATTGCCAATATAGAGGTTGACCCCTCCCATAGTGAGCAAACTTACTATCCCGATCAGACAGATAATTACAAATAGCCAGTGGTCGTGATGATTATGTTTCATGTTGTATTTATTCGTACCTTAGTGCGTTTAGTGCCGAGATGCGCCGGGCACGCCTAGCCGGGTACACCCCTGTTGCCACCCCAACTATGAACGAGAGTGAAAGTACAAATACCACAAATTGCCATGGGATATACGACACATCAATTGCCCCGACGCCGCGAGTTATCGAGATGGTCGAGAGTAGTAGCCCCAGACTCTTCCCCATCGCCCAGCCCGCTAGTACCCCAAACACACCACCGAGTAGTCCCATGATCATCGCTTCGGCCAGGAATAGCTCCTTTACCTCAACACTCCTCATCCCCATCGCTTTCATCACCCCTACCTCGCGTGTGCGCTCCATCAAAGACACTGTGAGGGTATTAAACATTCCAAGCGAGGCTACGGTTAATGCAACTAACCCAAAACTCGCTAAAACGATACGAACTGTCGCAAAGAGTTTGTCAATTTGCTCAACTGTATCTGCGACCGAGGTTGTTTTATACCCTAGGTTATCTATCTGCTGCCTTACTGCTGTTAGTTCATCTTGTTTTGCGGCGAGCACTTTGGCTTGACTAAAGTTAGTAATCCCAAGTCCAGTCAGATCCTCGAGTGGTACATACATTTGTGGGCTACTCCCCTCTTCGATCACACCCGCGACCGTATATGTCGCCTTCGCACTTTGTGCTGGTCGATCTAGATCTGGTTTTAGAGTATTTAATATGACAAAAGAGACATCAAAGGTAGATCCAATTGGGTTGTTTTTATCTATCCCAACCAAATCCATAAATGGTGCGTTCACTATCGCTTGCTTCTTGGCTCCTCCTGGAGTCTCGATCACCATTACCTCAGGTGTCGCAGCAGCCGATGCCTCCAAGCTAGCGAGGTCTACCCACTCCACCCCGGCCTCATCTACGCCGACCACTGTAGCCGCAATACTCGCTTCTTCTGCATCACCCAAGACGGTATAAGGCACATCTTCCGTGCTCTCGCCGAGTACGTTACCTAGCCTCGTCTCACCCTCCTGAGCTTCGTCACTACTAGTTACACTGTCGCTATACTTGATGTAGCCTCGGCTCCACACCTGGGCTCCGCTCTCGTCTAGTTTTGGCACTAGGTTACCCTTTACCTTCTCCCAAATCGGGTACGAGCTAGATAGCCAGACACCACGTTTTTCGTTGCTATATGTAATCTCAAATTTACCTTTGTTACTACCCAAATAGCTCTCGCCCCAGACTTCGCTCCCCCATAGACCTCCCGAGACCCCGCGGGTAATCCCAAGATCCTTCGAGCTTGCCCACGGCTCTTGGTAAACGGTATGAACCTGTGTTCCGAGTTGGTATCTACCCTCTTTAATACTCGATCCCACCTTACCTGGTACACTATAATCTCCTCCATCACTCACGCCCGCGACTACTCCCTCCATAAGCTTCATTGCTTCTTGGTCACTAGATTCAAAGAACTCACCTTTTGTTGGCTTGATCCCAGCGGCTTCTAGATACTCTCGGGATACGCCGTAGACCAGTGACTCACCTTGCCCACCCGAGAAAGTTAGTTTGCCAACCAGTGAGACCATGGGTAGAACATTGGCCACTCCCGGCATATTCTTCATCGAAGTAACCGCATTGGTATCTAGTCTCAGGTTGCTACTATTTTGTAGAGTCACATCCGCCATCCGCAGCTCATCTAGTCTGGCCACACGTGAGACCACAAGGCGCTGTACCCCGTAACCGAGCGATACCAAAAACACGATCGCCCCAATACCCAGTCCCATACCCCCAACTGTCACCATGGCTCTGGTTCGTTTGACTCTCATGTTACGGAAAGCGAGGTTAATTAATACGCTGCGACGGATGCGCCCTGGCCTACTCTCAAAGCGGTTAATCAGCGTCTCAGACAGTCGCCACACATGGTGACCTGTGCGGTTACCAATAGCAGCCAAAACTTGCTTAATCCCAGGGATCCGCGCAAACATACGGATCATGAGATCCAGCAAAAAGATGAGCACTAGTCCAAAGAATGAGGCGAGCGAGAAAAAGGTTTTCCCCTCTTCTTGTAATTTCAGAACTGTCTCACGACTAAAGAATTTGCGCAGTCTCTCTTTTAATGGCACCTTAGGCTTAATGATTGCGTTAGCTTGTGTAACTACTGCGTGTTTTGCATCGTTCCCGCGGGCTACAACATCACCAAACAGGTTAAACTTCTTTACCTTTGGTTTGGCGCTGTCACCATCTAGTTCGGCTGACTTATTTTTGATTTCCAAGTCATGCTTCACTTGATTTACTTGATTTACTTGATTTACTTGGTTCACAGGATTCCCCTGCTTTTCAGGCTTCACTTGATCCTCTTGCTTTACCTGATTTACAGGATTTACTTGATCTCTCATTTTGCCTTGACCCCAAATACTTTGTTAATAGTATCTCCACCCCCGATAGCCTTGTGATTGTCACCCGCCATCTCTAGCTCCTGAATCCCTGCTCCACCACGCTTACCAACTATCTTGCCTCGCAGCTCTTCGATCCTCTTACCACTATATTCGTCTAATACCCGTCCGTCTACCAATCGAACGACGCGTGTTGCATATTTGAGGTATTCCAAGTCATGGGTCACCATGACGACTGTTCGGCGGTGATCTTGGTTAAGGCGAGAGAGGAGATACATTAGCTCTTCACCCGACTGAGTGTCTAGGTTGCCAGTTGGCTCATCCGCCACAATCACCAAGGGGTCGTTAATGAGCGCCCGGGCTAGACTAATACGCTGCTGCTGGCCTGCCGAGAGCTCCGATGGCATATGGTCTCCCCATTCACTCATACCTACCAGCTCGAGCATCGCTGAAGCCTTTACTCTCGCTTCGTGTGGTAGATAGCCTAGTAGATACATCGGGAATGCCACGTTCTCTATAACCGTCAACGACTTGACCCAGTTTGGCTGCTGATACACCATCCCAATGCGGGTAGTTCTAAATACTGCGGCCGTATCCGCATCCATCTGCGCCATATCCGACTTCATCAAAAATACGTTGCCCGAGGTTGGCGGTTCTAGACCGAGGAGGGTATGCAACATCGTACTCTTGCCCGATCCTGATGGGCCAAAAATGATACAAAACTCCATCTCATGAATTGTCGCGTTTACATCTTTTAAGATATGGATATCTTGGTCACCTACATGAAAGTATTTGTTCACATCAGTCAGCTGCATTACTATCCCGTTTTGTCCCACATCCCCAGCTTCGGCTTTTTTGCCTACCTTGAGCTTGCTCATGTCAAAGTGCACTAGTGGCTCCTGCAGCTCAGCCATAGTCGTCTCTTTTTTCACTTCCTCCATCTGCCCCTCAACTTTCAACTTTTTGTTTTTACCATTAATCACATTTGGAATTTGAGTATTTGAGATTTGAGAATTAAGTACTTTATCCGTCACTGTATCCCTCCCAAGAATCCAAATGCCTGAGACAAGTTGGAAATAACTAAATTAAGTGCCGAGCGAGTCGCCTTTGGCGTGATCACCACTTGATCAATAGATTGAGTCTCGTTGTTGGCTTTATCCGCTGTCACAACCTTGAGGTGATACACTTTCGAGACTTGGAGATTAGGTACTACCACGAGGTGGTTAAAGGTCAGGGAGTCATCTTTTTGAGTTTTATTAGACAATGACCCCGAACTACCCTCGCCATACAGTACCTGACTGCTTGCGAGTTCGTCGGTATCCCATGACACGACCAGCTGCGCCGTCGCCTCTTCCCCTACTCCCTGCACTACTGCCTCGACCCGCACATTGCTAATAGACGGTGGGCGAGTATCTGTTGCTGTCGTTACTTTTTGTGGCTCCGATAGTGCTTCGTTGCCTCCCTTATCACGACCCTTAGCAATCACCACGTAGTCAGTTTGTGGGAGCAGATCACGCAGCACCATCTGATGGTTTTTGACCAGTTTTAGATCAACTTTGTCTTGGGCGAGACTCGGGTTATCGACCGGATAATAGGTCACTATCGTCGAAGTCTCTGTGTTACTGACCCAGTTCAGGAGGATCGTCGAGGTAGCTGTCCCCTTTACTTGCTGCAGCTTCACACTACTAATCTTGGGTCTCGGACTAGTGGTAAAGAATAGAATTGTCCCTTCGTACACGTTGTCCTCTGAATCATAGGCATTGACCTGGTAGTAGTATTTGGTGCCATCGAGTAGGTCCGATAGCTCTACGTCATACGAGCTCTCCGAGGTAGAGGTCACCTGCTCGGTCACCCCACCAAATGTCTCTGTTACTCCATACAATATTCTAACTTTAGATGCACCCGTTACAGTCAGTGAAAGGGTTGCGGTCGTCAGGCCTATCTTTTTCGCGGTCACGTCTTTGACGGTCGGGGCTGGACTGGTCGAGAATGACTTCTCACCTGACACACCAATATTGCCATCCTCATCCGTCCACTTAACTCGATAATAGTAGGTCGTGCCAGGCGATAAATTAGATAACTCAATCTCATGGTCTGATAGTTGATCAGAGTTTGAAGGCTCTTCGTTAAAGTAGTCCCCGCTCCCCTCGCCATACTGCACCCGGCTATCACTCTCTCGGTCGGTCACCCAAGAGATTGTGGCTTTTTTCGTCGTTATTCCAGAGACTGTCGGGCCAGATGACAGCGCGGCCGCATCGGTATACTTGCCTGTCGGTAGCATCGTGACAGCTGCCGTATATGCCCCACAGTTCTCGACGCTATCGCACGCGGCCACTTTGTAATAGTAATCAATTTGTGACAGCCCAGTATCTACATAAGCCGTACCAGTAGTCGTTGCGATCTCAGTATAAGTCGTGTCATCAGTTGACCTAAAAATCTTGTATGATGACACACCGCTCCCTGTGTCTGTTGGCACCGCCCATGACACGGTGAGTCTCCAATTTGACGCACTCTTAATAGAGATATCGGCCACATCAATATTGAGTGGGATCCCCGGCGCACTCGTATTAGCTGTAAATGTGGCACTCGTATAGTTGCTATAGGCGATCGCTCCGCCCAAGTCTGCTGGGTTCTTGGCCACTAAGTAGAATGTGTTTAGTCCCACCTGGGTCGCAAATGACGAAGCCGACAAAGACGTCGCCCCCGCCGAAGTATAGGTACAAGAATCCGCATTGGGTAGTGTGTTTACGGTGTAACAATAGGTGAGATCTGCCTCATCGCCCGAGAAGGTCGCGGGAGCTTGCCAGGAGAAGGCAAATGAGTTAGTGGTATTGGTCGAAGGTGTTGCTTGGAGGAACTGCGGTTCCGATGGCCCATCACCTGCAAAGTAATAGTTAATAGTCATCGGGGTACTAGTGTTGCCGGCATTATCAATTGCCCGCAAGTAAAAGACATTCGTATCTATTTGATAAGCGGCAGCTGGTAAGTTGATGCTGGTCGAGGTTGTCGTGGTTGACCAATCAGAGAGAGTTCCCGAGGCCGTCGCTGTTTTGTATTGATAGCCCGCTAGTCCCGAGGCAGAGTCTGACCCTGCTGTCCAGTTAAAGGTATAGTCATTAGTTTGCGAATACCCAGCCGGTGCCACAACCAGTGCCGACGGGTTAGTCGGTCCTGCGGCATCATATTTGTAGGTAAATGCGTCCCAGGCCGAAGCCACGTTACCTGCTACGTCGATCGTTGCAATTCTTAAGTAATATGTTTGTCCCGAGGTTAAAGAGCTAGCTGTATAGGTAGTTCCTGCCTGCAGAGTCCCGGCAGTTGATGGCTCGGCTGTATTATTGGTTCCAAAATACACATAATAGCCCGAGACTCCACTCCCCGCATCCGTTGCCCCACTCCATGAGAAATATGGAGTGGCATGGGTATACCAAGTATTGGTCGTGATACTACTCCCACCTGAGGCAGATAGTGAGGTCAGAGAGCTTGGGTTAGTCGGATCTTCCAGATCTTCTTCGGCTTCGACCACTACTCCAGTCAGTGCCACTTGTTGCGTCCCGTCTCCATCTAGTATTGCCTGCCACATAATGCCACCGGACCCAACTGGGAACGTGCCAATATTGGTATCGATCTCCGCAGCTGTATTGGCTTGCGAGGTCGAAGCCGAAGTCGTCCAACCCGAGCTATAGTACTGCCAGGTACTACCCGAGTCCGAGGATAGTCGGTAAGAAATGCTACCACCTGCCGCGCTCTCGGTCGCTACAAATCCAGTAAAGTCAGCAACTCCTGTGGTAAATGCTGCCGCTGCCGGCCGTACAGTCTGTGCCTCTGCTGTATATGGTGTAGTCTGAAAACTGCCTCTTACGGTGTTGCTAATTCTGACTTCGTCTATGAGTCCAGTAAAGTAACCTTGAGCAAGACCTGCTTCTTGGGCACCGTATGTACTACCTACTAATAATGCTCTAGCAGTATCAGGGATCGTCACTGAGGCGGACGCACTCCCAGCCTCTACCCCATCAATATAAATCTTCATGGTTGAGCCATCATAGGTTGCCGCGTAGTGATGCCAACTCGTATCTATTGTTGTAGCCGTAGTCTCAACATAACCATTGTTTCCATAGCTCCAAATCGCTGCATCGATATTTGCGCCATTTCCTGTACCTGCATAGAGTTTGCCTTTGTATACCGAGAAGCTTCCAACATACTCAATCACATTCGGATCCCAGCCAGCATTCAACCCGTCACCTCCAAGCTGACTCCAGCTCCCACCACTATATCGCCATACCTCACCGTCACCTGCCGTATCTCCGACCGCAGCATAAAGATCACCATTATAAACAACGAGCGATCTCACGTTCTCGTATGTACCCGCAGTCCAGCTAGAATTAACATCATCTCCACCTATCTTGGTCCACGCGCTCCCGTTATAGCTCCATACCTCTGCATCATCCGTACCTGTTCCGATACCAACTACGAGCGCTCCGTTATAGGCAATCATGGCATTTACTTGTTCATATATTGTGTTCCATGATGAGTTAACTCCGTCTCCACCTATCTTGGTCCAGGTAGATCCGTTATAGCTCCAGACCTCTGCATCAGTTGTAGAGTTACCAATGCCCGCAATCAGATTACCGTTATAAATTCCTAACGAGTAGGCTGTTTCGTAAGATGTGTTCCACGATGACCCTATCCCATCTCCACCGATCTTGCTCCAAACTGTCCCGTTGTATCGCCACACCTCCGCGTCAGTTGTGCTGTTACCGAGAGCTGCGTATAGATAGGTCGAGTCTGCCGCGAGTGCATATACACCCTCAAAGTTAGTCGTCCACCCAGAGTTTAGCGAATCACCACCTACTTGGGTCCAGGTACTACCATTGTATCTCCACACCTCTGCATCGTTTGCGCTGGTGCCGAGACCTACATAGAGATTACCCGCATAATGCACCATCGACAGCACAGATTCGTAGGTATTTACCGCCCAGCTGCTATTTAATCCATTCCCACCCACCATATTCCAACTCGTTCCATCAAAGCGCCAAACTAGGGCATTGCCCGCAACTGTTACACCAGTCCCTGCATATAAATAACCATTAGAGACTGTCATCGTCTCTACACTCTGCAGGTTAAAGAAGCCCCAGCTATTATTGACTCCGCCTCCACCCATGCGCGTCCACGACGTTCCATTATGACTCCACATTGTGGTGTTGCCGCCTGCATCAGACACCCCCGCAAAAAGTGTCGAGTTGTTATAAACCAGTCCCATCACAATGTCACCTTCGGCAGTTGTCCAGCCCGATCCCACGCTATCTCCGCCAAGCTTAGTCCACGCGCTCCCATTCCATCTCCAGACCTCACCGTCACCATCAGAGTTACCGAGTCCGGCATATACGTTAGTTCCGTCATTTGTCAGTCCATATATCATCTCGTAATTGGTAGTCCAACCAGAGTTGAGCGAGTCGCCACCAATCTGACTCCAGCTGGGTGTTGTTGTACAGGTATTACATCGCCACACTTCACCATCATTCGCCGTGTTCCCAATGCCTGCGTACAAAGTCGTTCCAACCAAGGTGAGACTAAAGGCTTGCTCATAATTGGTGTTCCAGCTACTACTAACCCCATCACCACCCACTTTCGTCCAAGCACTCCCGTTCCAGCGCCATACCTCGGCGTCAGTAGTTGAATCACCCAGTGTTGCAAAAAGGTAGGTTCCATTCGACACCATACTCCAGACAGTTTCAAAGTTGGTTGTCCAGCCAGAGTTAATGCTATCACCGCCTCTTTTTGTCCATGTTGCCCCATCCCAACTCCAAACCTCCGCGTCGTTTGCACTTGCCCCAACACCCGCATACAACACACTCCCATGCATAACTAGCGAACTAACGTACTCATAAGTCGATAGTGCCCAGCTAGAGTTAACTGCGTCGCCTCCAATTTTGTCCCAGTCAGTGCATGATGACAAGCTACATCGCCACACCTCCGCATCCCCCGCCGTATCACCAAGACCAGCATAGATATATGTTGAATCAACCGCGAGCGACCACACGTTTTCAAACTGTTGGTCCTGCCAGCTCCCATTATCTCCGTCGCCTCCTATCTGGCTCCAGGTGGTACCATTCCATTTCCAGACCTCTGCATCACTTACTGCGTTCCCAAGCCCAACGTACACATTATTACTACTATCTGCAACAGTTGCACGAACGTAGTTTTTACCATTTAGGTCCCAGCTATTTTTTATGTCATTTCCTGCTTGTTGGGTCCAGGTAGTACTCGCGCTATTGGCTAGTTCGTATACTACTTTACCCGAACTTTGATCATAATAGAGTCGGTAATCACCTTTATCTAATATTCCTTGCTTCTGACCGTGCGAACTTGCGCTAAACGAGTTGTCAAGTTTTGCCCAGGCTTCTAGTGAATGTGATCCGCTCAAAGATAAGTTACTACTATCCGCCATACTCACTTGGGAACTTGTCCCATTAAAGTCGCCAGCATTATTTAGCTGACCGCTAACGTAATTTAAGCCTGTTGGTGTCGCCGTACCAGACGGTGTAGCACTATCTGCCGGGTTACCCGATGCCTCGTCCATGTGTAAAAGTAGCTTGGTACTAGCATCAGGCACATAGTTTTGTACCGACAGTCTCGCACTACTATTGGCAACCTCGATTTTGAGACTATCCGACACCGCATACTCACCTGGCACGTCTATCTCCCAGGTCGAAGCGATCGTATCTGCCGCATAGAGAGTCGTGATAAACGAGCTAATCGCAAAGTAAGTCCCAACCGTAAAACCAGCTGCAAAAACCAAACTCGCCACACTCTGCCACTGCCACCTCTTTAGAGATCTCTCCTTTTGGTAGCGAGCTTTGATAAAGCTAATTATTCGCTTCATTTTCCACCCTCCACCCCGTACGGTTCACTACCCCGCTTATTATTTCGGCCATACAATTCTTCACCAACCACGATCTTGAGATAGATTTCTCTTCCCTCTTCGGTATCAATCAAAACTTCATGCTTCCGATCCTTGAGATGTTGCCCTATCCCTAATTCAACTTCGTGCAGTCTCTCTGGATCATAACCCCACAACACCATCGAGTACTCAGGATCATAGGTCTTCCAGTTTACAGAGACTAGTCCATCACTCACTCGCTCAACGCTTACCGCCCGCGGCGCTTTGACATCCAGCATCCAGTAGGCAAACCTAACTTGTCCAACTACCAGGACGAAAAATGTCAAAATGTCAAAGATGATCGCCAAGATCACATTCCCCCACCCACCCTTATTCTTTCGAGCACAAACTCCAACATAAACCTGCACCAGGATAACGAGTAGCGTCCCAAACATGGCTAAGCTCAGTATTCGTATATCCCTGGTAGTAAACGTTTCTTGCCATGAATGGGAGATCACGCCCCAGGCCAAGACACTTATGTCTTTGGTAGTCTCGAATCCTAGTATATTTTGCATATATGTCATTGTTAGTAAGTGGCAAGCAGTCTTGCCAACTCCTTTTTGGTATCCATTAGCGACTCAATTTTTTCGTTCAGTTTCCACCTGAGCCCGCTCCCCGACGTAGGTCTCCCCCACGGCTCAATCAGAGGTAGCCCACGAAACTTGGTCCGTGCCAAACTAGACAAGACGCCTCCCAGCGCCTTACCAGTAACTTTTGTATTTTTAGATAGCTCAGCGATCGTCGCGTACCTTTGCGGATGCTGGACAAACCAGTATAAAAGCAAAAGCTGCGCGTGCGATAGCCGGGCGAGCCGACTCCACATAACCTTAGTTGTATCATTCTATCTTCTCCATTGCAACCATCAATTGTTTATGTACTACATATTGTATATGTACTTAACATTCTAATCTATCTTTATATTCTAATCAATCTTTACAATCTAATCCATCTATATGTTTCATATTTTCTACTCATTCTACTCTCTCATACTACAACCCATAATTAGCCTGTACAAATAATTACCACATTGACCACTTGCAAATTGTGTTCGCTAGCCGCATAGTCATAACTATGCACGCGACTGCCCGCAGGCCACTGTGGGTGCGTGTCGGTGCAGGGTTACTGGCTACGGTCCTCTTCTTGACCAATACGGTCTACCCCTGGATTAGCCTCCTCCCTGCCCCACCCATCGTAGTGGCCCAGGAGTCACCGCTAATAGCGTCTGACTCTGCCGAGGCAACACCGGCTGCTAGTGTTGCGACCCCAGCACCATCCCCGCTGGACCCTCTAGATCAGCTCGAAAACGAAATACTTTTAAGTACCAATTCCGCAGAAATAGTCTTACCCGAAGAACCACCCGAAACTTCGCCTAGTGCAAGTGTACCACCAACACCCGAAGTATCACCCGAAGATCAAATCTTGCCACCATCTGCGACTCCTACTAGCACACCCACACCATCTGAGTCGCCAATAAATAATTCAACGGATTTACGGATTCACGGATCTACGGATATACGGGATAACGGATTAACGAATAGTCTCCTACCCCCACCCCTCGATCCTTTCTTAATCTCACTTAAATATCCCTTTGTCGGCACCTACCCAATCAGCTATGGCTTTGGCGAAGTATCTAGCAGTAGTTATGTGCGCCTGATGCAGTCCATTTTTGATGTAGACGCTCACGACGGACTCGACTTTGCGATGCCCGAGGGGACGAGCGTCCTCGCAACAGGTCCTGGTGAGGTTACGCATGCAGGTAGTGGTCTCTACGGTATCACCGTCATTATCAAACACAGTTGGGGCAGTAGTTACTACGGCCACCTCTCTCAAACTTCAGTTACTGTGGGAGATAGAGTGACTACTGGTCAAGAAATCGGCTTATCAGGAAGCACTGGGGTCTCAACTGCTCCACACCTCCACTTTGGCATCCGCCCCAATCACTATGATCCCTACAACGGCTACCGCGGCATGATCGACCCACTCCCCTACCTGACAGGTACAGTTCTTGGTACTAGTACCAAGCACGACCTGATCCATTTGCCATACAAGACTCTGGACTCTAGCGATACTTCCCTCTCAATCCCAATCATGGCTAGTAGCAGTTCCACGCTCACCTATACCCTCAAGAATCCTCGGGGTGAGTCCAAGCTCGTCTACCCTTCAATTTATAACTATGGTACCGGCAACACAGCCATCCTCCCTCGCCCTACTCCGTTTATCCCGGGCGAGTACACGCTCACTGTTACTAACCTTATAGGCGAGTCAGATGTTATCAAGTTTAGTTGGGGGGTCCTGACACTCAATACTAATCAGAGTCGCTACAAATTAGGTCAAACTGTCAAACTCGCACTCGCCGTGCTCGACGAAGTGGGTGAGATGGTCTGTGACGCTGATCTTATCCTAAACGTAACTAGCCCGACTGGGGCAGTTGAGACCCTCACCACCGACAACACTCTGATCACTAGAAACATAGCAGTCTGTCAGAGCAAAGCCTTAACACTCACTCCTGATTATGAGGCTTCATTTACTCCATCCGAGGTTGGTACCCATAACATCACGCTGACCGCCATCACTCCCAAGCACACCTTTACCATGACCGATAGCTTTGAGGTTGTCGACACACTCCCCTACACTCTCGAGCGCCTAACCACCACTCGTATCTTCCCGGGTAACATTTACCCAGTCATCCTCAAAGTTACGGCTCATCAGGACTTAAATAGCCAGCTAGTTGAGCAGGTACCTAATGGCTTTAGCACTACCCCTGCCGGTTCAACTGACTTTGCCCCTTGGGTCTCACCCGATGACTTAGCAACAATTCATCCCAGTCCCTATACTCGCACCGAAAATAGTAGTAGCCAATCATTGAGCTGGGAACTCGATTTAAAGACTAATCAAAACGTGATTCTCGGCTACACCTACGATGCACCTGATGAGAGTCCTGCGCTATATAGCCTAGGACCTATCTCTTACGCAGGTGCTACCGAAGCACGCTCTTGGAACCTCGCAATCGATGGCGTCGACCCCACCGTTGGCGCCTTTGCCCCTCAAACGGGTGTTGCCTGGACTAGCGCCGGTAATGCTAATCTCTCTCTCCGCCAACCTAGTCCAAAAAATGGCGATCTCATGGTTGCCATCATTGCTATACGTCCTAGTGCGAGTACTGTCGATACGCCTAGTGGCTGGACCTTAGTTGATAGCCAGACAGGTACCGATGGTGGCGCAGAGGCAGCAGACACTGGGAGTGTCGGCCTATATTGGTTCTCCAAAGTTGCCGATGGCACCGAGGGTACCGCCAACCAGACCTTTACCGAGACAGGGACCACTAGTGTCTGGATTGGCCAAATAATCAAGTTTCGCAGTAGCACCGGCACCTACGATTTAAGTTCTGGTGGCTACAGTCTAAACGCCGACGCTACCAACTGGAATGGCACACTCGATACCGATATCGGCACCAAAGACGGCGATCTAATCTTGATCGCCGGCGCCCAAAACGGCGACCTGAGTAACACCAGTGCCTGGAATATCTCTGCCACCAACCTAACTACAAAAAGTACAGTTAATGAATATTTCGAAGGCACTACTACGACTGGCAACGACGTTGAGGTTGGCATTGCCGAAACACATATCTGGGAAGGCAATAATACTACAACTCCCACGATTACACTTACACAAAGTGTGGCGGCCAGCGGTGCGGTCATGGCGCTACGTATCCGTCAAGGATCAGGTACTAACCGCACCGACACCTGGGTTAGGAGTAGTGGACCGTTTGCAGTTGGTACTACCAGCGTCGCTCCAGCATACCCAGATCTAGATATCGGTGACATGCTAATCCTTGTAGTCGGTAGCCGTGGCACGACAGACCCGACTCCTACCACACCGACTGGCTGGACTCTAATTGGTAGCAGTTACAATGGTGGCGCTGGTGCTTTTGCGGCAGATGCCGGTAACGCCCGTATTACTACCTACTCTCGCGAAGCCACTTCGCGTTTAACTGGTACCCAAAGTGTAACTATTACTAGTGGTAATACTGCTCATGGGCAAATATATGCCATCAACCGAGATAATGCCGAGGGCTGGACCATTAGCTCCGGTGGTGGCACTGATACAACAGCCGGCACCGGCTACTCTGTTACTACTAGTAGTGTGAGCTTGGATAGTGCGAGCGGCGGCGACGTCATCCTCGTTGCTAGTAGCATCAATACCGATGCCTATACCTACACTTCGCTCTCGCTGACCCAAACAGGTAGCACTATTGCTACACCAACCGAAGAAGCGGAGTATCGAGGAACTACTGGCAACGACATGGGATTACACGTTGCAAGCACCGAGGTAACGAGCGGTAGTGGTAGTGGTGCAGCCACGTTTAGCATGACAGGTAGTGGTAGTACCGCTAGCGCTCCAGCTGGTGCAACAATAGTAATCAAGATTTTGGGTACTGCCCAAACAGTCGCCACCAAAGCCGTTGGCTTCTTTACCCCTCCCGCTACTTGGACTAGCGCAGGTAATGCCAATTTATCTCTCACCTACCCCGACCCTCGCGATGGCGACCTCATGGTTGCTGTTACTGCCATTAGACCAGCTGCTAGTACCGTCGACACCCCCGCTGGCTGGACTTTGGTTGATAGCCGCACGGGTACCGATGGTGGAGCCGAAGCCGCCGATACCGGTAGTGTCGGTATCTATGTCTTTAGCAAAACTAGTGACGGTACGGAGGGTACGGGCACTCTCGCGTTCACAGAGACTGGCACCACCAGCGTCTGGATCGGCAACATCATGAAAGTACGTAGTGGCACAGGCACCTATAGCGTTTCGGCATCTGGCTATAGTCTAAATGGAGATACTGTAACCTGGGGATCCACCCTTGGCGCCGACATTGGCTTAACTAATGGTGACTTGGTTTTACTCGCCTCTGCCCAAAACGGAGATCTAAGTGCAACTTCTGCTTGGGATATTAGTGCAACCGGCGTCACTCAAAAAAGCACCTTCAACGAGCACGGTGAGTTTGGCAGTACAACCGGCAATGACATTGAGGTGGGTCTAGCCTCTGGCATGATCTGGGGTGGTACCAACTCTGCGACACCTACTCTCACCCTCACCCAGAGTGCCGCAGCCAGTGGTGTGGTCTCGGCGATCCGTATTCGCGAAGATACCGGCACTCAAAGAACCGACACCTGGGTTAGGAGTGCGAGTGCACAAGTAGTTAGTACCACAACCACTCTCTCCCTCGTCTACCCCGAGCACGAAGTGGGTGATATGTTTGTCATGTTTGTCTCAACTCGCGGCACCAGCGACCCCACCATTCTTGACCCTTATGGCTGGACTAGTCTCGGCTCCTACAACGGCGGCGCCGGTACATTTGGGGTAGATGCCGGGAACGCTCGCACTACTGCCTACTACCGCGAGGCCACCAGTCGTCGCTGGGGAACACAAGCAGTTGCACTAACCTCGGCCGACGTGGCCATCGGCCAGATCTTAGCTATCCATACCAAAAATATTGATACTTGGACTATTGATAGCGATGGTGGCACAGACACTTCGGCAGGAACCAGTTGGAGCGTCACCGGGTCAGGTATTGACTTAAGTAGTAGTGATGGCGGTGACGTTGTCTTGATAGGTAGCGCGATAAACACCGACGCTTATACCTACACTAGTCACGCACTCTCTGCCAGTGGCATTACTTTTGGCGAAGTCACGCAGACTGCTACCTACAACACAACCTCGGGCAATGACAACAATCTAACTATCGTGACTAGCCGCGTTACGGCTGGGTCAGGCACTGGTGTCGCACCCACACTAACAATGACTAGTAGTGGTAGTACCGCAAATGCCCCGGCCGGCTCTAGTCTCTTTGTCAAAATAGTCGGAATCAGCTCAGTCATGACAGTGAGTGGGACAGCCAATGGCAATGACGGCGCGACAGTCAAAGTAGCGCTAGGTGCCAGTGTTCAGGCCCAGACCACCACCATCTCGAGTGGTACTTGGACTATAGCTGATGTCACCAAACCTAGTATTGGAACAGCAGTTACTGTCTGGGTAGACAGTGTGGCCGACAACCTAGAGAGTACTGCCATCACTCTCTACAACTCTTCACCCGTCTCTGATCTAGTCCTAAATACCAATGTTCTAACTCTCGGCAGCAACCAAGACCAATCTTTGAGTCTGACCAACCTAAATAGTTATGACTGTAGCGAGGACGAGGATATCATGCATCAAGCCGCGAGCTCTCACCTCAAAGTCGAGGGTGACGCATGTGCTGGCTCGACCACCAACAGCTACAGCTCCGAAAAACTTGCTGTGTTAAGCGGTGACACACTGGCGCTCGCAACCAGTGAGACCATCACAACCCATGATCTCGAAAACGCCGGCACCATTACCGTTACCGGTAACGGGACCTTGAATGTCTCGCACGACTGGGCAAACACCGGCACTTTTACCGCAGGCACGAGCACGGTCAACTTAACTGGTGGAGACAGCACCACCCAGACCATCTCCGGCAATACCTCCTTTTACAACCTCGCCGCCTCAACCACTAGCAATAGCACCGGTCGCACTATTGAATACACCGCAGGCACCACTACCACAGTCACCGGCACCTGGACTGCTACAGGCACTAGTACCAAGATCCTGACCCTTGAGAGCAGTACTGTGTCTACCTGGATTATCACCCCTACTGCTGCTAGCGTGAACTACGTAAGTGTTAGTTACAGCAAAAACCACGGAGTCGATTTTTGCGCAACCAATACAACCGACGGAGGGAACAATACCAGATGGCGCACCACATGTGAGCCAACTGCCCAAGGTTTCCAACGAAAAACATTTTTTGATGATCAAAACTCCCGCTACTGGCGCTTTAGTACTGACGGCACTGACATTGACGCCGAATATAGTAGTGACGGCACCAGCTGGTCAGCCAGTACTACCCTACCCTACAACACCAACGATTTTAGTGTGGAATACAAAAGTATTAGTGGGACAGAATATGTATATCTGGCGATCGCAAATAACTACGACATCATCGTCAGACAAGGAACTCTGGGTGCTAGTAGTGTCACTTGGGATAGCGACGTCGCAACCATCCTAAATGGGACCAGCGGCTCAGATAGTTATAATTACTCCTCCCTCGCGCTCGATATCCCGACAAGTGGTAGTCCCAAATTATGGGTGCTAGCCAAATATTACAATGGGAGCAGTAGTACTCTAATTTCTCGCCGCACTACAACCACAGCCGACACTGACCCCAGTACTTGGACGTACGACACAGCTACCACTCTTCGCTCCGGACTCACCAGTAGCGACCGAGTCTTTGGTACGCTCTCCCCGACCGGGAGCAGCAACATGTATGCAGTCCTCGTGTACAACACCAATATCTATGGCTGTCGTTGGGTAAATTCGAGCACAGAGTGGCAGGATGGGAGTGGTGACCTCTGTTCGGCGCAGAGTGGCGGGTCATGGTACAACACTAGTTGGGATTTTCGTACCAAACTTACGATAGACAATACCAAGCTTGGTAATGATGTCACCGACTACCCACTCTTTATCGATTTATCCGACCTCCCTGCTGGTTTTCATACGAATGTAAATCAGACTGATGCCAGAGACATCCGCATCACCAAAGCAGATGGAACTACTGAGCTACCACGCGAAGTCGTCTTCTATGACAATGCAACAGATACGGGCGAACTTCATGCCAAATATACAGGTACTTTAAGTAGTGGCAGCGCCACCGACATCTACATCTACTATGGCAACGCAGCAGCGAGTGATTATGCTACGACAGATACATATGGCCGCAACAATGTCTGGACTAACAGTTATGCCGCCGTCTATCATTTAAGGGAAAGCGGTAATGGTACAACCGACGAATACAAAGACAGTGTCGGCACCAATGATGGTACAGGTGGCAACGGCAGCGGTGCAGCTACACCAACTACTAACTCTGGACAGCTCGATAGCGCCCAAGATTTTGATGGTACCGACGATTTTATCCAAGCAGCTGATGATGCCTCTCTCGATATCACATCACAAATTACGGTATCTGCCTGGGTCTACTCCGACGGAGCGCAGGATCAGTTTGACAAAATAGTTGCAAAAGAAAAGAACACCTACTATCCCTTCCAATTTGCATTTAACGGCGCAGCAGATGACAAAGTTAACTTTACTGTCTCCGATTCAACACAAGATCGTAGTGTTGTAAGCGATAATGATATTCCAACAACTACTTGGACTCACGTCACAGGCACTTATGACGGTAGCACAGTCCGCTTGTACGTTGGCGCAGCAGCCCAGGCGAGTACCTATAACGGTAGCTTTAGCATCGAGACTAACAATAATCCTCTGTTAATCGGTGGCCGAACAGGTCAGTTCTTTAACGGTCGCATCGACGAGCTGCGTATCAGTAGTACAGCTCGAACCAGCGGCTGGATCACAACTGAATACAATAACCAAAACAACCCCAATTCTTTCTATAGTAGTTTTGGGACAGAGGAACCGAGACTTGATAATGCTGACTCTATCGACACCACACCCACTGGTATTTCGGACAACCTCTCACTACTCAGTGACGGAACCAACCTCCACTTAGCTTATGTAGATGACGAAACAACCGATCAGATCAGCTATCGCAAGTATAGTAGCGGATCCTGGAGTGCTTCTACACTAGTCGCCGATGCAGCTAGTAACGACGACACCTACCCCACCATCTCACTCGATACCACCAATGGCGACTTATATGTCCTCTGGATCGACGGCGCAACTAGCGACGTCATCTATAGTAGCTGCGACACAACGACTAGTTGTGACACCGCCGGTGAGTGGGCAACCGAAGTTAATCACGATAGTACCGGGAGCAATGTTCAATTAACTAGCAATATTAGTGCCGCAGGCAAAATCTTCTTCGTCTATAGCGACGGCACTACCTTCCAGTGGTCAGAGATCAATTTGACCAACCCCATTGGCTCGTCTTTCCAAAGAAAGACTTGGCACGACGGAACAAGGTATTGGAAATCGAGCTACGATCCTATTGATAGTCGGATAGAGTTTGAATATAGCAGCGACGGTACTAGCTGGACAGAAAACACGACCGCTCGATTAACTAGTATTATTAGTGATTATTCGATCGAGGCTGATAGTAGTAATTTGTTTATAGTTTACTCCGCTAGCAACGATATCAAAGGTCGTGTAGCTTCCTCATATCCAGGCACAGGTTTTGGATGGGGGTCTGAACAAGTCATTCTTAATGGAACTAGCAACTCCGATAGCTATAATTCCCCTGTTATCTCTCGCGACTCTAGTAGTTACGTCTGGGTAGCGGCACGTTATACGGGTACAGGGGTCTACTTTGTCAAAACTATCAAAGAAGCAGGGGCAACCAATGATCTTCCAGAGGATTCAGGAGATACCACATATTCTCTCGCCAACGTCGTTAACACAGACCTAAACGTCTATGCCAACCTAGTCTCCATAGGGTCACAAAATATGTACATTAGCTTTATCGAAGACGACGCAATCCAGGGATGTAGGTGGGTCAATGCAAGTACTGACTGGCAAGACGGTAGTGGCAACTCATGCGTAGGTGGCGGACTCGCAGCACCGACTCAAGTAAGTGCAACAGCCGACACCACTACCACTAGTACTACCTATACTCTAATGGATTCAATGACTATCACTCCAGGTGCAGGCGATTACATGGCGCACTTTAGTACTACTGTCAAAAATACAGACATCACTACCAGTTATCTCGTGAACGCTTCAGTATTTGTGAATGGTGCGCAAATCACTCACACTGAGCGAGATGTATATAACGAAGAGTCATGGGACACAGGTGATATAGCCTCACTGCCAATTACTATACATGCTTACCTACCAGGTGTCACCGCAGGTCAAGCAATAGAGGTAAGATGGAAAACAGAAGCAGGAACAGCGTTAGCTCACGAACGTACTCTAATCGTCGAGCCTGTGGACTCAGCAAATATATCTCAAGCTACTGCTACAGGCAATACGACCACTACCAGTGCTACTGACACTCAGCTAGATAGCATGACCCTCACTCCTGGCGCAGGAGACTATATGGTCTACTTTAGTGGTTCGCTGGGAACTGGCACTACCGAAGCTCACATATACTCCTCTATATACGTCAATGGTAGTCAGGTAACCCACTCAGAAAGAGACCTCTTTGTTGAGGCATCTTACGCGACTCCTAGCAACTTTGTCGGGATGAGTACGCATGCATATGTTTCAGGAGTTGGGGCTGGCCAAGTAATCGAAGTCATGTGGAGAACAACCGCAGGAACGGCTAGCTCGCGAGATCGTACGCTCGTAGTCCAGAAAGTCGTTGCATCAAGCGTTGCTCAAGCTACGGCAACCAGCGATACCACAACCACTAGCACCAGCGATGTCCAGGTAAATAGTATGAGTTTAACACCTGGTGCTGGCGATTACTTAGTATTTTTTAGTAGTTCAGTTGGTAATACTTTTGACGCTGGAGGTGCCAATCAATATATCTCAATTTACAACAATTCTAGTCAAGTTGGCCATAGCGAAAGACAGCTTTACACCGAAGATTCGATGAGCTCACTAGATACCTCATTCCCCGTTTCGTCTCAAGCATATATAACCAGCGTCGGCGCTAGTGATGTAGTCGAGATCAAGTGGCGCACAACAACTGGCACCATGACCGGCCACGAGCGCACTCTAACTCTAGTCAAAATCTTGGGAGCCATCGGAGCTACTGACTCTGTAGGCACTGGGACAAACGACACGACCACCACCCTCTCTTCTGTTGCGGATGCATCAGGCAATGTCCATCTAACTTACATTAATAGCTCAGGTCATACTATATATCGAGAGCGGACTAGTTCGTGGCAAACACCCGTCACCCTCGACTCAAATGCTGGTAATGCCTACCCGACCCTATCAATAAATACTACAGGTAGTGATTTATACGCTTTTTGGATAAGGGGTGATGATATCTACTACAAAAAAGGCGTTTCTACCTATACTTCGGGCGACTGGGATACTAGTGCTACTTCTTGGCAAGCCGCTGGTAAGAATGAATTTGTTACCTCCAACTACTCTGGCGCTAACAAGATATTCGCGCAGTGGTACGATGGGAGCGCTGTCCAGTGGGATGATATCTCAATCGGTGGCGCAAATACAGCACCCAACTCCCCCACTAGTCTCGCCCAAAAAACCACTGGTGACGTAGTCCTCACAACTGGTACTTGGCACAATAGTACGAGTATCAAATTTACAGCCACAGCTACGGATACAGACAATCCAGACACCCTCCAACTCTGTGTCGAGATCGACCAGTTGGGGACAGGCTTTAGTAATACTGAAGATAGCTGTGGAACCGGCGGGAGCTACGTGGGCTCTGGCATCACGATCACCCATACTATTACGGTTACGGACGCTCAGGAATATCACTGGCAGGCTCGGGTCAAAGATCTGGGTGGTCTATATTCATCTTGGGTTAGCTATGATGTTAACGCTGAGAGTGCCCGCGACATCGGGGTCGATACAACAGCTCCAACCGGTGGCACGGTCTACGATGGGACTGGTGTAGGAGTAGACTCCACTTTTGCGACCAACTCACTGTCCGCGCTATCTGCCAACTGGGCGAGCTTCAGTAGCAACGTCTCAGGGCTCCTGCGCTACGACTATAGTATTGGAACGACCGCTGGGGCAACAGATGTCAAAGCTTGGACCGACAATACAACTAGCACCACAGTAACTGCAACCGGTCTAACTCTCCAAACATCTCAAATGTACTTTTTCAATGTCCGAGCCGTCGACAACGCCGGCAATGTCCAGAGTGCCGTTAGTAGCAATGGCCAGCTGATCTCACCTAGCATCAGCTTTGCCATAAGCCCAGCATCAGCCACCTTTAGCAATCTAAATGCCGCAAACAGCTACACCGACACCGAGGTGGCAACACTAACAACAAGCACCAATGCCTACAACGGCTACGTGATCCGTGCCTTTACGACAGACCTCTTAAAGAGTCTAGGTGGCACCCACCAAATCGCCAACTTTAGCGCCGGCTCCTACGCGAGTCCTGCTAGCTGGTCTGGTAGCGAAACAGGTTTTGGCTACACTAGCTCCGACACCACTATCCAGGGTTCAAACAAGTTTAGCTCGGGCACACTCTACGCTCCCTTTACCCAAACTGGCCCCGGCGACATCGTGGCTGACCATACTAGCACTGTTACAGGGACAAGTATTAGCAATGAAGCCTTTAATATAACCTACAAAGTCAAAGTCCCGAGTGACCAGGCAGCCACCAACTACACTAGTACCGTCGTCTACACCGCAACCGCTCAGTACTAAGACTGCTATAGTATATTCATGCGCTATCTTTTGCTCCTACTTTTACCTTTCACCTTTTTACTTTTTCCTAGCTCGCTCGCTCATGCGAGCGAAAGCGCTCTCTCCGCCTCCCCCGCTATTCTGGAGACTGTCCTAGAATTAGATAAAGCAACAACTACTAGTGTCACAATCCAAAATAACACTAACTTCCCCCTGCCGATCAAAGGTAGTGTTAGCGCGTTTTTGAGCACCGAAAAAATAAACGATGAAAACAAAGATACCTTTAACGCTAGTCGCTGGTTTACCCTAGAGCCGGCCGACTTTATTCTCCAACCAAATGAGGTCAAAAAAGTCGAGGTAAAGATCAATCCCCCAAAGGGTGCAGAACCTGGAGGCCACTATGCAACAATCTATTTTCGACCACTAATTCCTCAAGATGCGGTAAGCTCCGGTAGTACCATTTCGCTCGCGCGTATCGGGATCCTCGCCATGATGATCGTCCCTGGTGATATCGAGACAACACTCGCTAGTAGTCCCGTCTCTGCTCCACTCTGGAGTAGCTTTGGGCCAGTCAAGTTCTTTAGCACCCTAACCAACGATGGTTCCGTTCACCTCCTCCCTAGTAGCACACTAACTATTACTAATGTCTGGGGTCAAAAAGTAACCGAGCTCAAATCCGATCCCTCGATCGTGCTCCCACACACCACCAAAGAGAACAACTTTGTCTGGGACAAAAAACTCGGTCTAGGTCCATATTCAGCAACTTTGACCACAATATATGGTACTGACGAAAAACCAATAATATCTGACCCCGTGGTCATTTACCTTCTCCCCTGGCCTCTCATTCTTGCCACATTTGTTCTATTGACATTCGTGTATAAAATCTTCATAGTAAATCGTAGGAGATTAGCGCTCGCTATTCGTGTACTCAAAGGACAATATGAACCGCCAGAAACTATTCAAAAAAACCCTAGCCACCACACTCGCTCTCGCACTAGGCTTATCCCCCCTAACACCCCTGAGTCAGCTCGGCGGAGTCCACGCAGCCAGTCTAACCGGCGGCAAAGTAAGCCTGTCTGA
Source organism: Candidatus Woesebacteria bacterium (assembly GCA_018060845.1). Taxonomy (GTDB): domain Bacteria; phylum Patescibacteriota; class Microgenomatia; order UBA1400; family UBA12108; genus GWF. Next base: position 23,165 of record JAGOVG010000003.1, read on the forward strand.
TAGTAGGCCATCTGGCACCGCAGTTAGCTATGACATAGAGTTTGATAATGTAACCACTAGCGCCACAAAGTGTCTTAAGGTAGAGTTTGATACCGCAGCCGACGGCTCTGGTGGCAAGCCCACTGGAATAGATATCACGAGTGCCGCCCTCTCTGGCACCTCCGACTACATACCCACTCCTGCTTCATGGAGTGTTAGTAATAACAATACAACAGGCATTAGTAGTATCACTTATGTAACCGGCGAAACACCAGCCGGTGCCTCAGATCGCAACGTCATCTTAACTGGCATTACTAATGGCAGTACCGCGGAGACTGGTTATTACGTTCTCTTTAGCACATACAACAACACCGACTGTACTAGTAGCGCTATAGATTCTGGCGTTGGCACTTTTATATATGTCACAGGTCAAGCAGTCAGCTTAACCGTTGACCCCTCACTCTCTTTCAACATTGCCGCTGTTGCATCGAGTCAAGCAGTCAATAGTGCCACCACAACCGTGACCACTACCGACGGCACCATCCCGTTTGGCACAGTCACATCAGGCGCTCTTAGTATCGCTGCTCATGATGCAACCGTTACCACCAACGCGGGCTCTGGCTACACTGTCTATATCCGCTATACCGCTGCTCCTAGTAGTGGTGCCAATAGTATCGATGACCACTCAGGTAGCAATGCCGCACCTAGCGCCATGTCTGCAGGCACCGAAGCCTTTGGTTATACAACCAATGACTCAAGTCTATCTGGCAGTGCAGCACGCTTTACCGACAGTGCGCCCGAATACGCCGCTTTCACAACCAGTAATGCAGAGGTCGCCTACAGCGCTGCAGCTGTCTCCTCTCAAACAACTCGCATCGGTTATGCAGTGGGTATCTCCGGTACTACTCCAGCCGGCACTTATAGTTCCTCAACCGTTATAATTACCGCTACCCCTGCCTACTAAGCTATGTACTCTGCCTAACCATAATATTTAAAGCAGGGGCAAAGGCAACAAGGCAGTTATGAAATCAAAAATTCTTTCAAAACTTTCACCCCTCGTCTTACTTGTACCTTTCAACTTTTACCTTGCGTCACTCGTCCTTGCCCAATCAGCTAACAGCACCCCAAGCACTGGCTTAGCCGTTACTCCTCCTACATTCGAGTTAAATGGTAACCCTGGCGACAATATCAAAAATACTGTCAGACTCGACAACATGCATCCCTATCCCGTCGAGATTGCAGTAGATCTACGCAACTTTACGGCCGTTGGTGAGGATGGTGCAGTTGGTATCACCGAAGAGCAAAATAGTTTTAGCTTGGCTAGCTGGATCGAGATTACACCAAAAACTATCACTCTCGCCCCCAAAACCTCACAGTACTTTACCTTTAACATCAAAGTTCCGCTCCAAGCCGAACCCGGTGGTCACTTTGGCTCGCTAATCTTCCGCACCATCCCAACCGAAAAACTCGAAGGTAGTGGTGCTAGCCTAGCCCAGGAGATCGGCGCCTTAGTACTCTTACGTATCGCCGGTGAGACGGTCGAACAAGCCAACATCGAGAGCTTTAATCCTGTCAAAAGTTTATTTGAAAAAGGTCCAGTTGGTTTTGAGATCAGAGTCAGAAATCAAGGTAACGTCCACACCAAGCCTAGTGGCACCATCATCATTACCAACATGCTCGGAAGTCAGGTCGCAAGCGTAGTCGTTGAGCCAAAAAATATATTGCCAGCTGCTACCCGCAAACTAGAGGCAGTTTGGGATACCAAGTGGCGCCTCGGCCGCTACAGCGCCACCTACACCGCCGTTTTAAGTGACCAAACTACTCGTAGCGCCACAACTACTTTTACCATCCTCCCATACCGAGCCATAGGCGTTGCGCTCGTTATTGTCATCATTCTGATTATCATACTCAAGAAGTATCAAAAACGACTTAGCCTAGCCTGGAAGATACTTAGATCTGGTAAAGCATAGGAGATCTCTCCCATGCGATACATTGTCCCCATCCTTGCGACTTTAACCTTTCTCCTTTCCACTATCCTCGTACGTTCCGAAAGCCTGACTGTCTCACTCGTAGTCGGCGTTACCGAAGTCGTCTTTTCTGGCTACACTAGTCCGAGCAGTCAGATTGTAATCAAAGAAGATGGTAGTGTCGTAGGCACTACCACGAGCGATAGTAGCGGCCTCTGGACCAAAACAGTCTCGGTTGCCGTCCCAACCACTCATACCTATGAGCTCTATGCTACTGATGCGAGTAGCATCGCAAGCGCAACCATTAGCTATTCTCTAAGTGTTGCAGGCGGTACAACAACTAGTATCAGCAACATTGTAATGCCCCCAACTGTAATTCTCTCTGGAACAACCTTATCTGGTCAAAGCTATCCTGGCAGCTCACTGACCGCAACTAGTGACCTAGGCGACACCCTAACCCTAACTGTCCCAGGTAGCGGAATGTGGTCAACGGACCTAACCACTTGGCTCACTGGCGGCCCACACAATATAAGCGTCGTTACAACCGTTGGTAGCTTTATTTCTCTCAGTAGCACTAGTCTTACCTACACTACCCCTGCTCCCTCACCGAGCCCCACTACTACTCCTAACTCTAGTTCCAGTTTGAGTCCTACTCCAACCTCATCACCATCACCTTCTCCAAGCTCAGCACCTACATCCACACCCATCCCCTACGCAATCGAGATTTATGATCAAAACCAAGATGGTCGCCTCGGCCTAGGTGAACTCATTAGCGTCATCACCAGCTGGCTCAAACAACACCTACCCTGTGACTTAAACCGTGATACTCGCTGTGATCTGATCGACCTCTCGATCTTACTTTATTACTTTGAACGCTAAAGAGGGTAAAATGAATCTATGAACATATTAACTATCGCCAAGCAAGCCTTCTCCCTCATCCTCTACCTCATCTTGGCATTTATCCTTATCCACTTTTTAGCAGTCTTTGGAGTCTTTTTAGCGCTCGCGATCCCCCTTCTCCACCTCGCTTTTTACCCCAATATCACTTGTTTTAGCTGCCACATTAGCAAACGTCCTCATTCATTTAAACACTCACTCCTCGATGCCACACTCATCCTGCTTCTAACCCTCCTCTCAATTCCTATTATTTATGGCGAGACTAGATTGATTAGCTATATTTTAAGCAAAAGAACGACTCCTACGATTGCAACTATTGCCGAGTTTAGTATCCCCGCTCGTTCACAGTATCCAGTCGGCACTATTTTCCCGCTCCCCCTCGAGCTCAGGCGGATTCCCTCTGCCATCAACGTTGCCCAGGCCGACCTCGCATTTGACCCCAACCTCCTCGAAGTCGTCGACATCACAACTGATGGGACCTTTGCCGAGTTTTTTGTTCAAAAAGAATTTGATAATCAAAAAGGCTACCTTAGGTTAAGCGGCGGCATCCCCAATCCTGGGTATAACCGAGCCGACGGCCTCATTGGCACCGCCTATTTCCGCGCCAAGTCAGCCGGTGCCACAACCCTTAGATACTTAGAGAGCTCGCTCGTCCTCGCTAACGACGGCCGTGGCACCAACCTCCTCTCCGACTACCCGACCATCAACCTCATCATCACTCCGGGAACAGGTATTGGCGATGCTACATCTTCTGCCCTCACCATCAAGAACATGGTTCAGGGCGACAGCGACAAAACCGTGCTTAGCTTTACCGAATATGGCGGCGATCTCCCCAAACCGCTCAACAACGTCAATGGCACAAGCACTACTATGCCTATTCCCACCAAGCCACAGTCACTGCCCGCCGAATCCCCGCTTCTTGCTCATTTGCTCTCATTTAACCAGCAAGTACTCAGTATCTACCGCTACCTACTCTCCAATTTATAGTCCCCTAGTTTAAACCATAACACTCTTTATTAATTTTAGTTTACTATCGTCTCACATCTACTTTTCCCCACAATTGTTCACATTTAATATACTACGATCACCAGATTAAAAGATCGAATTATTCACAAGATGGGATCAAAGTTACATTAAAATATTGCCTTACTTATGATCACTCTCACACCCTCTCTTATACTATCCCATAGCTATTATGCATCTTATGTCAGTATTCACGACTCAGCTAGCCGTCAACAAAACTCTGAGAGGATCGCCTCCAAGAGCGTTTTTATCAGCAACATTGGTTCATTTGATAGCAATCAATATACCTAGTTTGCTAATTGCTCAATTTGCTAGGGTAGAATGATATCTCCCTCCAAATCTGTCCGCATCACTGCCGTACCTACGCTCTCTAATCTGGCCAGTGCCTCCTTAGTCGGGTGACCATAAGTATTCCGCTCCCCTACACTGATCACTGCTATTTCTGGTCTGACAATCTCCAAGAAATCCTGGGAGCTCGCGTACTTTGACCCATGGTGACCTACTTTGAAGTAGTCAATATCATGTAGTAGACCACTCTTCACCAGTTCCTTCTCTGCCTGGAAACCCGCATCCCCCATGAGGAGAAAACGATGATTGTCCTCTAATATTTCTACAACAACACTTCGCTCATTCAAGTCACCTCTTTTGGCACTCGCTCCTAGTATCTGCTCACGAGCCACTTTATCCATTTGATCTGTAAACACCGCAACATATTCTTCGATAACTTCCGGTGGCCATAGGACCTTTAGCTCCATCTCGCTCTCACCTGACACTCTCACAACATCCCCCTGCTCCACCCCTACGACTGCAACTCCATACTCCCTGAGTTTGGCGATCATTCTATCTAGCGCCGAGCTCGCGTGTACCCCATCAGATGTTACAAACTGCATCACCTCGTATCTCTCTATTACAGAGCTCAAACCGTTCATGTGGTCGTAATCGGTGTTGGTCAGTACTATGAGCTCAATAGTCCTATCCCAAAACGGCATATGTCGCTCCAGGCAAGATAGCATCCTCTCGCCGCTCGGCCCACCGTCCACTATTACTTGGAGACTCCCCTTAATCATCACTATCCCATCGCCCTGCCCGACGTCACAGGCAACCATGCGAAACTTAGAGTCTGGCCACTGCAATACAACCAGCATTGCTAGTCCAACTAAGAGTCCCAGGCCATACCAATACTTCAGCATAGCTCTATCATAGCGTGCTCTGAGAGATGGATGCCAAATATTAATTGCTTTAGATTATAAATTTTTGTCCATACGTTAAGAAACTGTGGCGAATACTATTATCCAGCGAGTTCAACCTGGTTTGGTCTCAAACCAGGAGTTCTACGAGCTATCGCATGAGCAAACAGTTTTAGTCGGACATCAAAATTTATAAACTAATGTCACCTCCAAAGGCTCGTATCACCCACGCCATCCACCAAAGAGGCACATAAAGTAGATAAGATAGAGGAGCAACAAAGACCGAGAGAGCCGAGAGTAGCATTATCACTGGCACGACAGGCAGGATCAGAAGATTAACCAATACTCCAATCAAAGATACCCTCCCAAAGTGCCACCAAATCACTGGTGCGGTAGCGACAGTCGCCGCAAGCGTAGGGATCAGATAATCTTGGATCCACTTCCAATTTGAGAATTTGAGAATTTGTGATTTGAGAATTTCGCCTACATAAAGCAATCCAACTGTCGCTGACAGTGACAGCTGAAACCCAATATCAGCAATAAGATCTGGTTTGACCATTAACATAATCCAGGAAGTAACCCACAATAGCCACCGAGCGTCATTCACTCTTCCCAGTATTACTCCGATCAAAGTTAGGCTCCCCATCACTCCAGCTCTAACCACCGATGGGCTCGCACCAGATAGTAATACATAACCACCTATCGCAGCAATCCCCAGCATCAGACTCCTTTGTTTACTCAGGATCCCTGTGAGAGCTCCCATTACAACAGCCGCCACCACACTCACGTTGTAGCCTGATGCCGCAATCACGTGTAGTGTTCCAGTTTTAACCAACATGTCATAAAACTCTCTAGGCATACTCCGCTTAACACCAAGCAAGATCCCGATCGCGAGACTTGCCTGCGGCTCAGGCAAAATACCTTGTAGCCTCCCGACTGCCCAGTACCTGAGCTTTGCAATCTGCACTAGTCCCCAGTCTACTCCCTCTAATTCTCGATACTTTATACTTTCTACTTTCGAATCAATTACCCTCCCTCTCTCGTCCACTACTCCCTCTACCTCCACAATATCACCAGGCATAAAGTCTGTATAACCTTTGACTCTCACCTCCCACTCTGCTCGCTTAATCACAGTTTGGCTGTCTGTATGCTCCGGGTAATCAATTGTTGGGATGGTCAGCCTGACTCTCGTCCCCTCCACTATTCTTTCTGGCTGCCCAGTGACCAATCTAATACCCAATATGCTAATAAACACTAATACTAGAGCTAATCTTGTCATACACGCTTTGTGGTATCCGAGCTTTGCTAACTAGCTCTTCTGTTTTACTGTACGGCCTGTTATCAACTATCGCTTGAGCTCTAGATGGACCAATACCCTCCAAGCGATCTAGCTCGCTAACACTCGCTGTATTAATATTTATTTTCTGGTTCTTCTGAGTTTCTGATACTCCGATATTCTGAGTTGTCCGATTATCTGAGTTTTCTGACTTACCAGGAATATATACCTTCTCCCCATCTTCTAGCTTTTGTGCAAGGTTAAGGTTGACTGTAATCCAAGCTCTGTCAGCACTAGCCGACAGCCCACCAGCAACTACCAGCGCGTCCCCAATCCTTGAGTTTGATGGCAATTTGTATACACCGGGTTTTTCTACGGATCCAGCGACATCCACCACTATTTCACCACCAACTTTAACCTTTTCACTTTCACCTTTCACCTTTATTATCTCCACCCTCACTTCTCTCGGCTTTACCTGATCCCATACCCCGTAAACTACTAATCCCAACCCCAATACTCCCAACAACAAAGTAACTCCCCATTTCCTCACCCACTCCATACCCTAAATATAGCACTATATATAGTGACGATAAATCCTTGACTAAACGCTCATATTCTGCCAAGCTAAGTTAGTGAAGAAAACAAGTAAAAAGTCATACCTATTCCCTCTCAGTATATTAGCTCTGGCTGTTCTGGTCGCAACCTCTTATCAACTACTAGCTCCCAAACCTACTCAACTCGGCATCAACCAGATCACAGTCTCCGGCACTCAGAGATATGTCGCACCAAACGGCAGCGATACTAATAACGGCTCAGAGGCGACACCTTACAAAACTCTAGGTAAAGCTATCAACTCTGCTGGACCTGGTGATGTTGTCTGGATTAAGCCAGGAACATATAAAGAGAATATTAAAATTAATAATAAAAAAGGTACCCCAGATGCACCAATCCGCATTGTGGGAACCAGCACTAGTCCAGCCGACTACCCTATCTGGGATGGTGGTAACACCGGCTATGCCAAAAATACAGACAACCCCGCACTCACCCTCACTAATAGTAGTTGGATCACCATCGAGCGCCTCAAATTCCAGAGCTCAGGCCTCGCCTCTGTTTTTGTCGATGCTTCACACTATATAACATTCCGTAGGAACGTTATGGATTATCTCAAGTATGGAGTCCTCTCTCGCAACAAAAGTTCTCACCTACTAATCGAGTATAACGAGTTCTACCAGAGTTATCCTAGCAACTCCACCTGGACCCAGCTCAAAGACAGTAAATGGGAAGGCGGTGCCTACACTTCGTTTAGCGGCGCTGGCATGAATATTATCCGCAACAACTACTTTCACGACCAGTTTAACTCAGTATTTATGTATAGAGACGTCCGAGTCGGCAATTATTACGACGCCAACGTCTGGATCTACAGAAATCGCTTTGAACGTATCGTCGATGACCCCTACGAGCCAGAGACCTATGCCGTCAACAACCATTTCTTCCACAACACACTAATCGATACACATCGCTTAATCTCTCTAGCTCCAGAAGATGGCAAAGCTCCTCTCCAAGGCCCTATCTATGTCTATGGCAATATGATGATCCTCAAAAAAGATCCAACAAAAGAGCCAACTAGAGAAAATTCTGCCTACAAGCTAGAGCTCTCTCCCAACAGCTGGGCAAACGGGATTTATCTTTTTAATAACAGTATCGATGTAAGCTATGCCGGCACCAATGGCTCAGGAATAGACTTTTTGAGTAGTACTGTTTCAAACGTCACCCATATTAACCATGCTTACAAAAGTCTCAAGAACGTCTTTGGTTCTAGTAAATTAACACTCAAAAACAGTACCTTTAGCCACGACATGGCGACCAACTTAGGATATACCGAGAACCCAGGGTTTGCCCAGGATCCTGCTTTTACCAATTCAAGCGGCGAAAACCTAACACTATCAGCCAACTCTCCAGCAAAGGGCAAAGGGCGAGAGCTCACTGTTAGCAGCGGCTTTAGCAACAACAACGTGATCGCAGCTGGCGCCGATCTAGGCGCATTTAACGCGAGCGGGACCGATTTTAAATCATTCCCCTCACCTGCCTATATGACACCTCCAGGTGGCGAAGATAGTAGCTTCCCCGCTAACACTGCTTGGCCCGCAGACATTATCCCAGGATTTACCCCTCCCTCAGGCCCTAGTTGGCTAACTGGAGTAGTAACTACACCCAATCCAACTGCCACCCCCACTCCTACGCCCACGCAGACCCCCTCTACCGTTCCATCAGCCACCCCGGCACCTTCTCCAAGCGTAATCCCCACTCCATCTGTAAGCGCAAAGCCTGGCGACCTAAATAACGACGGTGCAGTCGATATCAAAGACTTTAATCGACTTATCTCAAACTTTGGTAATCCCTATACCATCCTCGACTTTAACTTGATCATCAGTAACTTTGGTAAATAATAGCTAGTTTCCCAGATCTACACACCCAAAACATACAAATTGCTTGACAAGTGACCTATAATAGTCATAGTTATTAGTCGAGGAGGAGAATTATATGACAAGTCTTGAACAGCTAAGCAAACATATAAATTATGGAGCAAATCTTCACGGGACGGTAGGAGTTCATTTTAAAAAATCCGGCAATAGAGTAGAAATGCATCAATCCAACAGATTAGTTTGCGTTATGACAAATTTAGGCTCTGATGGTGTAAGAATTACCGGAGGTGTGAACGATGGCCATCCTTTTAATTCAGGTGAAAATGTTAGTTTGGCAAATAGTCTAGTTACAATTGAAGGTGCGGCTAACGATAGTGACAAAATTACCTATAACGGTTTGACTATACATGAAATGCCAAGATGAGAAGCTCTGTAATCATTAATGTTTAAGTCACCTACACCACCAAACTAAGCAACTTGCCAGGCACAAAAACTACTTTTTTAAAATCATGTCCTGAGCTTGCTTGCCCTGAGTCTACCGAATGGGCCGAAGGAACCCACTTCTTCACCTTCTCGTCAATGAGAGCTAATGCCACAACCTCACTTTCAACTTTTGACTTGTCACTTTCTACTTGCAAAATGCCTCGCATTTTACCATTTACCTGCACCGCCACCCGAACGTTGAGAGATTCTATGCCCGATATTTGCGACACATCTGGCCATGCCTGCTCTTCCACGTTCCCCTTTCCTATCGTAGTCCATAGTTCCTGAGCAGTATTTGGTGCAAAAAGTGAAAGTAGTTTTGCAAACATACCTAGGTGTTCTTTAGAAATGGTTTGCCCATCTTCTCGCCACGCATTTACAAACTCCATGAGTCCAGCAATAGCTGTATTAAATTTCTGGTTTAAGACTCCATCTTCTACCCGCATCACTAATGCCTTCAACTTTGCCGCCAACTCCGGTGTTGTTTTTTCACTTGTCACTTTTACCTTGTCACTTGCCACTTTTTTGATGCGTTCCAAAAACCTAACCTGTCCTGAGATTGCCCCACTATCCCACGCAATAGACTGCTCCCATGGCCCCATAAACATCTCATACATCCTGGTCGCATCACTGCCATACTTTGTTACCATATCATCTGGATTTACCACATTCCCTATCGATTTACTCATTTTTTTACCATCTTCTGCGAGCACTAGCCCGACCGAGCGAAGACGTAGAAATGGCTCTGGGAAGTCTAGGATATTAAGATCCTGCAAAACCTTTACCCAAAAACGAGCATATAGCAGGTGTAATACGGCATGCTCCGCACCACCGAGATACCAATCAACCGGTGACCATTCTTTGATATATTTTTTAGCATCATTGAGATTGTTTATTTTTTCGCCACTTTGTTTGGCTGCCCAGAATGGGAAAGCAAGAAAATACCAGCAGGACCCTGCCCAGTTAGGCATAGTGTCAGTCTCGCGAGTGGCCGGCCCACCACAGTTGGGACAGGTGGTGTTCACCCAGTCGGTGACACGTGATAGTGGTGACTCTCCGGTCTCTGTGGGTTCATACGAGTCTAGGGTCGGCAGCTCTAGTGGGAGCTGATCTTCTGGCACTGGCACCACCCCATTCTCGTCTCCACACTTATCACAATAAACTAGTGGGATCGGCTCACCCCAGTAACGTTGGCGACTAAATACCCAGTCACGGAGATGATAACTCACGGTTCGTTCGCCCCAACCATTCTCTTCAAAATAATCCTTGGTTTTTTTCATCGCCTCAGCAAAATCTAAGCCATTCAAAAAGTCCGAGTTAATCATTGTCCCCTTCATACCTTTTTCGACAAGTTGCTCTACTCGCTCTACAGGACTCTCATCACCATCCTCACCTACTACTACTCGCTTGATTGGTATCCCAAATTTCTTCGCAAATTCAAAATCACGCTTGTCATGTGCAGGACAGCCTTGCACAGCTCCTGTTCCTACATGAGCGAGCACAAAATCAGCAATCCAAACTGGGATGTTCTCATTGGTAACGTGATTAATTACGTATAGTCCAGTAAACACACCAGTTTTCTCTTTTCCCTCTACCATCCTGTCTACTTCAGATTTTTGTTGTGCTGTCTTTACATAATCAATAACACTTCTCTTAATCTCTTCTTCAACTGGGTATTCCCCACTAATTATCTTGTTAACCACTTCATGCTCTGGAGCTACAACCATAAATGTTGCACCAAAATTAACTGGAGTAGTAGTAAACACGGTTATTTTGTCCGTGTGATCAACAACATCATAGGTTATATTGATCCCCTCCTTTTTCCCTATCCAGTTCCTCTGCATCTCAAGTATTCCTTTAGGCCAGTCGAGCCCCGCCCTGGCGGGGTCTAGCTTCTTTCCCTCAATTTTTAAATCAACATCCAGATCATTTAGTAGTCGCTCGGCATAACTCGTGATCCGCATCACCCACTGTGGGAGGAGCTTCTTCCCCACCACTGTCCCACATCGCTCATGAGTCCCATCTGGCAGAACCTCTTCATTCGCTAGTCCAGTTAAGCATTTGGGACACCAGTTGATGGCGACTTTTTCTCTGTATACAATCCGCCTCCCCTGTTCGTCTTTTTTCCCATAAAGCTGGAGGAAAATCCACTGGGTTATCGCATAATATTGTGGATCAGTGGTTGCAAACTCCCGCTCCCAGTCAAAAGAAAGGGAAAGATTTTGCATTTGTTTTTTAAAGTTGGCGTAGTTATGTGGCACCATGGTTTGAGGGATCTTTTTTGCTTTGATCGCCGCATTCTCTGCAGGCAGTCCAAACGCGTCCCACCCCATCGGAGAGAGCACCTGTGGAGAACTTTCACCGTGGCCGCTCGTAGCGCTTGCGCGAAGACGGCTCCGAAAATATCTGGCCATCACGTCACATGCTGTAAATATCCGCACATGCCCAACATGCAGCCCTTCGCCTGATGGATATGGGAACATGCCGAGGATATATGTTTTCTTCATGGTAGTTATTTTACCAATGTTTAGACCAATGCGATATACAATCTTTTGAAAATTATGTGCGCCTATTTACACATGGATTCAGTTGACGCTGAAGAGTCACCTGGACTACAGCCTATCTCTTGCTGATCAACAATTATCGCTACAGGTGCTGGACACCATAGGTCTCCACCCGTAGAAAGCATTCCAGCTTCATAATCATCAGTAGTCCGTAAAGAAGTAGTTATCTGATTTGCGAGAGTTCCGATAAACTTCAAAGTTTCGGTGCCAGGCTTATCAGGTATTTGCTCCGCAGGGTAAACTACACTCACGAGACTACCTCGCTCTCCACCGTTCACTGTCACTGCACAGGTATTAGGTGAGTTCCTAGATGCTGTAACAACATATTCTATGTTGTTACTAGATACGACAGTATCTGCACCGCACGCTATCATCAATAACGCAAGCGATATGTTAATGAATAATCGCTTCATCCATACAGGCATCTCAACTGGTCGAGAGTCATTTTCCATACACACCCCTCTGAACTGAAAATTGTTATTTGCCTAACCGCATTAGTGCAAGAATCGCGCGTTGTGTTCCATCAATAACATCTGGATTTGTTCGTGACAAGGTTTCGGCTATCTCGATTCCAGGGTTTTGACCTTTCAACCAAGCAGTATACAAGTCAAGCGAAGGCGCGTGGTCATATCCGTCGATTAATTGAGTTGATTTGTCGACCACGGTGGATAGTACATTTGATACATGATTAAGGACAGAATTTGCTACACCCATCACATCAATACCACTCTCAATCATCCCAACAGCTGTCCATAAAATAAGCCCAGCACCAACTAAATAGGGCACTGCTTCAACCGCCCAGTTCTCTTGTTTCCTGTTCATCGTATTTTTTAGTTTTTCCATACACATCTCCTACTCACATATTATACCACTATCTATACTATAAGTCTACTGCCTGCCTGGAGGAATAGAGTTCTTGACTCGTTCTGAATGCTGTATATCTTGCTGCAACAATTCTACGTTAGTTTTAATTTCTTCCACTCCTCGAGCGGCCTGCGATTGCTCCCCATGTACAATACTCATATGTGCTATCGTCTTTTCCGTTGCATCAGTCACCATCCTGGCTATGTCATGTATTTGTGCAGCTTTTTCTTCAATTACTCCAGCTATTTGTTGCCCTAGTTGAGTAGTCAATATTACTTCTAAAGATGGATGCTTATAATTGTACTTATCTTCCATTGCAGCAACCACTCTCACCATAGTGTCCCGATGAATTGGTAGATCTTTTACGCCATCTCTTTTGCTAATGTCAGCTAATAATTTTACTATTTCGTCTGCATCTTTTACTGCTTGTTGTGCATCTGCTGCCAGCTTTGGGTTCCTCGGTGTCGCCATTGCTAACTTTGAGCTAATAGACTGAGCAGAAGCTTCAGCAAATCTTGCATATGGCGCTAAATGACCAATGTCTACATTTACTGGACCAGTATATTCATCTCCCAATCCATATGGATTAGCACCTACTGAACTGTTTGAGTTACTAGATCCATCTGCCGGGTAACTATAGAAAGTGTCAACTCCATCGCCATTATTATGGTTTCCTGCCAAAGCACTAGCATATCGTTCCGCCTCACCCTTAGCTGGACTTAGCCTACTGCCCTGGCGAACATAAGAGGTGTCACCTGGATCTGCGCGAAAAATTGCATACAACCAGTAACCTACCCCAAGTGCAGCTAGTCCAGCTCCACCCAGAAGGAGACTCCGCTTATTTTCTTGCCTATTAGTTGCCGACTCCTCTCCTACCCCTCTTACTGTAGCGCTATTCATAGATGCCACAAAGATATCTACTGGAACTACTGCATTGACTGTATATTGCTGTTCAACCGCTGGATCAAAGAACACCATCCTTGTAGGTACATAAAAAGTATCATCTCCTTCAATTTTGGTGAGCGATATTGTGTCTGGTAGGTTATCTAATCTGATGCTCATGTCTTGAGCATTTGCTACATTGGCAGAGTCAGCATTAGTGCTAGGTATATTTTCAGCAAAGAAGCTAGGATTAATATAGAGATCATGAGTAGCACTTATATAGTTAGCTAGTAGTTGCTGAAATAAGACCAAGTTTAATGTGTCGCCAGGCAAACAGTTGGCAGTATCAAGTGATAGCTGCTTAGTAGCGTCATCCACTCTGGGGTGTATACAGTCAGCCACAACATTCCCTAGAATCTCTGCGCTGGTACCACAGGCTAAACTAGATAATATACCCATCAAACCAAGCACTGCAAAACTCTTTAAGCGAGTACTCCAGTGAATATTGCTCTCTGGGGATTTGTGGGACATAACAATGACAAAATATCACTAGTTTAATCGCATAATCCTATAGTATCTTAAATGAATTGTCAATATAACTATCTACTCCCCTTTCTACTTTCTACCCGTTACTTTATACTGTATCCATGCCTGCCCGGTTTATTGCCCATACTATCCTCCTCTTTGCCGCTGTTTTTGGCATCCTAGCCTGGCTGCTCTCCCCTCTAGAGCCGTATACGCTCCAGTTGACCGGCATCCTAGCTCTACTCTATATTGGCTCACACAGCCTACGCCGCCACTACCCCAAGCTATTTCACAGAAGTAGCATCACATTAGACCTAACCATCCTCACCAGCATGATCCTACTCTTGGTCACCGAGACCGGCGCACTCACCTCCCCCCTCTTCTTCCTCCTCTATTTCCTCCTCTTTGCAGTCTCCATGCTCTACGAGATCGAGGCTACTCTGGTTCTAACAGGCGCCCTCATCCTCTACTTTATCTTTCTGCCTGGCACCAACCTAGGCGATCTCATGCATCTCTCTCAGCTCGGCGCACTCATTATGATTACTCCCCTCGCACTCTTTACTGGTCATCAATATGAGGTCAGTCTAGAGGAAAAAGAGGCAAGGCGCAGGCTCACCCACCACCTCAGCCACCAAGAGACCGATACTCTCCTCTTCCTCTCCCTCAACCTCAAAAATACACTAGTTGCCTCGCTAGACAGACTATCTACCATTATTCCAGTTACCAGGGTCAAGGAGGTTCACGACAACCTGAACACTCTCTACAAAGATCTCAAAGCCCTCTACAAAACCAGTCTAGATCTAGAGCGTGCGATCGACAAAGAAACGGATTAATCGCTCAACAGATGGATCAATACATCACTCACTTCACCTACATCTTTAAATCCACCCAGAAATCGGTGTTCCAGAGAACCTAGAAGAATACCAGCCGTAAATCCTGTCAGAGCACCATGGACACCGTAGTGGACAATAGATCCGTCAGATCGCTTCCGTCTATCTTTAGGGATATTTAAATCTACTAGATGCCCGATACCACCAAAGATCAATATTGGCCATATAACATCTTCTACTCCTTCGAGTATTCCTACAATTGATCGAATTAAGTCTGGATCAAAATCTAATTGTTGTTTATGAGTGATACTGTTCATGACTCGCTCTGCACCAACAACTAGTCCTGGTACGTCAATGCCATTTTCCGTCATCTTGCCTGCGAGATGTATTGATGCTTGACTCACAATTTCAACTACTGACATAAGACCAGTATTCTAACTTAAGTAACTAAAAATTAAAATAGTAATTTTCTATCGAGTTTCGTAAGACAGTGTCACGCTAGCCACCACCTCACTACTGCCTACCTCAACTGGTGTCTCAACCTTAGCTTCCATGGTCGAGGACACAGCCACATCTCGGCCGTAGTTCATTGGTACTGGGTATCCACCACTCCCACCCTCGTTAATATTTACGATTCGCCCTAGCTTCATACCAGCTAGTCCTGACAGTTCTTCTGCCTTACTCTTAGCTTTATCTATCGCTATTTCTCTGGCTTCTTTCATAGTCTTCTCTCTCAGTTCTTCTGACAGTCCAAAGCTCGGGCCAGCCACATTATCTAGTCCTAGAGTACCTATCAAATCTAGCGCGTCCGAGACCTTATCTAAGTCACGGATCTTTACACTAAGACTAGCCTGAGCCTGGTAGAGCCCCTCTTCTTGGTAGTCTGGGTACACGTTATATCCGGTGGTCTTAATGTCTTTGTCGTCAATCCCAATGTCATTCAAACTCTCGCTCAGTTCTTGCATTGTTGCATTGATACTTTGTTGCACTTGCTTTAGGTTACGACCCTGATCTGTTACTCCGAGCTGTAGAGTAGCTTCATCTGGTACCACAACCACTCGACCCTCTCCTGACACATCAAATGTTGTCATCTTCTGGGTTTGAGTAACCGCAATAGGTAGTGCACCAACCACCTTAAAATAAACCCCTACTACTCCTGCGACTAAGAGTGCTACTAAGGTCATTTCCATTATTTTCTTCATCATATCTCCTCCATTGGTACCAAACTATATATACTTACTCTATACTAGAATTTAGTTACAAATATGTCAAAGTATTCTATGTTTAATCACATCTTGTTTCGCACTACAGCGTGTGTCTTTTTGACGATTGCACTCAGTTTCATATCTTCTTCTCCTGTACTAGCTCAGAGCACTCCAGGCATCACTACTGGCAGCATTCGCAAACTAGACGTCACTCCACCAAGCGGCGGCTACTTTGAGCTGCCATTTTTTATGACATCATTTAACAATACTCGTGTAATTAATGTTCCAACAGCCTGGACTTTTACCTGCAATGTCACTGCCAACCCTCTTACTACTAGCATTAACACCAGTAACTCTAGTTGTCTCTTAACCAACAAGAGTCTCATCCACCAAAAAGATTCTAGTGTCACTGCTCCCTACGCCCGCAACTATATAGCGACCGTTACCAACCACTACATTAATGTTGGTGGCTCACAGAGGCGCTATAGCGTTAACCACGGCGAAAATAAGAACGAAAAGGTTAATGGTGTAGCATATCAAAACTCAGTTAACCCTGATATCACTACTTCTACGTGTATGTCACAGTTAGTAAATGGTGTCTACCAAGACTGTAATGCTTCCTACCACTCGTTTATAACTCTAAGCTACGGTGACAGCTATCCACAGACAGATCTTGGACCCATCATATGGCCCGATCGCGGCTACTACTCCCCTCACCCTAATAACTCAGGAGTTCGCTGGAGCCACTCTTTTGTCCGCATTCCTCATGGTTTTGTTAATGACGGGTACCTGTACGTTTACTACCACGAACAATCCTCCTACAACGATAGAATTGGTTTAAAAGTGGCTCGCGCTCCAATCAACAATCTGACCCCAGCAGCATTCAAAAAATACTCACAGGGTAGCTGGGTCCCAGCACTACCCTCTGGTTTTGACAACAACAGAATTACAGATTTTTATAATCAGCCAACCAGCGACTCTAGCCCTATTATCCCAAGAGTTACTGGCGTCGCGCATATTTCTATGGCTGTCACCAAGACTCAATCAGGCTCATTTTTGGGGATCGAAGAAGCAATAGTCAATAATCAGTGGGCGCTGCGCCTCTACTCAACGACTGATCTAGTCAACTTTACTCTTCTCGGGACCGTTGCACAGGAGGCTAGTTATGCCGCAGGCAAACTTCATTACCCCGTTTTTCTAAACGCGGCTGGCGACAATAGTAGTCTAGTTGATACTAATAATTTTTACGTAGTCGGTAGTAGCCACACTGGCGAGATCTCGGTACTCCCGTTAAGCGTCTCTAACATGAAGCCCAGCAAGCCAGGTGACCTTAACCTTGATGGCACAGTCAATCTCATCGACTTTAATCTCCTAATCACCAATTTTGGTAACCCTTATACTATCCTCGACTTTAACTCGATCATTAGTAACTTTGGCAAATAATACCAACCATTGACAAGGATAGTCACCCTCTGTCATATTAGAGATATGCCAAGTATTCTACTCAAACGCGACTACCTAGCCGGGTCTTACTACCACATCAAGCATCAGGCCAAAAAAGATACACTATTGTTTCAGACTGAGGCCGACTACAAAACTTTTATCCTGCTCCTCTCTTACTACCTCCGCTTCCCCGATGCGACCCCTCTCTCTTGGGTCAAAAGACTCAACCCCAAGACAGTTGTCGACAAACGAAACAAGAGCGAGCTGGGGGCTAGCCCTGTCACCCTCCACTCTTTTCTCCTCCTCCCCGACCACTTCCACCTGGTTCTCAAAGAAAACCAAGGGGGCAAAAAACCCGGGATCAGCAACCTCATGCGCAGGCTCTCAGTTGGCTACGCCATGTACTACAACAAAACTTACGGAGTAAAAGGCACCATCTATCAAGGCAAGTACAAAAATATTCAGATCAACCAGGACGACCTATCTCCACTCGTGCAGTCGCTCCACGCTCACGACAACGTCAACTCGACATATATGAATAGCCCGCTGCACAGTAGCGCTAGCGACTATGGTAGTAGCGCCCGACCATGGATCACACCACTACCTCTAGGTATGGAAGATAATGCCAAACTAAATCCTCGCTTACTGCTAGACAAATAATCCTTGCTATACTAGGTTCATGCCCAAGTTATACGCAGTGTTTCTGCTTTCAACTTTCTACTTGCTACTTTCTACTCCACTCGCCTCTCGCGCACTCGCTGAGACCATGAATAGCAACAACTACACAATCCGGACCGGCAACTTTAATATTACTAGTGGTCTCAAGAGTAGTGGTAGCTATAGTTTGACCGACACCGTTGGTCAAACAGTCGCCAACTATTTTTCTGGCACTGGCTACCACGTCAAAGCAGGTTTTCAATACCTCTACACTCTCTACAACTTTAGCTTTAGCATCTCTGATCTCGCAGTTAATCTAACTCTCACCCCCAACTTCTTTAGTACCGATACTCATAACTTGGTAGTGACCGCACCAGGTCAGGGCTATAGCGTAAGCGTTTACGAGACCGAAAAACTAACCCTGAGTGGTGGTCTAGATACCATCCCAGATACTACCTGCGACTCTGGCTCCTGCACAGAGACTAGTGCCGAGCCCTGGACTAACGCCAACAATAATGGTTTTGGCTACAACTTAACAGGCAACGACATAAGTTCCGACTTTATAAACAGTTCATACTTTCGCCCCTTCCCCGATTTTTCCCTAGGCGAAAATCCCGCAACCATCATGTCTACAGTCGAAGCCGGGAAAAACAGAACAGCTACCGTCACCTACCAGCTCAGTCCTAGTGGCTCTCAAGCCTCAGGCACTTACTTCACCAACATTATTTATATAGCCACTCCAACCTACTAACTATGAAAAACATATTCATCTTCCTTTTACCTTTGACCTTTCTCCTTTTACCTCCACAAGCTAGTGCCGCCGCTGGCATGAGTGTAACTCCACCAGTCACCGAAATTCTAATATCGCCTAATAAGTCAGTTAGTACCACCATTCAACTAACCAACGACGGTGAGGACACTAGTATCATCCTCTCGCTTCATCGCCTCATCCCCCAGGGAGACCAGGGACACTCCACCATCGACCCTAAACCCCTCGACCCGACTTCTATCCCCGTAGTAATAAAGTTAGTAGGCAAGGAATTGGGTATTCCATTCAAATTATCTGCGGGTCAAACCCAGGCTATCACCATCGAGCTCGAAGCGGCCAATCTAGATGAGCCGACAGATGTTTATTTTGCGATTCTCGCCCGCGGCGTAAATGAGGGGGCTAGCCCCACAGAGAGCCAGGCCACGCCCGGCATCACTGCGCTCTTCATGGCCACCATCACTCCCTCTGCATCCCTGCCCACAAACATTGCCTTAACCCCGCCTGAGTTACCGATTATTCAAGATACGAGCATACCTCTGTCATTTGATGTCAAAGCCGAAAACAAGACTGGCATAATGTTGCAGGTCCAAGGCAAGATCAAATTACTGTCACCCAATAAGGCATTAATTTCCGAATCAAGTATTGATCCCAAACTAATCCTAGGCAATACCTCACGCCTACTTTCTGATTTCGAATTTCTACCTTCTAATTTCGCTTTTGGTCCTCACACACTGACGATCGAGCTCTCAACAGTTGGCGGCCGCACCTTAACCGAGCACTCGTATGTGATCTGGATGCTCCCTCTTAGGTACCTACTGGTTGCTACTGTAGCCCTAGTCATTATTTCTATCCCATTACTCCGCAAGTTTCACTTGACAAGGGTATCCATAAGAGCCTAAAGTGATACATATATATGTCCAAATTGCTTGTAGGCTATTCTGCCCTTGTCCTCACTACTCTGGTAACACTTATTAACCCGAGCTCGCTCAATAGCGCCAACCTAACGACCGTCAGAGATACTCTCCAGACATCAAGACTCTCAGTTAATGCGCGGGTGGACGCTACAGGTACAACTGTTGGCAGTAGTAACGTCAAACTCAAAACTGTCGCTAGTGCCCCAGCCAACACCATTAGTACCGGCAACCTGAGAGCCCAAGATAGCTTGGTAATAGGGACTGGAACCTACACCGTAGTCGATATCGTTGACGCAGACGAATTTACCGTCACCCCAGTCCTGGCTAGCGGCGATGCCGACGACAACGATCCTATTTATTTAAAAATACGTCCTCGCCACGCCATCCAGTTTACGACAGCTAGCGCTGTCGCTAATGGCTATTTCCAGGTCCTTCTCCCTGCCGATCCAACTACCCCAAACGACGGCAACCCAGATGACCAGGGTTATGACTTTAATACTACTGTCAATGTGACAGCTCCCGCAGACGTCGGCTCTACTTTTGATTTTGTAACAGGTGTCGCAACGGCAGCTGGTGCCACAGGTTGTACTAGCCCAGCCAACTATCACTGTTTTGAGTTTCACTACAGTGGCGCTGGCGGAGTCGGCCAAGCTTTTACCCTTTATATCGGTAACACCAATGGTAGTAACACTCCAATAGCCCCTGCGACCGGCACTGCGCACACCGAAGGTACCGCCGACACCTACCCTGTCTTGGTTCGCCAATTTGCCGCAGATACCAACCCCAATTCAGCCACACCAATCGATGCAACAAGCGCTCGGGTCGCCCACATCGAAGCAGTACGAGTAACAGCCACAGTCGAACCAACTATCAGTTTTAGTATCGCAGGCATCGCATCAGGCGCTACCCGCTGCGGTATTAGTACTGATGTTACAACCACAGCCACCAGCGTCCCCTTTGGCAGCATGACTCTAAACAGTTTCAAAACACTAGCCCAAGATTTGACTGTTAGCACTAACGCTAGCGGAGGCTATGTCGTAACTAGCAGTGAAAACGACCAACTAGGTCTCGGTGGTGGCACCACTCCCTTTATCCCAGATACCACTTGTGATGGCGGCACATGTAGTGAGAGTACGGCAGTAGAGTGGGCAACAGCCACCAATAATGGTTTTGGTTATAGCCTGGAGAATGTAGATGCAGTAACCATCGCGTTTGAGTACGACACTAGTGGCGACACATTCCGTAGCAAGCAGTTTGCCGATATTACAGGCAGCGAAACACCTCAGACTATCTTTAGTAGTAGTACAGTCGCCAACGCCGAGAATGCTTATGTCTGTTACCGCTTAAGTGTAGGTGCTACTCAAGCAGCCGGCGACTACGAGAACCAGATTACTTACACTGCCACCGGAACCTTCTAATGAAAAAAGCATATATCTTTCTACTTTCTACTTTCTACTTTCTACTAGGCACTGCAACAACAACTTTTGCCCAAGAAGTATCCCTTGTCGTCTCCCCTCCTCGGACCGATATTGAAATCAAACCAGGTGAGACCATCCAAAAAACCATCAAAGTTACCAATACCAGTCCCACCGAACTAATCTTAGGCGCCGAAACTATCGACTTTATCGTCAAAGATGATGCAGGTACTCCAATCAAAGTGACTACCGAGGCCTCCGGTCGCTTCCTAGCATCCCCTTGGTTTACACTCG
The DNA here is from genome assembly GCA_018060845.1 of Candidatus Woesebacteria bacterium. Lineage (GTDB taxonomy): Bacteria > Patescibacteriota > Microgenomatia > UBA1400 > UBA12108 > GWF. The sequence continues at coordinate 44,762 of JAGOVG010000003.1, forward strand.
AGACCGAAGAGCTAGTGGTCCCACCCAAAGAGACCGCCCAGCTCACAGTCATTATTACTGCCCCAAGCGACGCGCTCCCAGGTGGTCATTACGCAGGCATCTTCTTTGAACCCAAAGAAAAACGTGGCGAAAAGAGAACAGTCTCCTACACTACTACCCAAGTAGGCTCTCTCTTTGCCCTAAATGTAGCCGGCGACATCAACTTTGATGCAGTAATCAAGGATTTTAGTCTCAAGAACTTTGTTAACGAGTTTGGTCCCATCGATTTCTCACTCACTCTCGAGAACCAGTCCGACACCCACATTAGCCCAGAGTCATCCATTGTAGTATCTGATATGTTGGGTCGTCGCCAGGAACCCATCAAACTAGATTCTATTAATATCTTCCCATTCACTAGTCGCACTCAGACTGCCCGCTGGGACCAGGTCTGGGGAATAGGCAAATACATTGCGACAGTAACTGTGGCATATGGGCCAGGACTCACCACTAGTCGTGATCTACCATTCTGGATCATTCCTTATCGCCTTATCGCCGCTATACTGGTCATCCTCCTAGTTATAATCGCGAGTGGTATTAGTATTAAGAGGCATCTCCTCCACAGGAGTGATCAAAGAGATGGCGAGATTGATGAGCTCAAAAGGAAGATCGCCGAACTCGAAAACAACTCACGTTAACTGAGATATACTGGTTTCATGCCCAAGTTTTTTATTGTTCTAATTCTTACTACTTTCAACTTTCTAATCTCTACTATTTCAGTCCACGCTGCAACAGATCCTATATCGGCCACAGTTAGTGCAACCGCCAGGATCCCTAGCGCTAGTCCAACTACAGACGATACCGCAGCTCCCCCTGCCGTTATTTTGATTTCCCCTCACGATGGCGCGACCACCAACCAGTCACGCCCCGAACTAGTATGGAAGACGACCTTTGATAGTAATAGTAACAACGTAAGTTATATCGTCTACCTCAATGGTGTAGCTACCTATCTAGGTGTTAGTAATACCGGCAACTCACAGCAAAATAACTACATCTCCCATATCGGAGATGGCAACATTTATCTGACACCGACCATTGATCTACCTGCCGGTACCTACGATTGGTATGTGAGAGCCATAGATGGCAGCGACAACTCTAGTTTCTCTACCACCTGGCGCTTTACCATTGATCAGACACCGCCGCAACTCACAGTGGTCAATATTGATGATGTCTATCTCTCCCCATCCATTACAGAGGGTACTAGCTTTGATTTACCAGGACCACAAGAGGTCAAGATCATCTTTGCGACCGAGAGCTACGCTACAGTCTCAGTAACCATAACACTCAGTGATGGGACTTTAAGGTCTGTCAGCTTGCCTACCAGTAGTTCTGGTCTCGCCACACTCCTAACCTCGCTCCCGTTAGGAAGACATGAGATAGTCGCAACTAGTTTTGACTCTGCAGGCCTAACCACTACCCTACCCACCTTCTACCTCAATCTCACTACCACCACCATACCTGGTATTACAGGGTCGCCCATCCTGCCTATACTCAAAAATATCGTCAATCTACCCGCAAAACTGATAGTATTACCCGCTACCATCTCCCAGATCAAAGATGCTCAAGTGTTCGCATATGGTTATTCTATATTGCTAGCATTAGCAATAGCCATACTGCTAATCATAATCTGGAGCAGGAGATATAACATCACGATCCTTGATACTTCAACCAACAAGCCCTATCGATCACTTATCGTATACCATAGTAGACCTACTCACTCCGCGAGGCTAGGTGACTTAGCTAGTCGCATCTTTGTAACCTCTCGCTCACCTATCCTCTACGAGCTAGGGAGCAGTGGCAGGGCCTACATTAGTCATCTGTCGCGCTACAGTAGCTTAACTATCCGCACACCTAGTGGTACTACCCACATCCTCTCGATCTCATATAATCTGAACAAGTATGTAATCTGTCTCTAGAGCATAATTGTGTAGTGTTGTGCAGTGTAAGTAGGAGTAATCAAGTAAATATTGACCAAGCGAGTATGAGCGTAAGCGATGTCTACGAGCGACTCAATGTTTACCTGATATGTCTTTCTCACAAACAACACGCACAATTAGGCGAGATCACTATTTTCACATTACCGTAATCAGTGTAAACATTACCGCAGATACATTGCGGTTAATATACTCCGACTTGAGTATTGACAGCACCCATCATGTATTACTATAGTGGGTGTATATCGATATAACTACGTATAACTCCAGATGAAAAACACTGTCCAATTACCCTCTACTCACACAGCTCTCTTAACCGCCTTCAGGACCTACTTGGCTAGTCTCGGCTTAAGCAGTATTAGCCGCAAGCTCTACTCTGCAGATATAGCTCGATTACTCGCCTCAAGTCTCTTTAGTGATCTCAATGTCGCTACCCTGACCAACCCCAAGAACTATGCATCCTACCTCTCCCAGCCCGAGCTAACTAGCTCTAGCACCCTACTCCGCCGCACACTCGCATCACTTCGCCAATTTGGCACCTTCCTCAATCAGAGTTTTGACCTCCCAAGCCCCATCACCAACCTCTCTCTAGCCTCCAACACCCTCTCAAACACCATTAGCAACAGTTCGAGCAAGTATATCAAAGCATGCATGGAGTATCTCAAAGACAATCATCTAACAGATTCGAGTATTAGGTCCTATAAATCAGACATCACCCAGTACCTCACCTACCTAGAGTCTCACCACCCTAGCACTCAGATAGGGAGTCTGCTAACTGATAAAAATCTACAAAATTACACGGATCTACTCACTCATTTGGATACCCAATCCCCTGCTACCATAGAGCGCAAAATCAAAACTATCAGACGATTTTTGAACTGGTACAGCAGTACCAAGTTGCAGGTAGTAGTATCCGATAACACAAAAATCCCCGCATCCAGTTCACATATCTCCCCTCTGTCCTCTTCCGTCCAGGTCAATGGTGTTAACTCCGCACAGGCAGAGCTCTACTCAGATCAACCTCAAACTCAACTACCAGATCACAAGTACAATAATGTGAAAACTAGCAATTACCGCAAACTACGTCTACCCACTCTAAGAATGATCCTAAGCGGCGTAATCCTCTTAGTCTTAGTCTCCACACTCTCAATATTCTCTTATCGACAGTTTGGCCGTGACGCTAGTCTAACTGCCGCCTTCCCCTCTACTCCAGTAACCCCCAATAGGCAGTTGAGTTTTCAGGGTCGCTTAGAGAATGCGAGCGGCACCCCAATCACTGCCGCGACCAACTTTGTCTTTAAGCTCCACGATGCCAGTAGCGGTGGCTCAGAACTATATAGTAGTGGTACCTGTAGTATCACCCCCGACACCGATGGCGTCTTCTCAACACAAATCGGCGGGACCTGTGGCGCCGGGATCGCGAGCTCTGTCTTTACCGAGAACGCAGATGTCTGGCTCGAAGTCACAGTCGGTGCCGAGACTCTAACCCCTCGCCAGCAGATTGCAACCGTCGCCTACGCCCTTAACTCTGAGACCATCCAGGGCTTCCCGATCAGCGCCACAGTTAGTGCGATCAGAAACACAGTTGTCCCCATGAACCAGTGGGGCGAGATCATCGTTGGTGAACAGTCCCCTCGTCTAACCGGAGTCTCAGGTACTTTTCAAATCTCGGCCCCCTCCCTCTCCTTAGTTACTGCAACTGGCACCAACGGCAACATCACATTAGCCCCCGACGGCACTGGTCAGGTTAATGTCAATGGCAACACCACTACCACCAACTTCTTTAATGTCAGTAACGCTCAGCTTACAACCGGATCCTTGATTACAGGTACTGCCGCCAACAACAATACAGGGTTCAACTTACTTGATCTATTATCAGGTGCCTCACCTACCAGCAAATTCTCGGTATCTGATTCAGGAGATACCACAATTGCAGGCACACTCTCATTACCCAACTCAAATAATATGACTGGTGTCGCCAATGGCGTTCAATTTAATGAGGGTATTTTTGTCGGAGGTGGCACAACTTACTATTTTGACGTTGGGGGTGAGCTAAATGCAGCAGGTGGGGCCTTCTCTAATGGCTTAAGCATCATTAACGATTCTGCTCTATCTGCTTTTGGCCAAGTAAACTTAGGTGATGGAGGTGAGACTATTCATCTAAACGGAACTAGCATTACACTCACTGGCTTTGACTGTACCGGCAACACCAACGGTGGCGCCCTGACCACCAATGGTTCTGGGGTTCTACAGTGTAGTGATGACGACGGAGGTGGTGGTGGCAGCGGTGGTCTCTGGCAAGACACTACACTAGGCGCCATCTCCCCAAACAACTCTACCTGGGACGTCTTGGTAGGTGGCACAGCTACTAGTAGTGCCAAAATCGGTTTGATCAATATAAATAGCGGCACCCCTACCATCAATCTAGCTAACCAAGCCAGTAATCTAGCAGTAATTGACAATACCAGTAACGCCCTACGTATCCTCGAAGGAGCCAACAACTATCTCGCACTCACCACAACTAACGCGAGTGAAAACTTGTCATTTGGCAATACAACCACCAATCCTACATTCTCATTCCTAGGCACAGGTCTCACTACTCTTAGTGGTGGATTGACGGTTAACGGCATTACAACTATCGGCAACAACTCAGCGACTGTCGCTATCAATAGTAGCGACTGGGATATCACGACAGTCGGTAATATGTCTGGAATTGGAACCATTAGTAGCGATGGTGACTGGACCAACAGTCAGGCAACGCCATCTATATTTTTGACTGATTCTACAGCTAGTTCAGACGACTATAGCGTCAATGTCGACGCTAACGTATTTAATATAACCAATGCAACAGACTCTAGAATAGAGCTAGATTTCGCAGGTAACGGTAGTATCAACTTTGGCGACAACACTGCCACCAAGACTATCGACATCGGTGGTGTCACAAGCTCAGCCATCGACACTATTAATATAGGTACCAACGCAACTGCCGCAGATATTATCTCTATCGGCAACAACCATGCATCAACTACTCTTGCTCTCACAGGCGGTACAGCCTGGAGCATCACAACAGCAGGCAATCTAACTACCAACAATACAACAGTTAACGGTAATACAATCCTCGGCAACGCCATTACCGACACAATCGACTTCCAGGGTCGGGTACTACAAGATGCAGACCTCATCCCTATCACTACTACTGGGACCAATGACTTGGGTAGTTCTGCCCTCGCCTGGGACAACCTCTACACTAACGCTGCCTACTTTGCAGGCGGCACCAGCTTCTATGTCGATGCCTCGGGTAACGCTAGATTTAACGATATTATCGCTGCCGACACCGCTAACCCAGGTATCACCGTCGGCGATGGATCAACTGGCTTCCTCAAAGTTGGGTCACTGACAGTAGGAGACAATAATGCAAGTGTCGTGACCTTTGATACTAACAGCGACGCAACTCCCGAATTTCAGCTCTACAACACCGGTTCCGCCACTGCCTCGGGCGACATTACAATGGGGGGACAGTTGCAGGTCGGTAGATTTGAAAACACTCCAACAGCCATCGGTGCCGGCACCATGATCTTTAATACGACTACCAACAGTTTCCAATGCTACAACGGTACCGCCTGGACTAGCTGTGGTGGGACGCTCTTTAGTAACTCTAACGCAAGTGTGGCCGATGGCAGCTATATTACAGTCACTCACAACTTGGCCAGTAACGACCTCCTCTCCAATGCCTGGATCAACGCACAAGGGGTCTGGAAGAGTCTCGATGCCAGCTATAAACCCGCGATCGCTTGGGAGGGCAAGGATACTCAAAAAGGGATCTATCACAACGCTCTAAACAGCTATATCCCCTCCTCAGAGACAGGCACCGGAACCAACACTCTCCATGAGGGGATGATCTTTGACACATTTGAGGACACAACCAAGACCGATAGTGCCAACACCACGGTCAGCACCAACCAACAAATAGGCGATGATGGTAGTAGTAACTTTGTCACCCTCGACCAGCGCATCCAAGGCGGGCGGGTCGGGCTAGTTGGTGGTCAAACTTTGAGTACTGGTGAAACAGACAATGATGGCCAAGCATACTTAGGTAGCAACACAGTTAATGATATGTATTATTACGATAGAGCAAAAGATAGCGTACCAGAAGTTTTAGTAGAACTTGGCATTGATCCAAACTGGTATAACGGAGTTACTCTTTCAGTTGCAACAGGTAGTGCAAGTTATTCTCAATCAGGAACACTTGCAGACAAGAATCCAAACCTAACAACTACATATAACGGTAGTTTAATCAAAGCAACAGGAACTGATTCAACACCGAGAACAATCTTTATAACAATCAAATCCCCTACTACATTTGATTGGACAAACTATGAGGGTGACTCTGCAACAGCAGTCACAATTACTCCAGGAACTGCACAGGCACTAGGTAGTACAGGCGTATCAGCTACTTTTACAGCTACAAACTACAACGTCGGTGATGTATTTAAAATTGCCTCTTGGTATATAGAAGCAGAATCTGCAACAAGAGGAGCAAAACAACAGTTTCCAGAAAGAAGTTATGTTGTAGCTTCAGGTACAGCAGGAGCAGGTTTTATTGATGTGATCGACGCCGACACGCAAAAATTATGGATTAAGTTCACAGAAGGTACTGGGTACTACCTTCGCTCTACAGCAAATCGCGTCCCCCACACTGTTGACATGCTAAACGGCAAATTATACTTTGGTCAAAAGGATTCTAACAATGGGATCCTAGAAAGGATCAACTTTGATACAGATTCACTACACTTATGGACCCCGTCTGCTAAATACACCTACGACCAAGGAATATCACAAAGGAATACAGCCAGTAATATATTAACAATCAACACAACTGAAACAACTGTTGCAAACGACGTCAACGATGTTTCTGCAGCCGTCATCCCAAATCAACCGTCACAACAGATGACTCTGACAGGCTGGCGAGTTCACCCCGGCAATGGAACTGCAACCCTAACTTCTGGTGTTGACTTCCAGTATCCGTTTACCGACACACCTCAAATTCAAGTAAGTATTGTTGGTAGAACCACCTCAACTACAACGCCAAAAAGTCTAAAGGACTGTTCGACTAATGTCGATTCTGCAACCATCTCAGCATACAACAACAATCCAGCTAACTTTTATGCAAGATTTTCCAACACAACCTTCTCTGCTTCTTACAATTATTGCTTTGTTTGGAGTGCGACAGGCACAGTTGCACCAAAACAAATCGTGGCGGTTGCGACAGGCACAACTGGGGCAGATGGAGGAACGACTATTATCAACGAAACTGACGGTAAAAAGGCCGACATTTTAATTGGCTCACAAAACGCTTCAGTATTATGGCAAAACAAGGTTGCATTGGCTCAAGATGGCACGTTGTATGTCGTATTAAACAACCAATCGACAGCAACAACCCTTAATGTCTATGCTGGAGCGTCGGGCATACCTGAAGTAATTTCTCAAGAACCAACCTGGGCAGCTTATCGCAATGGATTCTATTACCTTGATTTGCAAACACAAGGATGGTCAGCAACTGGTCCGGTCATTAAAGGAGTAGGTACAAACTCAGATGAAGTTAAGTCTCTATCTGTAACTAGTGGAACCAGTTCAATATCTCCCGGAGCAAATACTATTTATGTTGGCACCTCTACAGGTGTAACCGTACTTAATGAAGCCAACATAGAGCCAGATTACAATAGTGACGAACCAAGCAACGGCTCAGTCAAATACTACACCAAAGACTACGTTTCTGAAGAAATGATTGGCGATGTAAGAGGAATGTGGGGTATGTATGATACTGATACAGACATTGACACGGCTGAAACAACAGATGATGTCTCGATTAAAAATCTTAACCTAACAGCTAACAACGCAAACAGTACTGGGTTTACCTCAACCTCAGGAGTTCGTGGTGAAGGTATAACTTTTGATGGTACCGACGACTACTTTAGTCGCGCAGATGACGCATCACTTAGTTTTTCTAACAACACCATGTCGGCAAGTTATTGGGTAAAACGTAATGGAAATCCATCTTCTGCTGAATATATCATGCTCAAAGGAATTACCACCTGGGAATATGCTTCTGCTATTACTACTGCAGGTAAAATTATCAGCTGGTTATTTACTTCAGCTGGAGCTACTGTCGCAACTGTTACTTCTAATTTATCTGTCACTGACAATGAGTGGCATCATGTAGCTATAACCTCAAATGGTTCTACTATTGCTGTGTATATCGACGGGCAATTAGACAATAACTCCACATCATTCACCAGTGCAATGACAAATACTGCATCAAGTTTTTATGTCGGAGACAGATCAGACATAGCTAATTCAGAGTTCCAAGGTTCATTAGATGAATTAATGATAACTGGCACTGCTTTATCGAGTAGTCAAGTTAGGAATATCTATCAAGTTGGCTATCGTGCATTACAAAGTCATACAAGTTCTGGATTAGGTACAGGTGGTGCAGATACTAACCAACAGCTCGGATACATTTCGACAGGTACTAGCTCTGTAGGTGTAGTTCAACCGGATTACAACAACCAATATATGTACGTAGGTACAAACTCAACAACACTTGGAGCTCTATCAAAAATACAATTGAACAGTGATACAAATATTAAAACCTACAACTCCAGTGCAAACGTCCCTACTGGCGGTGTTCTTACTTTAGATGAAGACATAACTTCCCTAGCAGTTGGAGAAACACTGTATGCAGTTGGTTCTGCAGCAAGTGGTGTTAAAACAATGGGACTGGATAACAATGCAACTGCAACTAGTGGTAACTTTGTCAGTAAAACCTATGCGCTACCAAAAAATATTGGCTCTGCAGTTCTTTGGGTCTCACCAATTATGGACAGCAACGACGGAAGTAACACAATCACAGTACAGGCAAGTAACGATGGTGGTAGTAACTATGCAACTTGTACTCTAGTAAACACAAATACAAATTATGATGCACCAGAACGTGAGTATGCCTGTACATTTACAGCTGCAGACAACGACCTAAAAGTTAGATTTCAAATGGCAAGAGGAAACACAAAAACAAATACCTATGTTGTCCAATATGGAATTAGCTGGTTAGGTGAAACTGGTTTTAGAGTCGAACAAGCTGATAACAACAATGTAAGGTTATATAACTTCTCAGGTGAAGCTCAAAACTTAAAGTTAAACATAACTGGTGCATCAACTTCTGCCCTAGCAAACCCATGGACAGATGGTGGTAGCTACATTTACGCAACAGGATATGAAACATTAAGAATATATGACGGTGCAGGAACAAATTACTTAGGACTCTCTCATGATGGAACATATGCAACATTGGGCTACAATGGTACAGACTTTATCAACCTCACATCAACAGGTGATTTATTACCAGAGACAAATGATACTCAGGCTCTTGGTTCTGACTCATTTAGATGGGAAGATGTCTTCCTCGGTCCAGGTAGCGTTCACGTTGGAACCTCAACGACTGACGAAGGTGTTATATCTTATGATACATCCGGTAACATCTTAAATATTGGTACGGATAGTACTAGTAATGGAGATATTGCATTCTTCACCGACGACCTCTATCTAGATAAATCGTCTGGATTTATCGGTCTCGGCGATATAACTCCAGATTACTTACTTGACGTCGCAGGCACTGCAGGGTTTGACTCAACGCTCACACTTACCGGATCAGCAGCAAATGTCGCACTCGGATCAAACTACCTATCAGGCGATGGTGGTGATGAAGGAGTCTATGTTGACTCCAGTGGTAACGTCGGCATTGGGAATGCCTCACCTGACAGACCATTACAAGTTACGAGATCAACAACAGGCATACCTATGAGATTACAAAACAATTTTACAGATTCATCTGAGTACTGGGTAGTCGGTCCGTCAGACAGTGATAACTTCGCGATATTTAATGATGCAACAACTGGTATGTATATTGCGTATGGTGCCACCTCTTGGACCGCCAACTCAGACGAACGACTAAAGACTAACATCGAGGCGCTCACTAGTGTAGAAGGACTGGCATCTCTTCTAGAGTTGACTCCGGTCAACTACAACTGGAAAGACGTTAACACCAATCAGAGCAAGCAAACAGGTTTCTTAGCTCAAGAAGTCCAGCGTCTCTTCCCAGGACTTGTAAGTTTAGGAGAAACCACAACAATTACGCTTGCTGATGGCTCGACCCAGACGATCGAGGCACCCCTTGGCGTCAACTACACTGGCTTTATCCCATACATCATCAAAGGGATCCAGGAACAACAAGCACAGATTAGTCAGATGTTCCAAAATCTCATTACACCTCAAGTTAATACCGCCATGATATCCCCTCTCGCTCCAGGGCAGTCCATCGAGATCACAGCCCCCGTCGTCATCTCACCCACAACTCCCAACCTAGACACGCCAACTCTCATCGTTGATGGTGAGATTGAGGCCACGACCATCTCTGCTCGTGTAGCTCAGTTAGAAACCATCCGTGCCGAGACAATTACCGCCAGAGACATAGTAGCCGACACTATCACTGCCAACTCAATTGTCGGTCTAGATGCCAAAATAGCTAGTCTCTCAGCCGGGATCAGCGAATCAGATTTCGACTCGATCTCCGAGCGGATCAGATCTAGATTAGCGAGCCTGACTGGTGGCGAGGCAAATGCCCAGGACGTCCCCGCTCCTCCCTCTATTCCTGAGACAGTAATCGAATACTCAGAGCTATCCACTGCCTCAGCTACGCTAGCTACTGCCGACATAGACTTTGTCACAGTCAATCAGTATCTCGCTGTCATCGGCTCAGCCACCATCACTAGTTTGGATATAACTAGTGACCTCTATACTAATAGAATAGGTAGCAAGGATAACCTCCTCGCCATCCAGCCACTCGGTGGGATAGTCAACATAGCAGACAGCACATTTGTTGTAGATAGTAGCGGCCAGGTCATGGTCAACGGCGACTTAACAGTCTCCGGACGCATCCTAGCCGAATCAGGCAACCTAGGTTCGCTTGAACTAGGTTCGCCATTGGACGCTTCAGCTAGTAGCGCGCTAGGCAACCTCCTCTCTATCTACAACGAGCAGGGACAAGCGGTCGCAACTATAGACGCTTCAGGCAGTGCCAATCTAGCGGGTCTCACCACCCAGCTAGTAACCATCGCATCAGGTGGAACCTCCGCCACTCAGTCAGGACTGATCTCAAGTCAGACGAGTAGCAACTCAACCGCAGGTGTCAGCACCCTCCTCTCACCCGACACTGAGCTAACGATCGATAGTCCCTATGTCACTGCCAACTCCCTAGTCTATTTGACACCTACCACAAATACTGACAACAAAGTTCTTTTTGTCAAAGCTAAGGTTAGTTGTCCCGAAGAATCTGAACTATGCACACCATCATTCACAGTCGGGATAGATGCACCAGCGTCGACTGACATCGGCTTTAACTGGTGGATAATCGAGCTCAAACAATGAGACAATCAATGTGGTTTAATAGATCTATGCTCAACTCTAGACGACGTGGTTTTACATTAATCGAATTACTAGTAGTTTTGGCTATCCTAGCTATCTTAATGATAATTGCTTTGAGTATGGTTCAGACCAATAGAGACAAAGCAGTAGATAGCAAAATTAAAGCCGATCTTCAAAGGTTAAAGATTGTCTTCGAAGATTACCATGCTGACAACGGCTGCTACCCGCCACCCAGTTTTTTCGACGATCCTAGTGATTGTGGCGCTAGCCACCTCGCTCCATACTTAAGCACGATTCCCTGCAATCAAAAAGGCGGTAATCCCTACACTCTCGAACGTGACCCCACAGGGTGTGAGTGGTTCAAGATTTATGCTGATCTATCACTCTCAACCGATCCTCAAGCCCTAGAACTCTGTTCACCCTCTGGATCCAGTCTTGGCAACTATGCAACCAGCTCAGACAACGTAGTCCCGAGTGTCCTGTGTGATGCTCAACCTAGCTCATCTGCGCCGAGCTCTGCTCCGGGTGTGTCACCATTACCACAAGGTCACAACTACTATTACTGCAGTGCACAGGGCAACTGCACCAGTTTTAACGAAGAATCTCACGTCTGTACACCCTATTTTGTAGATAATCCTAACTGCAATGGAACCATCAGTCCTTGCACTACTCAGTTTGTTGGATCTTGCACCTCGCTATAAATTACAAACTATCGTAACATGATATATATGACTACAAAATCTATATTACTGGTCACACTAATCACACTGTGCTCGCTCTTCTTTTGGACAATCACCCCTAACTATTTTGCGACCCCAAAAGAGGTTGTCTACTCACTAGTTATATTAGTAATTGGCATTATCACAATACACTCCCTACTAGTCAAAAAAACTCTCCGTCTCCCAAGCATCTATACTATTGCCCCACTCATTTTGTTCATAGTATCAGTTACTTTATCTCTCATTTTCAACCCAGAGGGGAGGCCAGAAGCACTAGGCAGCAAAGCTAGCATTCTCCTATCTCTACCAATTATCGCTCTATACTTTAATTACCACGCAACTAGCGCTCTCTCCAAGATCCTAATCAACAGCCTCGTCTGGGTCGGCTCACTCCTCTCTCTCCACAGCCTACTTTCACTAATTACACTGTCCAAACTAATCTGGTTACCACAGTACATGCAATCACAGGCTTTCACGCCGACTGGCTCATACCTCACTACCCTCTTCCTCATCGCAGTTAGTCTATCGATCTCAATCTACCAGCTCAAAAAGAATACTCAAGGCGTCTATTACAAGGTTGCACTCCTCATCATCCACATTGTCGCAATCGTTGCAATCGTGGCACAGATGCTACCTGGCAACCCACTCTCACCACAACTCTTACCTTACGGTTCGAGCTGGAGCATCGCGCTAGATGCCCTCAAATCGATCAGATCACTATTTTTTGGGATTGGTATTTCCAACTATAGTCTCCTCTATACCAGTGTCAGACCTCTCGCAATTAATGCAAGCGAACTATTTAATCTACTACCTCAGAGTGCGACCAGCGAATTTCTCACCATTCTGCCGACCGCAGGCCTACTCACCTCAATATCACTGATTTATTTGATGCTAAAAACGGTCTATCAATCTCGTGCAACATTGCTTTTTGCACCTACAATACTCACAGTTATTACTTTCTTCCTTATCCCCTCCTCCCTGATCCAGTATCTCTTACTCTTTACTATTTATGGACTCGTCTCAAGAGAGCCGAGCACAGATCACGTTTCGCTCAAACACAAAAGTAATATTATAATTTCTATTCTAGTATTATTTTTAACAGGAGCTTATCTCTACCCAACAGTTTCCAACTACGTAAGTGAATATTTCATTAATCGCGCGCGCGTTGCAACCATAGCAGGTGAGAGTCAAAAAGCCTACGAATCTCATCTTAGAGCACTCTCTATCTCGCCACGTATCAGCAACTACTACATTAGTTTTGCCGATATCAACTTTAGGCTAGCTCTCGCACTCTCGCAAAAACCAAATCTAAGCGAAGAAGAGCGCCAAAACGTATCGAGGTTAATCCAACAGAGTATCGAATCATGCAAAAATGCCATCGCGCTAAGACCCAATGATAGTCGATCTTGGGTAGCGCTAGCCAAGATTTATCAAAATTTAATCACTGTCGCTCAGGGTGCAGATAATTTTGCCCTAGAGGCATACACCAAAGCAGTCTCACTAGACCGTGCTAACCCTGAGCTTAGGGTTGAGCTGGGCAATCTCTTCTCACAACTAGCTTCGCTTCCCAAGAATGCTTCTAGCTCGAGCGCTTTGAGGGAGCGAGCTCTCAACGAGATCTCAACTTCCCTCCAGCTCAAGAACGACTTTGCTGCAGCATATTACAGCCTTGCTCGGATTTTTGTCCAAACCAACGAGACCGATAAGGCTCAGGCAGCATATGACCTAGCACTCAAATACCTCGATCCAAATAGCCCAGAATATGCTCGAGTTCTTTCCGAAAAGAACCAGCCAGAGATCACAAAGACACCCTCACCAACCCCACTCCCATCACCAATTGGTGGTGCAGCACTAAATCTGCCTACAGCAGAATCAAATAACTAAATATGAAAGCTCGAAATACAAAATCCTGGAAAACACTCATAATCCCCACTCTCGTAGTCGTGATTACCTTGCTCTATCTCTTCATCAAACCTAAGCCGATCCAGATCGCCGAAATTACTAATGTCCCAGGCAGCGTATCACTAACTCTGAGCGCCACATCTCCACAGCTCAAGCTCAACCAGCCCAGTACAGTCACACTCTCATATAGCTCTCCAACCGAAAGATTCACCGCCATCCAGACCGATATTATCTTTGATCCGACCTACTTTAATGTCTCATCATTTACCCCCTCTCCCACCATGGAGGCCATCCTCCAGACTGCTACTGTCAAAAATGGCAATACTATTTCTTTTGCTTACGGGGTCGCACCTGGTAGTCAGGGTTTAATCGGTAGCGGTAGCATCATGAGCTTTACTGTCACACCAAAAAAAACTGGCTCTAGCCCGCTAACTCTGCAGAATACCTTAGTCGCGACAATAGGTCGTCCCACCAACGCTCTCCAGAGCGTGGCTAATCCCACATTTACCGTGATCAACCCATCCCCCTCAATATCCCCCACACCGAGCCCCACTCCCTTACCTTCAATTACTCCGACACCTAGTCCAGTGCCCTCTCCTTCACCATCTCCCACCTATAAGGCAGGTGATCTCAATAAAGATGGTCAGGTCAACTTTGTCGACTTTAATGTACTCATTACCGACTTTGGGACCAAATATCACATTGTCGACTTTAACAACATCATTACCAACTATGGCAAGTAGTTGTTTGCATACCTCGCAAATAATGCTACATTAGTTATATGAAGAAAAAGATCACTCGTACCAAAGCTAAAGTTTCCAAGAGGATCAAGTCCAAATCAACCTCCCTTTCTCCACTCCCACTCATCTTAGTTTTAGCCTTAATCATTATCTCAGGCTACTATGTCTACCGCTCACTCCTATCCAGTTCTAGTACCCCGATCCAGATCGCCGAGATCAAAAATGCCACCGGGTCGGTTAATCTAAACTTAAATAGCACTAAGACTTCCCTCGCCCCTAACCAGGATGCAACAGTTACCTTAACCTACGACTCCCCAACCGACAAATTAACAGTCATTAGTGGTGAGATCAGCTACGACCCCGCAGTCTTGACTGTTAGCAACTTTGTCAAAGGCGATGGTTTCCCCACCGAGTTTGCAGCAGCCACAGCCGCAAATGGCAAAATAACCTTTACCTACGGCGTCGCGGTCGCCGCCGGATCAGGTTTAACTGGTCAAGGCAATATCTTGACATTCAAAGTCAGATCCAAGGCAGTCGGCTCCTCCACCCTCGCAATCACTGATGCTACCCAAGTACTCGTAACTGGCAACAGCAATAATGCACTTCGTGAGATTACCAATACTACAGTCGCAGTTGCAGACCCAGCAGTAAGCCCCTCCACTGCCGCGAGCGCTGCAGTCTCTCCATCACCCAGTACCACTGTAACAGTTAGTCCGAGCCCAGCGGTATCTCCATCTGCAGCTGCATCCATTATTCCCTCAACTCCTGCCTCTGCCTCACCTATTGCTAGCGTGCCAGTAGTCCAAAAACCGGCCGCTCCCACTAACCTCGTATACAACTGCTACAGTGACGGCAAAAGGATCACCTTGCGCTGGAATGCAGTTGCCAATGTTGATAGCTACGAAGTAGTCTTTGACCAAAAAGATGGCGACAACGACCAGACAAAGTCAGCCACTCGCGCCGAGATCGACCTAGATATCAAAAATAACACGAATTACAAATGGAGTGTTGTTAGCGTTAAGGATGGTGTTAAGAGCGATGCCAGCAGTGTAAATGATATTAAGTGTAGTGGTGACGTCGCACAAGCTGCTACCCCTACTCCTACTCCCACGCCAACAACTACTCCCACACCCACCCCAGCTCCAACCAAAAAACCTATTACAGAGCAGATTGCAGGTATCTTCAAACCCAAGTCTCCCTCACCTACTCCTACCCCCAAGCCAACCTTAGCTCCGACAGACTTTACTACGCCCAACCAGAATAGTAATGTCATTGCCACACCCACTCCAACACCTGGCAGCCTCGGCGACATCTTTACTTCCCCCTCAGCTACTCCAGTCGTCGCAGCCAACACGAACAATACCAGCTTCTTCTCCAAAATCCTCTTAGGATGGCAAGCACTCTTCATTAGATTCATCGAAACGCTGACAAATTAATCTCGAGTTGTAGTAAAATATCATCTACCAGGGACCTTATAGCTTGCACATCAAGTGCAGTATGCACATGAGAAATGCCTCCAGACACGAAGTAGTCTGGGAGACCAGTTGGTAGAGCGTCCCGATGGACATCGGGGAGGTAACCCTAGTCTTAACAATCAAATAGATATGCTTGGGCCCTTAGCTCAGTTGGTAGAGCGCTTCTATGGCATAGAAGAGGTAAGCGGTTCGATCCCGCTAGGGTCCACCAATGTGGACTGTTTATATTCTGCAAAGCCAGATAAACTATTCCTACTACGTCGGCTCAACTTCTGATGTCAACCGCCGAATTAAAGAACATAATGCAGGCCACACACCCTCCACAAAAAATCTCATACCACTCACCATTCGTTTTTCTCAAGAATACCCAACGCTAAAATATGCTAGAAAAGTCGAGAGTTGGTTAAAGTCCACTCATAGCAAGGTCGTCATCGAACAAATAATACTAGATGGCAAGATAAACAAAAAGTTCTAACTGTAGAGCGTCCCGATGGACATCGGGGAGGTAAGCGGTAGGGTCCCACTAGGGTCCACACTTAACTAAGTTGGTTAACTAGATCCACTACCTCACCCATCCCCGCACTAACCCAGACTATATTCTTACCTGTTTCTTCATCAAATTTTGAGCTCACCATACCCCTATCAGCCTCGTCTACTAACTCCATTTTATTTACAACCACGATTTCGCTCTTCTCACTTAACCCTTTTCCACCCTGTGCTGAGCTAGCCGAAGCATATTTTTCTAGCTCTTTCCGTACGACTCTATAATCCCTGACCAGTTGCTCCGCGATACTTTCATTTTGCCCTTTTTCACCCATTTCTATACTGGGCGCTATCACATGAATCAAGGTCTTTGTTCGCTCCAAATGTCTCAGGAACCATGGTCCTATCCCCTTCCCCTCCCACGCTTCCTCGATCACTCCAGGCACATCAACTAAGATCAGTTTTTTATCATGCACTGTAACTACACCCAGATTAGGTTCTAGTGTCGTAAATGGGTATCCAGCTATCTTGGGGTTAGCATTGGTCAGTGCTTTGAGTATTGAGCTTTTACCGACATTTGGTAGCCCCACAATGCCTATGTCTGCCACCACCTTAAGCTCTAGTAGTAGATATTTTTCTTCACCGGGTGTGCCGGGCTCAAACTCTTGCGGAGTCTGGTTAGTAGAACTACGAAAGTGCCAGTTCCCCTTGCCACCCCTACCACCCCATGCTCCCACAAATTCTTTGCCGTGAACATCCATATCAACGAGCATTCGTCTCTCTTTCATGAGCTCATCAAAGGTTTCTCGGTTTCTTAGGTTTTTCTCAAAATAATCTTGAGTTACTTCATAGATTGCAGTACCCACTGGGACCGCGATCACAATATCACCTCTGTCTTCACCATGCATTTTCTTTGGCATCCCACCCTCTCCATCCATCGCCAAGTATTTCTTTTTAAAGTTAAACTCTACTAAGTTCTCGACATTTTCGTCAGCGCGGATTATAACGTCGCCACCCTTACCTCCGTCTCCCCCATCTGGTCCACCTTTAGGCGCAAATTTCTCATGCCGAAACGATAGCTTCCCACTCCCCCCGTCCCCTGCCTTGATATAAATCCGTGCTAGATCTTTCACAGTGTCCCTCCGTAGTTCCCCCAGAACGAAGGGGGATCTCTTCATTATACCAGCAAATAGTTCAAAATAGATCATATTTTCACTCTGCTATACTAATAGCAATATCACACTGGAGATATATATGGATTTTTTACTCCCAATTATTATTTTCTTAATTCTGATCTCTCTCAAGCAAGTAAACGAGTATGAGCGCGGCGTCGTCTACACCATGGGCAAGTTTAGCTATATTATCGGTGCCGGCTGGAAGCTAGTGATCCCCATCTTTCAATCATTTAGAAAAGTCGATATCAGAACCAAAGCAGTCGACGTCCCCAAACAAGATACCATTACCAAAGATAACGTTACCTGCAAAATGAACGCAGTTATCTACTACAAAGTAATCGATGCTGGTAAAACTATCAATGAGGTCGAAGACGTCTACTACGCCATGCTCCAGCTCGCGCAGACCACCATGCGCAGGGTCGCGAGTGAGGCGACACTAGACGAGCTACTTAGTCAGCGAGAAAAGATCGCCACCAAGATATTGGCAATTGTCGACAAACACGCGACCGATTGGGGCATCGACGTCCAAACAGTCGAACTCAAAGATATCGAGCTACCCGAGAGTATGGTCCGCACCATGGCCAAACAAGCCGAGGCCGAGCGTGAGAAGCGTGCAACTATCATTAATAGTGAGGGTGAGCTCATGGCTAGCCAAAACCTAGCCGAAGCAGCCACCAAGTTAGCCAAGGCGCCAGGTGCCCTCCACTTGCGTACCCTTAACTCGATCAATGACATCAGTAGCGACGCCAGTAATACCATTGTCTTTGCCGTCCCGATCGAAGTCCTCAAAGCCATCGACGGATTTGCTAAAAAATAATGACCTTTTTTGAGCAGGTATATACTCTCGTCCAACAAGTCCCTGCAGGCTACGTCACCACATATGGCGATATCGCACGCGCTCTAGGCACTCGCGACGCCCGTCGGGTCGGCCACGCGCTCCACGCTAACCCCAGTGGTGATACTACCCCCTGCCACCGTGTAGTCAACAAAGATGGCAAACTGTCCGAATCCTACGCCTTTGGCGGGACTATGGAGCAATACGCCAAATTAATAGAAGAAGGAGTCACTTTCCTTGACCGCACCCATGTAGACAAAAATAGAAATCTTTACGTCTTTAATCAACAAAATAAGGGGTAACAATAAACCTCTCTATATTCCCCACTTCTTTTAAGCTTTGATATACCACACTCTCGCGTTCACAAATAACCGATAATCCATTATGTCTATAACGAGTTGTGGCAAAATAGTACTGAAGTGATTGCATATCATCAAGAGTAAAAGGAAAATAAGAGTTCACTTCCATTTTTTCTTTCATAAGGGTCGCAAAGCCACTCCATAACACACTAGCGATCAACTCAAGATCAAGGTCACTACGCTCAAACTCGGCACTTATCACGACTTTACCATCAAAATCCGAATCAGTCATAGGAGGACGCTTATCACCAACTCCCCCACCCATCGACCCAGGCACAATAATTCCTTGAATAGCACGTCCATTCTCTCCCAGCTTGAGTTTAGATATTGTATTCTTTTTTGATCTCGCATAATAGCCCACAGCATGGTTCATTAGGGCCTGATGTTGCTTATGCGAAAGTGCTTCACCCCTCCTTTGTGCCATGTTCGCTATTTTACTACAGAAACTTTGCAAAGACATCAATCTATTAAATTAGAGATACTCTCTAATCATTTCTATATCATTATTATTAAAAAACTCTACCACTTTTCGCGGCACCCTACTCACCCATTCTTTATTACTTGCTCGCATTATCGCTCTTACTTTTACCCCCTCCAGCTCATCTCTGTTATGTAGCCCGCTTTCAGACACAGAGTAGCCTGCTTCTTTAAAAATAGAAAGAACCCAATCATTATTACTAACTGCGACATCAAAATAACCTGCTCGGCGGATTAGGTCGGCGAGCCAAGCTTTGTCACTGGGGTTATCAGGGCAGCTACAAATCCGGGCGATCCTCGCTTCTACTCCCAGCTCTCGCACCACCTCGCACACCATCTGTTTTCTTATTTTGTAACCCCATGGGTTATTTTCTGTCCCCGACTCCTGCGAACTCCCAACTGCAACCACTACCTTTTCAGCAATATCTAAACACTTTTTTAGGCTATACAGATGTCCATTATGAAATGGCTGAAATCTACCAATAAACAATGCTGTCTTATATTTTTTCATCCATAAATAATACTACAGTTCTCGCGATATTTTTTTCGGATCATTGCGAGCACAGGGTGCAGATGTATTTTGCAGTCAAAAAAACTTGCGCAGGACGTGTATCCGAGCGCGAGGTCGCTGAGTCAGCAGACTCTGATAGACCGGTTTTTTGCGCAAATTACATCGAAATCCAAGTGAGCGATACTACTTCAAATATCCAAGCGGATCTACCTTACCACCTGGACCATGGATCTCAAAGTGGAGATGTGTACCCGTAGAGCGTCCTGTACTACCCATCTGCCCCAGTGTCGCGCCTCTCGCTACGCGCTGACCTGACACTACTGAGAGTGACGATAAGTGAGCATACAGTGTTGTATATCCATTGCCATGATCGATCACTACGTGGTTACCATATCCTGCACTGCTCCAGCCAGCTACCGAGATTGTACCTGCATCCGCAGCTAGGATTGCCCCACCATCGCGGTTGGCAATATCGATCGCCGGGTGATACCACCGGTATCCCTGGGTAATCCGGCCAAATCCAGGCCAGACAAAGTTACCTGTAGCTGCGACTGCCCCTGCATCAGGAGTTAGGACATTAGCAAAGCGAGGTGTCGTCACGCTCGGTGCATCTGGCATAACACCATCTGGGACTATCAATGTCTGTCCTGCGACGAGTGCAAAGGTTTCGTCATCCGAGAAAGTGTTAAATGGAAAGTCGACGATAGCCTGCTCAGACGATTCAAACTTTTTAGCGATCGAGTAAATCGTGTCACCTGGTCGTACTTTGTATACCAGTCCAGTAACAGGCGGGATTTTAACTACCACTCCAGGCTTCAATTTCTTAAAATCTATACTCTCATTTGCCCATTTGATGGTGTCTATCGACACGTCAAATTTGTCAGAAATCGAAGATAGTGTGTCTCCATCACGGACAGTGTAATCTCTCACTTCGGATGGTGGCTTGTCAGAGACTAGCGTCACTACTCCAGCCGAATCTAGGGTTCCCAGCACTTCTCCCCCTACTCCACTCGCTTCGCCCTCGCTCGTAAATGATGCTTCGACTAGTAGTTTTGGACCAAAAGTTACACCAAAAAAGATCAAGGCCATCATGGTCGAGTGCAGAATAGGCTGGGCATACATCCCTCGCTTATGGTAGAGCACGCCTGTAATCACGTCTTTAACTGCCTCAAAACGACCAAAAACATTCTTTCCATGGACAGCCAAATATGCCCCAAGTTGTCGTAAAAATTCTCTAAATTCTTCCCTAGGTGTCATCTCAGTCATAGGCAACCCCCTATCTTAGCAGAGTTGACCGATGAGCGCAAAAAACTATCCCTCTTTAAGCATCGCCAGGAACTCTTTATTCGATTTGGCTCGAGCCATCCGGTCGACCATCACAGATGTTCTCTCATCATCATTTAGCATATCTAGCATTCGGCGCATGACCACGATATTTTGATAATCGGTTCCGGAGAAGAGTAGATCTTCACGGCGTGTACCAGATTTATAGACATCGATTGCCGGGAAGATGCGGCGCTCAGAGAGGCGACGGTCTAGGACCAGCTCCATGTTGCCTGTACCCTTAAACTCTTCGTAAATGAGCTCGTCCATGCGAGATCCGGTATCAACAAGTGCAGTTCCTATAATAGTCAGTGACCCTCCATCCTCCATCTTTCGTGCAGCGCCAAAGAAGCGCTTAGGTGGATATAAGGCTGCTGGGTCAAAACCACCTGATAGAGTGCGCCCTGATGTTGGTATAGCTAGGTTGTAAGCACGGGCTAGACGAGTGATAGAGTCCAGTAGGATCACTACGTCCTTCCCCTCTTCAACCAGTCGCTTGGCACGCTCTAGAGCGATCTCGGCAACTCTTGTTTGGTCTTCGGCTGGCTCATCAAAGTTGGATGCGGCACACTCCCCGACCATTGCCGAGTTCTCGGTCACCTTCTCTAGGTGACGTCTGATATCTGTTACTTCTTCTGGGCGCTCACCAATGAGCACGGCCATAAGGTGGATCTCGGGATAGTTCTTAGCCACTCCAGTCATCATGTCTTTCATGATCGTGGTCTTACCAGCTTTTGGTGGTGCCACGACCATCCCACGTTGCCCTCGACCAATTGGGGCTACTAGATCGATTACACGGTTAGATAAAGGAGCAGCCCCCATCTCTAGAGTAATTTTCTGATTAGGGTAGATCGGGGTCATGTTGTGGAACTTAACGCGCTTATTAAACTCAGCTGGTGATTTGCCATTTACTCGCGTCACTGTCACTAGTCCCCAATATTTTTCGTTTTCTTTTGGCTTCCTGGCTGTACCTTCTACATAATCACCTGGTCTTAGACCGATGCGCCTAACAACCATCGATGAGATATAAACGTCGCGCTCCGAGGGTGAAAAGTGTGGGCGCAGTACGCCATGTCCATCTGCTGAGTCGTCTAGGAATCCCGCGACATTCTCGATAGGTTGGGTGTTTACTGGTGCAACATATGTGCCCGGGTTACTTCGACCTGCAAACTGATTGTTAACGGCTGGTCTCGGCATCATGGGGGGTCGCATTACATAGGTGTTGGGGACAGGTGGTGCCATCTCTCTCTTTGCCACTTCGATTACGGTGGTGGCTGGAGGTACTACTGGCTCTACTTTCTTTTCTTCTGGTTTTTCTTCAATTGGTTTAAGGATTTTTTCTTCGACCACTGGCTTGACTACTTTTTCTGCTTGTTCACTAACTACAGTCTCTTGATCATTATTTACTACTTTAGCCACTTTCTTAACAGGCATACACTCTCCTTCTGAAATATTTATGTTGTTGAAAACATTTTGTCTAACTAAATACTGGGTACTTTGTTACTTGAAAAACTCGGTTTTCCTGGGAACAAGTGATAGTATCGCAAATCTAACCCAGTTCGTCAACTACCCGCTGTGTTTTGAACTACTAAGTTGTCGCATGTTGTGCCATTTAGCAATTGATTTATGCATCTTATAAGCATATTGTAATATCAATGCTGCATTAGGTATGTCCGATCTACCAAGCGCCACAATCTCTGCAAAGCGCTGTTGCAGATCACCAACAGCCTCTAATTGTACAAAACCGAATTCCAAATCAGGTGTGAAGTGTCTAGGATCAGTGGCCATAGTTTGCAATTCAAACAAATCCTCTAGCAATACCTCACCCAACTCAAAGGTGGTATAGTTCTGCATAGGTTGCTCTTTAGATCCATCTTTGATAGCACGATTTACCTCTCTTTCTAGATCAGCTTGATTTTCCATCTCTTCAACCCAACGAGTCGCATATTCTGTATATGGTATATGTTCAGCTCTCTCCTGATTCATCATTTCCGAGAGCATTATTCGCACAGTTGTATTCACCACTCGCATTGTAGAAACATCATCACACTCTTCTGGATTTCCGGTTGCAAACTCATGCGCAATTTTTGCCAGGCCCACCAACACTGTAGCCTCTCCTAACTGCTCAGATACTTTAATCGAATCCTCCTGTAAAGATACTATATTTTCTCGCGCACTAACTGGAGGGCGTGATCTTTCTAGGTTCTCACCAATAACTAGTAGATCAGACTTAGCACAAGCTTCATCTATTATTTTTAACTCTCCATTTAGCAACTGGGGATTACGATTTTTCGATGCAACTAATTTGGAAGTATAGGGTTCAACATATTTTTGATATCCATCGTCCACACCAATGTACGCAAGTCTAATTCTAGTCATTCGTTCATTTAAATCTCTTGCCGAATGTACCAAACTATCCGTGTATTCAAGCATCTTTGCTTCAGGTGGGCGATCCCAAGGGCTAAACTTTTTTTCATGTTGATCTACTGCAAGCGACAGTAAAGCATTAACTTTTTTGTTTCCAACATCAAAAGCGATGTCAGTTAATCTAAGTCCATCCACTTTAGAATGATCATTCATATATATATGATAGCTAAATCATTACACATTAACAACGTCGCTCTGACTAACTAAAACTTAATTCGTCAACTACTTCCATCCCCCGCACGTCTCGCTTTATGCCAAGCGACGATCATATCGTTCATCCTATATCCTGTTCTCAAGACCCAGGCTGCATTTACAGAAGCACCTAGTCCATCAACTCTATTAACCAAAAGATGGACTCCATCGTGAAGGTCTAGTAGTGCTGCTAGCTGAAAATTGGCAACCTCATCATCTGATGCAACAAAGTTGTTTCTGTCTGTAGACAACTTTAAGATACCAAGCATCGCCTCCTTAAAGTTGGCATTCAAGGTATTAGCATCGTACAAGACAGTTGATGACTCTGATCCGTTTAGTGCTTTCATTTCCTGCTCTTGCTGCCACTTCAATTCATTTACCCAACTTTCGGCATAGTCAAGACTGGACTCTCTCTGTACTCCATCCTGCTCCATCATTTTTGTGAGCATAGCCTCGACCGTTCTAACTACTACCCTGGTTGAAGATAGTTGGTCGCTAGGTTCAGCTTCAGCAAATTCTTGCGCTAGCTTAGCTAGTTCAGTCAATACTCCAGTTTCTCCAACCATAATGGATGCCTCGACAGATTCATTTTGCAAGGAGATCAATTCGTCGCGAGCACTTTCTGATTTTACATTAGTTCTACTTGTTTTTTTACCTAGAAGCTTTCTACTTGCCCTTCTAAACGCGCTACTGATTATATCTAGATCTGCTTCAGCGAGCTGAGTCTTGGGTAATTCGCTTGTATTTACTGGTTTATCTATATGGGGTTGTACAAATTCAGTATAGTATTCTTGAACCGTTCCAAAGACTTCCCCAACTCTCCCCAGTCTTTCCACTAGGTCGTTAGCAGAAGCGTCTACGCTTCGACCAAACTTGTCCATTTCTTCCTTTGGAGGTTTATTGAATACTCCGTACTGAGCTTGGGTCTCATTAACTACTTTAACTTTGAGTGCTGTGACTAACCCTGGATTATCATACAACTCGCTTAATTCAACGACCATATTCACAGATTATACACTTCAAATTTATACTGCACAATGAAAATTTTATGTCTGCTGTTTCGAGAATCTAATTCTAAAAACACTGTTTGCAATTTCCTACCAATTACTATTGCTCAATTTCGTCAACTATCAAGCTTGCCACACTCAACACCTTGAGTTTCATATTTCTAATTTCTGATTTAGAATTTATAACCGTATCAGAGACCACCACCTCATCAATCTCGCTCTCCTCTAGCTTATCCTGAACCCCATCTAGATATAGGTGATGTGTGGCCGCCACCGATACGCTCACCGCCCCCATTTTCTTTAAGTATTCAGCACTCTCCATCATGGTCGACCCAGTCACAATCATGTCATCAATTATGATCACGTTTTTGCCAACCACCTCCCCACTCATCCCGACCACACTTACTTCACCAGTTTTTAGATCTCGTCGCTTATCCATATAGGCTATAGACACCCCGAGCTCTCGCGCGATAGCCGCACTGGCTTTAACCGCCCCCTCATCAGGCGCTACCACCACATACTTTCCCTTACTCCCACCAATCTTTTTCTCATAATAGTCTTTAAAAAGTGGTTTAGCTGACAGTTCAACAACAGGGATATCAAAGAATCCAGTAATAGCCCTATTGTGTAGGTCAAAGGTAATCAGTTTTTTGATTTTGGTAGTCTGGATAATCTGCGCGATAACTTTGGCAGACAATGCCTCGCCCGGCAAAAAGACTTTGTCCTGTTTACTGTACCCGAGCCATGGGACAACACCCATCAACTCACTATATCCAGCTCGCGTCAGTGCATCCGCAAGCAGGCAAAACTCAATTATGTGTTCATCTACCGGTTTAGAAAATGATTGCAGTATTGCCGCTGCTCCACTACCGTTCCCCACGCTCACTCTCTTCTCGTCGTTCGCAAATTTAGAAATATTTACATCACCAATACCAATCCCCAACTCACCGATCTGTTTAACTAAATCCTTATTACTTGATCCAAAAAATAACGACGACATCTCTATATTATACTATCCTCATGAAGATTAAGCCTCTTTCAATATTATTTGTCGGTTACGCAACTATTGATTTTATCGATAATACAAAGCATTTTGGCGGCGCTGCAGGCGCGATGAGTATAAATGCAACTTTGTTGGATATTAAATCGAATCTCTTTGCCCCTCTCTCCCAAGATATACTCGGTTCAACGTATATACAACAATTAAATAACGCAAAAGTCGGTTTGTCCTCTTGTGGTCTATCATCTCCGTCTATTCCCACTTGTACTGTCGTTGATCATCTTGGTCTCGGTAGTACACGAAAATGGCAAGATAACGGAGCCATTAGCTACTTCCAGAATATGCCAATCCCGTATAACCTAAATCATTTATATGACTATATTTTTTTCTGCAATGCACCGAGCGACGTCGTCAAAAATATGTCACAAAATCTTACAAAAAGAAACGCGTTATATATTCCTGGGCCACAGTCACTCAAAATCAACAACTGGATTCAAGATACCGCCTTACTTAGATCACTAATTGTTTTCTGTAACGAAGAAGAAGAACCTGTAGTATGGAAATCTCAGCCTTTCAAAAAAGGTGTCGAGCTCATAATTTGCACTCACGGTAAAAAAGGTGGCGTAGTACACACGTCAAACGGAGAGAAAATCCCCTATCAATCCAAATCGATCCAGGTAATCGACCCAACAGGCGCAGGAGACTCTTTTGCATTGGGATTCGCACATAGTTATCTTGCAAAAAATGATATAATCTCGGCAATAAAGGCGGGCAAACAACTCGCTGAGCGTTGTATAAAGGTGAAAGGTTCGATACTAAACTATGCATAAACTTGATAGAGCATTTGGTTTCGATGTCGATCAGACATTGAATACCAACTTAGTTGCACTCCACCTAAAGCATTACAACAGTATACTAAACCTGGGCTTAAGCTCACAATATATTCAAGAAGCCAACAAAAATTACAGAAAAGTCTTTGACGTACCAGAAATCGCAGCGGCCATGAATAATCGAGAAAATGAATTTAAAGCTGCCCGCAAATGGATCCGTGAATCAAGCGAAGTAAATATGGCATTCGATGTTATGCCAGGATCAGTATTAGGCGTAAAACACTTATCTTTGATCGCCCACAGTCTCGGATACTTTACAGTACGCCCGCAAATTGAAGGGATGTATGAAATGACGAGAGATTGGCTTGCCATGGCAGGTATACCAAACTCACAAAAGACTATAGTATGCAAAGATCCTGGAGACAAAATAGACAAAATTGTTAGATCAACAGAAACAGATCTACCTGTCGTTCTTATTGATGACAGCTTGGGCGGACCTGATGGCCTACTTGCGGCTGCCGCTAAATACTCCCCTCAGGATCTACTAAATAGGCTCACACTAGTTGGTTTTGGCATGAATACCACAAAAGCTCAATCACTACGCGAAGAAATGGGAGTTTCTTCAGCAATTAACGTCTTGGGACTTGCGAGCTGGAATCCTAATTTAGTCCATGCATTAACAATTGAACTTGCCGTTTAATTCCTATTGCCACTTCGCGCGGATCTTTTGCCTGAGATATACTCCTACTTGCATTAATTATCATATCTAGTCCACGACTATTCTCTTTGTTTAAAACTTGATCAACACTCCCACCCTGCGTTCCAACTCCAGGCACTAGTAGCACCATATCACCCACTATTTCTCTAGCTCTCTTTAATTCTTCGGGATGAGTTGCCCCAAACACTAGTCCCCACTGCTTCATTCCATGATCTCTTAATACCACGTCGCGAGCTATTTTTTCCCACATATTTCCTTGGTATTCCTCAGATTCTGGGTTACTGGTACGACACAACACAAATAATCCTTTATCTTCATACTTTTCAAACGCAGTCAACGCGCCAATCCCTTGGTATGGATGAAGCGTTACAGCATCCCCTCCTAGATACTCAAAAACATATTTTGCATATGCCTCGTTGGTGCTTCCAATATCACCCCGTTTTGCGTCAATTATCAACGGTATACCAGGATAGCTACTATGGATGTAATCACAAATTACCTTAAGCTGCTCTACCCCCTTAGCTCCCTCAGCCTCATAAAATGCCACGTTCGGCTTGTATGCACATACCAAATCGGCAGTCTGATCGACGAGCTTCTTGTTAAACTCAAAGTCAGCTTGATCTAGACCAACGCAAAGAAAGCTATTATTTTTTACTGCAGCTTTCTTATATAAATCAAAAAACTTCATCGACTTGTCTCCTCAGCTTGTCGATACTTAAATCTCAAATTGTCAGAGATTATTCGAGATATTAACAAAGTATAATTACTATCTATAAAATAACCCACCCTGATCCCGACACATACTCCCTCAACACCTTTTGTATTATTGTGCATTAAAAATGTAGTTTAACACAAAATATCATGCGCAATATTGGGGGATTATGAGCCTGCCCTATCTCACATATCCCCCAATACTAAGCACGAATTATTGTTTAGTAACATCAAGTGATTATAGGTCGTGACCCTACCCGTAGTGTGTAGTATATGTACTTACACACAAAATGTAGCTTGACGACTATATAACCGAGTGTTAAAGTGCATGTAACGCTCACGCATCCTCAAAACGCGCGTGACGTCCTTGAATAAGAGCATTGCTACACGTGAACCCGGTATTAGGTGATTCAGCGGTAGGAATGCTCTTTTCGTTTCTACTGAGCAGGGTTTTAAGGCCTGCTAGGGCAGTATATAAACTTGTTTTCAAAGACCAACCAAGTTATTAGCTTGATCTAGCGGGTATTATCGCGCGTTTCTTGCCTGGAGTCAACCCATAATAATTTATTACCAACAAAAACACGTAACCCATAACATAAATAGATCTGGAGAAATGATAATAATGTCCAGTGTGGATAACTATAGAATAAACTAATAATCGTGAGGTAGATACTGATTTACACGGTGTGCCTAGCATAAAACTACTAGACATGAGGTTGTATGGTTTGTGCAGTGTAAGTAAGAACAATCAAGTAAAAATTTTCAAAGTGAGTTGGAGCGCCAGCGACGTTCAACGAACGACACAATTTTTACCTGAAGTGAGATTCTCACCAGCAAACCATACATGCATGCCTACAACGACTTAACCAGCTCAGCTACTTTTCGGTAACTATTTTTCGAGTAAATCTGACTATAACCTAGTTTTTTGGCTTCTTTTTCGCGCTTATCATACAAACTCACGCTCCGAATCTCACCAAGCAGCCCAACTTCACCAATCGCACAACTATTTTTAGGCAGTGCTCTCCCGCTCGCTGAGCTCGCAACAGCCAGAACCACCGCGAGATCAATCGCCGGTTCTTTGACCGTCAATCCACCAGTTACCTTAACGAACACATCTTTTGTACCAATCGAGAGCTTCGTATATTTTTGCAAAACTCCGAGTAGTATTTGTACTCTCCTAACGTCTACCCCCTGAGAAACTCTTCGTGGTACCGGTAGCTCCGAGTTAACCACAAGTGCCTGTACTTCCAGTAGGACTGGTCGAGTTCCCTCCATCACAACCGCAATCGCACTCCCCACACTACCCTCCTCTCGCTCCGATAGGAAAAGTTCTGATGGATTAGTTACCTCCTCCATTCCACTCTCGTTCATGCGGAATACCCCTACCTCATCTGTTGCGCCAAATCTATTTTTTTGCGTTCGTAGCAGGCGGAGATCGTAGTACCTGTCCCCGGTTAATTCTAGAACTGCGTCGACCATATGTTCTAGCACTTTGGGACCAGCCATCTCCCCATCCTTGGTCACATGACCAACCAAGATCACAGGCACATTCTTACTTTTGGCATACGCAATTACCCGTCCCGTGCACTCCCTTATCTGTGAGACAGACCCAGCAAGACCAGGCAAATCTGATGTATAAAGTGTTTGAACAGAGTCAATAATTAGTAGCGATATAGATTCTTTATTTACAGTGCTTAAAATCGTGTCCACATCCATTTCCGCTAGCATTTTGAGGCCGACTATACTCTTATTAATTTTTGAGCTTTTCATCATTCGGTCAACTCGTATTTTTACTTGTCCCGGCGACTCCTCGCCACACACATAAACCACATTCGACATATTAAGTGATAATTGTGTAAGTAGGGTCGATTTACCTATTCCCGGCTCACCAACCATCAAAACCACTTCACCCGCAACCAGCCCACCACCGAGCACCCGGTCCATCTCACTAATACCTGTAGTCGCTCGCTCCCCCACCTTCCCCTCCACTTCGCTTAACGACAGAAGCCTTGTAGTGTGATTTGACACTTTGACCTTTGACCTTTGACCAACTGTACTTACGCTCTCCTCGAGAGTATTCCACTTCCCACACTCGCCACACTGCCCTTGCCATTTTTTTGACTGAGCACCACAATTAGAGCACTCGTAGATCACGGAATTTTTCATAGCTTGCTGTGTCCCTCCGAAGCTCGTAGAGCGTAGGGGGATGCCCCACAATTACTACATTCATAAACGACTGATTGCTTCATACTCCTATTCTACTGCAATATTATTAGATTCTCCCCTTGTCTGTTGTTTTTCACAGTAGTATCATATCCATATTGCCCAGTGTGATTAATACTATTTATATACAGGAGTTCTTTATATGGACGTTCATACACTTATTACTGTCTTACTATTTATCTCCACCTTCCTCCTCGGTGCTACCGCCCTCCAAAGTTGGAGCAGTAAAACCGGCTTCCCTTATACCGTCGCCCTCCTCCTCTCAGGTTTTGTCACTC
This sequence comes from Candidatus Woesebacteria bacterium, assembly GCA_018060845.1. Taxonomy (GTDB): domain Bacteria; phylum Patescibacteriota; class Microgenomatia; order UBA1400; family UBA12108; genus GWF. The sequence goes on from JAGOVG010000003.1 coordinate 75,594, forward strand.
AATTCGTCGTACACACACTCCACCTCGAGTTACATCTCACTCTGAGTTCTGACATTATCTACTTTGTCCTACTCCCGATCCTCCTATTCGAGGCAGCACAACACCTCATATTCCACCAATTCAAATTACAGTTCAAAACCATTACCGCTTTTGCCACTATCGGCGTCATGATCAGTGTGGGCGTAGTAGCCGCTGTCCTCTCTATTGCGCTCGGCATGCCCGTTGGTCCTGCACTACTTTTTGGTTCTATCATCTCAGCAACAGATCCTATTGCGGTCCTAGCTCTCTTCAAATCACTTGGTGCCCCCAAGCGATTGGGTCTTATCGCTGATGGCGAATCCATGTTTAACGATGCAACTGGCGTTATCATGTTTAAAGTAGTATCAAGCTTTGTGGTTGCTGGTACCGTCTTTGAAGCCAGCAAGTTAACCGCTTCTCTTGGTAACTTCCTCTATGTCTTTATTGGCAGCATGCTCTTTGGCGCACTCTTTGGTTACGTCGGGACACTCTTTGCCAAAATGGTCAAAAACGACCGTGTCTTAAACATGGCCATCTCCTTAGCTACCGGCCTCGGCTCCTTTGTAGCCGCCGAGCATTTCTTCCATTTCTCTGGCGTCATCAGTACTGTGATCGCCGGAATCGTCTTTGGCAATGTAGGACGCCTCGCCCTCTCCCATCACATCCTCCACTGGACTGAGGAAATGTGGGAAGTGCTCGGATTTGTCTCCCTCTCCCTCGTCTTCTTCTTTGCTGCCTTCAATATGCACTTAGATATTTTTGGCCACTACGGACTCAAGCTAGTTTATGTCATCCTTGCTGTTCTGTTGGCTCGTGCCGCGTCAGTCTACATCACTGCGGCCTGGACCAACAAGAGTCGCTTATTCAGTGACGAACCCAACATGCCTATGTCCTGGCAACACATCATGAACTGGGGTGGTCTACGTGGCGTGATCCCATTGGTCCTCGCCTATTCACTACCAGAAGACTATATGTATAGACAAGACATGCTTGCCTTTACTTTGGCAGCGCTCCTCTTTACGTTGATTGTTAACGGTCTAACAATCAAAAAACTCCTCCTGAGCCTAGGTCTACACTTACCTAAAAAAGAAGAGGAAATAGTCAAAGAAGAGGCTGAGGTCTACCACTATGAGAGCGCTCTCCACAATCTCGAACACCTCGAGAAATCGGAGTTCAGCAAGGAGATAGTGCTCGAGCTCAAGAACAAGCTAGTCAAAGCCGAAAAGACTCACAAAGACAAACTAGTAAAGATCAGTACTAGCGATGAACTAAGAGTCGCCGTACAACTCCAAGGTATCGCCATCGAGCGTGAGGTTATCGACAACCTGCTTGATAGTGGCCACATTAACGCTACCGTCCACACCCAGTTCTCGACTCAGCTAGATATGCAACAAGATGCGCTCGAGTACCCCGAGATCTATGCTAGAGCAATCGACAAAGATGGTAGGCTAACTAACCAGGAGACTCTAGCTAAGCGTCTAAAAAAGTTGCGCAAACTAGCTAGCGATCTTCCTTTCCTCAAGACCATATTGAGTGAGAGTGTAGACCAGACTGTGCGTGATCGCTACTCGCTACTACGGGCTCGCAATTTAGCATCCGAGGCTGTAATTAGCTACATCGGTCGAGTTGAAACTAGCTTTAACGCCAAAACCGATAGGGCTGCTCTATCAGTAGTTCGCAAACTTCACCAGAAATTCATAAGTGACAATACCAACGAAATTAAAGAGGTGGGCGCTAAATATAAGGGAGTGGTCAAGAAATACCAATCCGAGCTCGCAGAGAGGATCATCCTCTCCCCTGCTACCCACGCCTCACACTAACTAGCACTCAAGTTATTAGCCAACAATTAACCCCACAGCAATGTGGGGTTAATATAGCGACACTCACGACTATGTTAATACTAGCGAGCTGCGACTTTTAGCAGATAATGATTCACAAAAAATAGCGCGTTCACTGTCAGCATCGCTGGTAGTACTATTCCGACCACATTCAGTTGTGGCTGCACGATGAGTAGTAGCAGGAGTGTCGTGATCCCCTTCTGCTCAGCAGTAGCGATAACTCCTTTTTCTACCCAGCTAAAGCCGCGGAAAAATAATACAGTTTCTAGCGGCCGAACTACGTACACGAGTAGCAATCCAATAATAATGCCCGTCATCACCTCTACTCCTGCAGATGGCAAGAACATCCCAATCATGATATAACTCGCGTGCGTTATCAGGTTGATAGGTTCATCAAAAATCTTCTTTTTGACCTGGAAAAATAGTCCTGATAATGCCACTCCCAGAAATACGTTAAATATCCCACCCAGCACCACGAGAGCCGAAGGTAGAAAAGAATTGTGGATCTTGGTCCTATGCTTGGCATAGAGGAATAGCCCGACAAACAAAAAGTTCATGAGGAGCAAAAACAAGTAAAAATCCACGCTCACTTTGCCCGCCAGTGCAATCGGCAGCGCAATATAGACCGTGAGTAGAGTACTGACTGGGTCGTCAAAAGTCGACTCCACCAGGGTCAGTTGTGCCACCCTCCCCTTGATCTTGAACATCCGCTGGGCCCAGTTGGTAAACGATGGATCAATCTGAGACATCAAGGTAGCTACCAGTACAACCCGCAAATCATGGGTAATCAAGTAAGCCAACAACCCTAGCATTGCGGCCTTAAACACCAATCCTACAGAGACTAGAATAATCGATCTGGATTTGTATTCTTTGATAAATTTGCCATCTATCCCCTGCACATTGGCAAACAGCGAGACAGAGAGAAATAGAGATCCAAGTAGTAATATTGTCTGGAGATAATCAAACGGGTTGATCTTAAACAGGGTTACAAACCCCGCTCCCGCAGCCACCCACAATATTGGTAATATCAGAGCCTTCCACATGGGTTGGATTATACACCCCAGGAACTACCACACTACATTCTTAAGCGGTTATCTCCCCAAATATGTATTAAAACCTGATCTAGTGGGGAAGGTTCGCCAAGATATAGTGTTCTCAATAAACCTGGCACACCAGATTCATCCAACTGTCTATACACTCTATCATGCATGCTAAACCACCCATTACTGTTAAGCGCGCTCGAACTATTAGCTTCTGACAATATTATAGCTTGCTCTGTATCCTCCACCAGTTGTTGTAGAGCGATCCAGTGATAATCAATCCCCTCTATTCCCGTATGTCCTAGCCCCTTACTAACCCACTCCATCGCAAAAGCATATCGTTGCCCATCTCTACTATTAGCCCAGGATGATTGGGCGCCATGGCTATATTCCTCTCTGCCCTCTAATTCCACCACCATCAGTCCACTCTCTACTCTACTTGCTGTTGCACCAAATACCTGCATTCCACCCATATTTTATCCCCTTTATGATTGTCTATAGGATTCTATCCTATTATTCTAATAATACAAGATTTAGTTGTTCTTTATCTTCAATTACTTGAAAACAAAGAACAACCAACACGACACACAGAGAGATCCTAAAAGGATCAAAGTAACCTTGCGGTCACATCTCTATGAAAGCAGTCGCTATAGTTATCCTTCCGCGGGGAGGATGGCTCGGCAGAATCATCCTCCCCTGTTCGCATATTATGCGAACTGCACGGCGGGCGTGACGTCGTCGCGCTGACCAGCGGCGGAACGCTTGAGGGCAATGGCGACCGGAATCGTGATCAATGAACTGTAAAAAACCAGCCCTTGGATCATATCCGGGTTGACGTGGAGCGAGTGTGCCACTTCAACGGAGAGCCACGAGGCCACCGCGAAACAACACAAACTTGCGTTAATGATTTTGATCCACATCAAAGTCGCAAGTTCACCATCACGCCGTTTCTGGACATACATCGCTGGCAGCAAACAAACAACAGTGATAACGAGAATCACAGTCATTGCAGCCATAGACAGCCAGAAAACGCGCCAAGTAAGGATGGAGTGGAAATCGAGGACTACCATAATGCAACCAACGATCAAGACAACGAGAAAGTTGCCTAGTTCGTGGATATGATGGTGAAATCGATGTACTCGATCGGCGTCCATCTTTTTCTCGAAAGCATTCTCAATGTAGCCAGCGATGCAAAGCACCAAGATGGGAAGAAACATCCCGAAATTGGCGAGTTCTGCAGCTACGATCGAGATCGCAATCCACACAAAGAACTCCTTGGTTTTCGAGATTCCTACTCCCTCACAGAACTTTCGCCATGAGACACGGATCACGAGTAGCCCTGCGATCGCAACCAATGCGAAACCAAAGGCTTTCATCGCCAATGCTTTTCCAAGCAAAACAACGAGGTCAATCGTACTAGCGGCTCCGTCGTTGGCTTGGCTATAGATCAAGTTTGTGTGGGTCGCAAACTCGGACCGAGTAACGTTCTTCACACCACCTAGATCTTTGGCGAGGAGCCATGATTTGCCAAAATCGTCTACAGACAACGTATCATCCTTCGATGACTTTGCTCCTGCCGACTCGGCAATCAACGCCCCAATCGGATCGCTAGCTGAGCCAGCCGACCCAATTCTTCCGGCGAACAACCCAGCCGGGTATCCAAACATCATCGCCAACGCGCGAAGTACAATTGCGCGTAATACGACGGCAACCATCAACCAACTAAGCGTTGGCCATGTTGCTTTCCATTCATACAGTTTAGAACGAAACCCTAAAATCAGAGCTTCGTTACCAACAGCCAGGGCTATAATTACGCCCATTTGGCTAAAAAACATCGCGAGGTTAAGGTGGTGGTAAAGTTCGCCATTCACACCTTCTCCACCGTTTGCAACGGTCAAAATTACAGCCGCTGCGAATACTACCAAACTAATCACTTTCATTTCGGTACGATCTCCTATTCTTTTTTTGTCTTTTGCCGAGACTTGGAATATAGCGAGCAAAACCTAATTACTATAAGTTCCACTATCTATACCCCAAGCTTGCTAAGAAAATTAGGAGAATTTTGCGTGTCGTGTTGTTAAAGTGCGAATAGGAAGTAAATAACTAGACGCAAATGTCTATTGTTACCCCTAAACACCAAAAAAGAGTCCTTCCCTCCCCCCATTCATGCGTCTTAAGCACTTTGGTGATGAGTTAGTTGACTCCTCCTATATACGGGTTTACACACCCACTACACCGGGGATCATAGCACTTTTTCGGAAAATTTCAAGATTATAGGGCTAATTAACAGTCTCTTCTACTGACGGAGCCCACCACTTTTCGTGATTACGCCATCCCAACCAACCAAGCTTTACCAACACCATCCCTAATCCAACATTTGCCAACACACTATCCTCTCCCATAATCGCCTTAATCGCAAACACCGACTCAGGTACTAGTGTTGCAAACTCCGCGATCGCAGTCCATGCCTTACGGCGAAATTTTTCAGTTGCTTCATCTGTGCCCGCAATCCAAGCCATCTCAACAAATTGCTGCATCCCACCAATTCCAATACCACCACAAAACGCTAATAGCGGATCCATTTCAGTCATACTTTTCTCCTTCGGCGTCGATTATACACCTAGCGAGTATTTGTGGCTCGCAACAGCGCCCTATCTCTATCTAACCACCGCACCTTATCTGCCAAATAGCCTACACAGAATCCCGCAACCTCGATTCTTTGCTCAAGCACTGCTGCAGCAAACAAAACCACGGCACAAACACTAGCTCCCACCTCAGCCATACAACTCCACACGATTGCATGGACATAATCACTATCATTCCGCTTGTTTTTCTCGATCCATGCGCGCTCGATCTGATATTGCGTTTCTGATACCACCAAACCCCCAGCTACACCAAGAGAAAAATCTACAGCAGGTATGGTAAAAACCTCAGCTCCTGTCATGTAATAAGGAATTTTTATTCTTCAACAGCTGATAGTAGTCCCTTGAGCTGCTCTTCGACTGCTTTCCAGTCGCCATTAGCACCTCGGATCTCTTCAAAGATCCACTGTAGGTCTACTAGGATTTGATCATCCTTGACTATCATTTTTGTTTTTGACATATCTTCCCTTCTCAGTCTTACAAAAAGACTGTGTATGGGTACCTTAGTATTTGTATTTTCGCTTTATTTGTAACCAACTGGTACTTCGGTGAGTACTGGACCGAGACTCATACGGCGATTCGCTGGGTCTACGTTCTCGACTAAGACCTCGATCTCCTCACCAGCAGTCAGTTCAGGGAAGCTGCCCATGCGGGACACATGGATTAGTCCGTCTACGCCTGGCTCAAAGTTAACGAAGGTTCCAAATGGCGCGCTACGTGACACCTTGCCCTTAACAGTAGTACCGGCTGGGTATTTGTCTCCTGCAGTTGACCATGGATCATTCTTGAGCTGCTTGATAGAGAGGTTCAGTTTACCTGTCCCCTCCTCAACTCCCATTACTTTAACCTGAGCACTGTCTCCGACCTTGAGGTACTTGTGGATATCATCCACCTTCTCCCATGAGATCTCAGAGATATGGACTAGTCCCTCAACAGTAACGGAACCGACATGGATCGCCACAAATGCACCAAAGTTAAGTACTCCTGTGACCTTGCCCTCTAGTTGGTCGCCAACCTTAACAGCTTTGAGTGCAGTCTCGCGCTCAGCCATTACAGCTGCTTCGGATACATGTTTTTCAGAGAAGATAAGTCTATTCTTTTCGCGGTCGACTTCGATAGGCTTAACTGCGATAGCTTTGCCAACGAGTCCCTGTAGGTTGCCAGCAAAGGCGCTACCAAACTGGGAACTAGGGATAAACCCGCGTAGTCCCTGCCACTTTACTATCATTCCACCACGATTTAGCTCGACAGATTTAACCTGTACTTCGGTCTCATTCTTGAGATAATCATCTAGCATATCCCAGAGTTTGCCCATCATAGCTCTTCGGAGTGAGAGCAGGATCTGTCCCCTCTCATTCTCGTCAGATGCTACGTAAACATCGATCTCGTCACCAGGTTTGATGGTCTCGATAAATTCTTTGGCAATTTCGTATTCTTTGTCAGCCACCACTCCCTCGGTTTTGGCGCCCACATCAACTAGCACCATCTTGCGGTTAACCATGGTAACAAGGCCTGTCATTGTCTCGCCTTTTTTAGGTACCGAGAGTGTATAGCCTGCACTAGATAATAGGTCTTCCATGGTAATGGCAGATCCCTTTTTCTCAACAGTTTTTTCTACTTTTGGAGCTTTCTTTTCGACTTTTACCTCTGGTTCAGACTTAACCTCAGGTGTAGGAACGGTAGCAGTAACCTCAACTTTCTTGGCTACTTTCTTAACTACTTTTTCCTCAACTTTCTCAGATTTTTTTGTCTTAACGACTGCTTTTGCTTTTGGCATAATAAATAATCCCCTTTCTTATAGAAATCTTATTTTACCAGAGGACAAATCAATTCACAAGAACATTACACTTTATGAACTTTAGCCTTTATACTTTCGACTAATTACCAGCACCTGGGATTAATTCTGTTGGCGAAATTTCGTATACGCTTGTGGGAACCTGTAGTGAGATAACAAAGTATCTAACTACTACCACGAGTGCACCTAACCCTAGAGCGATCAGGAGCATGCCAAAGAATTGATTATTGCGGATCCCAGTCGGACTCATCGAAGTCTTAACTACTTTTTTTGCAACTGTTTTCTTGGTGACTTTTTTCTTGGGCATAGAACTCCTTATTGGTGTGTATCTACACTCCAATATACACTATTTTAGTGCTCTGCAATAATCCCACCACCCACAACCACTCCCTCGCTATCATAAAACACCGCACTCTGCCCGGGAGCGAGTGCAAATATTGGCTCTTCTACTGACGCTTTGTTCCCATTTACCTCTTTAACTGGAGTTAGTTCCCCCAAGTTACGCACCCTGACCCTCAAGTCTCGCTCGTTATCGGTATTCAAATGGAGCTTGTCCAGCCCAAAAGAGCTCAAATAGCACTCGTCGCGCACACCTACTACCAAGGTATTCAAACTCGCCTCTTTGCCAACGACATAAAGTGGTGGCATTGATTCATTCTGAGCATGAGGGTTAATCTTAAACCCGCCTCTCGAACCGATCGTGTAGAACCAAAGTCCTTCGTGACTTCCCACAGACACCCCTTTCCACATAACTGGTCCTGGATTAGTCCCGAGCTTTTCCTTCAAAAAATCACGCACATTCAACTCTCCAATCATGCACACTCCCATCGAATCTGGTTTGTCTGCATTTGGCAGACCTAGTTCGTGTGCTCGCTGCCGCACCCAGCTCTTTTCGACATTACCCAGTGGCCATAAAATATGCTCAAGTTTTTCGCGCGCCACTTGCCAGAGAAAGTAGGTTTGATCTTTACTCAAATCCTTTGGCTGTTGTATGAAAAACGCTTTAACCTTCTCGCTTGTCCCTTTAACCTCTGTGATCCTCGCATAATGTCCAGTCGCCAGGTAGTCATATCCGTTTTGGATCATATATTCATAAAGCAGTCCAAACTTAATGTCTCGGTTGCAGATAATGTCTGGGTTAGGCGTCCTACCCTGCTTATACTCATCAATAAAGTAGTTAACCACTCTCTCTTTGTATTCTTTTCTTAGATCCAAGACCTTAAATGGTATGCCTAGTTTTAGAGCGACCTGGAGTGCATCTTTTTTATCTTGGTCAGTCCGGCACCCTGGCTCGTTGTAGGCCTCGACAAATACCCCATGAACCTCATATCCTTGCTCTTTCAGCATAGTGGCAACCACAGAAGAGTCCACTCCCCCACTCATCCCCACTAGTACTTTTTTACTTATCATATCGCGTTATTGTATCCGTTGACGCTCACAGGTACAACTGTTAATATCAATTTATGACTCTAACACATTCTGACTTAAATGCTATTCAAGAGTTGATTATTCAGCAATTTACCAAACATCTAAAGCCGATCAAAAAGGATATCAAAGATATCAAGACTACTCAGAATCTAATTATTGGCCAGTTCGACCAAAGAATAAATCATCTCGAAAAACATACGACGCACCCACCAAAAGTGACTACATTTATTCCACTCTAACCCACCACGACCGCAAATTGTTTTAAGTCACGTCTCCCAATCAAGATTTTAGTCCTGAGTCTAGATCGATCAGCGATCGAGATTTGTGTCTTTACTCTCCTGCCCGCCATCACAAATGTTACCCCCACTATTTTTCTGCGTTTACGGCCGTTCGCATTACTAAAATAGTCGTAGTAGAGCACATTATCACTATCAGTCAAACCTAATTCATGCGCTAGTGACTCATCTATACTACTCCCGTCTGCACCCGTATCTATCTTTGCTGTAATAGTCAGAATCTTTCCATTTAGTCCTTGGACCTCCACTTCCTCGTATGCTCCGACTGTTTTTCTCCCGAGCCCCTTCTCTTGTAGTTTGGGGTCAGCAAAGAGCGCTTGAGCAACTCTGATCCCATGCCTAGGTGAGACCACCTTTAGGCCCTGTACGCGGTTTAGGCGCTCCCACAGGCCTGCTCTATTTGCTATCTGGATCTTGAGTCCTGGCTGAGCGTTTACCTCCAGAATCATCGGCACTGCCCCAGTTGGTTCGTCTGATGCTACTTTACCCTTTATACTTTCACCTTTAACCTTGTCTACCGTCTGCAAAACAATGTCTGATGCCATATACCCGAGTCCAATTGCCTTAGATGCTGCGATCGCTGTCTCTAGTATCTCCTCCCATTGTGGGATATGGATCCCAGCTAGTTTGCGCCTAGTCCCAGGGAATACATCGATTGGCCTCCCATGATGCACCCCGTAAGTCGTAATACCTGTAGCTATATCTATACCTGCAGCAGCTGCTCCTTGAAACAAATTAGCTCTCCCACCAGACTCTTCAGTCGGCAATCTCACATAGCTCATTATCGGTATCTCATTAAAGACGATTACTCGTATGTCAGGGGTACCATGGTAGCTATACTTCTCAAATACTGGATGTACTCTCACTCGCTCTTCAATATATGCGATATCAGGCTGATCATCCATCGAATATCGACCAGACAAAATATCTGCGATATGTAACCTGATATCTGCAGTTGCAAAAGTATCTCCCTGCGAATCTATCCACTCACCCGCAAATTCTCCTTGGCGCTCTATAACTACTATCCCCTCACCTCCTAACCCATTGTTAGGCTTAACTACAAAATCTGGCGGTAATGTTAAAAAATCAAAGTTGTCTAACTGCTCAAGAGTCGAGATTTTGACAAAGGTCTTAGGTACCCTGACATGTGCTTTGTGGAGTGTTTCTTTGGTCAGCAGTTTGCTATTAGCAATTCTTTTCCCACCTCGACTGTTGTACTTAGAGGTATAAAGATGATTACGTGAGTTAAGTCCTAAAAAGTCATGGAGTTTCATATGCTCTCCCAGACTACTCTTCTTCATCATCCTTAACAACTCGACCAAACAGTAGATACTCTGATAAACGTAGGCCGGTGTACTTGCCCATAAAGATATCGGTTATGGCTAGACCCAAAAAGATCATTTCTGGCCACAGTATTACAGCGCGCTGCACCAGCTCCCACCCTAAGATCAATGAAGTAATAATTGCGAGTCCCACTGTCTGCACGATCAGAGTCCTAGCCTCATTACTACTACGTCCAGACTGTAGGTCAATAAATGTCTCAGCAAGTAGCATCAAAATAAGGATCGGGAAAATACCAATACTAGTTAGGTTGTTATAGCCCCACTCCCCAGCCACAAACATGACAGATAGTACGCCTGCCGAGACAAACCAGAGTAGTAGAGCTACGCGTGGCAGATACTGGAGACGAAAGTTTTTGAGTAGACTACGCGATAGTATTGTCACAGCCAATATTAAGACAAAGAGTATAAAGCCTGCCCATACACCAGTTGCCAAGAATGCGACAGCCAGTAGTGCTGGAGTCAGAATACCCGTACCACGGATACCTATCAGGTGGCGTGACGCGGCAACCAAGGTAACGGCGAGTGGAAACAAGATAATCAGGACCAATGTATTGGCTGGCACCCCCTGCTTAACTGCACGCTCAATAAAATATCGCAAAAAGTTGTGCCAAGCTAGCTCGCCTGCAGGATTCTCATCGATTAATCTCGCAAGCTTTCCTTTTACTTCTGCTGTTGGCTGTGTCAGGTCGGTCTTTGGGGCAAAATCCTCTGCTTCTACTTGCGCACTAGAGCTCGAAACTTGGGCGCTTTCACTAGCTACTTCTGCAGCTATAGTCGCCTCCTGAGCACTCACAGTGTTGAGTGGGAACCACAGGCTAATTAATAGTACAAATAATATCCCTGCCCCTAGCGTAGCTTTTAGCGAAGTGGGGTTAATCATACAAACGTATTATACCAAAAACCCCGCCTAAGCGGGGTTTAATTGGCTTGCGAGACTAGTAATAGTCTTAGATTCTAAAGAAGTGGTTCAAAAGCACTCCATGGCTGTGCACCAGAGATAATTTTTTCGTTAACAAAGAAGGTAGGAGTTCCACTACCACCCGTTAGTGACTGGACAAACGCCATATCATCCGCTGGTTGGCCAGCGTACTTTTTGCTGTCGATACAGCTCTGGAGTTTGCGCCCATCAGCTGAATTTCCAACTAGACTGATCAGTTCGCCCACTTTGGTTGGGTCGTTCTTGACGACATCATTGATCAGGTCGTACCCTGCTTTGGTCATGAGTTTGTCGTGCACAGGCCAGAACTTGTCTTGTTCGTGAGCACAGTACATGAGCTGTGTAGCAACCTCGCCGTTACCATGTCCATTAGAGTAAAGGAAGATAAAGGAGGCCTTGCCATCTTCGACCATCTTCTTCATCTCTGGAACAGGCGCTACATAGGTACCACCATTAGCCTTAAGCTTAAACTGCGCGCTCGTATCATTTAGCTCTGGGTGAAGGCCTGCTGCAATGTGACAGAATGGGCATGATGGGTCTGACACTTCGGTAAAGACAATCTTGGCATTTTTGTCACCAAAAGTGATGTGTTTACCATCAAACTTTTCTTTAACTTTTTCAAAATCTACTGTGGTTGGCTCCGCCGCTGCCTGTTGCTGAGCTGGCTGTACTGCTGCCCCTACCCCCTTTTCTAGCATTTCAGTTTTTGTCTTGTAAACACCTAGAAAATAGGCTCCTACGACTAGTAGTATTACCATTAGGTATTGCTGTATGGCCTGCTTCATGCGCTAACTCCTCCCAAATTTATCATTGTTAATCTGTGACCCACTATATATGAATTTATATTTTCCGCCAATCCCACCAAACTGTCTCAAACTAACCATTTAGTATGTACCCTTGCCCTCGCACACTTTCAATTCTCTTTGGCTCTATCCCTACTTCTACTAGACTTCCCCGGAGTCTCTCCACCAGTTTAGCTAATGCCCAAAAGCTCTTAAACTCACCCTCTCCCCAGACAATATCGGCTAGCTCATCATAGGTTACCACGTCACCTCTTCGCTCTATTAACTTTTTGAGTATTAATCTCTCCTTATTCCCAAACCACTTCTGCTCGAGCTGTCCTTTTACCCAGATTTTACCTCCTCTAAGCTCTAACTCTTGTTTTGGTAAAACCAGGCCTAGACTACGCACATATTCCTCGCTCTCTCGCCTTACTTTGGGTGGAACCCTTAGGAGCTGACTGTAGACTGGCTCAAAGTCAGAAAACAGCTTTTTCATAACCGGCCTAGTCATTACAAAATCCATTAGAGCTTCACGTTTAGTCCAGGTAATCCCCATTTCTCGCCTAAGTGTAAATAAAGTGTAGTTGACCATCATTCCCGCCAAATCTCCAATTCCCCTATCGGATCGTAAGTAGTAGTGTTTTTCGTTCCAATATACAGAAGACGTCGTTCCGATAGATCCCACATCTACCATCACTTTGTCATGCAGTTTCCTCGCCTCAGGTAAGTAATGATCTAGCTCGGTCCAAAAAGCCTCCCCTACCTCCTCCCAATCACGTTGATACTTCTCGACTCCAACCCCACAGTATTCACATTTGCTTGGCAAGATAACCTGGATCTGGGCTGGAATATCACTACGTAATTTAGGTACCACCAAAAATCCATGCTCAGAGAACCACCCATTCGCCACCTCCCTCATCGTCGAGCGATAGCGATGTTCTTCACTTTTTTGACTATTTCTAAACTCTATATCTGGCATATGTCAACAATATGTCAACGATTTTACACCCACCTACCCTATAATGTCAAAAATCACGAGGAAACAAGATCTATGATTTTTAAATCACATTCAAGAGAAATATTTGTTGAATGGGCAAAAGAACCTATTCACGTACCGGGTGGTACGGTTACACTCGCACCAGTATTATCCGCATACTTCTTTAGTTATTCAGATGCTTCACTCATACTCGATACTATCGATGCTCCATGGCAAAAACTTGCTCGTACAGCGATTAGGGAGCTTGATAAACCTTTAGTCGTTGACTTTACTACAGAGCAACTAGCATTTATTTATGCACCAATCGGTTTTGCAAAAGCAGTCAAATATATCTCACATCTTAGAGATGAGTGTAGTGCTGGCATCACGCATGCGTATACAGTAATGCACGAAGATCCCAATGATACCTGGAAATACCTCCTCACTTTATACACAAATCAAATGCAAAAAGTGCCTATAATCAAAAGCGCTCAAGAAATTCCCGAAAATTCAGTATTGCCAATAATAAAACCCAAACTTAGATCCTAAATAGTACCAAATAAGGAAGAATATGCCAGATAATATCGAAAGAAAAATAATCAAAAGACGACTTCAAACTCAGCTTAGCAGTCTATCCTATGCATATTTACATGGTGATCCTGATAAAGCGGAATATTTTAAACTCCAAATGATAGCAGGGATCCCTACAGCAGGTGATGATTACAGAAGGATACCACATGAAATAATGACAAAATTTGAAGAATACAAAACCGAAGATCCTATTTATCATGTATTGATAGGGGGTATTGTAGACGCTCTGCGTCAAATTATTATCGATGGTGAAAACCCAGGAGTAATACAAACTAATTACGTCCTAGCGCTCGCACAAGTCGCAAATCAAGAACGAGAGAAGTTTGGTGAAAAAAAGAGTTATCCAGGAGTTGTCTGGGGGGTTGGATTTGATACAGCGGTTAATAAATATAACGGAAATTCTGTTCCTAGTGATTAATTCAGCTTTCGCACACTAACCAAAAACTTAAACATATTTATAGATCATAATTTTGTCTTAAACATAGTCAATACTAATAATTAAGTTATAAAAATAGACTCAAACAAAAAATATGTATATTGAATATAAAAACCCTTATAAATCAAAACCACTACAAGTTTCAAAAAGAGAAGATACATCACTCGAAAATGTGACTGAGGAAGTTGATATTCCTGCTTTAGTATTTCACTTTCCAAGTAATCCTAGCGAAGTAGCTCACCTAATACAACAAGTAAACACAGCAATAGCAGCTAGAGAATCATGTCAACTAATCATCCCAGAAGCAAAAGTCCTCATTCCAGATGGATTAAAGATAGAAAGCGCAATAGCTTTTCACGAAGAAGCTATCGAACTATTGGTAATCATACCCGGCGAGCAATATTTGGCTCTATATATCAATAATCTCATCCAATTCCGACAGTAAAATATCTATAACTTTACAATCACCTTCACCGACTCCAGCCTACATCCACCAACAGATATTAGTAAAAAATAGACCCTTGACGCAAAGTAGAAAAAGTAATAAATTATTACTTATATGAACAACGTTATCGCCAGAACCAACACCAAAGGCCAGTTTGTGTTACCTGTAGCCATGAGAAAAGCTTTGGGTATTACTCCTGATACCAATCTTCACATTTCCCTCGAAGACAAGGTAATTACCATTTCACCTCTCCCTCCCAAACCCATTCAAACCAAAAAGACTCTTTACGAGATTCTCAAATCTACCCAAGGTGCCTTAGCTGGAGATGACTGGCCAGAGTCAGAGGTCCGGCAGAAAAAAATTGAAATTAAAGCGGCCAAAGAACTCAGGAACGCATGGTAATCATTGATACTAGTCTTATTATCGACCACCTCCGCCAAAAGACTTCAAAAGACACTCACCTCGCCGCACTCTCGCTCAAATATCCAAATGGTGAGCTCACTATATCTACAATTACGATTCAAGAAATATTTGCAGGTAAAAGCTCTTCATACAAAAAACCACTAGAGAAGATTGCCACCACCTTATCAAACCTAAGCACTGTAGATTATTCACTAGAAATTGCAAGACTGGCTGGCACTATAGCTCGTGATTCCAAGCACGCTCTACAATTTGCCGATACCGCAATCGCCGCAACTGCCATCCACTACGGTGCCTCCCTCGCTACCCTTAACACCAAAGATTTTAAAGGCATCCCAGGTCTCAAACTACTCAAACTCTAGCAAGACCTATCCGATTGATCATCTTGGTTTACACGATTTACTTGATTTACTGTAACAAGTATCCCTGCCCCCTCACGCTCTCCACCCTCCTCCCCTAACAGGCTCTAACAAAAACTCTCTTCTTGACACCCCTCCCCACAATGTGTTACATTGTGTTACATGGAGCTAGAGTTAACCTCTCTCATCTGGGACGAGTTTAACATCACCCACATCACCAAACATGGTGTGAGTGTTGAGGAGGTGGAGGCTGCTTGCCGCAACCAGCTTCATGTCCTTACTAGCTATAACAACAGACAAATGTTGTTTGGAGTAACCAACAAATCAAGATATCTAACAATAATTTTGGAGAAAAATTACAGTAATCATTATTACGTCGTTACAGCCAGAGATATTAGTCGCAAAGAAAGGAAATACGTCCATGACCAAGTCAATCAGTAAGATCCCAAAATTCAACTCAATTGCCGAAGAAGCCGAATTTTGGGACACTCACGATGTTACCGACTTTTTAGATGAACTAACTCCTGTCAAAATGAAGGTTACTCTGGGTCAACCTAAAGAAGAAACCTTAACTGTTAGACTGCAGAGCAATCTCAAAACCCAGTTAGGCAACATTGCCACCGAGATGGGGGTAAACACCTCCACCCTCGCCCGCATGTGGATCGTCGAAAAAATGAAACAGCTCCAAGCTAAGTCTTAGTTGTCGTTATGACTCGCTAGCCACCGTTCAGCATCTAACGATGCCTGGATACCCATCCCAACCGCTGTCCCTGCTTGCCTGTAGCGGTGGTCTACACAGTCCCCTGCCGCAAAAACTCCAGGAATATTAGTCATCGTCGGCCACTCAGCGAGGCCCTCGCCATTTAAGCTCTTTGCAGCTTGGGTGAGGATATATCCCTCAGCATCTAGCTCTATGCTCGTACTCTTCAAAAAGCCAGTCGCGGGTATGTGCCCGATTGCAAAGAATAGTCCTTCTGCCTTTACATTTCTAGTTTCTAGTTTCGGATTTCTGATTTCTAGTTCTAGCTCCTCTACTCTCTCTCCCTTTATCCCCTTAAGGTTAGTGTTCCACATCACGGTAATCTGATCTTTAAAAGTATCTAGCCGCTTCTGCATGGCCACACTAGCCCTAAGTTTGTCTCCTCGGACCAGGAGAGTCACATTAGATGCAAATTTGGTTAGCGCTGTTGCGTCCTCTATTGCAGAGTCACCTCCCCCGACCACATAGACATTTTTACCTTTGTAAAAAGCCGCGTCGCACACTGCGCAGGTCGAAAAACCCTTACCCCAATACTTATCTTCCCCCACGCCAAGCAGTCTGGGTGATGCCCCCATCGCCAGTATTACTGCGTCATATTCATATTCACCACTAGACATCTTAATTATTTGAGAATTTGAGCATTTAGGATTTGGGATTACACTACTCACCGTCTCGTACTCAACTCGTGCTCCAAACTTGGTTGCTTGCTGAGTCATCTCAACCATTAATTCTGGCCCAGTCTTGCCAACCACACCTGGGTAGTTCTCTATCTCAGTAGTTTTGGTCAGCTGTCCCCCTGGCTCTTCGCCAGCATAAACCGTAGTTTCGATCTCTGCTCGACTCGTATATATCGCAGCCGCCAGTCCCGCTGGTCCGCTCCCGACAATCGCTACTTTGTATTTGTTCATAATAATATTCTATACCACGTTGGTGAGTTGCAGAGTGCAGTCGTATCTCACAACAAAAAAATATTCGCAGAGCGGGTAGCTCGAGACATAGATCAAAATTTCAACAGAAATTTATGATCGGTTTTTTGTGTGATGGTACGACGAGCTCGAAACGAACCATCTAACTAATAACTTGCTTAATCAAGTTCTCATACATAGGGCGCCCAGCAAACCCTACTTTTCTGGCCACTTCTTTGCCATCTTTAAACATAATGACAGTTGGGATACTCATCACACCGTACTGCTGTGCAGTAGCCTGGTTGGCGTCAACGTCCAACTTGCCGATCGCCACCTTGCCCGCATAGTCATCTGCCAGCTCATCCACGACTGGTCCAGCCATGACACATGGACCACACCAGGTGGCCCAAAAATCTACCATTACTGGCTTGTCCGATTTGAGCACTGAGTCTCCAAAATTTTGGTCTGTAAATGTTGCTGTATTGGCTCCTGCCATATGTTCCTCCTATTAGATTTAATTGATCTCTCACTATACTCTACTAACCCAGTAGTAGCCAAGCCCCCATCCCGAGTAGCACGATAGCTAATGACAGGTGCATCCACCTCTTTGCCTTGTGTTCCCACTCTTTCATCTCAATCAGCTTTTGTCCCCGCCACATCACGATCAACACAACAATGAGGGGTAGAACAAAAAGGAAATTGTAATAAAGGAAATAGCCAACGATTAGTGGGAATGCCATCCCCGACTGTGAAAGGATGGTCGCCGTACCTACATAGATAGGCAGTGAACATGGGGTCTCAAGCAGTGTAACTAGTACCCCCAAAAGGATTGTGGTTGGGTAGTTAGCTCGCTCGATCAGGGCCATTAACCTAGCCTTAGAGGCGGTCGGGATCCGCAGGTGTGGTCCACCCTCTATCCCCAAAAAGTCCTTAAATTGGATTAGTCCTGCAATAAATAATGCTCCACCTACCACATAGTTAAGGATCGTAGCACCTGCTGTCAGGTCAAACTGCGAGACAAACGAGTAGAGGCCTAACCCGACGATTAAATAAGTCAAAAATACCGTCAAAATATACAACAGTCCTGTCTTTATCACCCGCTCTGGCTTCTTTACAAAAACCAAGAGGTAACCTAGTAGCATCACCATCATTCCGATGGCGCATGGGTTAATCCCATCCACTATTCCGGCAACTGTAATTAGGGGAAAAGATAAGATCTCACCTTTACCTGCCAAGTAACATGCTATACGTGTACATCCCTCAGTCATGACTCGATTCTACATTCTATACGGCTGCAAAACTAGTCGGATCAAACCATAGCCAACTATATATCCACCTACTCTCTGCTCCTTTTTTAATTTTACTAGTATCGCAAACAATACGAGGTCTAATATGGCCTCCATCCCCCACCAGGGTATTCCCAAGACTAAGTTGTCAAACTCCCCGTTTACTCCATTTGCAACTCTACCTATCGCTTGAGCGAGTGGCAGCGGTGTGATCACTGCCCACAACATATTTTTCACCCGAAAAACCAGATATCCACCACAGAGCAGTAATGCTCCCCAGATCGAAAGTCCTCCCTCCCATACTCTTGGTATTGACGTAATATCAGCTTGATAATAATCCCAATACTCAAATACGTGATATGCTCTTGCCCCTATTAAAGACAAGCATAATATCCATGGGATCAATCGCTTTAACCTAGGTTCTAGGTACTCGGCCATGCTCCACCAGACAGCCGACGCGATCCCAACAATCAATCCGTATGCGGAAAATATCATACCTACCAGGTTATCATAAACTTATTCAACGAGTTTTGTTATTATCCAATCCACAGACTAATTAGCACAAATAACCCTGTCATCACCCACAAAAAGACTAGTCGCTCATTGTCCGCTATCTCCCTCTTGATCAGCCAAAAGAGCCGCAGGTGCAGTCGTCTCGGATCCTTTTTTTGTAGCCTCCAGCTATCATAAAGAATGTGCAGCATCACCCCCATAACAACTCCCTTGCCAAACAGTTGTTGGGTCGAAGTAGTCGCAAAAAATGCGAGCGGTACCCAAAGCGCCATAAACAAAGACGAGCGAAAGGTTAATCGCTCTGCCTCTAGCCTTCGATCATATAAGAGTGAAAGAGCGGTTAAATACTGTTTTTGCTTCCAGTACCACGAAAACTGCTGTGAGATCTGAGTACCTGGGTAGCTAAAGGTATAGACAACTCGATCAACAAACAAAACTAGCACTCCAACCAAGACCCCGATCATCCACCCACCCCAGTTGAGATAATTACTAATATCGCCGATCGGCAATAGTCCTTTTAATACAAAAATGATTCCGCCGTAAACTAGCGCCATTGGCAGGTGGGACAGGACATACTTTTGCATAGCTTAACTATATACCATCCGCTTCCACCTTGTCCCTTTACCCTTTAACCTTACTCTGTCTTAGCTCTCGTAGCTTCCACATAAAGATTCGTCCTTTGCTCCTAGCATTTGGCGCATCCATCGCAAATGTGCGCGCCGCATCCAGGAGCCCTCTAGGCGTGCTTTTGGCTAGTCGCATATACAGAGATTTATGTGCCAAGTCATCTAGATCAATCGCCAGACGGTACGCATAATCCTGAAATTCTTGGGAGATATATTTACCGTCCTCTTTGGGTTTATATTTGGAGAGGATATCCCCCACCAGTGTTGGCCCGCCTGCAGCGCTATGCGCAGCATTGCGGGCAGGTTGGATCTTACTATTGTCCATACATGGCCTCTATCTCGTCAAGCGTTGTGATTTCTTTTACGCTTTTGTCGTCTCGGAACTTAACAAGTCGGGGGAAGCGTAGGGCATATTTGGCGCTGTGACTAGGCGAGACTGTAATCTCATCAGCCGCGATCTCAACTACTACCTCGGGCTTGACCCATACATCCGGGATCAAGCTGTCGCTAACTTCGTAGTTTTCTAGTTTCGAATTTCTGACTTCTAACTTCTGTAGTTTTGCATACAGTTCCCTAAACTGCTCATCCGTTAGTCCAGTCCCGATCTTAGCAATAGTCAGTATGGCTTCATCTTTGCCTTTTATCCCAACCAAAAATGCCCCCATCCCAAAGTTACTCCTCTTCCCTCTTCCTCGGTAATAACCCATTACCACACAATCGATCGTGTCTGATAGCTTGCCCTCTGCACTCTCAATTTCTTTTAGCTTGACCCAGTTAAAACCACTTCTACCTGGGTCATATGTCCCATCTACCTTTTTGACTAATACCCCTTCGAGTCCCTCAGATAACTGGTTGGCGTGGTACTCTCTGATCTCCAGTGCCTGATCTGTCTCAATCTGGGGGTTAAGAGCCAGGATTACATCAGGCTTGAGCACGCTCTCTAGTATTTGCCTCCGCTCGCGAAGCGGTTTGTTTATCAAAGTAACACCGTTTAGATACATGATGTCAAAGACAAAAAAACGGAGCGGAATATTCTTTTGTTGCTCACTTATCCCATGCTTACGCTTGCGCGTGATGGTCATCTGAAAAGGCAAGAGCTCTCCGCTATCCGGGTCGTATCCGACTGCCTCTGCATCTAATATCACGCTCTCCGCAGCTAGCTCGCGCTCTATTAACATGAGCTCAGGGAACTGCTCTGTATTCTCGTCTAAGTTTCTTGTATACGTCTTTACCCAAATTTTATCCTGAGCTACGTCGAAGGACTCTGCTTCAAACATAGATGCCTGGCTTAACTGACCTGTCTTGGCAGCCATGGTTGTTGCATTGCTGAGTTGTTGCATTCTTGAATAGTGTATCTGCACCCTCGTCCCGTCCAGTTTTGGCTCCACATACACTCTACCCATCTTCTCTATCATTTCGTCAACTGACGATAGTCGCTGAGCTAGTGCTGGGATAATAGGCACACCCAAGAATACACTCGCTTTGCTTAGTGCCTCATCGACTCCCTCCCCTACCACTTCCTCGCCTAGCAGTGCCACATCTGGCCTCATTTGGTAGGCTTTTTCTAGACGCTCACTATAATCTTTATTTCCACAGGCAAAATATGACAAAACGTCGAGCATCGTACTCTCACTAAATCCTAGACGCAGGCTCTCATTAACCATCCGCACAATATATTTAGCTTCGACAGCACTAGACTGGGACAGCAGGTGGACTAGCTTAGTTTGTTTGCGCTCCTGGCTCCCTGACCCACTCTCGTGTGCGATCGCAAGGAGCTGCTCATACACTTCTGTAGTACTCAATGCTTCTGTGCTACTAACTCTCCCCGTTGTCGCGTTACCTAGCTCCCTAACTAGCTCTCCCAAGTCCCCCATTTCTTTAAACTTGGCTGTTACATCATCTGTACTCATTCTGACACTCTGTGCGATAGCCCTGATCAACATCTTCTCAGCTAGGTTAGATTGTATACGCAAGTATGGTGCAGCTAGTTGGCCTAGCGCCAAATTAATTACCACCCTCACCTCTCCCACTTCTATTTTCTTTAAAAGCTCAGCTAAGATCACTGTCTTCTCTAGACGTTTAGTCGTGGCCTCAATCCGTTCAAAATATCCACATAGTTCAGTAAATATCATAACTAGAGTTTAACTTATCTTTTAGCGTAGTGTAAGTCTAGCGAGCTACAGAATGCAGGTGCATCTCACAACAAAAAAATATTCGCAGCCCGTGTAGGGCGAGACATAAGTCAAAATTTCAGCAGAAATTTATGACTGGTTTTTTGTGTG
The DNA here is from genome assembly GCA_018060845.1 of Candidatus Woesebacteria bacterium. Classification (GTDB taxonomy): domain Bacteria; phylum Patescibacteriota; class Microgenomatia; order UBA1400; family UBA12108; genus GWF. The sequence goes on from JAGOVG010000003.1 coordinate 97,312, forward strand.
ACGGTGCGCCGAATTCGAAGCGAGCGATTTAACTTGCAATTTACCGCAAAACATGCGGTAATACCACTATGCCCTACACTCCTAAATACGCTATCACCAACAAACTCCTAACTCTAGTTGGTAGCGTCGATGCCGCCCGCGAAGTAATAACTACCGCCCCCCTCGTCCCCGCCTGGGAGCGCAAATTCCAAAACGAAGCACGTATCCGTACTATCCACCACGGTACTCACCTAGAAGGCAACAATCTCAACCTCGACGAAGTCGAGAAAATCGTCGACGAGCCAGATAGAGGCGAATCTCTAGCCCGCGAGCGTGATATCCGCGAAGTTATCAACTACCGCGAAGTTATGGACTATATCGACTTTCTCAAAAATGAACTAGAGCAATCACCTAGTCCTAGTCTAACCGAGGGTATGCTCAAAGAAATTCACAAAAAAACAGTTAGTGGGATATTAAATGAAACTGAGGCAGGTAGCTACCGCACACTCAGAGTCGTAATCAGAAATACTACAACTGGCGAGGTCACCTTCCGTCCCCCTGCACCTCCTCAGGTCCCGACCATGATCACCGACTTCTTTGCTTGGCTTAGTAGTGACGAAGCAGAGCTTACCCACCCGCTAATCAAGGCCGGCTTAATCCACGCCGAACTAGTCCGCATCCATCCTTTTACCGATGGTAATGGCCGAGCCACCCGCGCCCTCTCCCTCCTCCTCCTACTCTTAGAGGGTTATGAAATCAAAAAATTCTTTAGTCTCGACGAATACTACGACCAGGATCCCCAGGCTTACTATGACGCATTAAAATCTGTCGAGATCACTGGCGACCTAACTGCTTGGCTCGAGTACTTTGTGCTTGGGATAAGCATCGAATTTAACCGGGTCAAATCGTTGGTCCAAAAGCTCTCCCTCGATCTCCATCTCAAAGAAACTATTGGTGGCAAACAAATAGCCCTCTCAGACCGCCAGATCAGGTTAGTTGAATACCTGGAGAAGTATGTGAGCCTAGGCATGGCCGAAGCCAGGGATCTCCTCCCCGACGTCTCCGACGATACCATCTTGCGTGACTTAAGAGATCTCGTCGACAAAAAGCTTATTAGTAGGCGTGGCAACACCAAAGGTGCCAAATATTACTTAAGTAACAGCAAAAACTCATGAACTATACAACAGACCCCACCTTCCTCATGATGATCTTTATCCTCCCTTCCCTTTTTGGGCTGTCACTACTAGGCGAGGGAGTGAGCAAAATCATGAACTACGATTCACGTGGCTGGGTCGGTGTCACTGCTGGGGGCTGCTTTATCGTAATAATTCTCCTGGCTTACTTTATGTTAAGCGCGAGCGTAATTAACTAAAAAATGCAACAAAGCAACAATCTATCAATTAGAACCACAAGCTTTGCGATAGACATAATTGCTTTCACAAAATCAATAACACCCACCGTTTACAACAAACCACTAATCACTCAACTTGTGCGGTCTAGTACGTCAATCGGAGCCAACTATCACGAATCGACAGAGGCGCAAACTAGAAATGACTTTATCCATAAAATTAGTATCTGCAAAAAAGAAGCTCGTGAGACGCTCTACTGGTTAGATGTAATTCAAAAAACTAATCCAGGTTTAAAGACAGAAGTACTAGTTGATGAAGTTAGCCAGTTAATTAGAATATTTGCGGCCTCAATGCGAACTGCAAAACAAAATGCTTAACCCTTTTATTGCTGCATTGTTGCATTGTTGAACTGTTACATTTATTTAGTTCCCTATCGTCCCTGGCACCACTTCTTCCCACTTGAGCGCAAATACTTTCATCGAGTCTGGCATATTGTTAAGTAGGTCGACGCGGTAAGTGAATTTTTCGGCAGCAGTACTCACGTTGTCGGATACTAGGTCTCTCCCCAGGTTTACTCCTCCCCAGGCGACCACACTCCCCTCAAAGTTAGCTGGAGCGTCACTAGTCCCATTACTCTCTGTTGTCATGGCTGAGTCGACTACGTAGAGTCCCTGGATGTCTTCTACAGCTGGTGACACGTTTACACTGCCATTAACTAGTATGGCTAGGAATCCACCGTCAGCAACAGTCACGTCTCCGGCTATTCGTAGGTCACCGTTAACAAAGATGACATAACTCTCACCAGCTAACACATCTAGTCCAGTTATCATGCCAGCATTGCCCCCTGTTGGAGCCAGGTAGTACCAGTCTACTGTCGTGGTTGGCTTAGTTATTGTGTTGCTACCCCAGTAATTCTGGGTATTTGGCGTTACCCCCATGTGTGCGGCAAAGTAGTCATAATTCATTGTTTTGCCACGGTACCTGGTCTGTGCACTATATCCCTCTGTCGAGACTGAGCCTATTCCTACGTCTACTGACCCACTTGACCTCGTTAGAGCGCCGATCGAGCCTCCTAGTCCCGAGTCGATTAGGTAAGTAGAAGCAGAAGGTAGCTCGCTCCTCACGTTGCCTGACGCATAGATATTGCCACCGACGGCCTGCCACCACGCTTCTCTATTTAAAGTGATAAAGAAATTGGTCGAACCAGTAGTCGTTACATTAGTCTTAGTAGGGCATTGGTTACACCCTGATGCAGTCGAGCAGGCATAGCCTGTAGGAAATCCTGTTAGGGTAGCGGTTGGTATGGTGGTCTGGGCGCCTACATTAATACTGTAAGAGCCATTAGCTGTGCTCACTGTCCCAGTCTGCCCTGTGGATAACGCTACACTCATCCCTCCCCCAGTCCATGGGGTACTGATCGAGCAGACATTATTAGGATCTAGATACACAGTGCCAGCTATCAGATTGGCGGCGGCTGTCGTATGTGTCGCTACAACTTCACCAGAACAACTATCGCTCTGATAACGAACCACCCTAACATAATAAGTAGTATTTGGTGACATCCCACTTATAGCATAGCTATTTGTAGCGCTACCGAGTTGTGCATCGACAATACAATCCTCAGCATTCACACATCCTGCTGTGACCTTGGCTTGATCTGTCCCCACACTTATATATTGTGTTCCACCACTCCCCGCGCTCCACATGGCAGTAGCGCTAGCATATGTAGATCCAGCAATTATTGAGAGGTTACTAGGTGCAGTAACCGAACAATTAGACACACAACTCCAGGTAGTCGTTACGGTACGACAAGTTATCAAGTCGTTTTTAATCCAATTCCCCCCGTTCCTATTGCATTGTGCACCACAACCATTCTCATCCTGACAATCACAGTAACAGTTGCTAGCTCCTCCACGAATGGTTCTCGAAATAAACATATCGTCCCAATCACTGCATGCAAACTGAGTAGGCGTATTACATCCTATATCTCTAGTATATGTAGAACCCTGTGTCTGTGTCGGTGTATACGTACTACCTGGTGCACAACAACCACAGTTATCTTGACATCTACCTTTTATCTCAGATCCATCACATCCAGTCACTATGTGTCGTGAGGGAAAGTATGTATCACATGTCCCTCTTTGGACACATTGTCCTAAATTAGAGTCATTGGTAACGGATCCTCCACTCTGGGTGTATAAGGTAGGACTACCACATGATAGTGTAGTTCCACCTCCACATGATTGGCCTTGAAAACCTCCACCGCCCCCGCATTCACCAGCCCCGACGCATTGACCTTGACAACATGTTTGACCGCCACCACAGTTACTGTCAAACACGCAAGATGCGTCAGGAGGTAATCCTGGATCACAAAACGATGTACAGCATGGATCTGGAGGACATCCACATGGGTCTGAACAACCAGGAGGGGCAGCTTCGACGCTATCTATCCCTGTATAAATAAAAGTGAAATTAAAAATTACGAACAGAGATATAGCTAGCTTGATAAAGTACATATATACTCTTACTATATACAATCCTACTCACTGCAACAAGTCTAATCAGAGGATCCTGATTGAGACTTTATCAATTTGTGTAATCTGATGTAATTTTTATAATACTAGAATTATTGTTAAAGCCTATATCCAATCTACTTTGTGTTTTTAACCCTAGATTTATTCCTCTCAAATCACGGACGTCTAACCACATAATTTCTAATCTATCGTCTAATTTAAGTTCGGACAATAATTTCTTTGACTTAATTGGTTCATTATTATAAATATTGGTGATATCTACATAATATTGGTATTCACTACTTAATTTGAACTGATATTCTTTCTGATTATAATCAAAAACCGTTAACACTGATTCACTCTCATCATAGTCAATATAAGTTGCATACATTTTGTATGTATAACCAGCATTACCTTTATTAAGAACTAAAATGGAGTTAATAGGCACAAAGGGGGGCATATAATCGTTCGGTTCTGCCAAGTATCCGCTATAATGCCACACGAGAGATTGGCATTTTAATCTAAGCTTAATTAGTAATTCTTGATCTGAAAATAGCGTATTCTTACACGTTAATATTAACGTCGAACCAAAAATTAACAATATGAATAAAGCCAAAGCATATCTGCGTATTTCAGCAACCATAACCTCATTTAACACTACCAGCGTCAAATATGCAAAATGACCTAGTTTACGCCCTACTACCCAACCTCATTAGAAAATCTAGAAGCGCAGCGTCTTGATCTGCTATTCCCGATTCTAACCCTCCACCTAGAATACCTGTGCTAAATAGTGCATCGAAAGCAGGGTCAACAAAACAAGTATCATTTTCACCAAATGGTCTACACACTTCCCCTGCAGGGACTACTGGTGGAAGTGGCTCTGCTTTTACAACTTCTGAAGGGTGAAACGCTGCCGCTAATGAAGCTGCGCCTATACCTACTGTTAATAAGTCCTTGATCATGTTCTTATTCATAATAGATCTCCTTTATTAACCTACTTATCATAACATCATACTGCGACCGATAGTAATTGTCAAGTATATTCAAATTAGATCAATATACTTATGTAATACACATAAATACTATGTATGTAAAAACTATACATTAAGACTCATAATATTGAGGAATTAAAGCTATTAAACGCCTAAACTCTATAGCACGCTATAATGATATTATATGCCTTATAAAGATATCTCCTCACATGTCAGTCAAATAACTCTACCAAGAGCCAACTCGCGCAAAGGTGAAAATGGGCGTGTGCTCGTGATCGGTGGATCTACCCTCTTCCATGCTGCCTCGTTCTGGAGCGCTAGCATGGCTAGTCGCCTGGTCGACATGGTGCATTTCACAAGCCCAGTCATGGAGAATAACGATCTCATGAGAGTGCGAGCCAAGAGCAAATTCTGGGACGGGATAGTAGTCCCCTACGAAGAGATCGAGCACTATATAGAAGAGGACGACGCTATCTTGATTGGCCCAGGCATGGAGCGGGGCGAGGCTACCAGAGTAATAGTTAACAACTTACTCAAAAAGTATCCCACAAAAAAATGGGTGGTAGACGGAGGTGCACTACAAGAAGTAGATCCCACCCTGCTATCAGGTAATATGATTATCACTCCTAATCAAAAAGAACTTGAGATTATAAAAAATAAGATAGGTTCAGGTTATTCAAATCTTCAACCTACTGTTCTAGCCAAAGGGCCAACAGATATTATCTCCTCTCCCACCAACAATTTAACAATTACTGGAGGTGGCCCTGGCCTGACAAAAGGCGGTACTGGAGACGTGCTTTCTGGACTAGTCGCGGGCTTAGCCGCCAAAAGTGACAATTTTGCTGCCTGTGTTCTTGCCAGCTATGCTGTCAAATCTGCATCGGAGTCACTCTCAACCAGAGTTGGACCATTCTTTTCTCCCACCAATCTAATCGATGAGATCCCCCGGGCGCTAAAAACCTTTCTCAAAGTCTAATAATGCTGGCCGTATCACCAAAATAGGCAGTAGTCTCATCCTCAGCCGATGTAAGGATTACTTGTCTCCCCTCCATGAGTCGGACTACCTCTATTCGGTGCTCTTGGTCTAGCTCACTAAAAATATCATCAAGTAATAGTAGTGATTTGACTCCACGCTTTTCCTCTAGGTACTCCATGCCACCAATTTTCAAAAATAATACCCCGAGCCGCTGCTCACCCCTGCTCCCATAAGTCATTAAATCAATATTGTTATCAATTTGAGAATTTGAGAATTTATGATTTGAGATTAGTATAAAGTCATCTTTGTGTGGGCCGACTAGTGTATATCCAACAGCCACTTCTGCATCTGCATATTGTAGTAACCTAGATGGTGAGATTGCCGAGCTCTTATACTCTATGCAGTACTCCCCAAAAGGTACTTTGATGTGGTCATTAAGGTACTCTATATAGCCCCTTCGATAGTTAGTCAAAATCTCACCATTTTTAATGAGAGACTGATCCCAGTAGGCTAGCTCCACTCTCTTAGAGATCCCATCCCTTATCTGGTCCAGTAGCCTGTTTCTACGCTTAAGTGTGGCCTCATAGACTGATAGTGCTCTCAAATACTCTGGGTGAGCCATCCCTATCGCCAGGTCTAGATATCCCCGGCGCCGAGACGGCGACCCCTCGAGGAGTCTCATATCCTCTGGTCTAAAAAGCGTCGCCGGTAGGTGCCCGACAAATGTTGCTCTAGCTCTGCCTACCCCATCTACGAGGTACCGCCTCTTTGGGGTCCTCTTGCCCATATATACCCCTCTCGTTAGCACTACAGATAGATCGCTGCGTTCTGACTTATCTTCGACTATCCCACTCACGCTCCCAAGCTCGCCGTCCCAGCTAATCATCTCCTCTATCTTGCCTGCTCGATCGCTGATCCCTGTGGCGAGTAAATATATTGCCTCTAGTAGATTAGTTTTACCACTCCCGTTCGGGGCGATCAGTAAAGTCACCTCACCAAAGTGATGGGTAGCCTGTTTATAGCTACGAAAGTTTTTGAGTATTAGCCGCTCGAGTCTCATGTACCTGGGATTATAGCTTATCTATTTCTGACACTTTGAACATACCCAGCTCCCCCTACCCCCTACAACTATCCGCTCCAGTTTATTTCCGCATTTTAAGCATGGTTTGCCCGTCCGCTTATACACCCTAAACTCATCTTGATAACTCCCTTTTTGTCCAAGCGCATTCACATAACTGTTGTCACTCGCTCCACCAGTAATGAGACCTCGCTCCATTACCATCCGCAGCGCGAGGAGAAGTTTTTTACTCTCCAGTTTGCTCAGGTTCGATGCAGCTCGTCTCGGGTCTATCCCTGCCTCCCACAAACTATCGTTTGCATAAATATTACCTACCCCAGCTAGCAATGCTTGGTCTAGAATTAGGTTTTTGATCGGTCTCTGATACTTATGCAACAGTTTATAAAAAGTGTCTTCGGTAATCTCCCATGGATCAGGACCTAGTTTGCTCTTTTGTATTCCCTGCGCGTTCTTTATGTCTTCGACATATTTCACGTACCCAAAAGTGCGTGCATCCCAGTAGTATATTTTCTTCCCGCTTGAAAGGTCCATCACCACCCTCGTGTGTGGCAGCTCATCATACAAATCAACGTCTACCACCAGTCTCCCTGTCATCTTAAGGTGGATCACGAGTCCTCGACCAGAGTCAAAGTGTACAAACAAATATTTACCTGTTCGCCCAATCTCAGTAATCAGCTCGTGCACTAGTAGTTCTGGTCCTATATAACAGTTGGCGCGTCGGACAGTAACCCCTGTAATCGTCGCCCCGACTACTTTCTCTTCTAGTTGCCTCCTAATTGTCTCAACTTCTGGTAGTTCTGGCATAACGTGCTAGTTCCTTTTCTTCCCATTTTGCTCTGATTACTAGTATGGGTAAAAGTATTAAGATGCTAAATATCAATCCAGTCCTGCTCCCTAAGGAGGTTGCAAGGCCAACAAAAGTCATCATAATCCCTATGTACATTGGGTGCTTGAATAATCTATATATTCCAGTACTCACACGTTGTTGTCGTTTGGGTAGTACCCCAAAGCTCCGACCCAAACTAATATAGCTATAGATCCATAAACCTAATCCCAAGCTCGCGATGATTAGTCCAGAGAGCATTACAGACAAACTCTGCTCATTAGTATTTTGATATGCAATCAGATATAAGTTGAGTAGATAGATACTCGGGATCCCAACTACTCCTACTAGCTCAGCGATATTTTTACCTAGCCTCCTCTCGCTCTTCATATTATTTCTCTAAACTTTTTCTCAAATACACTACGGTTAAATTGCTGTGCCCATTTGATTATTCGATCATGATCCCACACAGTTTGCTCCATTTGCTTAATCCCGTTAATCACACACTCTACGCTTGTGTCATCTATTAGTATTCCTGTGCCTTTTTGTTGAATTGTTGAATTGTTGAATTTTTTAATTTCTGGTAGTACTGTCTCCCTATATCCTCCACTATTTAAGGCCAGTACTGGCGTACCATGTGCCATCGCTTCAACGACCGTCATCCCAAAGTCTTCGTCACGAGCGAGTGCTACAAATCCTTTAGCTTGACTATATAATTTCGCCAGTTCTTTATCTTCTACTCTACCCAAATACTCTACATATTTTGAGCTTTGTGCTTTAACATTTGTACTTACCCGCTCCCCGACTAGTTTTAGTCTAAACCGACCGCGCTCCGCAGCGAGAGTAGCCTCACTCACTCCTTTTGCTCCCGTAATCCGTGTTACCAATAAATAATAATCTCCCCTTTTTAATTGCACCTTTCCACTTTCCCCTTTTAACTCTATAGGTGGATATATCACAGTTGCTTCTTTACCATAAAACTTGCGTATCCGAGATGCCACTTCGTGACTGTTAGCTATCCAGGTGTTTACTCGCTGTGCACTCATATAGTCGAAGTAGCGCAAGGGTGGCCCAAACACGTAGATAAACAGTCTGCCCCACCACTTACTCATTGCCCCAGTTGGGGTGTCATAACCATAAAGCCATTTTGGCGGTGTATGGCAATAAGCAACCACTCTAGTCTTGTCCCCCACTCTAAATCCACGAGCAATATATCCACCAGAAGTCGAGGTAATAACCAGGTCATATTCAGTTAGATCGATACTCCTCCAGATCCAAGGGAGCAAAAATCGTAAGTAGCTAAAGAGCCGTCCAATTTTTAGTAACCATCCATACGAGCTCTCGTGGATCTCGCGGTCACTAAACATAGCCTTGGCAGTCCCATTTTTTACAAATGCAGTATAAATAGGTGCCTCTGGATACATCTCTGAAAGCACTCTGAGTACTCGCTCCGCACCCCCTGCCTCGTTTAAATAATCGTGAACTAATGCTATCTTTTTTATCATTGTTTCAATGTTGCCTTGTTGCATTGTTGCATTAAATTAACAATTTAGAATAAACCCATTTGGTTATCAGGTACTTTTGATTTTACTGTTTTTTCTTCGTCTCCCCAGATCCTCCTCACCAGACTTTTAAACCCTAGGTCTTCTAGAGTATTTTTTAATAACTCTTTCTTAATATCCACATACTCCATCTCACTAAGTTCTATCGGAAGGGACATGTCAGTCACGATCCTAGAGAGATCTTGTGACAAAAAGGCACTGTCACGGCCAGTTAGCAGCTTCTCGTAGACTTTTGAATTTAGCTTGTCATTTTTTGCATTAACTGCCGCATAAATGTCCACTAAGCTCCCATACTCTTGCAAGAGCTTGGCGGCAGTCGTCGGTCCGACGCCTGCCACTCCAGGGATATTGTCTGACACATCACCTATCAACGCCTTGTAATCTACGATCTGGCTCGGAGTGACTCCGTACTTTTCAACTACTTCTGCAACTCCATATATCTTGGCTGGCAACTTGCCTTTAGGAGGAGTTAATATAGTTACTTTGGGACCTACTAGCTGCATAGTGTCCTGGTCGCCAGTTAATATGACTACATCCCCATCGATCTCAATACACGACAGTGTTCCGATAATGTCGTCTGCCTCGTATCCCTCGACTTCGCTCTGGAGTATCCCCATAGCCTCGATCACCTGCTTGACTATCGGGATCTGCTCGACCATCTCGGTATCGGCTTTTGGTCGCTGAGCTTTATATCCTACATATTTCTCATGTCTAAATGTCGGCTTAGGTAGATCCCAGGCTACCATGACATGACTAGGTGCTACTTCAACGAGTGCCGAGTAGAGCATGGATGCTACACCATACACGGCTCCTACCACTTGACCAGTTTTTGAGGTCAGTGGCGGGTATGCATGATACGCACGGTGTAGTAGCGCGCTCCCATCGACTAATAACAATTTCATATGTGTATTGTAGCTTAGAGGAAGGTGAGATGCAGAGTGCAGTCGTATCTCACAACAAAAAAATATTCGCAGAGCGGGTAGCTCGAGACATAGATCAAAATTTCAGCAGAAATTTATGATCGGTTTTTTGTGTGATGGTACGACGAACTCGAAACGAACAAGTCTACTTTCTTACTAGGTAATCCAAATGCTTCTTTAGCTCATCCAACTTCATATGTAGTTCATCCTGTCGCTCCAATATCCGCCTCATATTAAAATCTTCTTGGTATCTAAGCATCTCAACCGACACAAAAGCAACCAAAGATCCAAATAATAGTACTCCGCCTACTTCTAGTATCACTGCCATCAGTCGCCCTAGCAGGGTCACAGGATACACATCCCCGTAGCCAACACCAGTAACAGTCGTAATAGCAAACCAGAGCCCATCCTCATAATCCAAAATCCGAGCAGCTGCTGCACCCGATTCGACTGGCACGATCACGAGTCCCAAAACAAACATCAGAACAATAAGTAATAGTAACAGTTTACGAAATCTCTTACTCCGCGCTAGTTTGCCGGCCACGTCTCTAACATGCTGTGTCATACCCTATTTATACACCACGCTATACTTTTCTGCTTTTTGGATCTCTTCTTTAGTAACACCTACTATCCGCTCAAAATCCTCGCGCTCTAGCGATTCTTTCTCTTTAAGCTCTACAACCACACGATCCATTATTTTGCTTTGGTCTTTGAGTATTTGCATGGTCACCTTCTCACAAATGTTTACGATTTTCTTCACTTCACCGTCGATCTCAGCCCGCTTAGAATCAGAGACATCAGTTGGCTCTAGATAGTTACGACCCCACTCCGAGTAACCCTCTTGTGGTCCAAAATCAATTGGTCCGAGTGGGCTCATACCATAGTCAACAACCATCGCCCGTGCAATACGAGTTACTCGGTCAATATCGGAGCTAGCACCAGCAGTTAGGTCGTTATAGACTAGCTGCTCTGCTGCTCTGCCACCTAGCAAGGTACAGATCTCTTCTAATAGCTCGGTTCTGGTGCTCTGATATTTGTCCTGTGCTGGAGGGATTAGGGTGTAGCCAAGAGCGCGCCCACGTGAGACTATCGAGATCCGGTGTACTGGGTCGGTGTGAGAGAGGAAGTGTGTAACTAGGGCATGTCCTGCCTCATGATATGCTGTCATGTCTCGCTCTACCGCATTAAACATCCTCTTCTTTTCTGGTCCCATTTTGACTTTGGTTGCCGCTTCTTCGAGGTCTGCATTTGTGATCTCAGTTCTATCCTCACGGGCGATCAAGATGGCAGCCTCATTTAGCATGTTCTCTAGGTCAGCTCCGGTAAATCCAACAGTGCGCCTCGCAGTCTTTTCCCAATCGATATCTTTTGCAAATGGCTTACCTGCAGCATGGATTCCAAGGATTGCCTTTCGTCCTTCGATGTCTGGCATGTCGAGCGTGACGCGTCGATCAAACCTACCAGGCCTAACTAGGGCTGGGTCTAAGACGTCAGGTCGATTGGTTGCAGCTAGTACGACGACACTCTCGTTAGCGGTAAAACCATCCATCTCCACTAAGATTTGGTTGAGTGTTTGATCTCTCTCATCATGTCCACCCATGCTTCCTGCACCGCGGGTACGACCGATTGCATCTACTTCGTCAATAAAGATAATTGCGGGTGAGGCTTTTTTGGCTGTATCAAATAGGTCACGAACGCGAGAGGCACCAACTCCAACCAACATCTCCATAAACTCGGATCCGGCCATCGAGAAGAATGGTACATTGGCTTCGCCTGCGACGGCTCGGGCAAGCAGTGTTTTACCAACACCAGCTGGTCCAACTAAGAGGACGCCCTTAGGCGCGCGCGCTCCGACTTTGGTATATTTTGCCGGGTTTTTGAGGAAGTCGACTACTTCTTCGAGTTCTTGCTTGGCTTCTGTAACGCCTGCTACTCCATCAAACTTAATAGATTGTTTGCCTTTAGCAAATAGCTTGGCTTTGCTCTTGCCCATCCCAAACATACCTCCACCCATTCCCCCACCACCACCTCTCATCTGCCTTAGGATCATGACAAAAAATAGTGCCATGAGGACAAATGACAAGACATTTAGTATCCCGCCTAGCGAATCCCAGAAACTACCATTAGATACTTCAAAGTTAACGCTCGCTGGATCTATATCATATTGAGTGAGGAGTTCGGTAAATGACTGGCCTGTTTCTTTGGTCGAGAGTTTAATCTTTTTATCGGCATAGTTGAGAACTATCGAGTCACCGAGAACCTCTACCTTTTCCACCCTTTTCTCTCTTATTTCAGTCATTGCCTCAGTCACAGTCAGAGTGGCATTACTTACCCCACTATTAAGATATGTAAAAATAGCAGGCAGGAATAAGAACAGGATTAGGATCCACACAACCGTTCGCTTCATATCAAAGCGGAAGCTCCACATCTTAACTGGTTTACCCTTAAGGACTGGTGGCATTTTTGTCTCTGGCTTCTTATCTGTTTTTTTCGGCACAGTGTCCCTCCATAGCTCCCCCATATTCGAGCGTCGGGGGATGTGTGTTATTCTACCAGACTCTTTATCAAATTTCCGACCTTAGGCAATGGTGACTCTTCCCAAACTTGCTTATTTCATCATCAATCCTTTGTTCGGCCCAGTCTTTACCTAATGCTGCGACCGCTTCTGGGCTGAGTGAAAAGTATACCCACCCACATTGATTACAAATTATTTGCCACGGACCTCCCTCTCCTTTGTAAACAGAATATAATTCAGTACTCATATACTATAACCACTCTAACCTTTTTCAGATCGATTTACCTAGCTAGCCGCCGATTAATCCTCTCTTCCTAGTTCTGCCAGTGCAGCAGGGATATAAATATTAAGTGTATGGCTCCCGTTATGTCTCTCATGCTCTGTTCCCAATGCTAGTGCGTGACTAAAGCCTTCCATGCTTACGTCATTTGATGGATAACCTGGTAGTGTCTTTGGGCATCCACCACTCTTACTCAACCTGCCATTCCCAGCACACCACACTTTTATCTCTTCGCGTTTTGATATTTCAATATTAATAGTCATAGTTTTTTCTATCTAATTACTTCTCTTTCAATATTCGATAGCATTGCTATCGTCAACCCGCCAAGAAATCGCGCTGTCTCTTCGTGAGTGTATTGCATCGCATTATCTGCTTCCTGGTGACAGTCTTTACACAGCACTTCAGCATTTACAATTGACCTTACTAGCTCAGGAAATAAGTATGGATAATAGTTAACAACACAATAGATCGCTAGTTTGTGGTGTATCTCTAGATACCCATCTCTCGCCTTCTTCTTGGGTACTTTACATCGCTCACAACGGTATCCAGCACGCTTAAGTGCATCTATTTTTGTTGCATCACTAAATTCTAGCTCTGAAGGTCTCTCACCCAAATAGATCTCTCCACCCGAGGATTTGTGACGTGTGACAAGAGTGCTAAACTATAGTCAAGCATAACTTCCCTCTGGGTTGATATGTCACCGACGCTCGGGAGATTTTGCATCCCCATGCACTCCCGTCCGTCGGCTCTAAATAATTAACAAAAGAAAATAAATAGCTACTTAACAAGTGTGTGATAATAGTAAATAGTAGCATTAACTATTGTATAACTAAATAACGGAGTTACGTCAATACTATGAAAGACATCATAAAGGATCAAAAAAATAACCCAGTTGGCAGCTATGTTAGCTACCAGAGGAGTAAGCGAGGTATCTCGCTATCTGAGCTGTCACGTCGCTCACAGCTTTCTGTCTCTTACCTCTCAAAATTAGAGGGAGGTGCATACAAGTCACCCAGTTTTGAAGCCTTAAATGCTCTAGCTATAGCCCTAAAAACTCCAACTGCAGATTTTTTGCGTAAGTGCGGCCTGATCGACGAAAAAGGAGTCCTCCCCTCTATCAACTTTCATCTCAAAGAGCAGTACTACTTCCCCCCCGAAGCAATAGACGAGGTCAATTCATACATCGACTACATTAAATCTAAGTACAAAAAAGAGATCGCACTCTACAAAAAGCTCCACCAGGAATACTGGAACAAACAATCTTAGTGAAATTCGCTTCCCAAGGGTACACCTGCCTGCGCAGGCAGGTCTTCACCAATTCTCACAATATATGGCTTACCATCTACTGTGTCGCAGGCAAATAGCATCCCCTGTGACTCACCAAATGGAGTCTTCTTGGGTGGGATATTAGTTACCCAAATGGTCGTGACCCCCACCAACTCTTCTGGGTTGTACCATTCTTTAATTCCTGAGAAAATTGTCCTTGTCTCAGTAGCAAAATCTACACTAAACTTAATCAGTTTCTCGCTCCCCTCTGGAACCTCTGCGGCCGCTATCTTGCCCACTCTCACTTCTACCTTGGCATAATCAGCAAACGTTATTGGATCTTTCATATATTTAACTTGTTCCTTTCACCTATCACCTCATAAACTTCGGCAAGCGTATCTTTTGCAAACTGAGTGGCCTTAACTGCCCCTCGCTCGAGTATTTCGCTCACTTGCTTCATGTCATCTACTAGTTCAGCTCTACGTACCCTTGCACTCGCAAACTTTCGTTTATGTGCTGCCACCAGTTTTTGTTTGACCTCAACATCCCCGACTGTCCCTGCCCGATATCTATCTTTTAACTCTTCCACTTCAACCTTATTATCGTTCATTAGATCATGATAAATAAACACTGGGTTCCCCTCTACTTTGCCCGGGTCGGTCACCTTTAGCCGTGTAGGATCTGTATAACTACTCATAATTTGCTTTTCAATAACTTTTTCATCCTCAAATATCCCTATAATATTCCCCAATGATTTACTCATTTTCCTAACTCCATCTGTCCCAATAATTTTGCCTACTTCTTTTGATATCATCGGCTCGGGTAGTGGGAATACACTCTTCTTATATGCTTTGTTAAAACTATCTGCAATATCACGAGTTAGCTCAATATGCTGACGCTGATCTTCCCCGACCGGTACTCCGTAAGGCTTGTACAATAGAATGTCCGCTGCCATCAATATCGGGTAGTTGAATAATCCCATATTAATAGAGTCAACGCTCGTACCTGTTTGCAGTTTGTCCTTAAAAGCATGCATTCTTTTCATCTGGCCGTAACTTATATAGTTAGCTAGTACTACTGCAAGTTGTGAATGCTCTGGCACGTCCGACTGACGGAAAAACACACACTTGTTGGGGTCGAGTCCTAGTGCCAGATAGTCTAAAACCACCCCAGTGATATTTTTTTCTAGTTGATCTCGATCGTGGATCGTAGTTAGAGCATGTAGATCTGCTACAAAGTAATGTGTCTCATGAGTATCTTGCAGTGCTATTTGTGGAGCTACTGCCCCAAAGTAGTTGCCAATATGGAGCTGGCTCCCGCTTGGTGTAATACCTGACAAAATACGTGGGTGATCTATATATTGTGACTCGTACTCAGTTACATCACACATAATTGGATGACTCACCCTGAAGAGTTCCTTCGGTGAGGTAAGCATCCCATACTCGTTGTCTGCTGCCCCTGTGTATATCTCGTCTAGCTCCAACATCTTGTTGTCCGCATAGAATGGCATATCAAGTCCAACAGGCGGGACGAGTCCTATCTGTAAACCAAGACTGTCTAGCTCTTCTTTAGTCGCCAGACTGAGACGCTTAATGCCCAAGAACTCACGCAGCTTTTTGCTACTCACTTTAGTGTCACCTCTTCGCTGCACTGCAACAAACCCCTTCTCTGTTGAATAAACCATGGTAGCAAGCGCATACTTCATTGGCCTGCCATGAAACCTCATGTGTTCTGCCACATCAAGCGATATGTTTTCTGGCAGCTTGATTAGCTCATATTTAACGTGAGCGTCGTCTAGCATCTTCAATACTTTTTCTTTCATCTTGTTTATCATAGATTCTCCTTAGTTAAATAGTATACAAGACAGACATTCTTTCGTCTCGCTTTAAGTATGAATGATAAAAATATCCCCTCAAGTAGCCTGACGGCTCAGTAAAAAGAATAACTGGATTTGTGTACAACTTCTTGATTGCTTGTCCTGCAAATCCATACTCGACTGCAAATCTAGCCACCTCCCTCTCTGCCAAGTTCGAGTACTGGCCAATCTCGCTCTCAGAAAAAGTATTCTCTGACATAGCTTTGTTGATTCTTTGAAAAATCAAACTATCTCGATATTCACTTGCTCTCGCCTTAATATCAGGCAGTACCTTTGCAAAGTTAAGCCGTGCTTCACTATTCCTCACACCATCAATTGGAATATTATTAAATTCTTCTTTCAATTCAGACATTTTTACAAAATCTACCACTATCTTGTTTTTCTTGACTATTTTCTCGTTAATATCATTAAAAAAGTTGTCCATAATTATCTGGACGTCTTGTTTCTTAACCAGTTCATGGTAGTTCAATATGGCAACGTCCGCCAAAATCATTGTGGCTTTTACATTTCCTAAATGAGAAATGCCAGATAGATACCGATACATTTTATCAATCATCAAGCGAACGTTGGGACTCTTATCTATCCGATCCGACAAAGCAGGAAAGTCGAATTGTTCTACCGACCCCTCTCTCTTGCGCATATAGCCTGGACAAATAATATTCAAAATGGTGATTTCATCACCACTCTGCAAAGAGGTAATAATATTTAATCCTTGCAACGTATTTTGTAACATCATGTCTTTCATACAATATTCTCCCTTGGTACTACAATCATTAGATCCTTAGGATCCATGAATGCGTGATATAAATAATTCATATAACTAGTCTCAGGGTCTGTTCCAATTATCAAATCTACACCCCGGGATCTAAGTGCAAGCCCAGCCAAACCATAGTTTAGGTGGAAACCGTATGATTCATATTCGGATTCACCTCTCCCACGCTTATGTCTTGCCTCGTCATAAGTTTTACGTGCGACATCCTTATTTAGATGACCAAACTGAATATCACCTGAACGCATAATTTTCCCATCTTCAACTAAATCAGATCCTTTTTGCGCAAAATCTCCAACACGATACTGAGCTGTTAATTCGCTGATCATATAATGATCTGAAGCATTAAAAATCGATCTATCTTTTCTAAGTAAATACTGCCCATACTCCAATAGATTGTCGCTCAACATGATGTTCAGATTATGTTTTCTACCCAACAACTCCCCGTTTGGCAACCCAGTATCACCGAGTATCAGCTCAATATGTACAGGCAAAGCACCCATAAGAACGCTTTTAATTTCTCTAATCAATGCTATTGCTTTATCGAATTTATGCTTATATCGCGGGAACGCATCTATAGTGCCAACAGCCACATCAGTAATAGCCGAACTAAAACCTGCTGCCAATTTTTTTTCATCGATTAAAAAGAGCGGACACACAAACACTGCTACCTTAAAATCATCACGCTCGAATCGCTTGCGAGAAATTATTTCAGCTAGTTGATGTACTGGGTCAACACCATATTTCATCGGATGAACGGCAGGCAACAACTCTTTATACGCTTTTTGTGCATAACCAAAGTATCCCCTGATGCCCATAGACACCAGAGGCTCCTTTCACGTATTCATTTTCTCGTTTTAACATATACCTCCTTTATATAAATAATTAATACCCATTAAAAAAGCCCTTGCACGCCCACCACAAAATTTGTGATAGATGTACAAGGGCCCTTCAGCTTAGTTCAGGACGATACCACCTTGCATTCTCTTCTTACAAAAAATCCCCTCGTCGGGGAATAAATCGCAAGAAAACTCTTTCTCTGCGAGCTTTATCCTTTCGGCAACACTCGTTGCTGACTTTTTACGGTTTCGCCTCCGTATAGCACATCTCTTGGGGACTCGTACTGAGTTTACCGAAGTAGTAGCGCTATCAGCTTGCCCGCCGCTAGGCTGGGCTCAAGGATTCCCAATCAAATCCTCTCAACGCCTTTATTCAATTAAAGCGCAATATATCAGTCCTATACGCAGTTGTCAAATTACCAGGTCTACAGCTGCACATTCTCCCAATGCTCTACCCTGCTAACTAATCCTAGTTGATCCAGCCACACACCCACTGCATCAATCCGGAGCAGTCCATGGTAGTGGTTCTGTATACACCATAGATGTCCCATCTGCGTAATCTGCTTAATTTTGTGTTTGTTTATCATCTCCCAGGGCTCACCAAACATCTCCTCCGTCTTAGTCTTTACCTCTACAAAGACGATATAACTTTCAACTTTTACCTTGCACCTGGCCACTATGTCGATCTCTCCATATTTTTCTCTATAATTTCTCTCTAATATTTCATAACCTTTCTTCTCTAGATAGTCTGCAGCCTCGTGCTCACCCTTATTCCCAGTCTTAAGATTATTTTGCTTCACATCAATAGTGTATCACTAGATAAATGACCCTATAATGTATAATATTCACCATGAATAAGGCAAGCGAAGCAAGAAGTTGGGATTTACGCAACCTAGAATCACCAAACCTAGAAAGAGATTATGCATCACTGAGACATCTATCTTTCAATTTTTCAAATGAAACAATCGGTGTAGCGCCTCTACCATCTGATATACAACTTCATGAAATATTAATAAAATATTTAATCGCAGAGGCGGCACTAGATGATGTCGATTCTTACTTAAGTCTAAGAGCACACATACATCCATCTGAAAGCGTTTTCGAAGAAATGCTTCTGAGCATGCAAACTACCACAGCTGAACTAGATCAGTTCTTACGTATCTGGCTCGCGAGCATTCCAGAAGCACACTTTGTGTCAACAATAAACAGTCCTCTATTTGCTAATAGGAAAGCATGGCTATTAAAAAAGCACGCCGATAGTACAGACTACTTAAATTCTAACCCAGAAAAAACTGCTGCATATTGGACATCTATCGAAAAACCAAGGACAGTCTACACTAACGAATTTGACTCACTAAGCATCAATCACCCAATATCCAATAAGACTCTAAATATTCACTCTGCAATGGTGTCGAGATATGATGAGAATGATAAATCTGCGAGAAGAGAACTTAGAACTAGGGTACGAGATTCGCTCGTAACATTTATGCCGAATGCCAGCATATTACTAGAAAGGATATACAAGCTTAGAGCAGAAAATGAAAAAAAAGATGCCTTCAATGACAAGTTAAGCGATATGTCAATCACACCTGTAGCGTGGGATCTATTTATACAAACAGCAAAAACATATAAATCTATTTTAACAATGCATCACAATAATAAGTCACTATTACTCGGATTTCAACCAGATTTAGATGATCCAATAGATTTGAAAGCAAGTAGAAGCGAGCCTGACTTATGTTTTGATGAAACAATAAAACACATAGAACTAGCATGGAGTGATATTTCACCAGAATTAGGAGAGATTATAAGACTGGTGAATGATAAAAATCACATATTTACAAATCGTCCTGATAGTAAGAGTACTAATGCTACTTATCATTGGTTGGGAAACCCGTTAATATCGTTAAATTGGAACGGCGATCTTGCCAACGCCAATACTCTCGCTCATGAACTTGGTCATGCTATCCACGGGTTCTTGCGACATAAACATGACGCTCTAGAACATAGTACTAACTCCATCATATTGGAAACTATCGCATTTTTTAGTGAACTACTTTTTAAAAAACATCAAGTTGAAACAAAGTTAATTAATCCAGACCAAGTACACCAACACAAAATCGGAAATAGATTTTCTGATATTTACACAACCTTAGCAAGAATAGAGTTCGAAAACAATTTGTTAAATCTTGTGAGAAATAGTGTGGCGTTAAACACTGAAATAATTACGCAAACATATGAAGGTTCTCTTCTTGAATGGGGTCAAGATAATTCAGCACAAAACTACTCTTACGCTTGGCCATCGCTGACACATGTTTTTAAGTACTCTTACCAAAACTTAAATTATTTATTCCCTAGAATACTTAGCTACTCACTATTCAATACATATTTAAACGCAAAAGAAACTCACACTATTCCTGCATTTTCCAAAAATTTAATAAAGATGATGTCGCTTAGTGACTCACACACCCCTCAAGAAATACTAATGACTGGTGAATTAGATACATCAAACCATAAAACCTGGGAATATGGATTAAAACTTATGTCAGCACCTATAGTTAACTTGCATAATGAATTAACAACAAAGTAACAAGTAAATATCAACTTACTATTACCACACATTCTCCCTATACTGCGCCGCTTCCGCGATGTGTGCTACTTCAATATCTGCTACCTCAGCTAGATCAGCAATAGTCCGAGCCACCTTAATCACTTTAAAATAAGCTCTAGCCGAAAGATTATATTTCTTAACCGCTGCCTGCAGGAATGTGTGAACCTCGCTACTCAGTTCACAATATTTCTTAACTTCTTTGTTCCCCATTTGTGCATTAGAATACATCCCCTTAACTCCGTCAAATCTCTTTTGCTGTATCCCTCTTGCTCGCTCTACCCTTTTTCTCACAGCTTCTGAGTTTTCGACGAGTTTTTCACTTTCACCTTTTACCTTTTTACTTTCATAATTTAGCTTGCTCACCTCGACCGGGTCCACCCACACATGTAGATCGATCCGGTCAAGTATCGGCCCACTTATCCTACTCCTATACTTCTCAATCTGGCGCTCTCCACAGCTACATTCTTTAAATGGATGGTTAAGGTATCCGCATGGGCACGGATTAGCTGATGCTAGGAGCATAAATTTGGCTGGGTATTCTGCACGTCCCGCCGCTCTCGTAATACTGACCCTACCATCCTCCATTGGTTGCCGCAGCACTTCGAGAGTTGAGCGTGGGAACTCTGGCAGTTCATCCAAAAATAATACCCCTAAATGAGCCAGACTGATCTCTCCTGGCATCGGGTTAGTGCCTCCCCCAATTATTGAGATCGTGCTCGCTGTATGGTGTGGTGAGCGATACGGCCTACGACGCATCAGAGCAGTGCCCGCTGGTAGTATCCCAGCCACAGAATATATCCGGGTAACTTCTAAAGATTCGTCAGGCAGAAGTGGTGGTAGGATCGACGGGAATGCTTTTGCGAGCATTGTTTTCCCTGCTCCCGGTGGGCCAACGAGGAGTAGGTTGTGTCCACCGGCAGCCGAGATCTCGGCCGCTCTCTTAGCCATCTCCTGCCCTGCTATCTCACTGATGTCGACAGTTGTTACTGCATCTTCGATCAGTTGTTCGACAGGCAGGGGTTGTAAATGTTCGATCCGCTTAGTAGTTTGCATGTGCGAGACCAGCTCTGCAAGATTTCGCACAGGGTAAACCGTTACACCATCGACCACTGCGCCCTCCAAAGCACTCTCTACCGGGACATATATTTCACTCACTTTGCGCTCTCTGGCTGCTAGTGCCACAAGTAGAGTACCTCTAACATGCTTAACCTCACCCGACAGCCCTAACTCTCCGTAATAATACCCATCAGTTTCAATAAATCCCTCATCAGTATTATTAATCGGTGTAATATTAATTTCTTGTGAAGCAAGTAAAATACCGATCGCAATCGGCAAGTCGTAGTTACTCCCCTCTTTGTGAAGATCAGCTGGTGCTAGGTTAACCGTTATCCGCTTGTCAGGAAAATTAAACCCAGAATTCTCTATTGCTTTCTTAACTCTCGCTCGCGATTCGCCTACAGCCTTATCAGGTAGTCCGACCATATCAAAAGCCGGGAAACCTTTGTTGGCTACGTCCACCTCCACTACTACTTCTACTGTCTCTAGTCCTATTGTTGCAATTGACTTAACTCTTGCGAGCATAGTTAAACTATACCAAATATCCCTCGCTCTTCTACCACTACACCATTCATTTCGAGAGACGCTAGAGCAGAGAGTATCTCTCCCACCTGACCACCACTGCTCCGCGCTAGTTCATTAATGCTCTGAGGACCTAGTAGTTCTAACTGCTCATAAATCACTTTTTCTACTCCCAACAGGACTGGACGCACAGTATTTTTGTAAAGAAGATCGCTGCCTCTCCCGATTAATAAATCTATTACACTGGGAGTTAGCGGCTTGGCCATCCCTGTCTCTATCATAAAATTGGCTCCCTCTGAAGTACTCGAAAACATGCTACCAGGGACGGCATAAACAGGCTTGCTCATTTTTTCGGCCCACCTAACCGTACTCATTGTGCCTGACTTAACCCCTGCCTCAACTACTATCACTATGTCCGACAGCCCGACCACTATCCGGTTGCGCTGTGGGAAAGTCCATAGTTGTCCCCTAGTTTCACCTGGATACTCAGACATAACTACTCCGCCATGAGCCACTATCTCGTCTGCCATCCTATCGCTCTCTGGATCATTCGCCCGCTCTATCCCCCACCCAAGAACTGCCACAGCGACACCTCCTTGCTCAAGTGTTATCTTATGTGCGAGCTGATCCACCCCATACATGAGTCCCGATATTATGGTAAATCCAGCACTACATAATTTTGGCACCACCTCCTCGATCACACTCCTGCCATACCTACTCATTCGCCGGGAGCCTACTACCGCCACAGTTTTTGTAGACAACTCTTCTCTCCACTCCCCTCTATACCACAGTTTTTTGATTGGAGGCTTAACCTCCAATAGTCTATGAGGAAATCCTAGCGAGCCATTACTAAAATCACTTATCTCCACAACTTAAGTATCCCAAATTTTTGCATAAATTGCAGATCTGGGTTACAATCCTGGTAGTTCTATAAAAATAACGCGCGGGGTAGTGTACGGCGCACGTGAGGCTCATAATCTCACAGACTGGGTTCAACTCCTAGCTCCGCAACAAAATTAAAAATCCCGCTTCAGCGGGATTTTTTGTATCAGCTAACACTGAGTATAGTCGAAGTGTAGCAGGGGCGGGGCACGATCCCGCGACCTTAGCCTTATGAAGACTCTGCTCTACCAACTGAGCTACCCTGCCATATTGGTCATTTTACCACGAAAATCACTTATCTCCCTCAAGCGATCTATAGCACCAGTCACTCTGTAACTAAGATCTGTACTCTTTTGTACGTGTACAGCTAAGACTCCATAATATGTATTGCGATTCTCATATTGTTTTACCCATTTACTCTTAATTTTAGTAGTCTTGGTGAACTGCGACAAAGGTGTGTTGGTGACATTCGACCAATACTGTTCAATCTCTTTTATTCTATCGCTATGCTGCTCGTTAATAGTGACCCTACAAGTTATCTGATTAGGTTTAATGTCAAAACATTCTTTCAACCACCTCATGTATAGAGTGATCATGTATGGGTCAGAGTTAGTTAGCAATACTCGCCTATCTTTTTTAGATCCTTCAGACCAATACAGGGCTAACCCAACTAGAAATAAGTCATGTTTTGACAAAGTTTCTACTGAATTATAGCCAAATGAGTGGTTAATTATATATCTTTGCCTTTTCTCCTCTCTATGCCACTCCCAAGCAGTTATCCGACCTTTGGTTTTCCCTGCATTCTCCGTTGCGAGCAGTATCTCGATTTGCTCCTTTGACAAAAGGATGTCACGACACCACAAACTTACACTGCCTTTTGAAACCTTGAGTGCGCTAGCAATCTCGCGAATGCTCTTCCCTTCTCTTCGCATCTCTCTTGCCAGCTGTTTTTCCCTACTTTTAGCCACAACTAAATTTACCCAAATATTAGCCGAATTGCCAACACATCAAAGAGTCAAAAGTCCAAAGAGTCCCAATGCGAGTAGTAGTAGTCCCACAGATACGGTCCCAACAGTAATCTCAAAGACGCCAGTAACCGGTACTCCCTCGCTAGTATCAGGCATGGCAGCCCGTGTCGACGGCGTGGGTGTAGGCGTAGCAACTACCGCGGCCGTACTCGCTTTAACACTAGGCGATGGAGACACACTAGCTTTTACGCTAGGAGATGGTGAGGGAGAAGAACTAGCTTTTACACTAGCACTAGGGCTAGGCGAGGTGGTGGTGGATGCAGCTGGGCTCGGGGAAACGGTCGCAGCAGATGGTGCATAAGTCCAGACCATATATAAGTCGTTAAACTCACCCGGTACATCGTCATCTTCCCAGCATTGATACTCAAAAATGCTCTCGCCCGCGAGTTTTGACTTAATAAAAGCTATTTGTTCCTCGTTGTTAGCTACCACTCCTCCCGACACTCCACACTCTTTTTTGTTATTAGCATCCATTGGTGGCAACCAGCCTCTTAGCTTAGGACCACTAGTGCTGTTTAGGTAAGCGACGAGTGTGCCAGTACTCCCTGCTTCAACCTCAAAAGACGAGTCAGCAAAGTTAGCCGGTGTAGTTGTTGATATTGCTTTGTTTGGCAGAGTAATGGTCTTGACTGTTCCATTAATCGTAAGCTGCAAAACAAGCTGGATGTTATTTAATGTGTGATAAACCCTAAGCTTTCCCTTTTTTGGGAATGTCAGAGTATTAGCAGCTGGAGTTACCTCATTAGTCGCAGGTGCCGCAGGACTGGGAATAGGTGCAACGCTGGCAACTGGCGCACGACTAGCTCGAGGCGCGCTTGATGGACTAGGTGCAGGCGACAAAGACTGTTGGTAGACAAAAACACCAAGACCCACCCCAACCACTACGCAGCCAAGCACTATCCAGAGCAAACTACTCTTCTTTTTGCCACCACTAGCAATCGGTATCTCTCCAGACAGACTATTCATCTGCACAATATCCTGCGCGTCCTGTACACTCATACCAGTTCATAATGACAGAGATTAGACTTACGGTCAACTATATTTTCAGTTCAATTTTTGTGCCAAGAT
This sequence comes from Candidatus Woesebacteria bacterium, assembly GCA_018060845.1. Taxonomy (GTDB): domain Bacteria; phylum Patescibacteriota; class Microgenomatia; order UBA1400; family UBA12108; genus GWF. The sequence continues at coordinate 122,216 of JAGOVG010000003.1, forward strand.
CATCTGGTGACGTTCGCCAAAACTACTACTAAATTCTTCGTGCTCTATTGTTAGGCCAGCTGCCTCAATTATTCTTCTATTCTCCACACTACCCCACTGCGAGCTATAACTAGGTACCCCATACATTTCGTGGTCTCCCTCATACGCTCTATCTCCCATCGAGATCAGTAACCACCCATTAATAGGCAAATAGCTAGCAAATGTTTTGATCAATCTAGCATGCTCGCTCCGCGGAACATGAAAGAGAGCAAATAAGCACACGACTGCGTCAACTGAATATTCGTTCGGCTTTAGTTGCTGCATATCGCCAGCAGTGTAACTAGCCTGTGGCACTAGCTTACGCGCTATTTTGATGAGACTAGGCGAGAGATCTATCCCAGTTACTTCGTGACCAGCTTTGACCAATACGTCATCAACCGGCACCCCTGCCCCACATCCAACATCTAAAATCAAAGAATTTTTTGATAACTGCTTCAGTAGCATTCGAACATACGAGTCACTTTTGAGTGATTGTCTATGCTCTAGATACGCTTTGCCCAGTTGCTCGTAAGCTGCCAGTACCTGCTTCATATGACTTATTTTAGTCTATAAAGGTTAGGGCAACGCCTGTTCGATCTGCGCGACCTGTGCGACCTATTCGATGAATATAGTCAGCATAAGTCTCTGGTAGCTCAAAGTTAATGACGTGTGTCACGCTATCAATATCTATTCCTCGCGCCGCCACGTCTGTTGCGAGTAGCACCTTTACTTCGTTTCGCTTAAAAGCAGTAAGAGCACGCTGTCTTTGACTCTGACTCTTGTTGCCATGGATCGAGGCAGTAGCAAAACCACGCTCAGTAAGTGTTTTGGATAGTTTTTCCATGCCATGTTTGGTGCGTCCAAATACTAGGACTTTGTCAAAACCTGGCTGGATCAGGAGTTCGTGGAGAACTTCTATTTTTGACCTACCATTTAGTTTGACGATATCCTGATCGACCGCTTCGGATGCATGCTGAGTTTCTATCTGGATAGTTACAGGATTATTCAAAAATTCGCGGGCAATAATCTGGGCTTTGTCGTTCATCGTCGCCGAGAAAAATAGTCCGTGTCGCTCTTTGGGGAGCTGACCAATGATAGTGCGCATGTCATCAATAAAGCCCATGTCTAGCATCCTGTCTACCTCGTCGAGCACGATGGTTTGATAATCACTCATTCGTAGTGCACGTCGTTCCATCAAGTCCTTTAACCGACCTGGCGTACCAACAACGAGAGATGGCTTACGTGATAGATCTCTGATCTGTCCTCGCATATCCACCCCGCCAATAATTAGCGCATAATTAATACCACTTCCGCGGGCAAACTCACCACCCTCTTCGACTATTTGGACAGCGAGCTCACGAGTAGGAGCCATAATGAGCACACGCTCAGTCTTGACTCGCATAATCTTATTAAGTAGTGGCAACATAAATGCGGCTGTTTTACCGGTCCCAGTGGCCGCGAGCCCTATCACATCCCGTCCCTCCATTACGACCGGGATTACCTGATCCTGAATCGGAGTTGGGGTTACATATTTTTTACGAACAATGTTTTCTTGGATAATAGTCGAAAAAGGAAAATCACTAAACTGGTGTTTGGATTCGTAGGGGGTTTGCTCTAGTTTTGTGCCTTTTTTAACTAAAATTCTAGGGTCTACACTCATGTATTTAATCCGGTTGCCTCCGCGTCCAAATCCGCCCTGTGAGCGACCAGTACTCGCTCGACCACCTGCAAAACGAGGGTTACGATTAAATCCCTGAGGACGAGATCCCCTGGCGCTAAATTCGCGTCGTGACATAACTTAACTTTCTTCTATGATTGTTAGGAAAGACCCCGAACCAAATTAATGTCCAAAATCTCGCGCCTACAACTTATATAGATGCTTATTTCAATTAACTATGACTAGTATATCACACTACTACAGTAAGTACAAGCTATAGGATGCTACTTAGAGTTCTTAAGGTAATAGGCTGAGAGCTGTCGGTATGGTCGGCTACGAGTCGCCAGTACTGTAATAGTCAGGCCGATTAAGCCGGCAACAGTAAAGACTAGCGCTATCCCACGCGCTGGCCCGGTGCCAAAATATGGGCCAAGAACAGTCGCACCTACCCCATCCGTCATAAACGGGATAACCAAAAACTCAGTAATAGGGCCAATCGCAAATGCAGTAATGGGTGATGCTGCCTGCTCAACAGTCTGAGCAAATCCGAACACCCTACCTTGCCTTGCTTGCGGTACCAAGTTTTGGAATATCGTATGTTCCGAGGCTTCGATAAATGGCACTACCATTAAATAAATAAACGATCCAAAAAGGAGTAGGTAAATGGATGGATAAGAGGTAAATACCGCACTCATCATCCATATTATCGCGTTAGCCAAAAGCAGTGATTTGACCGGATTTTTGCCTAAGCCGTATTTAGAGATAATGATGCCACCAAAGATAAACGCGATGCTCAAAAATCCCCACATGAGACCCCAGGTCTCGACAGAGACCAGTGACAGCCCATATGCATCCATGAGTGACATAAATACCCCACCCAAAAAATTGTTAAACGTCGCAAATAGGATCAGTGCTAAGAGTCCTGGAATGCCTCTGATTACTTTTAAGGTTCCGGCAAAGTCTATATTTTTGTGATCATTATTTAGGTGGATTATTTTCTTTTCAACGATTTTTATCTGCATTAGGTGGATGAGAGCGATTATCGTAACCACCACGCTCCCCACTAGTGCCCCGAGCATCCCCGTCTTGGCTACCAAAAATCCGCTGATTACCGACGTGATCATAAACCCAATTCCAGAAACCATCCCTACCTGCCCGTTTGCTTTGGCTCTATCATCTTTATTAACTAGTAATGTAACGAGCGTTGGTAGCGCAATATTTCTTAAGTTGCCAACAATCACCCCAGCTAAGAGGAGTAGGATCAACACCCATAGATGAGGGCTATAGATATGTGTATAAGCATCAGCTGGAGCAGATAGGTATGCAATGAGTCCAGCTAAATATGAGATGAGCGAGACATTACTCGACCATGCCATCACTGTTTTTTTGTGATGATGGTCTACTAGTCCCCCAAACCATAGGCCTGTGAGTGCCGTAAAAACCAAGTGAAATCCAGAGATTAAGCTAGTTGCAAAAACAGAGTGTGTCGATAAATAGACATAATAGGTCAGGGCAAACCAAACCGTCATGTTGGTTAAGTTGGCCACAAAAGTGTTGACCAGTAGTTGGTTAAATATAGTCATAAAGCTCCCGAAAGAATAGATCACATTATATCATATACTCAGACCAAATATGTCATGATTTATCCGTGTTATCATCTAATAATGCGTATTGCAGTAGTCTACAACCAAAGGCCTGAAAGTCTCGATCGCACAGACCCCGAGCTAGAAAAGCATATCGAGGGAGATGAGTTGAAAACGATTAAAGCAATCGGCGAGGCAATTAAGTTAAACGGGCATACTGTCGACTACGTGACAGTCGATGAAGATCTCTACCCTAAGCTCTTAGAACACATAGGCAAAATAGATCTCATCTTTAATATGTCCGAGGGTCTGTCACATGCCAAAGACAGGGAAGCTCACCTCCCCATGCTCGCTGAGATCATAGGTATCCCCTACAC
>JAGOVG010000008.1 GCA_018060845.1 Candidatus Woesebacteria bacterium
ATGTTAGATATATCCAAGAGCTGCTTGGCCATGCTAGTATCTCTACTACACAGATATATACCCATGTGGCTAACACAAAATTAGCCAATATCAGGAGTCCATTATGAAGATCGACATTATTACCCTTTTCCCAGATTTTTTTGAGTCTTTAAAGTCACATAGTATCGTGGGGCGAGCGATCGGGAGTGGCAAAGTAGAACTACATACCCACAACCTACGCGACTGGGCGACAGACTCATACGGGTCGGTCGATGACCACCCATATGGCGGAGGACCGGGGATGGTACTCCGTTTTGATGTACTACTTACAGCTTTGAAGGCTGTCAAAGAAATGACGAAGAAATCTGGGAAGACCAAAGTAATTCTCTTAACCCCACAGGGTCAAGTTTATAAGCAAGCGACTGCACTAGAACTATCAAAGATTGATAATCTTATCTTGATTTGCGGACACTATGAGGGGTTTGACGAGCGGATTCGAGAATATGTAGACATGGAGCTGTCCATTGGTGATTATGTCCTAACCGGTGGGGAGCTAGCAGCCATGATAGTCGTGGACTCAGTATCTCGTTTACTGCCTGGAGTACTAGGCGACGATATGAGTAGTCACGATGAATCACACAGTGAGGGACTCCTAGAATACCCTCAATACACTAGACCGCCCGAGCATGACGGCAAAGTAGTACCAGAGATATTATTGTCTGGTAATCATCCAAAAATAGATGAGTGGCGACGAGAGCAATCGGTAATCAGAACAAAAACTCGACGTCCTGATATGATCAAGTGATGATGCATTTCAAAGTAGTTAAGTTTGATATTAATCATAAAAATGAATGGGATACCCTAGCTGAACTAAACTGGGGAGAACATACCGACACTGACTACGATCTCAAGAACAATTTTTTTGCTACCCCAGATTATGTTGTAGAGGCTCGGAGCAACAATGATCTCGTAGGGATCATCCTACTAGATCTAAGAGAAGTTTTTATCGGTTCACACACCCTAAATGCTGGGATGATTGGAGGAGTGGTAGTTAAGATCGACCATCGACACCGAGGAATCGCTCACCAGATGCTAGAGGAGGCAATCAATTTTTTGAAAAATAGAAACATCGATCTTGCTTTACTTTGTACCGATGTAAAACGGTTGGGAGTGCTCTATCAAAAAGCTGGATTCACTGCACTAAAAAAGCCTTATGTGTATACAGATAAAACTGGTGCTACATGTACGGAGGCTGGAGGAATGGTTCGAGGCATTAACACAGACAGCCAGATACTAACAAAAATGATTGAGCATGATGAAATAAATATTGGGTTAAGCAATTTTTGATTACTTAAAACTAAGTGAGTTTAGGATAGCTTTAGTTGCCACCTGATACTCTGCTTTTGCTGCATCTCCCCCAACTGTGAGCGCACTAGCCCGGTAGAGAATATCTCCCATTAAGACATAATAATTGATGCTCGAGCTACAGGTATCGTCAAATGTTAGTGCAGCCAGTGATCCCAGCTTGCCGTCTTTGATCTCCATACTAGTCTCATTGCTACAGCTCTCAACAGCACTGTCCCGATCTGTCTCGGCTTGGAGTCTATCTGAGTCACCCCCATTTGTCTCAAAACGCATGATGCTTACCAGATAGCCGTCGTTGATCGCACCCTGCGGTCTATCCCCCTCTGCTCTATAGCTGATTACCCATTCGCGTGAGTCGGGAGCAGTACGGGCACTATAAGTAGCAACCTTAGGGTAGCTGAGCGTAAAGTATGCGTTGTCTAGCTTCTCAGATAGAACTGGCGCGGCAGGTGCTAGCGATGTGGTAGGTGAAACTGATGCCTCAGGTGCGGGACTACTGGCCGGTGCCGTACTACTGTAGCGAACACGAACGTAAAATAAACCAAGGGCAATTACAATGAGTACGACGTAGAGTGCTTTTTTCATTTTTGTTGCGCCTTAATGAGACCGAGCCCGGTTTTGAGGTCTACCATCTCGATATCCAGAACTTTTTTGGTCATTACATTACTCATCGCACCATTTTTGACAAAACTACTACCATGGTTTTTTTGATAATCAGCTAGTGTGCTCTCTAATACCTCGTTAGGATCTAAGCCATATGCGATCGCGACCTCACGCGCTAGGTCGTAGGGTGAGATACTGCCGGTACCTACCAGGTGATATATCCCCTCGGGTTGTAGAGTTGCTAGGCGCGCAAACCCGCGGGCGATATCATCGACAAAAGTTGGAGTAATTAGGTTATCGGAGAACCTAGGGGTTAGTGTATGCGTGGATAGAGCCTCCCTGATTTTTTTGATTAGGTCAGGCTTTTGGTCAAAGTTGGCTCTATAGGGGTAGCTCAGTCTGGCGATTGCGTATTTGACCCCGGACTTTTCTACTGCTTCTTCGGCTAGTGCCTTAGTCGTGCCGTACCAGCTCGCAGGGAACCTAGGGTCGCTCTCAACATACGGCTCAGTTTTGGTACCATCAAATACAAAATCGGTCGAGACATGGATCATAAAGATGTTGTGGTCACGACAACTGTTAGCAATATTTTCTGCACCTATTACATTAACTCGGTAGCAGATCCCCTCTTTGTTACCTGCCTCACTCTCGGCTCTCGCGGTATCGGTAAAGGCGGCAAGGTGGATGAGTGTGGTTGCAGGGTGAGATGCAATAAATGCTTCTACCTGCTCGGCACTGGTTATATCGACACCAGTTGCGAGGTCTAGATTGTGGATCTCAAACTGGTCAGAATATAGCTCGACAAAACGGGATCCAATTAGACCTGTGGCACCTGTTAAGATGAGGCTTGGTTTTTGCATAGCTGTTTAAACTCCTCGTAGTCCTCAACATAGTCGGCGCGGGAGGGGTCGTAGTTGGTGCTAGTTAACGCTAAGATAATACAGTCGTTACTTAAGTCTTTAAAACCATGCCAGACCATGTGGGGGACATAAATCGCGGACTTGGGACCTTCAAGCCTAATATCTTGCATCCCATTACCATCGTCCACAGAGATAGTACTAGATCCCTGGATCTGGACAAATAATTCATCTTCTTCGGCTCTGTGTGCGTGGTTGCCGGTGTCTCCAGTTGGGTTAGAGATAAAGTAAACTCGCTTAACCTCAAAATCAAAGTATTCTTTGAGCTCCAAAGGAGTCATGAGGAAGTTGGGCGCCTGGATATTATTGAGTGAATAAACTTTGAATTTTGACATATTAATCTTTTTTTCTTACTTCCTGCAGTCTAGGGTACAAAACCATTAGACCGGGTAGTTGATCTTCAATAATTGTCCCTAGTTCAGCAAAAGCTATTTCAATTTTCGCTGCTTGTTCAGACGATAATGCTTCCATCTTCGATTCAACTAATGCTACTAACTTTGTAACATGTTCAGGTGAACCGACCAAATTTGCGCGATTTTTCTCGTTACGTATAACGTGATACATCGTGTGGCTAAATAAATCTAAGTCATCCATCAGTAGCTCATCGCTAGCAGCAATGTCAAGAAAACCCAGTGTTCCCATAACTCTAATTTGATCTTGATAAATACCAACTCTTTCTGATAACTCATTAGGACTCGTCATATTATTACTTTATGTGTTGATTAATCTCGTTCATGCGCGCGCGGATCTTGTCGACCCAGGCTGAGTTATCTAGGTACCACTGCACAGTCTCTTTGAGCCCTGTCTCAAACATATCTCTAGTATATTTGGGCTTCCATCCTAGGTTCATGATTTTGGTCGCGTCGATTGCATAGCGGCGGTCATGCCCAGGTCTGTCGGCTACGTAGGTCATGAGTGACTCTGGTTTGCCTAGGATACCTAGGACCATTTTGGTGATCTCGAGGTTATTACGCTCGTTATCTACGCCGATGTTGTAGACCTCACCATCCACTCCTTTATGTAAGAGTAGGTCGAGGGCACTACTATGATCGAGCGCGTGGATCCAGTCGCGGACATTTAAGCCGTCACCATACACTGGGACGCTCTCATCTTTCATGGCTTTGAAAATAAAGAAAGGAATTAGTTTTTCGGGGAACTGGTAGGGACCGTAGTTGTTACTACAGTGAGTAACGATTACAGGAGTTTTGTGGGTTACCCAGTAGGCATGACACATTAGGTCACCGCCTGCCTTAGCCGCAGCATATGGCATGTTGGGCATGATGGGAGTGTCTTCGGTAAAGAAAGTATTCTCGCCAAGCTTGAGGGCGCCATAGACTTCGTCGGTACTAACGTTGATCATGCGCTCAATCTTATTGGTGCGGACCGCGTCGAGCAGCATCTGCACACCTAGGCTGTTGGTCAAGACAAAATCTTTGATCCCACCATGAATACTCTTATCCACGTGGGTCTCGGCAGCAAAGTTGATGAGGTGAGTCACACCGTGCTTAACCATAACTTCATTAATACGAGCGAGGTCAGTGATGTCGCCCTGCTCAAAGTGATATTTGGGATTATTTTCGATATCTTTGAGGTTATCTAGATTACCGGCGTAGGTTAAGAGGTCGTAGTTGATGATCTCATAATCTGGGTGAGTCTCTAGCATGTAGTGAATAAAGTTGCTACCGATAAAACCGGCTCCACCTGCGACCATGAGCTTCATAATACTTATCTCCTTATTACTTTTTTACCTAGTATCTTCTCTATTATACGACGAAGTGCGTATGAGATGCCGATAATAACAAGAATTGCGCCGACTGTCACGAATAGGACTTGATTTAGCCTGGATAATAAATTGGTCGCGGCAGTGATAAATGTGACAGGTAAGGTTACGGGTAGGAAATAATACGAAATTAGGAGGATAGCTACCAAGATCACAATGAACGGCCAAGACCGCCTATCCTCTTTTGATAAGAGCATGCTACTACCCACGACTACAATGCCATAAAAGATCAAAGCGTACTGCCATAGGAGCCAGTCGCCACTCTGTAGCAAGCTGCCGAGGATCCAGAGTATGCCTAACCCAGTAAAAAAAGGAGCGGCACCGATCAAAAAACTACGAACTGGTCCACTGCTGGCAGTGGCCACACTACCCAAGCGCTCACTACCCCCCTCGGTCGGCGAATCAAAATCTGGCAGGACTGTGATCTCGCCAGTTCTTACCCCCAAGAGTTCGGCCATGAGCCAGTGGGATAGTTCGTGCAGGATGGTGCCGGGCAAGAAGATGAGGGTATAGAGCCACTTGCCCACCCTGTTAGTCTTAAAGACTAGCAGTGATAGAGCGACAAATTCAAAGTGGAGCCAGGTGCGCAGCGTGCTTAGTATTATTATCGCAACAGTTGCTAATACTATCGCTCCCAGGAGCCCCATTTGATTTTAGAGTCCAAAGTTTTTGAGTTTGGCTTCGGCTTTGATCATCTCAAACCAGTCGCGGAAAGCTTCGACCAATTTGGCTTGGACTAGCTCGTCTTTGACCTGGTCTTTGACGTCTTCAAATTTTTTGTCTTTGTAAGTCGTAGTTGCGGCTTCGTCAAAGGCTGCTTTGACCTCTTCGTCAGTCGGGTTTACTTTGTCTTTGAGGATCTCTTCGACTGCAAGCTGAGTCTTAACCTGTTTGGTCAGCTCTGCTCGGTCCATGCCGCGCTGCTCTAGTGCAGCATCTAGGCCACCCATAGATTCAAACTGAGTCTCTAGTCCTTTGACCTGCTCATCTACTTTGGCCTGATCGACTTTGACACCTGACTTTGCTATTGCACTATCTAGGATCTTTTCGTTGACCACATCATCTAGAGCCTGAGTACCATAACTCTGCTCTAAACGATTCCAGATCTCAAAACGAGTAACTGGCGTATAGCCGACGATAGCTGGGACAAAGTAAGGACCAACTTTGTAGGTCAAAAGTGCGATACCTACTACAATGAGTGCGAGTGGGAGGAGGCGGGGTGGGAGTTTAAATGACTTTGGAGCAGCTGTTACCATGGGAGTATCCATGACTGGGAGTGTGGTTGATGCCATATCAATGGTCGAGGATTTGACTACTTTTTTAGTCGTTTTTTTGGTTGTTTTTGCGGCAGCTTTTTTAGCCATAAGAGATCTCCTTATTATAAGTAACTTACGTATCCCCCAGTATACCATCCTGGGATAATGTGTCTAGTATGGGAGGAAATAGTTGCGGATTAATATGAGGAGTGAGCCGACTAACGCGTGAGAGATGAGGATCGGGAAAATGTTTCGGTGATGGACATAGAGCCGTGAATATACATACCCTATTACGATTACGACCCCGAGCATGATGGGACTACGAAATGGGATATGTCCTGCTACAAAGAGGAGGGATGAGACTGCAATATTTAGCTTGGTATTGTAGCCTAACTGATCCATACGCCAAGTCAGGTAACTGCGGAAAATGAACTCTTGGATTGGGACAGAGACAAAGGTATAAAGAATGAGGCGCATTGGCAAACTAACGCTCAACATATCAAAACCAATGAGCCAGACCTGTAGCTCAGGAGAAGAAAAATAGAGGAGTAGAAAAGCGACGAGCGGGAGCAGTATTGTAGTACTAACTAGGTGGGTCCAGCCATAATGCCACGCCTTAGTAGTAATACCCCAGTCACTGAGCGTTACGTGGCGACTGATACCTCGCCAGAGCACATAGATGCCGCCGAGTAAAAAAAGATAAGGGCGGTAGCCAAGGAGGCTCGGGTTATACCCCATCCCAAATATAGGCACAAAATATAATATGAATATTTCGAGTACAAAGAATATTGTCGGAGACATAGTTAGCCACTATACAGCTACTAACTAGCGATTGTCGAGCGTATGCCAGAGTGCAATTGAGGCATACGACTCGTATGGTGACCAGCGTTCTACAATCTTAGTAATTTGTTGCGGCTTTGGCTCATTGATTTTGTAGAGTTTTGCGAGACCGTTTTTTAACCCTAGATCACCGTAGCTAAAGATGTCCTCCCTGTGGAGCGTAAAGAGCAAGAACATCTCGGCAGTCCAGCGACCAATCCCCTTAACCTTAGTCAACTCAGTTATTACTTCTTCGTTAGCCATAGAGTCTAGCTTTGTTAGATTGATCTCTGCTTTTATTACCTTATCTGCCAGATCTTTGATGTACTTTACTTTGGCCCACGAAAGTCCTGCATCACGCAACTGTTGATCCTCGATTGCGATCACATTTTGAGATGTTACTTCTTTGACTAGGTTTTCAAAGCGGCCAAAGATGGTGCTAGCTGCCTTGCCTGCGAGCTGCTGATAAATGATGTTACGGGTGAGGTTATAAAAATGATCCGAGGTAGATCGGTCTTCAAACCATTCTGACCAATTAATCTGTGGTAGGACCTTAGCAATTACTGGGTCAACGTCATCAAAGTGTTTGATGACTGCGTCGATTGGAGATAGGCTCGCTATCATAGAGTCTCTATCGTATAGCTATTACCATTTTTGGTTAAGACAAAGATGGAGCCATTCCCGACCATCCGAAATCCTTCAGCACTCTCTTTGAGACCGTAGAATTCGAGGATCCGATTAATAGTGCCACCATGCGACACAATACCCACTGATTGGTCGGGATGAAGGGTCGGTAGCTCGGACAAAAAACCAGTAACCCGCTCGAGCATCTGCCCGATTGACTCGCCCTGGTGTGCATTCCAGTCTAGTATGTGATTATCGCGAGCATGCTCAAACTCAGTCCAGAGTTTATCTTTAGTCTCATCTGGCTCTTTTTCCCAGGCCCAGCCGGCAAAGATACCCATGTCGGTCTCCCTGAGCGCTTTAGTGTGTTTGATCTCGATGCTTAGTGTTTTGGCGACATAAGTCGCCGTCTCTTTTGCGCGCACGAGGTCTGAGCTGTAGAGAGCATGGAGCTCGTGACCAACTAGCTTGTTGGCGGCATCTTTTGCCTGTTTGTGACCAGTCTCGTTAAGCGGGATGTCGAGCCAGCCCTGCATGCGGCGCTCTACGTTATAGTCTGTCTCACCGTGCCTAATGATATATATTTTCTTTGGCATATTTAGCTGTTATCCAAATATTTTTTATTTTTTAATTGATCAGGGAGGAATGATTCGGTATCTCTCATATTATAACCCTGACCATAGCCTAGATTTTTCATGAGCTTGGTTGGGGCATTACGCACTTTGAGTGGGATAGCGAGGTTGCCGTACTTTTTGACATCATCCATGGCAGCAAAAAAGGCGTCGTTGGCTGCCCTGCTCTTTTTGCAGTTAGATAAGTAGACCACACCCTCTGCCAGGTTAAGCTGGCACTCAGGATAACCGATGGTTTCGCAGGCTCGAAAGACGGCGTTGGCGACAACGAGCGCGGTCGGGACCGCGACCCCTATATCTTCGGAGGCAAAGATCACCATGCGCCGAGCGATAAAGAGCGGATCTTCCCCGGCCGCCACCATGCGGGCTAGGTAGTAGAGAGCTGCATCTGCCTGACTGGCCCTCATACTTTTAATAAAGGCGCTAATAGTGTCGTAGTGTTCTTCTCCACTCTGGTCATAGCGGAGATATGGTGACTGTAGTGTGGTATTTAAGGCCTCGGTACTAATCTTAGGGTAAAGGGCTGCCGCGGACTCAATAATATTTAGAGCCTTCCGCCCATCCCCATTGGCAAAGCGAGCCAAAAAGTCGAGAGCATCTGGATCTATTTTTGATTTGAGTTGTTTGACCCCTTGCTTGATTAGCAACTTTAACTCATCTTCACTCAGTGGTTTGAGTACATAGACGTGAGAGCGGGAGAGGAGCGGACTGATTACTTCAAAACTAGGGTTTTCGGTGGTGGCGCCAATTAGAATCAGGACACCATTTTCGACATACGGGAGGAGGTAATCTTGCTGTGATTTGCTAAAGCGATGGATCTCGTCGAGGAAGAGGATGGTCTTTTTATCGCCCACCTTCTCTACAATCGTCCGTATATCATCTTTTTTGGAAGAGACGGCCGAGAGGTAGTGAAAGTCGGCACCCACCGAGCTAGCTATTATCTTAGCGAGCGTAGTCTTGCCACAGCCGGGTGGTCCCCAAAAGATGAGTGAGCTGACACTGCCAGTCTCTATGATGCGACGAAGCGGCGCCCCCTCACCGACCAGGTGTGACTGGCCAATATAGGTATCAAGTGAAGTAGGTCGCAATAAATCAGCCAAGGGTTGAGCCATGAATATATATTCGCCCTTTTTTCGGTAAAAATCAAGCAGTTAAAGATTTTAGCCTAGAACTTTTTTTGCCCAGTAGGCATTGGTCCTAAAGAGGGATTCGAATGTCCCGGCATCTGACCAAAAGCCGTCGAGGGTAGCCCACTTTAGCTTGCCCTCTTTGATGTAGGCATTGTTGAGATCGGTTACCTCTAGCTCGCCTCTGCCGCTCGGCTTAAGTGATCGGATCTTGTCAAAGACTGTGTTGTCGTAGAGGTAGAGGCCAGTGACTGCGAGATTGCAGGGTGCTACCTCGGGTTTTTCGAGGATCTCTTCGATCACACTAGGATCGCTCTCGCTAAAGCGAGGGATACCAAACCTATTGGGATCGGTGACTTCTTTTAAGAACACCATTGCACCCTCACTAAAACCAGTGACTGCACTACTAATATCGGCGTCGGTTGTGTTGTCACCTAGGATCACGGCCACGCTCTCGCCGTCGGCAAAATCCTCGGCATACTTTAGGGCGTCACTAATGCCGCCACTGCCACCCTCTTGATAGGCGTATTCGACGTGAGAGAGACCTAGGTCGCGACCATTCTTGATGACATTGATAAAGTCGCCGGCGTGCACGTCGCCTGTGACTATTAAGACTTCGGTGATGCCCGCGTTCATCAAGGTCTGGATGGGGTAATACACCATGGGGCGATCATAGACGGGGAGCAAATGTTTGTTGGTAGCGTGAGTTAAGGGATATAACCTAGTACCTTTGCCACCAGCGAGGATAACACCTTTCATAAAGACTCCTTATGTTAGAGTACGAGCGTACTCATGACTACTATACCTAGGGCAGTGACCAGCACATATTCTAGCACGGTCCGACCGGTTAGATCTTTGAGAGTCAGGTGGTGGATGAGGCCCCAGATAAGATAGATCACGCCGTAGACGACGGTCGCATAAAGAAGTACCTGTGGCATATTGCGGAGCGTAAAGACGAGACCGAGGTAGACGATCGAGGTAGCCGCGAGGAGGCTGTAGGCGAGTTTGTGTTTTTGGACATCTTGCATCATATATACCCTTTACAAAATAGAGCCTGCGTTAAGAATAGTGGTCGCGAGTAATATCACGTTGATAAAGACAATGTGCGCCCAGTTTTTGCCAACTCGTCGGGAGATGACCTTAGACTCAGCGAGGATTAGGTCGATCACTAAGACGAGGATAAAGAGCAGTGTGGTCGCCAGACTCATGATCTTTTTGAGGGTAAACTCATTTAGTTTGGGCTGCACCTGTACCTCGGCAACTACTGCCTCGACACTCTCAGGCGTAGCTGACTGCACCTCGGGCTCGGCCTCGTCAGTTATCGTAGTTGCTGGGACGATGGTCGGAGCGGGAGTCGTAGCAGGCGCTACTTCTTTGACAGCTACGGTACTACTACTCGTATCTGCTGCTGCAACAGTCCCATTAGCTGGCGCACCAAAGAGCTGGACGACCAGCATGGTATCTTTACCCTGCAGTGTTCCTGGGACTACGGCGATCCCGATCTCTTTGTATTTGGCGTTAACGATATTGTCGCGGTGAGTGGGCGAGGCCATCCAGGCTGAGAGCATACGATCGGTACTACCAAAATCTTTGGCCAGGTTTTCGCCGGCATAGAGGTAGCCATAGCCGGCCGATTTAAACCAAACCCAGGGAGTCTTGCCACTAGGCGAGTTGTGGGCCCAGTAATCTTCTTCGATCATGTTGGCGGCTTTCCTACGTGCGGCATCGGCTAGCTTTTCGGAGTAGACGAGCGTGGGCAAGCCGGCCCGGGTGCGCTCACTATTGGTGGCACTCACCACCTCGTTAATGGTGATACTGCTAGTAAAACCAAGGATGTGGTAGGGTGTGGCATCAAGCAGGCGGAGAAAGAGGTTACCGGTTAAGAGTACACCAATAAAGAAAAAGATCCCAGAATTATGCAGGAGCTTGGCCCGAAAGTTGTTGGTGTGATGTGGGGTAAAATAATGCCTAATTTTGGCGCTAAATGACATGCTTTATTATGGTCACAAATTATCAAGACTAGCAAGTGTCTATTTGAGCAAAAATACGTCGAGGTAGAGACCCCAGACAAGAGCGATCGTTGAGGCGACAAAGATAAAGATAAAGTTCCAGCGCTCTTTGGTGGATAAGAGCGTGCCGAGGATATAATCACTCGCCTCTTTTTCGGCAGCACTAAACTCTTTGGATCTTTTGATTTTATTTAATAGTCTGTATTTTTTGAGGAGCTCGTACCTTTTTTCGGAGACCTGATAGCGATGAGCAAAGTAGATAATAAAGCCAACAGTACCGATGTACCAGGAGATGGTAGACCATATGGTCGAGTAATTGTTTAGGACTACGATGATACGGTAGGCAAAGGTCGCCACGATCCCCGACCAAAAATAGAACTCACGGGTAAACTTGGAATGGGGTTTTAGCTTTTGCATACTCTATATACAGAGTAGCACAAATACTAGATTAGTTGAGATGAGCAACGACCACGTAGCGATCCCGGTCTAGCAGACCAATGCAGGTATAGAGGGTTAGGCGGGAGTCGGCGGTATTACGAGTGAGTGAGGTATCATCAGGGGCGATGGTCGCAGTATAGGTGACGGTATACGCAATCATCTCAGACTCACTGAGGCTGACAGTAATCAAATCTCCTGGTTTTAGGTCTGGCAGGCGCTTGAGCATGTTTGGCCAATTGTGACCATAGATCACGGTATTACCTGAGCTACCAAAACCTGCAGAGTTACTAGCATACGATAACCCCTTGGTAGTAGTCTCCCATTTGCCACCCACAACAGTTGATGGATATATAGGCAGAGTGATGCCGAGCTGCTCAATACGCATAAAGGGATAGATGGGGGTTGCGACTGGAGACTCAACCTCCAGTGACTGATCCATGATACTAGGGGGTACCACGCTATACTCGATCGGGATCACGCGGTAGCGGAGATAGAGCCTGTTTAAGATGAGTGCGGCAGTAAGTGCAGCTGCCACGACCCAAATACTAGGATACTTGGATTTTTTACTCTTTGACCTCTTGGGAGATTTAGTTCTTTTCATGGCGAGACTGACGCAGGCCAGTAAAGATAAAGATGAGTGCGAGAACGGTTAGAGCGAGTAAAACTAGGGAGTCACCAGTTGCGGCTAAGCCTAGAACATCGCCTTCGCTCGGGCTACTATTACTGCTAGAGCTATTTGAGCTAGAGTTGCTACTCGAACTTGAACTACTGGAGCTAGAACTAGGTGTGGGAGTGTTCCTACAGCTATAGCTAACATTTTTGGCAACAAAGGGATCTGCGACTAGTCCCCAGAGAGAGCCATCGGGGACATAGAACCAACCCTCTTTTTTTAGGACTTCGACCTGCTCTTCACTCAGTGAGCTAGCGTTCCACCAGTTGGTCTGGATGCCTGTACCATCAACACTACAAAAACACTGTAGGAGTGTGGACTCATCGAGGTCATAGACCGCGTCTGTTCCTACATATTCACTAGTGGAGCCGACGATGCCATGAGTACCATTAGGATAAAAGACTCGGAGGGTACCTTGAGGAGACAAACATGAGGGGAAGTTGGGGGTATCGACAGCGTAAGCTGGGATATAAGAATTGGCTATGAGACCTAATGAAATAATGAGTGACGATAGTATTTTACGCATATATCCAGTCCTTAGGTCGCATCTGCGACTTATATAGGGTTAGATTATAGCGTTTTACTGGGGAATTTCAAGCCTAGAGTAATATTCGGTGATAACTGGGACTGCGGGAGTAGCTACTCCCCGAGAATTCCAGATCTCGGTAGAGCCACCAACATTAACCCAATAGTTTAGACCGATAACGTTTTTATCAGCTTTAAAGACCTCTAAGGCATCATTGATCCAGGCTGCTTGCTCATCCCCGCTGATCTTGCCATGAATGTCGGGGATCGGGGCGCCCCACTCGCCTAGGTAGATTTTGCCTCCTGAGCTCTCGGCGATCTCGATCAGGTCACGACGTAGCTTGTCATGCGACCGCACGTAGTGATCGATCGCGACCACGCCACCAAGCGCCGCTGTTGTCGGCTTGTCCATCACTAGCTTGGCTACGTCAAAGTTCATAGAGTAGTAGCCGACCTCGACATTTTTGCCGATAGAGCGGAATGCGTCGCGAGACGCATTGTATTCGTCGATCAAAAATTGGCGATACCCCTCTACCCCACCAACCATGCGTGGGTCCCCCTCCCCGCCGTTTTCGCATTCTGGACACGGGGTAAAGATATCACCTGATGCAAAGAGACTGCCGTTATTTTTGATAAACTCTAGTATCACTTGTTTATGCTCATCTCTACTTATCCGCTTATACCCGAACCACCGCTCCCAACCACTAGCGTTACCTCGGAACCAGACCTTGAGGTTATGCTCCCTAGCAGCATCCACCCAGCGAGTGAGGAATGGGACAAACTCTGGGTCATAGGGAGTCGCGATCGCCACATGGCTAGCACCAGTGCCTGCAATATCTGCGACCTGGCGCTCTATCGCCTCGTCAAAACTACTATCATCCTCTTTCTCACGTGCGATATCGCGGCTATATTTCATGGTGTCGATACTCCGCACCGACCAGTACGGGACGGGAGATGGACGGGGGGAGATGATACTCTCTGGTGGCTGGCGCAGGGATGGCAGGCGGATGGCTACTATGTATAGTAGGACGATACCTACTGTGATCAAAACTTTAGAGGACATGAGGACATTATACCTATTTATTGTCTTTGATCACTGCCTCGGTCTGGAGACGATCCATAAACTCAGGTTTTAGCTCGTAGATGTCGGCAAAGGGATAGGCTGCCACACGGGTATAGTTGGCAAAGCCTGGAGTGCGCGAGACTGCGCGCCAGGTTAGATCGGCGTCGTCGTAGGTGCGCATAATAATCCATCTGGCCCAGTGGTCGGGAGTCGTTGTCGCACTCTCCCAATATTTGCCTGTGCCCTCATGGATAAAGCGCTTCATGGGGAGTTTGCTACTAAAGATAATGGCATCATGGCTAGCTGCGGAGATTAGGATAAATCCTTTTTCTTTCTTTGCGTTCGTTTCTAAATAGCCCGAGACTTCGCTCACGTTCTTTTGGCTACTACCTACTCTCGCATCATCAATTGCTACTGAGTCAGCACTGATAAAACCTATTAATGTGACTAGTAATAACATTGGGATAATAACTAACCTCCAAGATTTGTACCTATCCACTAAGTAACCGATCATAATTGCAATTGTAGGTGATAACATAACACCATACCGTATGTTAAACCAAGTATCACCAGATATTCCTTGAACGTAAATAACAGAAAATCCAAGGTAAAGCGCCATTATGTTAAAGATCAACGGAGCCCAAAGCGATGTAAAAGCAACCTTTGTTCTGTTGTCTATCTTTTTGTCTACAGACAAAAAGTATGCTCCTATTAGCGATAAAACAAATGGTACCGTGTAGCTGCTATATAGTAAGGAATACATGTAGACTTTAATTGACAAAAAGAGGTTCCATTTTGTCGGTAGTACTCCAGCAGATTCCATTACGAGCTGCTGCGCGTGGGCGGAGAATTCGCCCAACATAAAGTAGAGGGGGTCCTTAAAGATTAAGAGATTCCACATAAACCAACCAAATACTCCAGTTACTGCTAAAGTCGAAAATAGGATAGTTATACCCTCTACATGGGATAGCCTCTCTCTCCATGAACCCATATGCTTACTACTACTGAATGCTTGATTCATTACTAGCAATCCTGCAACTCCCAGCAAAAACCAACCATCATACCTTACTAAGGTCGCCATCATGATCCAAAAAGCTGCCTTAATTAGTGAAAGAGTGTCACTTTGCTGATGCCAATTTATAAGATAGTAGCAACCAGCTGTCATTGTGAATAACAGGAGTGGTTCGGTCATTGCGGTTGATTGGAGATAGAGAATATTAATATTCGCGGCAAATACAACTACACCAATTAATTTTCCTAAAAGTCCTATATTAATTCTACCTAGTATTTTAAATATCAAAACACCAGTGCCAATAAATGAGAGCATGTTCCAAACTGCACCAGCGAAGCCAGAATGCCACATCCAGTCGTTCCAGATGAGAGGTACCATAAGGATATGGTTTAGTGGCAGCCAGACAGACCCTAGCTGAGCTAAGCCAGGTTTTAATCCTTCAACAACCCGCCGTCCAATATCCAAGTGTGACCTAGCATCGTTATACGAAAGAGCTAAGCCATTGTTTAAGTAGTATATGTAAGATAACACTGATGTTATAGTCATTAAAATAATGACTAGAGTTAGTGCGTGATGAGTCAACAATTTCTTTATTTGTAAAATAAATATTGAAAACTTATAAATAGGTATTTTTATCATATAAATTTTGATGGGTTAGAATTAAATAAGTTGTTAACCGCGTCTACTGCCATCCTTTGGTGTGCCTGCTTTGTAAAGCCTGCAATATGAGGCGAGAGAAGTGTGTTTGGCAAAGACTGTAGATTTTTGTCGATGTTCGGTTCATTACAAAACACATCAAGCGCGACACTATCGATCTTTCCGTCTTTAACGCATTGGATTAACTCTCCTTCGTCGATTAGCTCGCCACGAGAAACGTTGATGAGAGTAGCTCCATTTTTAATCAAAGATAAGCGAGTCTTATTAAACATCCCTCTAGTCTCTTTGGTTAATGGAGACTGTATGCTGATAATATCAGATCTCTGTAGCAAATCATCTAATCCAACTAGATTAACACCTAATGTCGTAGCCAAATCGGGACTGACGTATGGATCATAAGCTAGGAGCTCTACTTCAAATGGTATAAGGCGCTTTGCAACTTCACGGCCTACCGCACCAAGACCTACCATGCCAAATGTTTTTCCTGACAACTCCTCTCCAATTAAATTAAATGATCGCCATTCACCATTTTGAAGATTTTGTGACTGTTGATTAATCTTGTGAAGATTAAAAATTGTGCAACCTACTACGTACTCTGCAACGCTCTTCGCGTTAGAGCCTGGAGAGTTATAGATTTGAATACCCCTATTCTTGGCTAATGTAAGATCTATGTTATCAAGACCGACGCCTGCTTTTAGTATAAACTTTAGATTAGGAAGATCATCGATAATGACTGCATCGATCTTGGTATATGTCCTAACGAATATACCTACTACTTTATTTTTGATATCCTCTGACAGAGTGTTAATTATAGTAACGTAACCATTATCTCGAAGCATTGTTAGAGCTGAAGGGTCGATTTCTTTGTGATCAATAACCCATACTATATTATTCATTTTGATCCTTTTTATAGAGAATGAGGGGAAGAAGTATTGTAATAACGATACCGACAGAAAGTAGGTAATGTAGCTGTTCTAGATTGAGGTACGGTGAGAGCCACAAATTGTAAGGCAGTGAACTAGATTTGTTTACTTTAATCAGGTTCAGGTTGTATTGATAGTCATCAGGAATCCGATCCACTAAGGACTCAGTATATACATCAGGTGGCACTACTGTTGTGGTAAGGGCGCCAGCAACTGATACATATACGCTCGGAATGAGGAGCAATAAAGTTATAGCTAAAGGAATTATTTTTGATTTAATATTTGATAAATATAGACTCACGAATACTGACAAAAAAGCAGTAGTTGGCAACAAATAACGTGGTCCAAATGACCAACCACCCCATGGATCATTAAACGTAGCATAAATAATCAAATTTAGTGCAATTGTTGAGATGGTGATAGCATGCAAAGGAGTGTTTAGCTTGGATGCCCAGATGTAAATTATGCCAAGAAGACCAACGATTAATACCGGGAAGTAATAGAAGATGCCGCGCGTGTCGCTAAATATAAGCGTGTAATATCCACGAATTTGCCGCTCAGTATCAAATTGCTTAAATTTCTCTTTAGTTGCAGATGTGGTAGTTGGAGTAATGTGAAGCTGTGTGTTTACACTATCAGGAGGGTATATGGCACGTCCCAACCTTTGTCCAAGCTTAAATGGTGAACCGGCCGCAGTGTTATTATATAAACCAAAAATTAATAACGGAATTAATAGCCCTACTACAAAGAGCGTAATATTTGGGTTTATGTGCAGTTGGATTGGATTCTTATAGCGATCATAAATGACTCTAAAGAACTTAATACAATAATAGACAAGTTGAGGCATGAATAGAAGCGAGTTAGGTATATCTACCATTATCCCTAAGCCGTATAGAATACCGAAAATAACAGCCCGCAAAAAAGTTATCTCCTTGTAGATGAGTAAAGTCAGAGAGACACCAATTGCAACACTAATACTATGCTGCGTAAGTGTACCTGAGTATGCATGTGCGTTTGTAGCAAACGCATAAAGTAGACCAGCAAACATCGCGTATGACTGTTTGGCACCCATGGCTTTTGCCAATCTTGCTATCAAATAGATGTTGATTACTGATGTTACTGATATGAAACCAAAAGTGAATAATTGCGGATAACCTATAATTTTACCAAGAGCATACGACGGCAATGCTAGTAATGCTACACCAGGTGTAAAGATGGAGATATAACGATTATTTACTTTTGATAAGTCAGGCGAAGCTAGGGCAGCCAGTTCAGAATTAAGAAATATTGTTCTGTCTTCGAAAAGTGATCTTACTAAGGCATAACGAGAAGAACTATGTGAACTCTCAAAAGCAGATGTTTCGTAGTTATCTAGAAAACTGCTATTTTGGTATACGCTATTCTTGTCACCTTTAACTGCGAATAAGGTGAAAATCAAGCCTAGTAAAAAGATAGCTAAAAATTTTGTTATTCTCATATTTTGTAAGCCTCGCTAGATTTGTAGAGTAGCTTAATTAACTTACTTATCTGTTTTGTAAAATTATATTTAGATCTAGATAGAGAATAATTGCTACTAGAGTAGTTATTATACAAATCTGAATTGGTTAATAAAAGGTAGATTGCCTCAGCCATTCTAATTGCATTTTTTTCTGGAACTACCGAGCCGCCGAAGTTGTCACTAGCTAGTTCTATAGAAGTTGCATTAGAGGCAATCACCATCGGTAGAGACGAAGCCATCGCTTCTAAGTACATCGCTGGCATAGACTCAGATATTGACCCTGAGACGAATAAATCACTCTCTTTGTAATATGTGCCTATAATGTGTTTTGGAACATATCCTATGAATTTTACATATTCATTTAAACTATACTTTTTAACTAACTTTTCTAAGTTATTTAATTCCGGCCCATCGCCAATAATATTAAGCTCAGCCTGTCTATAATTGAGTATATTAACGAGGTGATTAAAGGCAGCGATTACGGTTACAAAATCTTTACGTCGCACTAAATAGCCAACTGAAATAACTCTATACTTATTACGTTTCAAAAGTTTTCTTGGCTTACTAAGAAATGACGTAGTGTCTGAACCTATGGTTAGTCGTGTGAGTTTTTTTAACTGCAAACTAGAAAGGAGGTCTAGAGAGGCATGGTCTTTCGCAACTACTAGACTTGCTCTTTGGAGCGTTTGGTTAGAAAGATTCTGACTTAGCGACTTGAATTTATAAAATACTGAATCGATTATCCTTGTTAATTTGAGGAAGAAATCGGTGGAATAGCTTTTCCTGCCCATAGACCTGCCTTCGTCAGCTGCTAAAAAGGTATGTGGTGCTACGATCGGACCTATCACTGTTGCCACTTTTCTGGCACTAGAAAGAAGCAATATATTAAATGTTTCCCCGATTGCAAAAGGACCATTATGCCAGAGAAGATCGTAGTGATTCTTAGATAAAAGTAATAGCCCTTTAACATAAACCCAGAAGATGAACCGAAGTCTAAGAAGTATAGAGATATATTGTGGCTTACTCCCTAACATGGCGTGTATATTTAGGTTTCCAATTTTATTTTCTTGCATGTATGCCACTAAGACGTCTCCAGAAACATTTTTATACTCACTGAGTGCTGTCAGATAGTCATAGGCACGTGTATACTCACTCCCATCTTGAGGATTCGGACAATAGTGTAATGGCGCGATTAAGATAGATAGCTTATGATTCATAGTATTTTCTACCTATATTTAGATATCCGTCACGGTTAACACTAGGAATACTGTATTTAGTTAATAATATGTATGGAATCAACTTCTTTTCCTTTGAATTCAGTATTAGTTTTTTGTTAGTCGAGATGGACTCTAACAATTTACATAGTGTCAGATCATAACTCTTTAGTGTATATACACCATGTTCGAGATCTAGGAGATAATAACTGTCACCTCGTTTAATAATGTTTTCTGGCTTTAGATCACGATGGGCGAAGACAAGTTCCTTAGAGTCAAATTGTATCAGTGAATAGAGTGATGAAACAAATACTCTTGTTAAGAAGGGGGCCTGACGAAGAGAGTTAGTGATAATCCCAACTATATATAGCCAGAGTGATCCGAGAATTAAATCGTAATTGCTTAGTCGCTTTACTTTGGATCTTTGCTTTTTGGTTAGGGTGCTGTAGTTTAGTTGATTTAAGGATGGTAGTACGAAGTCGTAGATTTCTTTATATGTAATAGCTTCATCTTTGTTATTGTCAATATACTGATTCACTATTGAGAGAGTATTTTTTGATTCCAGAATGTCTACTACTGCAGGAGTACAGAGTTTTTTACTAGTCTTTGACAAGGCGAGAGCACGAGCTAAGTTTATTGAGTTTTCTGCTTCCCGAATTAAATTATAGTAGTGATAATCTTTTTGTTTGTAAATGTATGACTTGATAATGAATTTATCATGTCCCTTAGAATATAGTCCCACATGATATTTGGTACTTTTGTTAGAGCTACTGAGTTTTCTTATTTCTTTATACTCAGGCACATTGATGTGATTCATTGCTTTAAAATTTTTATTTGTAGAGCTAAAACTGTCCCAAAGCTGCAATAAAAGATGCTTACCAACTGGTTCTGTTATCATTTTGGTAGATAGCAAACCAATTAAGAGTGAAGTGCTTTTTTCCCAGTCAAACTGGCTAGCCCATTTGATTGCTTTATTCGAAAGTTGTGATCGCAAACTATTGTTTTGGATAAGTTTGATAACCATTTCTGATAACTCAGTAGTATTGCCATACTCAAATAAGTATCCACTTTCTCCATCCTTTACAGCATCGCGGAGGCCAGGAACGTTGCTGGCTACAATCGGAGTACCACAAGCATTTGCTTCGATTGTGGTAATTCCCCATCCTTCGATTAAGCTAGGATTTACGAAAACCCAAGATTCTTGATATAGTTTTAATTTCTCTTTTTCACTAACTTTACCGACAAACTTAATACAATGATCGAGCTTACGTTTAACTACTAACTTTTCTAGGCTGTTTCTTGCAGGGCCATCACCAGCGATTATGCATCTGACTTTGGGAATATCTGACACTACCCTTTTCATAGACTCGATTAAGAGAAATATGCTTTTGGCGGTTGTAAGACGCCCGAGATAGAGTACGGTCGGGTTGAGAGATTTTTTACCAGGTTTAAATGTATTTAGATCTACTCCATTGTAAACAATCTGTGGGTTCTGACTAGTCAAATTATGAGAGTTTATTGCTTCTTTACTACTCGGACTAACAGTCATTACCTCGGTTTTTCTATAAACTAAGGGCATAATCCTTTTCTCTAAGAACTGTGCTATATAGGAAAATGGTGGGATTAAGCTAGTCCTAAATACATCCTGATGAACGTGATGTATTAGTAACACTACTTTCTCTTTTACATATAAAGGAGTGAAAAATGGCAAACCATTCTCACTATCAATAATCACGTCGTATCTACCCCTAAATCGGAAGTAGTAGTATAAGAAGGCCCAAACATATACTAGGTAAAATCCTCCACGCCGAATCACTCTAACTCCGTCAATCTTCTCATGTCTTATGCTTTTGCCATCATTACCCGAGAATATTGTCACTTGATGTCCGCTCTTGACCATCCGTTTACTCAACTCGTGAATATATACTTCTGCACCACCTGCCCACTTATGCCGGAGGTCTCGCCAGTTAAAGATAAGTACGCGGAGATATCCTTGAGGGAGTGGAGGTAAAGGAGGTAGAGGCTTAAATAACCCAAAAAAGTCTACTGTTGCATCCAGGATACTTTTGACTAAGTCGTAGTAGTAATTAGAAATTAGAATAACAATAAAACATGCGAGCGAACTACCGAATGAAACTATTACTAGTGATTCTATTGAGGAGTGAAGTAGTGACATTATAAATGCTTGTGCAAGACTAAAAATGAATCCAAGAACTGGGAAAATATATCTTTTTTGAACTTGTTGATAGGTGATAATAGTTGAGCTAATAGAGAACAGAGCTACACCTATGGTATAGAGTGGCAGATACTGAACAATTTCTTTTGTTTGTGATCCCCATAGTAACGGAGCAGTAACTGAACCAAAGAAGCCAAAAATAGCTACAGCGAAAAGATTGGCAGATGTAACTAGTAGCATGATGCGAGAGAAGTTTCTCTTTGGATTGATACCTGATCCGAGATCTTTACTTGTATATGGAATTACAAACTGACTAAATGTATTACCCATGAAATATACCATCTTGCCAGAAAGAGAGAGGTAACTATAAAGCCCTGCTTCGATCGGACTAAGAAAATGTTTAGCGATAATAATATCTAGACTTAGATAAGCTACTTTTGAGAGCGTACTAAGGAGTGATGTTATATAAAATTTCTTGGAAATGAGTTCTACCTGACTATCATCTACTATAAGTGAGTTTTTGTGATCTTGGCGACGACTTTGATTCCATTCAATTCCTAGCATTAGGAGCATCGCTATTGGAGTTGAAAGGTAGATAAGATCGGCTAGATCTAGCCCTACAAATAGACTAGTGAGGAGTAGTTTTGAGATCGATTCAATGACCGTGGTTAGCGCAGGAATAGTAAATAGTAGTATTCCGGTTAAATACCCACCAGTAATAGCGCTTAATGTACTTATTATCCATAGTGGACTAAAGATAATTAGTAGATTAGGAGTCTCTAGCTTGAAGAAATTCTGTAAAATAGGGATACTCAAAATCCAAAATAGAGAAACAATCCCTACAGGCAGAATAATTTTTCGAGTTATTCGAGTCAGATGACCATTTATAGGCTTACCATACTTTCCAACTACGAAAGCTGTGCTGTGACTGACTGCCTTACCAAGAGGATTAGTAAGAATCGAGGCTATATACAATAAGCTCGAGAATAAACTCAGATCTCCAAATGAAGTGATATCTAGCCTACGCGACAAATACGCGTTATAGAGGAAGTTCATAAAATTGCCGAATACATTAGCAAGCACCATAACACCACCGGCATTCCAGACCGAGTTAATACGATCTACCAACTTCTGCAGAGAGCGAGAACGAACATTAGTAGTACGATTAATCAATACAGACTTTTTGGTTTTGGTCAGACCGTGCAGCGTCTTTTCCCAGTAGTGTGGTTTGGTAATTAGCTGGACTAGGGCGACGGCTGCGGCGTAGCTGATCGCGAGCCAGTAGAGAGGGATTAGGAGCACATACTTAATGAGCTCCCAGTGTCCACGTTTGGCGCAGCCAATCATGTAGTTGTAGAGCGCGATAAAGTTGCCCAGGAGGAGCGAGGTCACTGCCATATAAAAAACAACCGCGGGGTAGATACTCTCGATAAAGGCGCCGACCTGAGCGTAGAGGACAAAGTAACTGATAGTCATGATCCACAAATATGGGTTGATCAAAATAAAGGCGATCTTGCCACCGACGATTAGGTTAAAGAGGAGTGCGTGGACCCCCTGCTTTTTGAATAGTGCGACAGGATGGCGCATGTGGACGAGATAAGTCTGCATGTACCCTTTGAGCCAGCGGGACCGCTGCCTAATCCAGTTACGAAAATTATTATTAGCTTCTTCTAGGGTCGTACTATCTATAATGGCGGTCTGATAGCCGGCGTTAAATAGGCGGGTACCAAGGTCCGCATCTTCGGTCACATTAAAAGCGTCCCAGCCATGAAGATCGCGTAGGAGCTGAGTCTTAAAGTGGTTGCTGGTACCACCAAGTGGAATCGTGGTCTTAATAGACTGGAGCCCTGGTAGGATGACGTCAAACCAAAGACTGTACTCGGCAGTAAAGAAGCGAGTCAGGAGATTGTCGCGACTATTAAAGTAATTCAATTTGGCTTGGACACAACCGATTTTGTCATGACTCTGAGACAGAGCTAGGTAGGCTTTTTTGAGCTGAAGTGGCTCGGGCTTGTCCTCGGCATCGTAGATAACTACATACTCACCTTTAACAAAAGCTAGACCATAGTTGCAGGCCTTTGGTTTGGTCTTGGGGTAGCTGTGCGGGACTATGATCGTTCGATAGTGCGCGGGGAGGTCTAGCTCTTTGGCCATTTTGATAGACTCTTTGTCATCTTCTTCGAGTAAGAGCAAAATATCTAGTTTGGTTTTGGGATAATCGAGGCCATCCATAGAGTGGATAAACTCAGGGAGCACATTGGCTTCTTTGTAGAGCGGGACGAGGATCGAGTAGATCGGAAGATCTTTGTCTTTGATGCTCGCTAGCTCATCACTAGTTGCGATAATCTCAGGAGGAAAGTGCAGACTCTTGAGTGTGACATAGAGATTAAAGAGTACGTCTATCAAATAGATCAAGCTTAAGGTGGCAGTGAGAACGATCAAGGTACTAATAGGCTCGACCACAAATCCCCAGCCGATCGCTATCACTAGCGCGGAGATGAGCGTGACCTGCCATGGGGCAAAGGTCTTGAGGGCTGAGATGTGATGAGGGAGCGTGGAGTGGGTGACAAAATGATTCTTTTTAAAAGTTACGCCGGCACCGAGCATCTGCTCGACCGGTAACTTGACATAGACGGGGTTAGAAAAGATGTAGCGAAGAGTCGAGTTGTTTTGGGAGAGCGTCTTTTTGATTTTGGCGAGGAATGGCTTGGGACGGCTAACGTGAGGAGTGTCCCTTTTGACTTTGTAGACAGGGAGTCCAAGGTTTTTGGCAGTGTAGCTTAGCTCGGCCTCGATATTCCATTCGTTGAGGGTGTTGGGATTGAGGTGTGCAAAGACGTGGCGAGGAAAGATCTTAGGACCGCGGTGGAGACGATTCTTAAAGAGCTGTTTCCAAGAGAATGGAGTATAGGTGAGCCCGTAGCCAGTCCCGATGTTCCTATACTGGGTGAGTAGCTGTGGCATGCAGTCTGCCAGGTCAGCGTCGAGGATAGCGATGTGCTGTCCACGTGCGACAGAGTAGCCAGCGAGAATACTGTCGCTCTTACCCAGTCTCGCAGAATTGCGTAGTCGAATAATCTTTATAGGACTAAGACTCGGCATTATATAACTGTCGGTACCATCGCTACTGCCATCGTCGACTATGATGACCTCTGTTTTTGAGGGTAGTTCGTTGAGGCGATCCTTGAGGTAGATAGCTAGTTTTTGGAGGTTATTTTTCTCGTTGTGCGCAGGAATAATCAGGGAGAGGGCGAGCTTGATTTGGTCGTTATTTTTGCTTGTCTTTGCCATATATACACAAAGCCTGCAAGCGCAGGCAAGTCTTCTAGATCAAACTAATACTAAATTATATCATAGAAGTAAAGTATATAGGACATACAAAAAATCCCGTACCTATGAGGATACGGGATAACACAATATTAGCAACACTAATGTCCCGGCAATGATCTATTTTCGCAGTTAGTTAAATCAACTACTATCGTCAACGCTGAGGTGTTTCACGACTCTGTTCGGAATGGGAAGAGGTGGGACCACCTCGCTCAAATCACCGAGACATGAGTATCGCTAATATATGTAAAAGTGCGGGGTGAACACGAATGTCCACCCGTACATTTTTATACTTTAAATAGTGAAGAGTAAGAGTACAGTATCAAACTACTCGTTCGATCATGCGTAATCCAATAAATTGGATCCCATTGACTATCAGAAGATTCTGATGTCTCTGGACAGGTCAGCTAAACACTTTGCAGTGCGTACACCTCCTGCCGATTACCTGGTGGTCTTCCAGGGATCTACCGTCTATATTTCTATAAACAAGGAATTCTCATCTTGGGGCGTGTTTCCCGCTTAGATGCTTTCAGCGGTTATCACTTACCAACGTAGCTACTCTGCGATGCGTCTGACGACTACAACAGAAACACTAGCGGTTGGCTCACTCCGGTCCTCTCGTACTAAGAGCAACCCCCCTCAAAATTCCAACGCTGATAACGGATAGAGACCGACCTGTCTCACGACGGTCTGAACCCAGCTCACGTAGCGCTTTAATGGGCGAACAGACCAACCCTTGGGACCTTCTCCAGCCCCAGGATGCGCTGAGCCGACATCGCTCAATAATTATTTAATTGTCTCCAATTAGTTTTGACTATACCATCACCTCTCTAATTAAATAGAGGGTGCCAACGTTTTATAGAGATATTTTATCCCTATCTTCACCCCGCCAAGGCGGGGATCCAGTCGATACGGGGTTATATCAAAATTTTGTATGCCATAGAAGGAATTATGTATGGTCGAATAATATCGACAAACTTTTTGGATTCTTTGACGTTAAATCGTAATCGATAATATTGCTTATCTTGATCACGACTGACAGTCAACCCAAAATATCTAAAAAGGAGTCTACCCAGTAAGAGTTGTTCTTGTTCAGGGAACACCTGCGTATTGAGGTAGCAACTTTTATCACACAAACTTCCGTCGTCCATGTACCACACTGCCATAATGCGAGCATTTAGTTCTAAATCAAGAGGAATTATCTTCTTTTTATTGATATAAAATTGATGATATATAGAAGTAAAGCAAGGCATGCTAGCGGTAAAAAACCGATAGCCTACTCTCTTACCATTACCTTTATATGATTTTGGCGGCGTTAGTACGCAATTATTTAGGACGCTATACTTCCAATCAACGTAGTCTTTTTGATGAATACTATGTGTGATTTGGAGATGTGCATTGTTTTTGCAACGCATATATCCATCACCAAGCATACATCCTATTACTACATCTGATTGTAATTTTGACAAACTTCCCACGGTATTGCCCTATTCAAACGCTTGATTCTAGTATTACCGAAATAACACCGAATATCAAGTGGGTTCAATGAATGAGGGTTTCACCGTTATGAGTTGGTTTTTCTTTAGATCATTGATCTAAAACAGCACTCAGATCTTACAATCTGAGGACCCCGATATGTTGAGGTAGCGAACTGCACCGTCGCTGTGGACGCTCAGGTGCAACTACTCTGTTATCCCCGGGGTAGCTTTTATCCGATAAGCCCGGTACCTCCCACGAAGTACACGAGGATCACTAGGTCCGACTTTCGTCTCTGCTTGACTTGTGTGTCTCACAGTCAGGCATCCTTATGCCCTTGCACTATCATTCCGATTTCCATCCGGAATTAGGATACCTTTGAGCGCTTGCGGTACTCTTTAGCAAGCAACCTCCCCAGTTAAACTGCCTCCCAGACAGTGTCCTCTCCCTCGATCCAGAGGGATAAGTGAGAAACTCACGTTTCAAAGAGTGGTGTTACATGATCGCCTTGCGGCTCCCACCTACGCTACACAGTCAAAACATAAATTTCAGTGTCAAGGTACAGTAAAGCTCCACGGGGTCTTTTTGTCCTGTTACCAGTAGGCCGCATCTTCACAGCCATTTCAATTTCGCCGAGCCCTCCCTCAAGACAGTTATGAGATTGTTAAACCATTCGTGCAGGTCGGAACTTACCCGACAAGGAATTTCGCTTAATAATGTTAAAGTCTTTCGACTCGTGTGATTACCACACTCTGCATATCGCTATGCAGTTCGGACTATATCTTTAGGCTTTCGCCGTACTCTGCATGTAGTCTCTGAGGATTCTCCGATAAATCGGAATCTTTCCTGCTGGTTTGCTGCAATTCTTGCATTGTCACTATGTGTCATTACACTCATAGTAGCAGAATATTCTCAGCTCTTCCAGCAAATAGCAAAGTTTTTTCTAACGTTTTTTCTGCACGCGTTAGAAGAGGTTTGACTACCTCACTATGGCAACGATTATTAGTCCTTAACCATAGAACAGTTATAGTTACTGCTGCCGTTCACCAGGGCTTCAATCAAAGGCTATCCCGAACAAGTCGGGGTTACCCTCTCAGTTAACCTTCTGGCACTGGGCAGGCCTCAGCCCGTATACGTAGGCTTACGCCTTCGCACAGACCTGTGTTTTTGTTAAACAGTCACCTCATAGTCTTTATCTGCGACCCATTTTTTGAATACAAGTACCCAAAAAACAGGTTAGGCATCTCCCTAAGTTACGCCTAGCTAATTTGCCGAGTTCCTTAAGGAAGGTTCTCTCGCTCACCTTGGTATACTCTACCAGTTCACCTGTGTCGGTTTGCGGTACGGATTTTGAACATTCTCACTGCGAAGGTTTTCTTGGATTCAGAAAGGATACAAGATCACGCTGGCCGAAGCCAACATTTTCCATCACGTCTCGGATCGTAATGCCAACTCCGGATTTTCCTAGAGTCAACTCCCTTAACGCTTGGACGCAAATTCGATAATGCGCCTTGCCCTTCCTAAACCGTCACTCCCCAGTTGATAACGAACGCCCAAAAGGACAGGAATATCAACCTGTAATCCATCGACTACGCCGGCATTACACCAGCCTCGCCTTAGGGCCGCCTAACCCAACGCCGACGAACGTTGCGTTGGAAACCTGGAACATACGGTGATAAGGATTCTCACCTTATTCTCGCTACTCATCCCGCCATTCTCACTTCTGACCACTCCACCGCCCCTTACAGGACGACTTCACAGTTGTCAGAACGCTCCCCTACCACTTATAAACGATAAATCGCTTACAAATCCGTAATTTCGGTACATAACTTGAGCCTCGATGGGTCTTCGGCGCCACAATCCGAGACTAGTGAGCTGTTACGCTTTCTTTCAAGGATGGCTGCTTCTGAGCCGACCTCCTAGCTGTATATGGATTATGACTTCCTTGAGCCACTTAGTTATGATTTTGAGACCTTAATTGACGATCGTGGGTTGTTTCCCTTTTGCCCCTGGAACTTAGCTCCCAGGGACTGACTCCCAAGCTGAACATGTTGGTATTCGGAGTTTGATAAAGTGAGAGACCTTGCGATCCCGCACCTTTTCAGTGCTCTACCCCCATCATGCAATCACTTGAGGCTATACCTAAATATATTTCGGGGAGAACCAGCTATCTCCGGGTTCGATTGGCATATTACCTCTAACCACAAGTCCTCCAAGAATTTTGCAGCATTCACTGGTTCGGGCCTTCCCCCACTTTTACATGGGGTTCACCCTGCTCATGGTTAGCTCACTCCGGTTTCGGGTCTTGGACGCACTGCTAATCGGACTATTCATCCTCGCTTTCACTACGCCTCCGCGACGATATCGCTTAGACTTGCAGTACATGCAAACTCGACGGGTCATTCTTCAATAGGCACGACATCATCCGGATAAATCCAGACTCTGTCTGTTTGTTAGCATACAGTTTCAGGTACTATTTCACTGGGTGTCTCACCCATCTTTTCACCTTTCCCTCACGGTACTAGTTCACTATCGGTCATGTTGCGTATTTAGCCTTGCCCCGTGGTCGGGGCGGATTCCGCAGGGAGTTTGCCGTCTCCCAACGTACTTAGGAACTATACTACCAAGTTAGAGATTTCGATTACGCGACTATCACGCACTATGGTCACCTATTCCACGGTGTTCTTCTATCTCTTACTTGACGTTATGTATAGCCCTGCAACACCGTAATAAATTACGGTTTAGGCTGTTCCCTTTTCGCTCACCGCTTACTAGGGGAATCTCGTTCGATTTCTTTTCCTCCGGGTACTTAGATGTTTCAGTTCTCCGGGTTACCTACTCGCAGATAAATCTGCGGTACACTGCCATTACTGACAGCGGGGTTACCCCATTCGGACACCGCCGGGTCAAAGGATTATGGCTCCTCACCGACGACTTTCGCGGCCTTATACGTCCTTCTTCGGCACAACATGCCTAGGCATCCACTATATGCTTTAGTTGAGTAGCTTGATACTTAAATTTTTATTAAAAAATCAAAAAAATTGTTTAGATGCTTTCCTACTCTTCACTTGTTAAAGTACAAAATCTAGAAATAAGATTCTAGATTGTAGAAACATGTCCTTAGGAGACATATCTCTACAAGCTAAGATCCTATTGTGGACTCCTTCGGCTACGCTCAGGATAAACTCACCTGATTGTAACTGGTGGACCGTGCCGGGCTCGAACCGGCCACCTCTTCATTGCAAATGAAGTGCTCTACCAGATGAGCTAACGGCCCTCCTACGCCTAGGCTTCGGCGGGCAAGCCCAGTTTTTTTAGATTTTATGTTAAAGGTGCGATAGCGAATAAAAAACCCGCTAGTGCGGGGGAGGACAAAAGAACAAACTGTTTATGAAGACAAAATCAACACATGAGGATCAATTCCGATCTGTATGTGATTTGATTTTTCAGCATATTGGTTTGGAAGTCTCCCGAGCGAACGTAATTGTAACTCATGGACACCCCATGGGTCAATAGGTAAGACCGAGCTGTCGTAGATCAGTTTCGAGCTGAGGTTGTGACTTAAATAGTATTGGGGTAAAACCACACTCAGCTGCATTCATCAAACTCTTTGTTGCATCGTCGATAAATGCTAATTCTTTGATTGTGACGCCAAGCGATGTGGCGAGCTTGATAAAGGCTAGGCAATCTGGCTTTTGGACCCCTATTTCGGCGGAGATAATAAAACTATCAAAATGTCGCTCTACATCCTGCGCTCTAATCTTTATGGCTACTTCGGCACTCGCATTACTCAGTAGCCCCACTTTGTACCCAACTAGTCTGAGTCGATCTACGAGAGCAAGCATATCGGGATTGAGGTTGATATAGCTACTAGAGAGATCTGCGTCTAGCTGGATGGCCTGATCAAGGAACTGGATGCGGTCTAGGGAAGTCAGGATTGTAGACCAAAATTCTCGCCTAGATACTACTTTGCCAGTATTTAAAAGGTGATTTTTGGAAAAATAGGCACTTTCCCAGGCCTCCATTGAGACATTGATGAGCTCGCAGATCTGCGCTTTAAATCTTTTGCCTGCCTCTGCGTCCCCACCTAGCACCCCACCATAGTCAAAACCAATTGCCTTAATTTTTGTCATACTATCTATTTTTACTCCAGTGTTATTTTATCTTTTAATTGCTGAGTTAGTCCGTTGACGGTCGATATCACAGGATATGTCCCAGGTTTGAGATTATGGATACGAAGTCTAAGCTGAATAGAGCAGTCAGGTTCTGTTTTAATACCAATGATATCGATCGGGTAAGTACCATCAAGCGAAAGATAAATCTGTTCTTTTAGTGTATTGTCTTCACGACATAGATTTGTATCTGTAAGACTCATTTCAAGATCTTGCAATTTACCAATAGTAAATGTGGTAGGAGCAAGTTGATATAAATCGTTAGTAGTATATGATTTTCCTCTGTTAAAACCACCACTATACATATTGAGATTATTTATAAATAGATCTGAGTCGACATTATGTCCAACTAGTCGAAAGTGACGACCATCTTGAGACCAGTCTGCTCGATACATGAGACCGTCTTTCCCAAAACACCTCATGGGAAGTGTGATACCCGAGTAAGACGCCATAGTAAATCTGAATTCTATGGGGTAGAGATTGTAACAATTCTCCCTAAGTGACTTGCTCCCCTCGATCTGGAGCTGTATGTACTCGTTTTTGTCAGATGGATTGTATGCTGTCAGGTACCTAGTACTCTCATCCCAGCTGTCATAACACCGCCAATTGATGGGTACATTTGGTAACCACGAACAATAGGTGGATTGATCTCTGTCTAGCAATACAGATTTGTTGGTTGGCAAGGGAGCTATGGCAGTAAATAGATAGACAAAAGTGATTAATAAGCCAATGCTGCCCGCAAAAGCGATACCCATATCTTTGTATCTTAAAATCTTAGATTTAGGTGAGTCGGTTAGAGAGACATAAATGACCCCTAGGCAGCTAAGAAATACTGGAAGCAAAATTGTCAAAATGAAAAGATCTAGCCACCCAACCATATAACTACCGATCAAATAGATAACAATGGTGACGAAAATCAATAGACGAACGTACCAAAATGGTGTGCGATTTTTCATTGATCTATATTATAACTCTATTATACCTGATGGACTGGTCCTTCTAGCGAATTTAGATCAAACCAGTTACAATATCATTCGACAAGTTAATAAAATGGGTGCGTAGTTCAGTGGTAGAACGCTTTCCTGATAAGAAAGAGGTCCAAAGTTCGATTCTTTGCGCACCCACATAAATGCTAAAGTTACTTTTTTCTCTTGTTCTTGGTTTTGCTGTTGCCTACATTTATGAATTTGGGGGTAGATATATATTAAAAATGCTATTTCAAAATGATCGCCTTGGATTAATAATCTACGGATATAGACTTCATCATAGTTTATATGGAATATTATTCTTGTTTTTATCTTTAATAAATAGATCTCTTTTTTTCGCAGGATTTGGAGTAGGTATTATTGTCCAACATACTCTATTTGGTGGATTTCAGTTTGTTTCTAGAGAAATTTAGTGTCTATAAGTAGAACGTCCCGCCATGGCGGCAAAGTCCAAAGTTCTCCTTCGGCAAGCTCAGGATCTAAGAGATTCTTTGCGCACCAACCAAAAAATACCTATTATTTATTCTCAACTTTTATTAGAAAATCTTGGTAACTACCAATAAGAGTAAGTTTTCCTTTTGAGATCGAGTAGATGCGATCACACTTTTCTAGTGTGGCAGTACGGTGTGTGATCCAGATTGTAGTATTATTGCCGGGTCGATTACCCACATTGTCTCGGATTATTTTTTCTGTTGTAACATCGAGAGAGGAGGTAGCTTCATCAAAAATAATTATTTGTGGATTACGATAGATCGCTCGAGCGATTCCAATTCGCTGTCTCTCTCCACCTGATAATCTGTAACCTTTTTCTCCTAGGACAGTATCTAGTCCATTTGGTAGCTTCTTTATGACTGGATCGAGATGTGCTATCTCGATTGTTTGCTCTAATGATTCGCTAGACTGTGAACGCATTAAGGTAATATTCTCTCTAAGCGACAAGTCAAAGATCTCAGAGTCCTGGAGTACTAGTGCAATATTTGCACTAATTGTGTCGTGATTGATGGAGTCGAAGTCGACATTGTCGATTTGATATGTCCCCTGAGTTAAAGGCAGTATCCCGATCATGATCTTGGAAAGAGTTGATTTACCACTACCTGTTGCTCCGATAATGCCTACATGTTCTCCCTTGTTAATCGTCAAGTTAACATTCTTTAGACTGACTTGTTTAGGCGAAGTATCTAAATTGTCATAGTCAAAAGTAGCGTTTTTTAGTTTGATCTCACTCCAATTAGTTGGGAATTCGACCAGTACTCTTTCACTACTTACGTTCTTGCTCCAAAAAATTGGCATCATCCGGGCGATTGCGATCTTGGCAGATATTGTTTGTTCGTAGACACTCAAGATATTGCTAGCGTTACCGGTTAGTTTTTCTAGATAACCATAAAAGATAACGATCGACCCGAGTGTAATTGCGCCTGTAATATAGTCGTGGCCAACAAGCAACAGGTACCCTGCAATGCAGAGCCCGTTAAATACTTGAAATGCGATCCACTGGCCAATGCCGTAGCGACGACCCAAGTACTCATACTTTTTCTTGATGTCCTCTTTTTCGGCTATCCTATTGTTAAATGAGTCTTTGGCTCCCAAAGTTTTGATGGTTAATATATTACTCAAACCCTCTACATACGACCCACCACTTTGTTCT
The DNA here is from genome assembly GCA_018060845.1 of Candidatus Woesebacteria bacterium. Lineage (GTDB taxonomy): Bacteria > Patescibacteriota > Microgenomatia > UBA1400 > UBA12108 > GWF. The sequence goes on from JAGOVG010000008.1 coordinate 32,894, forward strand.
GATGCCTTGTTGTAGTCATTTTTGACCTGTTGGATCCGTGCATAATAAAATTTGATAATTCCAAAAAACCCAGCTAAGTAGAATAGTAAAAACAGTAGATATTGGGAATTGAGATAAGTAAAAATTACGGTGATACCGATTGTGGCGGTAACCGCTTGAAACAACTCATTGTTGATTTGTTCTGAAAGAGTCACGAATGCCTGAGTACCATTTTGTAATTTTTGTGCCTTGGCACCTGCTACTTCGGCGCGACTATCTAACCAGGACAGACTAAGTAGTCGATCAAAACCTTTTACGTTAATATCGTAGATTATATTTGTTCGAAGATTGCCTAGTGCTTTTTTTAGAGAGAGACGGATATATGATACAAGAGAGAATGATATCCCGAGAAATAGAGCGTAAAAATAAAAGGTGACTAGCGACTCTCCAGCCTGATAACTACCAAAAAAATCAATGATTTTTGCCAATAATAAGGGAGGGATAATAGAATAAAAACTAATCAAGAAAAGGGGGATAATGTAGAACACATATTTCTTCCGCCTATTTCCTGTTAGCTGTGAGTAAGCCTTTACTAAGTCCCACCAAGAAAAATTTAACTCTAGTTGCTTCATGAAACTATTCTAGCATTTACATGATTAATACCCCGGGCAATATAATTGCTTGCGGGTTAAGGGACAAAAAGATCTAATTACTGCAAAGAGATGGTAGCACTCGAATGTTTTCTTGAATTGAGAATTAGTTAAGTTTATACAGTCAACTAATAAAAAGCTGTGGACGTAATCAATTCCCCATACAGGGCGGGTCGTGATACCCTTTATACTCCTAGAAAGGAGGTGATCCATCCGCTCCTTCCAGAACGGATACCTTGTTACGACTTAGCGCTCATCGCTGACCTTACCTTTGGTGGGTCCCTCCCTTGCGGGTTAAGATTTCCACCTTCAGGCACTGCCAACTTTGCTCACTTGACGGGCGGTGTGTACAAGGAGCGAGAACGTATTCACCGCGGCCTGCTGATCCGCGATTACTACCGATTCCGACTTCATGAGGGCGGGTTGCAGCCCTCAATCTGAACTGAGGGAAGGTTTGGTGGGATTGGCTCCCCCTTACGGGTTGGCGACCCATTGTTACTTCCCATTGTAGGATGTGTGTGGCCCTGGACGTAAGCGTCATGCTGACTTGACATCGTCCCCTCCTTCCTCCCTTGAGATTATCAAGGGCAGTCTGCTGTGAATATTTAACACAGCATGGGGGTTGCGTTCGTTATTCTACTTAAAGAAACGCCTCACGACACGAACTGACGACAGCCATGCAACAGCTGTGTAACACTCTCGAAGACATCCCGCTTTCACGGGACTTGCAGTTACATTTCAAACCCAGGTGAGGTCTTTCGCTTTGTATCGAATTAAACCACATGCTCCACCGGTTGTGCGCTCCCCCGTCAATTCCTTTGAGTTTTAGCCTTGCGGCCGTACTTCCCAGGCGGGATGCTTAACGCGTTAGCTTACGCCGGCCAGATAAATCCGACCAGCTAGCATCCATCGTTTACGGCTAGGACTACAGGGGTCTCTAATCCCTTTCGCTCCCCTAGCTGTCGTCTATCAGCGTCATAAATTGCCTAAGTATCTGCCTTCGCCTTTGGTGTTCCTCTCGAT
>JAGOVG010000009.1 GCA_018060845.1 Candidatus Woesebacteria bacterium
TAAACCCTTAGCACGCCCTAGTGCTAACTGTTCCCGCTCATAGAGCGAAAGGTGATAGTGACTCATAAACGTACCTCCTAGACGGGCATTTTACCCGCTAGTGGTGCGTTTCGTTTGCGAACCTAGGGAAGGTAGTTTCCCAATTTACTGGGAGCCACTACACGGACTTGTGATAGAACTATCGGAAGCTGATATACAAGCATGCTTTGGTTTAGAGCGCATAGTCCTAAGGGAAATGGCTTATCAAGAACGACTTTATCCTATCCTAGGTGCCGACCAAAACTTAGACGCATCTACTTGGGCCGCCAGAAAAATGGCTCATTATAAGGGCATTATTAAGCCATTCAGACTAAATCAAGCATCAGGAGACGAACTACTCAATCTAATGGCAGGAATTAAGGATGTTACTATGATCGGCTATTCAAAAACAGATCATTCATATGTTGTATGGCCGGGACAAGGTGATGTCAAACAGACTTCAAATTTTTATGGTTAAGAAATAGATCTATATGCTAAAATTAGTTAATCACAATAAATGCGCTTAAGCAGTAGCTTTCCACTATTGCGATGCAGACCGCTCAACACGGTACGGGTAAGCCCGTAATAGCAGTAAATGAGTTAAAAGTCAGGTGGCACCGTCCGAGAGGACCCTTACTATTATATATAGTAGTGGTCGTGGGCGGTTTTTTTATACCCCGATCACGATAACAGGAGCAAATAATATGTTAGACATGCAGTATGTTAGAGATAATGCAGCCATAGTTAAGCAGGCCACCCTTGATAAGGGTTTTGATGCCAGTGTCATTGACGAACTATTGGAGGTAGATGCCAAGCATCGCGTATTGATAGGCCAAGTCGAAAATATTAGACGCGAGCGAAACGTCCTTAACGACTCGCTTAAAAAAAATCGCACCGACGAACTAATCGCCCAGTCACGCAAGCTAAAAGCCGAACTAGATAGCAAGGAACCTGAGCTCGAAAAACTCGAATCCCAAGTTAGGGAGCTAGCGCTAAAAATCCCCAACCCCTCTGCGGCAGATGTCTTGGTTGGCAAAGAAGAAGATAATCAGGTAGTAAGACAGGTCGGGACTATCAAAAAATTCGACTTCCCAGTTCGCGACCACCTAGAACTAGGCACACTCACCAAGACTCTAGATCTCCCCGCTGGCACCAAGGTGGCACAGTCTGGTTTTTATTATGTCAAAGGACTAGGAGCCATGCTCGAGTTTGCTCTCGCTCAGTTTGCCCTCAGCAAATTAGCTAAGCACGGCTTTACCCCAGTTATCACCCCCAACGTAGCCAACGAACACAGTGTGGTAGGATGTGGGTTTCAGGCTCGCAGCGACAAAGAGCGTCAGATTTATCATCTAGAGGGCGAGGATCTGGATATGATCGGCACAGCCGAGATCACCCTCGTTGGACAGCACCAAGATGAGACATTTAATGTGTCAGACCTGCCACTCAAATATGCCGGCTATTCCTACTGCTATAGGTACGAAAAGGGGAGTTACGGCCGTGACGTTCGGGGTATTATCCGCGTACACGAGTTCCGAAAGATCGAGATGGTGGTCTTCTGTCTGCCCGAAGAGAGTGATGCTATTCACGAAAAACTACGGGAGATCGAAGAAGAGATCTGGACAGAGTTGGAGGTCCCCTACCAGCTAATCAAAATGGCAACAGGTGATCTCGGTAACGCAGCCACTCGCAAATATGACATCGAAGCATGGATGCCCTCACAAAATAAATATCGCGAGGTAACTAGTACCAGTAACACTACCGACTTTCAGGCTAGAAGACTAGGTATTAAGGTCCGTCGCAATGGTGCCACAGAGTACCTACACACACTCAATGGCACAGCTTTTGCGCTCGGTCGTGCTATGGTCGCAATCTACGAAAACTATCAAAACGAAGACGGTAGCATCACAGTGCCTACAGCTCTCCAACCATTTGTAGGAGCAACTGTTATACCTGTTAAAAAATAGTATGAGCAAAATATCTTTTGTATATTTTGATGTCGGTGGAGTCCTGATCAAAGACTTTTCTGCCTCCAATAAATGGCGTCAAATGATGAGTGATATGGGTGTCAAAGAGGCTGACTACCCAAAATTTGATTTTATCTATGATGAACATGCTCAGCGCATTAACCTAGCTCTCCCAATTGATAATTTGATTCCGATCTTAGAAAAAGAATTCAAACTATCCATACCTTGGGAGCATTCGTGGTTAGATGAGTTTGTAGCACGGTTTGAGACAAATCCAGCGATCAATGAGATCGTTACTCAGGTTAGTAAAAAGGCTCACGTCGGACTACTCACCAATATGTGGCCAGGGATGTTAGATAAAATCAAAAACGCAAAGCTGCTACCAGAATCAGCATGGACATCTGTCGTTGATAGTACAGTGGCCCACCTACAGAAACCAGATAAAGAAATCTATGAGTACGCAAAAGAATTGGCTGGCGTACCCCACAATGAGATATTGTTTGTCGACAATACCGCCAAACATCTCATAGAGCCGAAAAAATTAGGCTGGCAAACCTTCCTCTACAACTCATCAGATTATGACCAATCCAACCGTGATCTAGCCGATTTTATCAGCCACAACCTCTGATTCACATGCTATACTTGGTGCCATGTTTAACTTTATAACCGACCTGTTTGATGGTAATGCACGCGAGATTAAAAGACTCTCTCCAATCGTAGACAAGGTCAACTCTCTCGAGGAAAGTATCAAATCCCTCAAAGACAAAGAATTGCCAGGCAAAACTGCCGAGCTCAAAACAAGGCTAAAAAATGGTGAGAGTCTAGACGATATCCTACCCGAAGCTCTGGCTACCATTAGGGAGGCCATCCGCCGGGTTACAGGCGAGCGTGCCTACGATGTCCAGCTAATCTCCGCCCTCTCGCTCTACAACGGCCGGATCAGTGAGCAAAAAACAGGTGAGGGTAAGACTCTCTCTGCTACCCTAGCTTCTTATGTCAGAGCACTCATGGGCCAGGGAGTCCACGTCGTGACAGTAAACGATTATCTAGCTAGGCGTGATGCCGGCTGGTACGGGCGTGCCCACCTGCTCCTCGGCCTATCTGTAGGCGTCATCTACTCCGGTATGGGCGACCAGCCGGGCGAGATCTTAGACCTCAACTATACTAACGAGGCAGAAGAAGAGGAGCGTCTCAAACACTTCCGCCGCGTCCCTCGTCGTGAGGCTTATGCTGCCGACATTACCTACGGTACCAACAACGAGTTTGGCTTTGATTACCTAAGAGATAACATGGCGATGAAGCTAGAGGACAAGGTGCAGCGGACCCACTACTTTGCCATAGTCGACGAGGTCGACAGTATCTTAATCGACGAGGCTCGTACCCCCTTGATCATTAGTGCCCCCGACGCCGAGCCCACAGACAAATACAAAGAGTACGCAGGATTAGTCAAAACACTTATCAGAGACACCGACTACGATGTCGACGAAAAACTAAAGAGCGCGACTCTGACTGATTATGGTATCAGGCGACTAGAGCAAAGACTAAAGGTCAAAAATCTCTACGAAGAGAGCTACAACACTGTTCACCATATCGAAGCATCACTCAAGGCCGAGACACTCTTTACCAAAGATAAAGACTACGTTGTCAAAGATGGGCAAGTAATTATCGTCGATGAACACACTGGGCGGCTTATGTATGGACGTCGCTATAGCGATGGGCTACATCAGGCGATCGAAGCCAAAGAAGGTGTAAACATAGCAGCCGAAAGTAGGACACTAGCCACGATCTCACTCCAAAACTACTTCCGTATGTACACTCACCTAGCTGGTATGACCGGTACTGCCAGTACCGAGGGTGAAGAGTTTAAAAAGATTTACAACCTAGATGTCATGGTGATCCCGACTCACCGCCCCGTCGCCCGTGTGGATCATACAGACCTGATCTATAAGACTGCCCGATCCAAATACAGTGCGATAGTCCGCGACGTCGAGGAGATGCACAAAAAAGGGACCCCGGTGCTTATCGGTACCAAGAGTATCGACCACAACCAGATCATTAGCAAATACTTAAAGAAAAAGAACCTTCCTCACTTTGTTCTAAACGCCAAGAATCACGCCGAAGAAGCCAAGATTATTAGTAATGCCGGTGCCTACGGTGCGATCACTGTTGCCACTAACATTGCTGGCCGTGGTGTCGATATCGTCTTGGGTGGCGACAAAGCACAGTTTGAAAAAGCAGAGTGGAAAAAAGCACACGAAAAAGTAGTGGCCGCAGGCGGGCTGCATGTTATTGGTACCGAGCGGCACGACTCTCGCCGTATCGACAACCAGCTACGCGGTCGCTCAGGTCGTCAGGGTGATCCAGGTAGTTCGCGTTTTTATGTTAGTCTCGAAGACGATCTTATGAGGATCTTTGGCGGCGAGAAGATCGCTGGCATTATGACCATGCTCAAGATCCCCGATGAAGAAGCGATAGAACACCAGATGGTGAGTAAGGCTCTAGAGGGTGCACAGGTTAAGGTCGAAGGATTCTATTTTGACATGCGTAAACGTGTGGTCGAATATGACGACGTCATGAACAAACACAGGAGCGTCATCTACCAGCTCCGTGACAGGATACTCTCCGAGGCTAATACAGAAACAGAGCTCTCTGCTAGGATCAAAGACTTGATCATGAGCGAGCTTGAGCTAATAGTTAACTCGCGTATTACCGAGGGCTTGTCGGTCAAAGAGATCGACATGATAGTCAAAGAATTTGTGAGTATTATCCCCTTTGACGACAACTCTCAAAAGCAGCTACTCAAAGAGCTTGGCAAGACCAAAGATGGCAACGTAATCATAAAATCCCTCCAGGATATCGCTGTCTCTACTTATGACTCCCGTGTCAAAAATATTGGGGTGAGTGTAAGTCGCGAGATCGAAAAGTATGTCTACCTTACAACACTCGACGAGAAATGGATGGACCACCTGGACGCTATGGAGTCGCTCCGTGACGGTATAGGGCTCCGCGGCTACGCACAGCGCGACCCACTGGTAGAGTATCAAAAAGAAGCTTACTCCATGTTTGAGCGATTAGTCGGCGCGATCGAGAGTGATGTGGTCCATAAGATTTATCGACTTAACCCTGTTGCCGAGCCTCCAGTCGCCTCACCAAAAAAAGCGGTCTTACGTAAAGATGAGGTCGAGGGTGGGGCGGTAAAAGCCAGAGTTGTCAAAGCTGAGGGAGTCAAGAAATCCACAACTAAAATCGGCAGGAACGATCCCTGTTTCTGCGGTAGCGGCAAAAAATGGAAGAAGTGTCACTATCCTGCTACTGAGTAGATTATTGATATAATGACTCCATGATCATCAAATCGTTAGAACCTTTTACATCGAAGGAAATTGTAGCTGCAAGTGAGTAGTTTGATAGCTACATCAAGACAGTGATCGATCTAGATAAGAAGATATGTATCGCAGGGATGGATCGACACTATGAAGGTGATCAGACACTACTTAGCGATGGATCAAAACAAAGCAACTTGTGGGGTGGCGGGATAGATCTTGATACTAAAATTATCGACTTTAACTCTTTTATCAATATTCGTCCTAACGACAACAACCCTAGTAACGACATTCTGGACCCAGGACTTCGTGTAAAATATGAAGAGTTAACCAAGTACTTTTTTAAAGCAATCTTATGACCGACACTCAACTCAAATCCTTAGCTGCCTTATCTCAGGATCTCTTGCGAGTAGCGATGGGTAGATATCGTAATCAGACAAAAATGTCTGAAAGGTTTGTCCTCGAAGCAAAAGCGAGGCTTGACGAAGTTTCAAACTTTGCACTTCGTGACACTATTATGAGTAGTCTTAACTCAACTCATGAGCGAAGCGCCGAAGATCTTCTAATGTACTCTACTCTTGTAAAAAACCGTGTTTTATCATTATAACTTCCTTAATTTAGCGACAAAGAATCCCTCCATTAGCTCGGTTGGATAGATCCTCATACACTCAGCGACTCGTGGGTCATAGGGTTTGACATTACCCCACTGGGTAACACCTGGGTAGCTGACAAGTCCTGGGATCGAGATAGGGACTAGCTCCACATTTTCCTTAGCCAAGATCCAGTCGATGACACCCTCATTTTCTTCTGGCGCTAGCGTGCAGGTCGAGTATACTATCTCACCACCAGCTTTTGTCGCACTAATGGCCGCTCGCAGTAGGTACCTCTGTCTTTGCGACAAATCCTTTATCTTGTGTACGCTCCACATCCCGTACGATTTTGGCCGCTCAGTATATATAGTGCCCTCCAAGCTGCACGGGGCATCAACCAATGCCTTATCAAAATAATGTGGGAATCGCTTCCATAAGAACTGTCCCGGCATCCTGTTGGTGGTAGTATGTGTCACGCCTTGTCCTGCGAGGTTAGCTTTTAGTTTGAATATTCTGATCGGGGATAGGTCATTCGCAATAATTTCTCCAGTATCATTCATCATCATCGCCATCTGCGTAGTCTTTGACCCCGGCGCAGCCGCAATGTCTAGGATACGGCTACTTGGCTGAGGGTCCAGTACTAGGGGTGGGATCATGCTCGAGAGATTTTGGACATATATCTCACCGTTTTTGTACATTTCTGTCTCCATCACTTGGCCCAGTGTCACAAATGGGTCACCGCTCAGGATAAATGCGTCAGGATACCAACTAGGTGAGTGGTGAGCTAAACCAATATCATCTAGTGTGCTTGCGACCTGCTCTCTATTTGATTTGAGAGTGTTGACCCGGAGTGTTGTTGGTCGCTTGTGGCAAAAACTCTCTAGTACCTGCTCTAATAGCTCTACTGGTACCACGCGAGTGGTTCGCTCGATAAATTGTTCTGGTAAACTCTGATAACAGTCGCTCATAGTGTATATCATACCAGTGATATCTCAGTCCAAAATAGGGTAATATACAGTTATGGAAGCTAAAGCAAAAACAACTCTTAGGACTGCCTTAGGTATTTTCTTAATCATATTTGGACTTGCTGGGATGATACTCCCAATCTTGCCTGGTTGGTGGGTAGCCCTGATCGGACTCGAGATCTTGGGTTGGAAACTAGTGATAGATCGTCACAAACCTTGGAGCGAGATGGTCAAGCTCAAATACAAAAAAAGCGGCTCCGAAAAGACGCTTTAATCGTACAATGCTTTTTAACCCCTTCTATACACATTATGTTCGCGCCCGCCTGCAACACTAAGTGTAGCAATGTGGGCAGGCCTGACCGCTGGTTGCGAGTGTCAAATATATCACGGACTAACTGTTGACCCAGAGAGGGATTCAGGCAAGTATGTATTATATACTCATCCTATAAGTATGTCTACCCTAACTTAGGGTACAATATACAAATGCAAAAGAACAATACATCCTGGGGTGGGGTCGCACCGTGGTACAACAAAATAGTAGGTGTTGCCGGCCACTACTATCACGAAAAAGTCATCTTCCCTAACTTAAAAAAACTCTACACGCCAAAAAGTAACGATAATATCTTAGACCTAGGCTGTGGTCAGGGGGTGTATGCCCGGCTACTACCAAGCTCAGTTAGTTACACGGGTATCGACTTATCCAAAGAGTTGATAGCTCAAGCCAAAAAACTAGATAACAATCGCGCACACCAATACTATGTCGCAGACGCAACATTACCTCTCCCGGTCCCTGCTAGCACATTTGATGTCGCCATCTCTATCCTCGCTCTACAGAACATAAAAAATGCCTCGCTCGCGATCTCAAACATGGCTGGTGCTATACGACCTGGTGGCAAAATAATTATGGTACTTAACCACCCAGCATATCGCATCCCTAGGCAGAGTAGTTGGGAAGTAGATGAAAAAAACCAGCTGGAATACAGGCGGGTTAATCGCTATATGAGTCCTCTAGAGATCCCAATCAATGCACACCCGGGCATCAAAAATTCCCAGGTCACTTGGACCTACCACAACCCAATTTCATATTTTACAAAAGCACTTGCCGACTCAGGGTGTGTGATAGCTAATATAGAAGAATGGGTCTCGGACAAAGAGAGTCAGGGCAAAGCAAAAAAGATGGAGAACCGAGCTCGTGCCGAGTTCCCTCTATTCTTAACCATCATAGCGAGTAAAATATGACCATCCTCTACGCTACCACCAACCCCGGCAAGTTTGTCGAAGCAGCCAAAGCCTTTGCCGCACATGGTCATATCATTAACTCACCCGAAGAGCTGGGACTAAAGAAAGTAGTCGAAGAAACAGGTGAAACACTAGAAGAGAACGCCATCCTGAAAGCCGAGGCATATCTCCCTCATGTTCCCGCCGGCTCAATCGTAATAGGGGATGATACAGGTATTGAAATCGATGCGCTCGGTGGCGAGCCAGGAGTCAAAGTCAGACGTTGGCTGGGGCACAACATGAGCGATCAAGAAATAGTAGACTACACGTTAAAGAGATTAAAGAAAGTCACATTACAAAAACGAACTGCTCATTTCCGCACCGTCCTGGCTATTGCGCAGCAGGGTCAGCCTACTGTCACAGTGGACGGAGTATTATCTGGACAGATATTGACCGCTCCAGTTGGGAGGATGCGCGAGGGTATGCCATTTTGGCAAATCTTTTACATACAAGATCTCAAGATGACTCTTGGCCAATTTCACGCAAAGACTATCGAATATCAGCTCGAGCACCCGACTCATCGCGAAAAAGCTATTCAAGCTGCATTAGTTTATCTTGCCAAGAATCGCTCATAAAATCCTCTATTTTAGTGCACTTTTCTATACTAAAGTCGCCGATTTTGGTTCTGGTTAGTTTTTCTAAGTAACTCTCAACTCCTAGCTTGTTAAAAATGTCATATGATAGCTGTCTAATATAAGTACCTGACGAAACTGTAGCTTCAAATGTTGCATTGTTGCTTTGAACACTCAAAAATTCTAGTTCATGAATAGTCACTATCTTAGTCTTACGTTCAGTCACTTCACCTTTTCGGGCCAATAAGTACCTAGGTTTGCCGTGCACTTTTGCTGCTGAGTACTGTGGTATTTCTTGTTCATATTTACCTACAAAACTATCAGCTATTGTTCTTATTTCTGCCTCACTAGGTATTGGGTGCTCGGCACTTTCTACTATGGTTCCCGTCACATCGAGCGTATCCGATCTAGCTCCCAGTACCGCTGTCGCCTGGTAAGTCTTTGGTAGTTCGGAGAGGGTATTCATCATTTTGGTTGCGCGGCCGAGTAGGAGCAACAATACTCCGTCGGCAAATGGGTCCAGGGTTCCGCCGTGACCTACTTTGAAAGACGGGTGTATGGCGCGTTTAAACGCTCTGATCACGTCAAAGCTAGATATGCCCACTGGTTTGTACACAGGTAGTACCTTGTCCATGCCCTATATGATACTCTATTACCATGGCAAATAGTCTTAATCTCCCCGAACCAATCAGTCTCAAAAAAAGCATTGGCCCGTCGATTATCCTGCTTGGCCTAGCTCTCGGCTCTGGCGAGCTAATCATGTGGCCATACTTAGTGTCCCAGTACGGGCTCGGTATTATCTGGGGTGGACTCTTAGGTATAACATTTCAATATTTCTTAAACACCGAGATCATGCGCTACACCCTCGCACGTGGTGAGAGTGTCTTTGTGGGTTGGCGTAGGTGGGGCAAGGCAATACCCGTTTGGTTTGTTTTCTCGACCGTCATCCCCTGGGCACTACCCGGATTTGTCCTAGCTTCTGCCACCATGATTAATCATGTTTTCCCGGCGCTCAAAATCAACGTGACCGCTGCAGTATTAATCCTCGTGACCGGCTTCATTATCTCTTCAGGCAAGACGCTCTACAAAACGATGGAGACTGTCCAAAAGACACTCCTCTCTATTGGTGTTCCTTTTGTTACTCTACTCGCACTCTATATGGCGCGTGGTACAGATTGGGCATCTCTTCTACAGGGGTTTGTCGGGATCGGCGACGGCTATCGTTTTCTGCCCGAGGGTGTGGCAATTGGTGCGTTCCTAGGAGCTTTTGCATACTCTGGTGGTGGCGGCAACCTTAATCTCTCGCAGAGCTACTACATCAAAGAAAAAGGTATGGGGATGGGGAGATATGGGGTAGGAATTAAGACTTTACTCTCAGGTTCGAGCGCCCACCGGATCGATGGACAATTTTTTGCACTAACTGGTAGCAACCTCAGTAAATGGGGTCGCTGGTGGCGACTAGTCACGACCGAACACCTCCTAGTATTCTGGGGGATCGGTATCTTTACCATTTGCATGTTGGCGATCCTCTCTGCTGCGACCGCCCGCGGTGTCGAGAGCTCGGGTGGTCTCTCATTCTTTTTCCGTCAGTCCGAGATGATTAGCTCTGCCATCCACCCGATTGTTGGCACTGCCTTTGTCCTAATCGGCGCACTCATGCTCTTTACCACTCAGCTCGGCGTACTCGAAGCCGCGAGTCGCGTGATATCAGAAAACCTACTCTTGCTTAGGTATAAAGTGACTGATGAGGTTAACGCCTCTAAGATGTTTTATTATGTCCTCTGGACCGAGTTAGCTTTTAGTGCGATCTTTCTTTTTTCTGGAGCCAGTGAGCCCAGAACCCTCTTAACCCTTGGTGCGATCCTCAATGCCGCAGCCATGATGGTGGCTTTTGTCCTAATCGGCGCACTCAATACTATCTCGATGCCCAAGCCTATTCGCACTCCGCTCCCCAGACTCTTAGTACTAGCCGCCGCAGCGAGTTTCTTTGCATATTTTGTAATCCAGACATTATTAACTGCCAAATGGTAAGCGAAAGGCCAAAGTCATGACTACATTTGTTACCAAGTTTGATGGAACCCGTGAAGTTTATAACGAAGAAAAGATCAAAAGTTCTGCTACCCGCGTCGGTGTGCCACAAGCGATGCAAGATGAGATGCTCGACGCCATTAGATCACGTTTATTTGACGGTATCTCAACGAGTGAGATCTACTCCCTTATCCAAGACTATCTTCATAGTAGTAGTAAGCCGTACCTCGCGATGAAATACAATCTCAAAGCTGCGCTCGCTGAGCTAGGACCATCCGGCTATCCATTCGAAAAATATGTGGCACTCCTGCTCGCTGAGCTAGGATACGAGACAGTGATTAACCAAATAATCCCGGGCGCCTGCGTGACTCACGAAGTAGATGTGCTAGCAACTAAGGGTGGCATCACCTACTACATCGAAGCCAAGTTCCATAAGTCACCAAATCAGCGGACAGACGTGCGGGTCGCACTCTATATTAAGGCTCGCTACGACGATCTCGCAGCTGGTAAGACGCATGAAAACACTAAGCCATGGATTGTTACGAACACTCGCTTCTCAACCGATGCCATCAAATACGCCGAGTGTCAGGGGATTAAGCTAACTAGCTGGGGATATCCAAAGAGCGAGGGGATAATGGACCTAATCGAAAAAACTAGGTTACACCCGCTTACCATGGTCGAGGGTCTAACCAAAGATGACAAAATCAGGCTCATGACAGCGGGAGTTGTGACTGCACGACAGCTCTTAGATCCGAAGTATCGCGACCTGCTCCCATCACACTTTGTCAAAAACGAGCTACCACTGGTCGAATCATTATGTCGAGACGTTTCTTAACCATTGCGTTTAACTTATTAATCTCTATCCTCCTCGTGCCCACTTTCTGGATTAGCTATACCGAGATTAGTAAGATCGTGGGCCGTCGCCCCGAGCCGGTTGAGGTAGTAGGCACTGGCTCAATGTACCCTTCACTTTACTGGGATGAGGTCTCAGGTGGTCCAGAAAAGTCTAGTACTGAGGGTGTGCTCGAATACCGCAGTAGTCCCAGGATGTATCGCTACTTTGAGGGGGTAAAGTTTAATAACAAAGAATATCTCAAGCCCGTGCTCGGCTACGGTGACATGGTCGCCTTTAGTAGCACCAAAACCAGAGAAATTCTCGAAAGAGAGGGTAAAAACGTCAACCTAGGGTTTATTAAACGCGTGATTGCGAAGGCTGGAGACACTATTGAGCTGCGCGACGGCTACGTGTTACGCAATGGAGCAGTAATCGAGGAGCCATACATTAGAACCGCCCGCTCCACCTATGGCGGCTCTAGCCTAGCTGAATGTGTCAAAGTTACAGTGCCACCAAATTCATATTTTGTCCTCGGCGATAACCGCAAAGTCTCCTCAGACTCACGCTTTGACCTGTCCTTTGTTGGTGATCAAGATATTCAGTATTATTTGCCACTAAGTGGTCAATCAATTTACCATTCTCTATGGCGCGATACCAAAAATGACGCAGATCTCTCAGGCACATCCACTCTAAACTCTGCCGACTTTTACAGCAAACTGCCTAATCTCAAAAGCAATAAAAAGCTAGAAAAATCTAGTAGTGCTCGCGCAAGTGCGCTCTTAAAGAATGAGAGTACTACATACAAGCTAGAAAATGCTCTCTCAGACGCAGGGTACAAAAATATAGTTACGGGTGAGTTTGTAATCTATGGTCACTTTACAGCTGATGAGTTGTGGGAAAATATGCAGAATAACTATGAGACCAAGGCTCAGCTAAATAACCCCGAGTATGACGATATCGGGATCAGTGCCGTCCTAAGAGATGTCGCCGGCTGTCCTACACAGGTGATTGTCGGTCACCTGGGTGGTTACGTTCCAGCCACCTACGAAGAATCAATGCGTGAGAGTTGGTCAAATGCCAAAACTAACCTGATAGAAGTTATACCTAGTTGGGAGAAGGCGGTGGGGGTGACTGGGGTAGATCAGGATAAGCTGAGCGAACTCTTAAACCTCCTCCGGGCCAAGCAGGCATTGGTTGATGAAGTGCTCGGTGTCATGAGTCGTCGAGAGTGGATGAGTGATGAACTAGAGAATCGCCTCAGGCAAGATGAAGCTAACTCAAAGAGAGCGAGCGAGTTAGCCAAAGAGCTAAGTGGGGAATAGAATATGGGTATGAAATCTAAGTTATCACTTGTCGTGCTTTCATATCTTCGTTTTTGGGCGCGCCTCATGCTCAAAAAAAATCCACGAGCTATCGTTGTGGGTATAACTGGTAGCGCCGGCAAAACTAGCACTCGCCTAGCTGTTGTTAAGATACTGAGTACTCGGGGGGTCGTCAAGCACAGTGTCCATGCCAACTCAGAGTCAGGGATCCCACTAAACATACTCGGTCTCTTGCTCCATTCTTACTCTGCACTAGACTGGCTACGCGTCGTTATATTGGCACCACTTAGATACTTTTTCTATCATGAGCACTACGATTTTTATGTCGTTGAGATGGGTATCGACAGCCCATACCCACCCAAAAACATGGGGTATTTGCTCTCAATCATTAAGCCTGATATTGCAGTAGTTTTGGGGGCTAGCCATGTCCATACAGCTAGCTTTGACTCTATGGTCAAAGACACCAATCCTGTAAGGAGAGCTGCTAAGCTGCTAGAGCTCGTGGCAAAGGAAAAGATGAAGTTAGCCAAAGCAGTTGGTAGTAATGGAACAGTTGTAGTTAACCTAGATAACGCCGCGCTATTACCTCATATAAATGACGTGAGCGCACGTCGCTTAAGTATTGGCAAAGACAAAAAATCTAGTATTAGGATCGTCAAAACTAAGTTGAGCAGTCACGGTTTTAGAGCTACCTATGAATATGATCATGTTGAGCACGAACTAACTCTCCCAGACATTTTTGGACCAGAATTTAGTTCTACTTTTGCCGCAGCCCTGGCAGTTGGGGTCTCCCTAGGGATCTCAGTTGAGCAGGGGATTAAGGCGCTAAGTTCTTATCGTGCACCGGCGGGACGGATGAGGGTATTTAGAGGTATTAAGGGAACTCATATTATTGACAGCAGCTACAATGCCTCACCCGACACTGTGGTATCCGCTCTCTCTACGCTAGATTCAGTCTCACCCCGTGGGAGCCATATAGTAGTACTAGGTGACATGCGGGAGCTCGGGACCATGAGTAAGCCAGCTCACCAGAAGCTGGCAAAAATACTGGCGACGAGGAGCGATACCTTTATCCTGTATGGAGACATGATGACACGCTACGCCTTTCCCTACCTAAAAAGGGAGAAAAAAAAGGTCTACAACCCGAGCACTATGGCTGAGCTAATTAGCACCCTAAAAAGTCTACTCAAACCAAATACTTGGATCCTCTTCAAAGGCTCTCAAAACACCATTTTCTTAGAGCGTGCTGTTGAATCTATTCTGGCTGACAAAGATGATGTTCGCTTACTCCCACGCCGCGGTACCTACTGGGACAAAATGCGAAATCTGGCTCGATAAAATTAATTTACAATTTGTTTGATTAGCTCGGCCATCGATAGAGCTGATTTTTCGGCTGCTGCTATAACATCTTTGTGGTCATGTTTAACAAATGCGAGATTGGTTACAAATGATAGTCCTAAAATCTCTATCCCCAGCTCTCTCGCTCGGAGTACTTCTGGTACAGTGCTCATCCCCACACAGTCTGCGCCAAGCAGTGCGAGTGCTCTCTTGTCAGTTGGTGTTTCGTAGTGCGGACCTGGGGCATAAGCATATACCCCTTCTTGAACAGGTAGATTTAGGGTTTTTAGCGTCTTTATCGTGAGCTCACTCCATTTGGGAGAGAATACCTGCGACATATCAACAAACTTTGGTCCAACTAATGGGTTAGATTTAAGAAATAGTGTAAGGAGATCTGTTAGGACCACAAAATCGCCCACTCTATATGTCGGGTTGAGCGCACCTGAGGCAGAGGTCACAAGCATTCGCTTAACGCCAGCTTTTGCGAGGCTGGCGATCGGCTCAGTTGCCTCTATCCCGCTGTATCCTTCGTAAAGATGGTATCTGCCCGACATAAAGACTACTCGTTTTTGTCCGATCCGCCCGATTACTAGCTCTCCGGTATGGCCTGGCACACTCGCTGCAGTCCCAAATATATCTTTATAGCTATATCGCTCTTCGACCTCTGTCAGCTCCAGTGCTTTGTTCCATCCCGAACCGAGGATTACCAGAGTATCAGGACAGTTTTTTATCTCTCTCATCATGCCTCTAAGATACCACATGTGGTATACTATGCCTATCTAAGTCAGAGTTAGTTAACTTAGTAGAAAGGCATATATGACTACTGTGCTCAAACACAAGAGGATTGAACTGCCAGATCTTCCTTACAAATACGACGCGCTCGCTCCAGTTATCTCCAAAGAGATTATGATGTTGCATCACACTCGCCATCACTTGGCATATGTGACCGGTGCCAACGCCGCCATGGACAAGCTCGAAAAAGCTCGTGCAGGTGAGGGTATGGAGATCGATTTCAAAGCTACCATGCGTGACCTCTCATTCCACCTCAATGGCCACAAGCTCCACAGCATCTTCTGGTCCAACATGCGGAAGAACAAAAAAGACAATGCTCCCTCTGGCTCACTGCTCGAAAAAATCAACGAACAGTTTGGTAGTTTTGAAGCATTCCAGACTGAGTTTGCGGGAGCCGCCAAAGCTGTCGAGGGATCAGGCTGGGCTGCACTCATCGTCTCCGATGGTGATCTGCATGTGATCCAGATCCAAAATCAAAATCTCATGATGATTGCTGACTCAACAGTCCTCCTAGTCCTAGATGTCTGGGAGCACGCCTATTACCTAGACTATCAAAACGATAGAGGTAAGTATGTCGACTCCTTCTGGGGTCTAGTCAACTGGGACGATGTCGCCGCTCGCTTGAAATAATTTTCATGCTAAAATAATCCAATCGCTTAAGACTCCTATCTTTAGGATGTAGCTCTAGGCGTTGTCGGGGATTAGTTTAACGGTAGAATTCGCCGATGGGGTCGGTGAGACAGGTGTTCAATTCACCTATCCCCGACTATTTTTCTGTTATGATAGTTTGATATGTCCTCAAATTTAAAACTACGTTTGCCATGGTATAGAGACGAAAATACTTTTCTAAAAAACTTTATTTTTGGTGTCGAAGACTCGCTCGTTAGCACCGTCGGGCTACTCGCTGGTGTAGCTGCAGCTCAGGCTGGCCGCACCGCAATCATTACCACTGGCTTAGTCTTGATAGTAGTCGAAGGATTCTCTATGGGCATCGGTAGTTTTTTGACCGAAGAGACGACCGATGAGATCGCAGGTCGTAAAGACAATGACTTTGAGGCGCTAAAGGGAGGGATCACGATGCTGCTCTCATACGTTGGAGCCGGTCTATTGCCTCTTTTTCCTTACTTTATTTGGGACTCCTCTATTGCTATCACAGTGTCTGTTGCCAGTTCGCTCCTCGGGCTTTTTGGTCTAGGCTTAGGCACAGCCTTATATTTTAATCGTCCGAGACCATTTGTGCGCGCCTTCAAAATGATGTTCTTGGGCGGCTTAGCAGTTTTTGTGGGAATCGTCATTGGCAAAATCTTCCACCTCTAGTACAATAGGACCCTATGCTTAACTGGATCAAATCACACAAACTAACTATTGGCATTGCTGTCTTGGTTATTGGACTCGGCTTTTACTTTTTTAATGGTCGTGCCAAAACCGAGTACAACGAATACAAAGTCGAATCAGGTAGTATCAGGGAGACTCTCGAGCTCTCTGGTCGCGTCACCGCCGATGGTATGGCAACCATTCGCTTCCCTGCAGGTGGTCTTATTACCTACCAGGGTGCCAAAGAGGGTGACACAGTCAAAAAATGGCAGACTCTCGCCAGTGTTGACACCCGCCAGCTCCAAAAGACACTAGAGCAAAAACTTAATCTCTACTCCATACAGCGTGGTACTTTTGAGCAGACCGTTGATGACAATGACAACTCCGTTCCCGACAATGACCTAGGCCGCGAACTAAAACGGCTACTTTCGCAGAACCAGTATCAGCTCGAAAACACTGTCAAAGATGTAGAGTATCTAGATCTATCGCTCAAGCTAACTCGGCTCTCCACACCTATCGCTGGCATCCTGGTCAAGTCTCCTATCAAAACATCTGGTGTCAATGTCACGGCTACAGACACTTGGATCGTGATCGATCCTACCTCACTCTATTTCTCGGCCGATCTAGATGAGACAGATCTCAAGAGAGTAACAGTCGGGCAAAAGGTTGAGATCAAACTAGACGCCTATCCTGATAAAACATTTGATAGCGCGATCAGCTCTATTGCCTACACCCCAAAAGAGACGACCAGCGGTACTGTCTATGAGATCAAGTTGGCGCTCCCTACCACAGAGCTCTCAACTCTCCGCCTAGGACTCAACGGTAGTGCAACAATAATCCTAAGTGACAAAGGCAATATCCTCCGTCTGCCCAGTAGCGCCCTGACTTTTGAGGGGACTAAGAGTAGCGTGCTAGTCAAAAATGGTGATAAGTACGAATCAAAAGAAGTAGAAATAGGTATCGAAAACGATGGTTTCGTCGAAATTACTAAGGGACTAACGCAAAATGACCAAGTCTACAGCCAAAAAAGCCAGTAAGAATAAGACTGTTCTAGAGTTAAAGAATGTCTCCAAGATCTACGAACTAGGTGGTCAGGATTTGACCATTCTCAAAAACATCTCAGTATCTATCGACTCGGGTGAGTTGGTAGCAATTGTTGGCCCCTCAGGTAGTGGCAAAAGCACCCTAATGCACATCATGGGTCTCTTAGACAAACAGACCACAGGTCAAGTAATCTTGGACGGACAAGACGTATCAGGCTTAAGCGAAGAGGTCCTAGCTAGGATGCGCAATCAATATATTGGCTTTATCTTTCAGCAGTTTAACCTACTTTCTCGCACCACAGCAGTCGAGAATGTGCTCCTCCCAACACTTTATAGCTCAGATACTACTGACAAAACGAGTAGGGCAAAAGAATTGCTTACCATGCTCGGGCTCGGTGAGCGCTTAAACAACAAACCCAATCAGCTCTCTGGTGGTCAGCAACAAAGGGTTGCTATCGCCAGGTCTTTAGTTAATAACCCGAGTGTGATCTTTGCTGATGAGCCAACAGGTAATCTTGATAGCAAAAGTGGTCACGAAGTAGTCGAAATTTTGAAAAAATTAAATAGCGAAGGACGAACGATTGTTATTGTCACTCATGATCTAGAGCTTGCTAATATTGCTCACCGCGTAATCAAGATTCTCGATGGCGAGATAGTCTCAGATACGAGGAAAAAATAATGAAAGTCTCAACCCTCGCCAAATCAGCCTTTATCAGTATTGCCCGCAACAAGCTACGTTCTTTTTTGACCACTCTCGGTGTCGTGATCGGCGTCCTCTCGGTTATCCTCTTAACTAGTATTGGTAACGGTCTAACCGTGTTTGTCGAAGAGCAATTTGCCAATCTAGGGTCCAACCTTCTCATTGTCTCACCAGGTGAGATCGTGGGGGACGACGGTGGCTTTAACCAAGAAGCAGCTGCTCTATCTTTGACCACCTCCAAACTCAGTATCATAGATGCTAATGCGCTAGAGCGTGCAGGCTACCCACTAGGCGATGTCTCAGTTGTGATCGAGGGTGGGGTGGATGTACGTACTCCACAGGGTAAGAGGCAGGGTTTCTCTGTCGCAACCACTCCCGAATACTCGACTCTTCGTAATACCAAGACCACGAGTGGCAGGTTCTTTAATGAGAGTGATGTTAGTAGTAGTCGCAAAGTCGCCGTGATCGGTAGCAAAATTGCCGAGAAACTCTTTGTGGGAGTCGAGCCAGTTGGTCAAGAAGTAACCCTAAATAGAGTTAGGTTTGAGGTCATTGGTGTTGCCGAACCCAAGAGTAGTGGTAGCTTTGGTGGACCTGACATTGATAGTTCAGTCTATATCCCATACACTACAGCTAGGAGTGCCCTAGGCCAAGAAAAGATCTCATATCTCCTCGTTCAGGCAGTAGATAAACAGCAAATAGAACGTGCCAAAGAGAAGATCAAAACTATCATGGATAAGCGGCTCAATGAAGAAGATTTTTCTGTGACTGACCAGAGAGAGATCTTAAAAACTATTCAAACCATTCTCGGTACACTGACAGTCGGGCTTGCTGGCATCGCTGCCATCTCATTGGTGGTCGGAGGTATCGGCATCATGAACATCATGCTAGTCGCGGTCTCAGAGCGTACCAGAGAGATCGGGCTTCGCAAGGCACTTGGTGCCACACCTAAGAGTATCTTGATCCAGTTTTTGATTGAGTCGGCCGTGCTCTCGACCCTAGGCGGTGTTATTGGTATCATTCTAGGTATCCTAGGCGCACTAGCTCTCCGCGCCTTCTTCCCGGCTACACCATCTATTGACTCGATCCTCCTAGCTTTTGGCGTCTCACTCCTCACTGGCATTGTCTTTGGCGTATTCCCGGCCCGCAAAGCTGCTCAGCTTAATCCTATCGAAGCACTTCGATACGAATAGTGTCTGGTATCATGGAGTCATGCGCACTGTTATAGTTCTCCTCATTACCCTAGGTCTGGCATACGGCGGATACATGTTATGGTCTCAGACTCAAGGGGTCGATACAGCGAACAATCTTGATCCCATTGGTAGCTTTACTACGCCGAATCTCAGTTTGCAGGACGACAAGTCTGTGCTTGCTAATCTTGAGTCAGTCCTAGGTGCCAGTATTAGTAACGGGGTGGAGGCGGTGACAGGTGCAATAAATACAGTGACAAATGGAGCTAGTGAGCCAATTATTAATAACGCGATCTCCAATTTTCAAAAAGAGTTGTCCAAACTGCCCGAAGATCAGGTTAAAAAGATCCAGTATAATTACTGCAAAAGTATAGTCGAGGAATTTGAAAAAACTAATTAATAACTTACAACTAGGTACTTATGACTAATATTCGTCGTGTTGGTGGCCACGTAGGTGGTGGCTTAACCTCTGCTATAGATAATACGCTCGCAATCGGTGGCAACTGTCTACAGATCTTTGCAGGTAGTCCACGCATGTGGGCCAGGTCTCTTTGGCCAGACGATGTGACCAATAAATTTAAAGAGTCAGCTGCTAAGCATGATCTCAATACTGTCTATATTCACGCGCTCTACCTTACCAATCTAGCGAGCGATAACGATGAACTAGTCGAAAAATCTATTGCCGCATTAGTCATGGACATGAAAAATTCTGCTGCCATTGGCGGAGCTGGAGTCGTATTGCACATCGGTAGTCACCAGGGTCGAGGGTGGGAAAATGCTCGCTCTTTAGTAATCGAAAGTATTCGCAAAGTCTTAGAGAGTACTCCCACAAACTCATATCTCCTCCTCGAAAACTCAGCCGGGCAAAAAGGTAAGATCGGCTCACTCACCGAGCTCAGAGATATTCTAGATGCGATCTCCGATCCTCGCCTCAAGGTCTGTCTAGATACCGCTCACGCCTTTGAAGCTGGCTACAACTTTACGACAGATCAAGGGTTAGGTATGTGGATCAAAGAAATAGAAACAACCATCGGGTTCGAAAAAATCGAATTACTCCACCTCAATGATAGCAAGACTCCGCTAGGCAGCGGTCGTGACAATCACCAAAATATTGGTGATGGCTACATTGGTAGTGATGGTATTAGTCGCCTCATTAACCATCCCAAGCTCTCCCATCTCCCACTAATTCTCGAAGTCCCAGGGTTAGAGGGCATGGGTCCAGACAAAGAGAACATCGAACGGGTTAAGAATATAATCAACATCTAGCCTGCCTGCCCGCCAATCATACCCAGATTCATAAAACGGCAAAATAAGCAGTCTGTATGTTATCTGGAATGATGGTGGGGTAAAATAGCAGCATGTCAGATTACAGATCGCGTCTCGAAGATATTAAATCCAAGCTAAAGTTAGCGGAGCTTGCTGCCGAAAAAGTAGTCCTCCTCAAAGAAATGGAAGCGGGCGACTTTTGGGACAACAGTGATTTAGCCCAAAAAAAGAGCCAGCGCCTCTCCGAGATTAACTCCCTCTTTGATTCTGTCGAGCATGTAGAGAATGCCATTGGTGATGCCGAGACAGCAGCCGAGCTAGGGGATGAAATAAGTAAGTATGAGGGTATAGCCGAGAGCGCACTCGGCAAGCTGGAGATGAACACCTATCTCTCTGGTCGCTTTGACGGTCTTGATGCCATCCTCAGTATTCACGCCGGCGCCGGTGGTACCGAAGCCATGGATTGGTCCGAGATGCTCTACCGTATGTATCTGCGCTACGCCGAGCGATCAGGCTGGGGCTACGAAGTCTTAGATGAGACTAGGGGGGACGAAGCCGGGATCAAATCAGCCACAGTCAGGTTTAAAGGTAAAAATGCCTATGGTCTACTCAAAAGGGAGCAGGGCACCCACCGCCTAGTCAGACTCTCGCCCTTTAATGCCGACAAACTAAGACAGACTAGCTTTAGCTTGGTCGAAGTCTTGCCAGGAGTAGAGGAAGATACGCCCGATGTTGTTGTTAGGGACGAAGACGTAGAGTGGCAGTTCTTCCGCGCTGGTGGTCACGGCGGCCAGAACGTAAATAAGGTCAGCACAGCAGTCCGCCTGATCCACAAGCCCAGTGGTATCGTGATCGTCTCCACCCAGGAGAGGTATCAGGAGCGCAATCGTGAGATCTGTATGCGCCAGCTCAAAGCCAAGCTCTGGGAGATCGACGAAGCCAAGAGGAAGGCAGAGATCAGCACCGCCAAGGGCGAGTACAGAGTAGCCAGTTTTGGTAATCAGATTAGGAGCTATGTCCTGCATCCCTACAAGTTAGTCAAAGATGTACGGACCGAACACGAGACCAGTGATGCCGAGGGTGTCTTAGGTGGCGATCTAGACGGCTTTATTCAGGCCGAGCTTAAATTACTCATCTAATCACTTTTGGATTTATCCAAGATCTCTGCTATATTACGACTATACAACTTGTATTAGGAGTAATTATGGACGATATAAGGCCGATCAATCTAGATACTAACAATCAACCAGAAGGAATACCTATGCAGCCAGTTCAAAGCAAAAAGAATCTCATCATGCCTATCCTCTTAATTATTGGTGTGGTTGGTGGGCTATTTCTCGGTTATCAGCTCGCCAAAGATAAGCTCTTATTAGCTGGTGGCGACGCTACGCCAGGTGCTTCTAAACTAGCCCAGAATCCAGATAGTGCAGCTAGTGTCAAAGCAGGCGATGTCTTTGGAGCAGCTGACGAGAAAACTTTCCGTGATCAAGCCGAGGGGGTACTCCAGCCAGGTGGTATCGAGGGCGAGGGGAGTCACCATATCGAGCGCGGAGCCAACGCTAGTCAGTGGGTCTATGTAACTTCGTCAGTCGTTGATCTAGATCTCTTTATTGGTCATCAGGTGACTGTTTGGGGCGAGACCAACTCAGGCAAAAAAGCTGGTTGGCTCATGGACGTCGGTCGTCTCAAAGTCCAGGAGTTAAACGCCGCCGAGATCAACAATATCGAACCAGCCGAATAAAAGTAAGTTAGTTTATAACGTTGTACTTTAGGACTAAGTAATGATAATTTTCGACTCAGTCAGCAAAGTTTACGGCAATGGTACAGTTGCTCTAGATAATGTCTCGTTTGCCTTAGGCGTTGGTGATTTTGCAATTATCTCTGGTCCATCTGGGTCTGGCAAAACTACCTTAATGAAATTGATAATCAAAGAGATCACCCCAACCAAAGGTAAGGTAGTAGTCGATGGCGATGATACGTCAGATATCCCGTCCAAAAACATCCATCTCTTGCGAAGGAAAGTTGGTGTCATTTTTCAGGATGCCAAGCTACTAGAGGGTAAGACCGTGGCCGAGAATATAGATATCGTACTAGAGATCATGGGTTTATCCGAGTCAGAGATTGTCAAAAGACGCAACGACCTACTCGAGCTAACGGGCATTGCTCATCACAGCGCCGACTTTCCCTCACAGCTCTCAGGTGGTGAGGCTCAGCGCCTAGGTATCGCCCGCGCCCTCTCCACCCAGCCCAAAGTACTCTTTGCCGACGAGCCGACAGGCAACCTGGATCCAGCCACCGCCAAAGATATCATTAGCCTCCTACAAGATATTAATACCCAGGGTACTACAGTACTTATGGCGACTCATGACCTCGAATACGTCAAACACCTCAAAGCCCATCGCTTAGTCCTTACCAAAGGTGTCTTAACCTCTGACTCTTCTCAAAATCACAAGACCCATCACGATACCAAAGAATCAGAAAAAACCGCACCCGAGCACGACAAAAAAAGCTAAATCTGCTAGAGTGTAACCATGTCCAGAGTTAACAGTATCAGCGCAGCCATTAGGCGCACTCCCTATCAGTCCCTCTCTGCGATTATTCTAACTACCTTAACTTTTTTCTCACTCAGCATTTTCTCTCTCGTAGTCTTGGGTACCACCCAGATGCTAGGTTATTTTGAGTCACGCCCGCAGGTGACAGCTTTTTTCAAAGATGAAGCAACAGCAGCAGATGCAGATAAACTTAAAGAATTGGTCTCAAAGAGTACCGAGGTCGAGAGTGCAACATATATCTCCAAAGATGAGGCCCTCGAGCTCTACAGACAACAAAATCAGGATAACCCGCTCCTCCTAGAGATGGTAACCGCCGATATCCTCCCTGCCTCCCTCGAAGTCTCGGCTAAAAGTGTAGGAGCTCTCGAAACTATTGCAGGTATTATGCAAAAAGATCCGCTAGTCGAAGAGGTCGGTTTTCAAAAAGATGTGATCGACACGCTCCGCAAATGGCTGGGTGGGATCAGGCTCGCTGGACTTTTCTTAACAGTACTCCTAACTATTGCCTCAGTCACTACAATAGTCGTGATTATCGGTCTTAAGTTCCGCAGCAAAAAACCCGAGATGTATACCTTGACTCTCCTAGGTGCCACCAACTGGTATATCAAGCGGCCCTTCATCATTGAGTCAATGGTCTACGGCTGCGTGGGCGCCATCATCGGCTGGGGCATGAGCTATATTCTCCTGCTTTACCTAACCCCCAATCTAATCGCATTCTTAGGCGTGATCAAGTTACTCCCAGTGCCTTACTGGGTTATGTTGGCACTCCTCGGTGCCGAGCTTATAGTGGGAGCGATATTGGGTGGAGTCTCTTCTCTTATTGCTACCCGTCGTGTGGGTCGATGAAAAAAATATTAATAGCCCTATTCTTCTCACTTTTACCTTTTACCTTTTACCTCAAACCAGTCTCCGCCGCTGTCTGTGGTGACACAGTCCCAACAGATGAAGGGGAGTTAAAGAACTACGTCGCAGACTGTAGTGCCAAGTTAAAAAATCTCTCAGGTCAAAAAGCCACACTCGCACAGGCGCTCGGCGTCTTAACGACTCAGATTAACCTAACTCAGGCTAAGATAGCCGAGCAGACTACTCAGCTTTCCAAACTAGAGATCGAGATCACAGATTTATCAGGTAAGATCCAGAGTCTAGACTACTCACTCACTGATCTAACCAAGCTCTTTGTCGCGAGAGTTAAGTATAGCTATATCAATGCCACCAATTTTCCCATCTCTCTACTACTCCAGTTCTCAGGCCTTTCTGATTTTGCCAAGTCAGTGCAGTATGTCGAAGCAGTCCGCGATCGGGACCAGAGTCTGCTCCTCAGCCTCGAAAAGTCACGACTTGATTTTGACCAGCAAAAAACAATCAAGGAAAAGAAACAGGCCGAGATCGAAGCCGTCAAAAAGAATCTAGATAAAGAAAAAGCTGCCCTCGCCACTCAGGTCGCCGCCAAAAACAAACTGCTTGCTGACACCAAAAATGACGAAGCTCGTTTTCAAAGCTTACTCTCAGCTGCCCAAGCACAGCTAGCTGCTTTCCGCAGGTTTGCGAGCAATCAGGGTGGAGCCTCAATTATTAGCAACCAGACCAAATGTGACTCCTGGGGTTGCTACTACAATCAAAGAGATAGTGCTTGGGGCAACCAAACTATTGGCTTGTCGAATGAAACAATGAAAGAGGTGGGGTGTCTAGTCACTAGTATGGCCATGGTCGCGAGCCACTATGGCAAAAGTATTAAGCCAGGGGATATCGCCGCCAGTAGTAGTCCATTTTGGAGTAATACTGCATTCATGAATCAAGGTAGTTGGAGTGCAGCCGGCGTTACCATGACTCGTACTCGTATAGGTAGCTCTACTAGCAAGATTGACGAAGAGCTGGCGGCTGGTCGACCAGTAGTCGTGGGTATTTATGGTGGCCCGGATCATTTTTTGGTGATCACCAAAAAAGAGGGTGATGACTATATTATGAACGACCCGTTCCCCGAAAACGGGGGAGGTATTAAGTTTACGAGTAAGTATCCACTATCAGCTATTTCAGCTGTCGATCGTGTAACTGTTAACTGATCAAATTCACTTGTTGACAACATATCCAAATAGATTACAGTTATACATATGGCCACAAAAATTAAGAAATCTTCAAAGTCATCCAAGCGTGCGCCAGCTAAGAAATCTTTCTTCAAAAATCGCCTAGCCATCATGTTTACACTACTAGTTGTTCTCGGACTCGTCGCCTGGGGAGTTATGCGCTCTATGGCCGTCCCCTCAGACATCAATCTAGTCGAATCTACCGGTAAGACCACTTCTGCTACAGACCCACGCGTCACCAGGATTATTGACGAAAAGGGTTGCTACTATCAGACAGTCCAATGTGTCAAAGCTCCATGTGAGCCGATCCTGGTCTGTCCTGCAGCTACCGCTCTACCAACTGGCTCCATCCCACTCGGTTGTACTACTTGGTTTGATGGATGTAACACATGCTCAGTAGTAAATGGTGTCGCAACAGGTTGTACCAAAAAAGGCTGCAAAACTGATGTGTCACGCGCCTACTGTGTAGCCTATGGCCCCGACAAGCCTGAGACTACATCTGTGCCTACACCTACACCCCCACCCGTCGCTGCATGTACCAAAGATGCTTATGCTTGTCCTGATGGCACCAAGGTAGGTCGCACTGGTCCCAACTGCGAGTTTGTCTGTCCCTCAGCCGCACCGACTTCCACACCTACCCCAAAGCAGGACCAGGTTACTCTGACCAACTTTAGCGCCTCTACTCCCTGCGGTCAGTCACATTTCAAGAATTATCAGTTTAGCTGTAGCTTGGGTGCCAAGCATACAATAAATAACAACACTTGTATGGATCTAACCGAAGCAGTGTCTAGAGCCAAAGAGCTCTGTCAGACTAATCCAAAATAAATAGACTACTATGATCAAAGCAAAATCCAAATCAAAAAAATCAATATCAAAGAGTACCTATAAATTACTAGGTATTATTGCGCTAGTTGCGCTGGTAGGTCTCTACATCAAGAGTATGATCGTCTCCCCTCAGGTTGCTTTAATTGCAGAAAATACTCGACCTGTTTGTCAGACTAACATCAGCTCCATTTCGTTTCATGACGAGTGTGCCACACCAGGCACATTTAAACGTGTCGTCTATACATGTATTAATGGTTCAACGGCAGATAAGATGGGGAGTCTTAACTGTATCTCTTACGAATCAGTCCTCAAAGAAGCCCAGAATAATTGTGGTCAGACATGTACAGGTCCTAGTCCAGTTCCATCATGCGTCCCTCATCCTTGTGCCGGTGATGGTCGTGGATGCAAGTTGATGGCTCTTCCAGCAGGTCAGGTCTACTGTCCAGTCGCCACTACCACTCCATACCCATCAATATCTCCTATCGCGTCTCCATCCCCAACTCGAACACCTTTTCCCAGTCCTACACCAACGCCCGACCCAAGCAAAAGTTTCTTTAAAATTACGAATCACCCTAATCCAGTCAATATAACCTGTACTGAGGGTGATATAAACTGTGGATTTTACTTGCCAGTAATCTATCAAAATATAACTAGTACTGATTTGTATCAAGCCACATACTGGACAGATACACCTGGTGTTAAATTCTCCAACCAGTATGGGTATTTAACAGACCAAAAAGTAGTTCTAACAAGTCCGATATTCTTTGAACCAGGTCTTGGTCCAAATATTATCGTAGCAACTAAAGTAACAACCGACATGAAGCCAGGTGTCTACGTTAGACGTGTCTATATGGATGCCAAACAATGTAATCAAATAGGAGATGTATTGGATTGTTACTATGGAGGATCTGCTGGTGCAATAACTTTCACTATCAACTTAACAGTTCTACCTAAATCAAATCCTTCACCTTCACCCACCCCTGTACCTACCACTGCACCTGGCTGCTATACGGAGCAGAGGTTCTGTATCCAGAGTCTAGTAGGAGGCAAATGTCCAGTAACTACAATCTGTCCTTCCGAGTCACCGGTACCAAAAGTAACTCCTACTCCAACACCAGTTCCTACACCAGTCTACTCAACTAAGCCAAGCACCACTCCAACTCCTGCCACATGCGGCACTTCCCTCAACAAATGGCAGTTTAGAGAGAGTTGCGGAACCAAGATGTATCGCTATATAGACTTTAACTGTAGTGGTACTACCCAAGGTCAGGTCTTTGGTAATCCTAATATCTGCAAATCAGAAGCAGAATGGGTAGCCGAAGCACGCACCACTTGTATGAATACCAAATGTACGACTCCTACGCCAACTCCTGTTATGTCAACATCGCCTAAGCCAGTTCCTACCGCGACACCCACGCCTCCCAACTGTCTCAGGATCTTTGGCAGGAACATCTGCTGGCCAACATCAAGAAGGTAAAACAGTCATAATCAATGCAACGCCTAATACTAGGTGCATTATTAACACTAATATTCTACAAACCAGCCTTTGCAGTTAGCACCTCTATTCTTCAGTACCCGACGACTATCGGAGACGAGTCATTTAGTCTAACTGTCTCAGTCGAAGGTGCTTCAGCTGGTATTAATTATCTACGTGCTGACCTATATCTAACTGATACAAAAAATTACTTTGGTGAAACAGACAATACTCAGTATTGGTATGGTGGCAGCGATGGCAAATTTTTCTTCCCGGTGACTATCGAGTCTGGTACACCACTAATTGCTACATTTAGCGCGAGACTTGGCTCGCCCAGTACTACCGACTACCCAGGTCCTGGTTCATACAAACTAAGGATCCGCCGCTATACGAGTAGTGGGAACCAGGGGAGCGAAGATCCTAAGCCTGTTGATATTGCGATTTCCAAAGCGACCCCCACTCCTACTCCCTCACCTATACCTTCGCCCACTCCTACGCCATCTGTCGCGCCATCGCCCACACCTACTCCCATCCCATCCGTTGCCTCACCAGTCCCATCCAAAGTAGTAGCTACTCCGTCACCAAGTATCGTCCCCACCTTAGCTAGTCCTGACTCAGGGACAGTAAGTGGCGAATCAACTATTGACCTCTCTAGTTTTGGACTCCACTCGCCAGCTCCGACTGAGAGTACGGCAGCCAGTGCATCATCACCCAGCCTGACTCTCAACAGTTCGCGTGCTCGCCTGGCGATCATTGTTGGTAGCGGTTTGATCCTGATCTCCACCTCCCTCTATCTTTGGTTTAGGAGGCGTAACCAGGGTATAATTACCTAATGCAAACCATCATCCTCATCACCGCCAATTTAGCCTGGGCAGGCCTTACGTGGAGCCTAACTACTACTCCCAATCTAGTTATTGCTCCCGAGAATCTCCTAAATACTCTCATGATGATGGGTGGTCACTTTACATTTTTTGGCGTCCAGGCAGTCTTGCTCAAGCTCAGCTCTCTGAATACTTTGTCATCCGTGATTATCGCTAGTATCTATGGCCTAATAATAGAGCTAGTACAGCTCAGCGTTCCTGGTCGCTCAGCTGACCCGTTTGACTGGATCCTCGACACGCTCGGCGCCATTACCTTTCTTGCTATACTAAAGAGATTAAAACTACGCAACAGGTACAAATAACTATGAAGATATTGTTGACCGGCGGCGCAGGCTATATCGGAGCTGTCACAACCAAGGAGCTAGAAAAGCAGGGGTGCGAAGTACTAGTGTATGACCATTTTGTCTCACATAGTCCAACCAAGTTGGGTAGTACTCCTTATGTCCGAGGTGGGATCTTGGATGTCAAAACACTGGAGAAAACTCTCTCCCAGTTCCACCCCGATGTAGTTATGCATTTTGCAGCTTATATTCAAATGGGTGAGAGCGTGGCTAACCCACGTAAGTATTACGATAACAATTTTATTGGAACCATGTCACTGGTCGAATCAATGATTAAAGTGGGCTGTCACAAATTAGTCTTTGCAAGCACTGCGGGGGTGTATGGTAACCCCGAGGTGGTGCCGATCCCCGAGGACCACAAAAAAGAACCTCAAAATCCATATGGAGAGACCAAGCTCGCTGCTGAGCGTCTACTCGAATGGTATGACCAAGCATATGGTTTTAAATCCATCTCTATTCGCTTTTTTAACGCAGCAGGAGCAACCGATGAGCTCGGCGAGGATCATCATGATGAGTCCCACATCATCCCAAACATTATTAATGCACAATTAAATAACAAAGAATTCACACTCTTTGGAGATGACTACCCAACCCCCGATGGGACCTGTGTCCGCGACTATATTCATGTTCTTGATCTCGCCGAGGCATTCCGGCTCGCTTCCGTTAAGCTAATTTCCGACGGCGCAGTGACTACCGCCTACAACGCCGGCACCGGTCACGGCTACTCTAACCTAGAGATTGTTAAGATGGTTGAGTCGGTTTCAGGTAAGCCTGTGGCAGTAAAATTTGAGCCACGCCGACCAGGAGATGCTAACGAGCTAATCGCCGACTCCTCGCGCCTCAAGTCTGAGCTCGGATGGACCCCATCACACTCAGATCTAGAATCTATAGTAAAATCAGCATATAAGTATCACCAAATAACATTATGAAAAAAGACGGTGATATTCTACCTAATAAATTTGATCCGATTGACGTAAGCGGAGCAATACTTAGAGCACAAGGGAATAAATCTATTCTGCCAAATGTGCCGATTAAACCTCCCAACGCCTTGGTTGATTCGCAAGACACTCATGATTTAAAACCATCAGATGTTGTAACTGGGTATGGTGGCCCATTGATGCCTGAAAGTGCCCAATCAGCTCCTCCCGATTCAGCTGAAACCGAAATAGAAACTGAGAACGATCATCCTGGAATAGGGGAATCGAATATTGTCCTAGAACTACGCACAGAGGCCTCAAGTGTTGCAGCGAAGATAATCACTGCTCTGTACGGCTATTCTCTTGGTTTGCATGGCCAACTTCCACCAATCTATACTCAATATCACTTAACACTCGGTGAAGGAGAAATATCACAAACTCTAGCTATGTCACCTGACAATAATGTACCACCTGAGTTAATAGATAATATGGTAGATATACTCGATCCACTCTTATTAGAGCAAGATGATGTACAAGTAGAAGATGAAGTAAAATCTATATTTTTGAAAGCTACTCAAAATGCATTCAGGACTAGTACTGGTTTTAGGGCAAGAGAAATAATTGAGCATTCTCAAATTGCTAACCAACCAGATGTTGATGCTACATCGACAGACAGAGCGCTAAATATACTAGCCCAGCTAGTAGCTACGGAAGATGTAATTGTTTCAGATTTACGACTCACCAATTCAGATTTATGGGCAATAATTCTAAGAATTCATTGGGCGTCTTCATATCAAACAAATACACCCGAATTCCTCTTAATGCTCGGAGAAAATATACGCAAACTTAGATTAGAGTATTCGTCATCATCTCCCAAATTGATCAATATTGAGAGTGTAATGTTGTGGGCAGAAAAATTATCTTTCCAAAAAAGTGAATAGATATGCTTAGTTAATTTAAGCGGGATCATGAAAATTTTAGAGTGATGATTCTATACCGATAGCTTGAATTCTTTTAATCTCTTTCCCCGCTTTCGCCCAAACAGTTACTTCATTAGGGTTATGCGTTAATATTTCCCAGGGCTCTTTAATAAGCTCACCACCCAAAGATATCCACACCCGATGTCCTAGACCAAATGCAGTGGCTATGTCGGATTCTACTGGGAAAACTGAGGCAAAGCCAACCAATTCCCTATCTTCAAGTTTATGCTCAAGTCGCTGCTGATGTAGTGCATGTTCGTATCCTCCACCAAACTCACCTCGATCTAGTTCCACAGCTGCATCGACAAATCTGGTTGCACCATCTTGTCCGGGAGGTGCCAGTAGCGCTAGTAAATTATTTTCTGCAGTTCCGTAAAATTCTCGTAAACACTCGCCTATTTGATGAGCCAATTCCAATGGCATCTCTAATCTGGTTAGCTCCGTTAAGTCCTGAAGCGGTTCTATACTCTCAACCTCAACCTTCCATAATTTCTCTTTACGATCGCCTGGTCCAGTCATAACATTTATTATACTACCAGTTTTGTATGTTGCTAATGACGCCATCAGAAGGAGTTTTCTTATGCGGTCCGCTTATTTGTATCATTTTAAAAAGTGATATATTAAACATATGCCAACAACTATTAATCAGGCTCAGATCCAGCAGTTTAAGCAAGCAATGAAAGAAGTCTTAGTTGATGAACTAGGTGAAAACTATAAGGATCGTTTCGACCGCATCGAAAATAATACGGACATGGCATGCAAGATAGCCAAAGATACCCAGGACAAACACACAATAACACAATCAAAAGTCGATCGTCACGACCATGAGATTAAAAAGCTACAAACCTTTGTTGGTTTTGCAGTGGCTTAGGAATTAGCCTTGAAAAATAGTCCCAATCAAGATGAATGTACTCCCATCGATTGGTATATGAGATCACAATGGTTTATTGGTGCGGCCAAGCTAATTACAGAAAAAAATTCAGATTCTAGCGACGGACACGCCTTAGATGACAACCTCATATTGTGTATAGACGCTTACAATGCCGTACCATGGCTATCATTTATGGCAATTGAATGTGTCTTAAAAGGTCTATTGATCTATAAGAAAATAGATATAAAAAATTTGTACGAACACAATATACTCAAACAGTACACGCTTGCTAAGCAGTACTACCCAGATATTTCCAAAATTGACGACTTAGATTTTTTTGTCACCAAATATAGTGATTTAGTATTTAGTAAATCTGGAGGAAATCGCTATCCTGATAAGCCCTATGTCCCCATTTTTAGTCACTACTGGGAAGTGGCGGAAAATCTACGTAGGTTCGCAAAGTCACAGAAAAACTAAGCAATATTAGTTAACTAAACTATATACATTCCCATCTTTTTTTAAAACGAAATCTAATTCATTAGAATTAATCTCATTGGGAATAGTTGCGTACCCATGAATCGGTTGGTATACACAAAAACTATGATACAAAATACTCTCAGCTTCTATCCCACCACCTATTTTAGTTAAATTTAACCTCTTCTGTTCAGCAATATTAACTAGTTCTCTCTTCCATTCACTACTACCTGACACTAGCCAATCATATCTATTTGCATCTGCGACGTACAAGTATCCAGTGCTTGGTATAACCAAGCCCTCTTGGTTATCTGCGAAAAAGACTCCATAAGTTCCATATTGACCTGGCTGAGGTTTTAGAACGGTGTCAGGCTTGTTAGATTGTTTACCTCTAATAATCCATCTTCCAGGACCGTTCTGGTTACCTTTTCTCAGTTCGATACCTAAGCTGCTCAAACTTTCACGAAGGCTAGAGCCAACAATTTTTCCATCTCCTCTAGATTCGTGATCAAACCCTCTAAACCAATTCATACGAGAGGTATTGTACAACACAGTTTTTCTGTTACAATAACCTCCTACATATGTGAATACACCTTGCCGGTCGTAGGATAAGGGCTTAAAACCCTCCTCGGCGGGTTTTTTTGTGTCTACATATAACAAATCTAGAACATTAAAAATAGAATAACTACTAATCTAATTTGTAAAGAGATGGTAGTACCGTTTTTTTCTTTTTGAGTAAATCTTTTTAGGATTTTAAACTTTTTTGAGAGTTTGATCCTGGCTCAGGATGAACGCTGGCGGCGTGCCTTAAGCATGCAAGTCGAACGATTGAAACTTTGTAGCAATACAGAGTGGATCTAGTGGCAGACGGGTGAGTAATACATAGGAATCTACCTCTTGGTGGGGAATAGCTCGCCGAAAGGCGGGGTAATACCGCATACGATCTACGGATCAAAGACCTTTACCGGTCGCCGAGAGAGGAGCCTGTGTCCCATCAGCTAGTTGGTAAGGTAATGGCTTACCAAGGCTACGACGGGTAGGGGATGTGAGAGCATGATCCCCCACAAGGACACT
>JAGOVG010000010.1 GCA_018060845.1 Candidatus Woesebacteria bacterium
GTGCTGTAAGCACTGCGGGCAGGCACCATTTGCAGAGGTTCATACAATTTTTGAGATTTTATGATTTTTCGGTAACAACTGCCTGAATTGTTATAAAATGAGTTCTTACTTGGTTATACAGAGGCACCAGTAACTCACAATTTTGAAAACTCTCCCTGTTTTTCAGCGAATTTTTGGCTCGCACGACGAAATCCCAGGGGTCTCCGTATTGCCCGCTCGCTGCGCTCGCGGAAAGTCGGATGGTTCGCACACTCGGCGACTAGTCACTCGGTTAAACAGTAGTATTTGCCTGCAAGATCAAGATAATATAGGATCTTGCATTGACCGAATAAAAGGCGATAAGATGAGAGTATGAACCAATACTTTCTATACGCCCGCAAATCGACAGATGTAGAGGACAAACAAATCCTCAGTATCGAGGCTCAGTTGGCGGAACTCAGGACATACGCCGCCAACGAACATCTGTCGATTGTCGAGGAGATAGTCGAGAAGCAATCCGCCAAGAGTCCTGGCCGTCCACTCTTCAACAAAATGATAGAGCGGGTTGAAAAGGGAGAAGCAAATGGCTTAGTTTGTTGGAATCCAGACAGACTTGCCAGAAATAGTGTGGACGGCGGGCGGATTATCTATCTCCTCGATACAGGGCGTATTGTGGCGTTGAAGTTCCCGACATTCTGGTTTGAACCAACGCCACAAGGAAAGTTCATGCTCAATATCGCCTTTGGGCAAAGCAAATACTATGTGGACTCGCTGGCCGAAAATACCAAGCGTGGACTACGGCAAAAAGTGAGGCGTGGCGAATATCCTAACTGTGCACCAGTCGGCTACTTAAACGATAGCCGTACCAAAACTATCGTCATCAACCGCAAAAGATCGGTAACTATCCGTCAAGCCTTCGAGCTGTACGCCCAAGGCAATAGCCGACTGGAGGATATCGCCACGTTCCTACAAGATCACGGCGTAATTTCGTACGGTGGCAAGCGAGTTCACATCAACCGAGTGACCTCCATTTTGAAAAATCCGTTCTACTACGGGCACTTCAGATATTTAGGGGAAGTGCACGTAGGTAAACACCAGCCAGTCATATCAAAGCAGTTGTTTGATCAGGTGCAGGAAGTGTTAGCTGGGCGTGGGAGGCCACACCACCAAGCTAAGAACCATGCCAGAGATTTGTGTGGCTTATTCCACTGCACCTGCGGGATGATGATCACTGGCGAGGAGAAAACCAAACATGAGAAGAATGGTAACGTGCACTATTACACTTACTATCACTGCACTCATAAATCAAAAACAATCAAGTGCAGTGAACCTGCGGTGACAGAGCCAGACCTCTCGCGCCAGTTATCATCCCTGATCAAACATCCTGCTTTGCCTTCAGTTTGGGCGGACTTTATGAAACAGAGATTAGAAGCAGACAAAAAGGACTCCGCCCAAACTGTTTCTGCGTTCGTTCTCTCTACTAGAGATAAGGTGAGCCAGATTAACGCCAAACTCCAGCGACTTCTCGACGGCTACCTCGACCAACTGATTGACCAGGAAATATACAAAACAGAGAAGAATAAGTTGGTCAGTTCCAAGAAGTCGCTGGAGGAAAATCTGCTCACCTTAGAACGAACGCAGACTGGCTGGATAGAACCTTTTTCAAAATGGATTAACCAGGCAGAGAATCTGTCTGTAGTCGCTGAGTGTGGCACACTTTTGGAACAAAAGAGTGCAGTCAAACTTTTGTTCGGCTCGAACCTCCAACTTTCCGCGAGCGAAGCGAGCGGGCAATACAGAGACCCCTGGGATTTCGTCGTGCGAGCCAAAAATTCGCTGAAAAACAGGGAGAGTTTTCAAAATTGTGAGTTACTGGTGCCCCAGGGGGGAATCGAACCTCCGACCTACTGCTTAGAAGGCAGTTGCTCTATCCGACTGAGCTACTGGAGCAAACTATACGTATTGTAAGTAATAATCACTTGTAATACTATGGTAGTCTACCATAATTACGTGTATACCATATAACTGTATAGGATGTCAGAATCGTGTTATGCGAAAAACTAAGTGGACCGAAGATCAATTAATCAGAGCAGTAGCTGAGTCGAAAAGCTATGCTATGGTGATGCGGAAAATTGGGCTTATACCGGCTGGAGGTAACTATGTTCAAATAATGAACAAAGTTAAACTACTCAAGTTAGATGTTACTCATTTTACCGGTAAGGGTTGGAATATAAACTTGGCATTTCGTCCGAGAATTGCCTCTCCCATAATTGACTTATTGGTTGAGAACTCAGAGTATCAAAGTCATAAATTAAAACTAAGGTTAATAAAGGAAGGATACAAGAGTCCTATCTGTGAGATCTGTGGATGGTCAAAATCATCACCTGATGGAAGAATTCCCATAGAATTAGACCATATAAATGGTAATCACAAGGATAATCGTCTAACCAATTTACGAATATTATGTCCTAACTGTCATAGCCTTCAAACTACACATCGAGGTAGGAACAAGGTAAAATACTAACTTAGGAGTGATTTTGCCGAGGTGGCGAAATGGTATACGCACAACACTTAAAATGTTGCGTCGCAAGACATGCGGGTTCGATCCCCGCCCTCGGCACATATCGATTGAATGATATAATTACACCTTGTTCGGGGTGTGGCTTAGATGGTAGAGCGCCGCGTTTGGGACGCGGAGGTCCCCAGTTCGAGTCTGGGCACCCCGACACAATATAATATGTCGTACAGAGTCGACATAAGATATAATATGGAAGATCGTTAAAATGCGGGTATAGTTCAGTGGTAGAACAGCTGCTTGCCAAGTAGCAAATACGGGTCCGATTCCCGTTACCCGCTCCAGAAAAGCACATTGTTGAAAATTTTCATCATTTTTCACCGCCGTTTTTGCAGATAGCACAAAATCCCAGGGGTGTTGTGGTTCCCCGCTCGCTTCGCTCGCGGAAAGTCGGAGGTTCGATCCAAAGATTTCTTTGGATACGACCTTTTTCCGCAAAAGGTCGTCACACTCGGCGACTTCAATCAGGCTACTAGCCTGATTGATCCATTTCTCCATAGGTTCGATCCAGCCACTTTGCGTTTGAGCGAGTGAGGTGATCATTTGCTCCAGCGAGACCTTTTCTCCCGTTAGTTTGTTCTTCTCGATTTTGTATGTTTCCTGGTCAATCGCTTGGTCGAGATAGCCGTCTAATAGTCGCTGGAGCTTAAAATTGATCACCTCAATTTTTCCTTGCGTCTCTCGCTCAAACGCATTCACCGATTGGGCGGTGTCCTTTTTGTCCTCACTTAGTCTTTTCTTCATATACTCCGCCCAATCTGTGGGCAAAGCAGTTTGTTTGATCAGGGATGATAACTGGCGTGACAAAGCACCTTCCGTTATCGCAGGTTCACTGCACTTAACTCTTTTGCTCTTGTGAGTGCAGTGATAGTAGGTGTAGCGATGTTCTTTACCATTCTTTTGGTGTTTGACCTTCTCCTCGCCAGTGATCATCATCCCGCAGGAGCAGTGGAGGAGACCACACAAAACTCTGGGCTCCCATTTAGTTTTATGGTGTGGTCTCCCCTTTCTGTCTAGTTGCTCCTGCACCTGATCAAACAACTGCTTTGTAATAAGTGGCTGGTGTCTCCCTTGGTACAACTCGCCGTTGTACTTAAAGAAGCCGTAGTAGAACGGATTGCGTAGGAGAAATGTAATTCGGCTCACATGGAGTCGCTTGCCGTTGCGGGATTTTATCCCGCACTCCGCCAGATAGTTGGCGATATCCTCCAGACGACTCTCGCCTTGCTTGTACGTCTCAAATATCTGCTTGAGAATGACGGAGTTTTTCTTGTGGATATGGATTGTCTTGGTGCGAGAGTCGTTTAAGTATCCAAATGGAGCTCTGGAGGGATATTCGCCACGTCTCACTTTCTGGCGTAGTCCTCGCTTGGTGTTCTCGGCAAGCGAATCCACATAGTATTTGCTTTGTCCAAAGGCGATATTGAGCATGAACTTTCCTTGTGGCGTTGGCTCAAACCAGAATGTGGGGAATTTGAGAGTACTGATACGCCCGGTATCGAGGAGATAGATAATCTTTCCGCCATCGACTGAGTTCCTGGCTAGACGATCTGGATTCCACGAAACTATGCCATTTGCCTCTCCACGCTCTAACCTTGTCACCATATCGTTGAATAGTGATCTGCCAGGACTCTTGGCGGATTGTTTCTCCACTATCTCCTCGATAATCGACAGATTCTCGGTCTTGGCGTAGTTACGGAGTTCGACTAACTGTGCCTCGATAGACAAGACCTGTTTATCCTCCACATCTGTCGATTTACGGGCGTATAAAAAGAACTGATTGTTCATGCTCATATCCTCATTATTCGCCTTTAATTCGGTGTATGCAATAGCCCTATATTAGTTGCTATGCACCAGGCGAATAATGAGAAGCAAATACTATTTCTGTGAGCCGAATTCAGTCGCCGAGTGTGCGAACCTCCGACTTTCCGCGAGCGAAGCGAGCGGGGAACCACAACACCCCTGGGATTTTGTGCTATCTGCAAAAACGGCGGTGAAAAATGATGAAAATTTTCAACAATGTGCTTTTCTGGAGCCATTATACAACCAAGTCAGAACTCATTTTATAACACAATCAAGGTGATTGTGGACGGCAAAAATTGTAAATCCCAAAATTGTATGCACCTCAGCAAATGGTGCCCGCCGTCGCCCAGATAATATCTGGGACACCCGCCAAGTCTCTCCCGCTCGCAAATTTGTATTCACCCCCCCCGCCGAGCCACAAAAATTACATCCATATAGTGGCGAGCGGGAGAGAAACCCAGAATTGGCGGGTATTGGTCACTCTGTGACCCCGACGGCGGGGTATTTAGATTGGCGTGGCGGATTCCCTCCCCCCACCCCTTCCTTCCGCCACGCCAAAAACAGGTGAGAGTTTTTGAAGTAACCTAATATAGAAAATGTTGCAACTTTAGTTCTATGCTTAGAGATAAACTATCTAGTTCGTAATTCTGGTGGCATTGGCAAATCTATCCCTAATTGATTCAAATCTGTCTTGAGAATGGCTAGTCCAGTATCTATTGGGAAATCGAGATCGTAAACACTTCCATCATCTTCTCTTTGTTTAGTTGAAAAGATTAATCTAGAAACAGGCTGACTATCAACACTCTCTTCTATATCTTCTGATATAATCTGCATTTGTTGGTGAAAGTAAGCAACCCCACGATATTTTTTGAAGGTTGCCATAACCCACCCTTGTATTAATTTAAGGTGAGCCTCTCTTACTTCGATGGTTGATCCTTTGACAAGTAATTCTCGGCAAGGCACATAAGTATCTTCGGCTATACTAGCTGTTTCTTCAGGCTTATTCCAAGTAAAAGAAATATTGTTTCTCTCTCCGTTATCCTCTTCTGGTCTGGAGGTATTTTCATGACCAGGAAAAACAAATGGTATGTGTAAGATATTTAATGTTTTTTGTACTTCACTGCCTGCATCCTTTAATTTCTGGGAAAGCTGAGGTGAAGACTCTTTTCCAAACATGACTATTTCTTGCCAAAAGACGTGATTTTTATCTTGCCGGCTTGAAACTACTTGATCATGTGAATGTTCGCTTTCAATATTTTGCGCAAGTAAACTTGCGATAATTTCAGTAAAGATTGCACCCGTTGTAGCCATGTTCTCACCCGTAATAGTCAATTTTTCCGATGAGTAATTCGTATCACGACCCAAGACTTCAGATCCATTACCTAGTTGTTCCCACTGTGCCAAATAGGTCGGCTTAGCAATAATTTCTTTTGGGATGATATGTTCAACATCTAGAGTAGCAGCTTTACTAATTTCTTCGTAGTCGTCGATATGGTCTATATTTGTCATAATAATTCTAATTATTGTTCTCTAATTAACATTATATAC
This sequence comes from Candidatus Woesebacteria bacterium, assembly GCA_018060845.1. Classification (GTDB taxonomy): domain Bacteria; phylum Patescibacteriota; class Microgenomatia; order UBA1400; family UBA12108; genus GWF. The sequence continues at coordinate 5,906 of JAGOVG010000010.1, forward strand.
CATTAATTAAGTGACTGTTTGTGATTATTTAAGCCAAAAGCAGTTTCTATAATATCCATTTCTACATTCATTAGTTTTGAGTAAGATTCTCCTGCCTGATCTCTAGTCTGTCTATACAATGCTTGAGCAGCTTGGATGCGTTCCCAGTCATTATCGTTGACTCCTAATTTTCTCACGCTATGCTCATCTACTATAGCTAGAAATTCTACTTCCTCCTGGGTACCACTGCCAAACATCTTTATTAGCGATGTTTGAGCTTTTCGCATTAAGCCAAAATGTCTATTGTGTTTTGCTCTTGCAAAATTAATTTTTTGACTTAATTCTGTATTACCTCTACTTAAAACTCCTGACAATAGATTAATTATCAGCTTGTCTGTTGATGTAGAAATAGAATGGGTGTCATCTTGACCGTCGCTAGCAATCCTCTGAATAACCTCTCGGACTGTCGTAATTTCCCGATCGAATTCATGACTACCATAAAATCTTTCTAGTACACTATCAACATCTACGTCTGCAGAAAGTTGCATTTCTGCAACTGCTGTTTCTAGTAGATTCTTAAACACGACTCTTTTTTCTTTGTCAGTTAATTGTTCTATCGAGACTATGTTTAGTTTTGCCTCCATTGCACTCTGTAACGATTCATCGCACTCCTTTCTGCTTTGACTGAGAACTTCCATAGTTAATTCGAGGTCGTGAATATCGAAAGTAAGAGCGTTGTATTCTCCTCTTTTCTCTCCAAGTTCTTTGTCGAGGGTCATTTTTTCTTCTGCGAGTGCTTCTTTTTCGACTGTTAGAGATGCAACCCTAGAATTTAACTTCTCTATTTGCTGATCTAAAAGTGAATTGCTTGTTTTGAGCTCTTCATGTTCGGTAACTGCCTGGATGATATCATCACTTACTATCTTCTGTTTGTCCAATAGACTTGCTAATTCACTTGTCGCTTGACTAAGACTAGTAGTAGCTGTGAGTAAATTACTTTCGATTTCACCAAGTTTTTGGCTTCTCTGCGTAAGCAGAGCATCTAATTCCATAACTCTGGGATTTGATGTAATCTCAGACAGATAGAACATTTCCATCAAGCCCTTTGGACCTTTTTCCTTTAATACTGACTTGTATGTGCCTATTGAGTTCTCAAAATATTGCTGTTGACTAGCTTTTGTATCACCCATTGATACTCTGTGTGTGAGATCTGCAAGTCCCGCTATCCAAGTATCAACAGTAACATCTTTTGCACCCCCTACTTTCAAGGATTCTAATATCTCTCTAAGCTCGGGAGGGTAATCTGCCTGTTTTAGAAAATTTTCGTAATCACCAGTAGTTATGGAAGCTCTGTGGTATAGCCAAGGGTTTTTAGTTTGTTTAGCTGAATCTGATTTGGCAAAATCTGATTCGTTAAACACAGAAATATCAAAGTCATTCATCACTACGGTCAAAACACCATCATCGCCCCTGACCAATAGGTAATTATCTGGAGCTTTACCTTGATCTTGCCAATAGATACCTCTATTAATCATTTCTCTACTAATTCGTAAGCAAGCCAGATTAACTGACATCCGCTCTAGTGGGGATAAATTTGTAATTGTTTCTTCCATCATTTTGGAAGTGAAATCTGGTATTTTTGGATAGGCAACAGCTACTTTTAGCCTAGCATCATTTTCCCATCCTCTTCCCGCCTTAATAGTTAATTCTTCGAGCAAGTTATCAGAATTAGATATATCAGGATTTAATAGCGTATGTACCTTCATTTCATTACTGGTGTTTGACTGTTTAAGTACCGCAACTGGCATATTTACTTTGATTTCTACTTTTGGCAAGCGTGAATCCATAGGTGCTGCATTGCATTGCATAGCAATACTATCCATAGCTTTAGCTGCAAAAATCCTTCTCATGCTAGCAAGTGGAGCTACTAATGGTTCGTCTCCTGCTTTAACTGGCACAGAAAACTGGGCTTCATTTCCAAGGTGATCATGTGGTAGTACAAACTGTGGAACTATAAATAATGCATCTCTAACTTCATGAGTATGACCCGTGCTTTTTTGACCCTCAATACCTGCTAATCCTGTCAGCGCTTCCACTGAGATTATTTCTCCGGCACTTAGTGAAAAAATAGGCGCATCAAGCCTAGGTAGTTCAGTAATAGCAGTTAATGTCTCTTTATTCATATACTTTGTTCTTATTATAGCTAATACTATCTATTTATGCACTCGTGTTCCCTAATACATACTTCAAAAACTCTCACCTGTTTTTGGCGTGGCGGAAGGAAGGGGTGGGGGGAGGGAATCCGCCACGCCAATCTAAATACCCCGCCGTCGGGGTCACAGAGTGACCAATACCCGCCAATTCTGGGTTTCTCTCCCGCTCGCCACTATATGGATGTAATTTTTGTGGCTCGGCGGGGGGGGTGAATACAAATTTGCGAGCGGGAGAGACTTGGCGGGTGTCCCCTGACACGTCAGGGGCGACGGCGGGCACCATTTGCTGAGGTGCATACAATTTTGGGATTTACAATTTTTGCCGTCCACAATCACCTTGATTGTGTTATAAAATGAGTTCTGACTTGGTTGTATAATGGCTCATAATAATTGACTGTTAGAATGCTTTTTTACGACTGAGGGCGAATTTTTCTGTTTCGAATAGGAAGATGGTGGGCGAATCTTCGAGGAGGAACCGCTGGAAATCAGAGTAGATATCCTCTCGTAGTTTTTGATCCAAAGTACGTCTACCATCTTCTAGTAGCTTGTCGACTTTGAGGTTGCTGTACTTGGTAAAGTTGGTTGGCTGGGTACTGTGCCAGAGGGTGTACTGATCAGGGTCTCTTGGAGGCGTAAAATCGGCCAGGATTATCTGATAGTCGCTACTGACGCTACTTACCACCTTAACGTCTACTATGACCCCTAAGACCTGTCTCCAGCTACTGGCAATACTCTCGGCCACATCGAGGTATGGCAACATAGTTTTTAGCTCTATTTTGACTTCACCGGGATTTTTGATGTCCTGCGTAAATAAAGTCTTGGCACGTGACTCGTCGTACTCGTAATCTTTGACTAGGTCGTTATATGCCCATGAGGTACTGGCAACCGGTGATAGGGCTCTGATTTTGCCAAAACTCTTATCGGGGATAGCGTATGCCAGACCCTGACGCGTAGTTTTGCTGCTTAGGAGTGTGTCGGAGTTGTTAATGAATAGGGCTGCGATCTTGTCGCCATCTTGGGCAATGATGGAGCTACTGGGGTCGCTCGCGAGATCTGGGGGGATAGCGCTCAGCGTATCTAGTATCGTTACCTCACCGAGCTTATAGGCAGTTAGAGCGCTATTTTCGGTTGGATAGAACTTATAAATCAATCTTGAGTTGTTGGTTTCGAGTGTGAGTGACTGCAGCGTATTGCCTGAGACTAGATGATAGTCTGCCAGTCTCGTCTCTTTTGTCCCGAGCGTATTATCTTTGAGCACTGGTTTGGTCATGGCCTGCATAAAGGGGGCATAAGGTTCTTTGAGTAAATATGTAATAGTTAGCTCCCCCCTAGTTACTTCGACATCGGTAAAGTTGTAGGTAATATCGTCGCTCCTGAGAGGTGTGCCATCGTGCCAGACCTTGTCTGGCTTTAGATTAAAGGTGTATTTTTTGCCGTCATCTTCGATTTTCCAGTCACTGGCGAGCGCACCCTCTACGACCCCCTCAACGCTCACTGTTACGAGACCTTCGGCGATCTGAGATTCTAGATCTTCGGGGATGGTAGCGAGTGTGTATTTGCCTATCCGGCCTATTTTGACTGTTTCTTTTGGTGTTGGTAGGTAACGTGCAAAGATAATAATCGTGGTCAATATAGTCAGGATGACACCGGCTGACTTGAGGATAACGCTTGAGTGTTTTTTGATGAATACCTGGGTAAGCCAGTAGTATCTTCTGAATTGTTTCAGCATGTCAGTTTAAAACGCGATTATGACAGATAACACTAGAAAAATGAGCGCAGCGGTGATGGTGAGACCAAAGACAGTCCGCTCCATCCCACGTTTGGCGTGATAGTTGCTACTAGCAAAGCTACGACCTAGGCCGGTACCTTTGGCCTGGAGGACAATGAGACCGATCAAAAATAGCGCGATAACGCTCTGGATAATGTATAGAACATTGTTCATGATGAATCTCCTTGCATGAGAGTAGATGCAATATTGTAACTTAGACTCATGACAAGTGCTGAGAGACAGTAGACCCAGAAGGAGCTAATCTCGCCTGCAGGAAGAGCAAATAAGCCACTAGTATAGCCACCAAAGTAGTATGGACTAATGGTTATACCTGTATAGATCACGTCAAAGATGTAGATCACAATGACCTGGGTAATCCAGCGGAACAGACCGAGTGTGAGTAGGTTGATTGGTAAGAGTAACAGCTTGATGATAGGAGTAAATAAGAGATTAAAGAGAAGAAAGATGATAGCTGAGATTAAGTACGACTGCCAGGTGGCGTTAATATGAAAACCGGCTACCAGACTAGCAGTTGCATAAAAAGAGACCATGGTCGCGATTATTTTGACAATAAGGGTTCTCATAGCTTTATCTTATCACTTGTGATGCCTCTTTTTCCAGAGTAGATAAATAATTGATGCAACTAGAGCTAGGGCAAATATTATTAGGTACTTAATATTGTTGGTGATTAGGCTCATTAGTGAGCTACTACTTGAGAAATTGGATAACTGCTGCCTGCCATAGGGCGGGAGGTATGGCACAAAAACGTCGTGATCAGATACTCTTAGTGTCTCTTTGACTATCGCGTGAGTACCCTTATTAACTAGATAGTTAGTCTCCCCTACTGTTTCGACTTTGAAAGAGGTTTCGGGGAACTCGAGGGTGGTATCACGGACAGTTACATTAATCTGGCGACCCGCCCTACTCTCTCGGTAGCTACCTGCTGGGAGTGGGTAGCTGCTTGAAGCGCCCCAGCGGACAAAGGTAATGTGACCAAAGTCTAGTAGGTCAAAGTATTCGCTACCACCTGTGGTGTGACCCCATGTCGGGTCGATGCTGCGCCAGACCTTGGTACTGGGATCCTGGTACTCGGGATAGGCGTGGAGGATATCTACATCGCTGCCTTGAGGCCGCAGCGCGCTATTGGATGTAACAGCGTAGCCAATGATGGCGCGGCTCGGGATGCCCATAGAGCGACTCGTAGCCACGAATACATCGGTAAACTCGGTGCAGATCGCAGAGCTTGGGTTAGTGAGCGCCTCTTCGACCCCCAATCTCTTTGCCCTAGTTATCTGGGTAAAATCATAGGAGAAGGTTTCGAGGAGGTAGTTGTAGAGATTCTCGGGGTTTTTGAGGTTGGCGGCTAGGCGTTTAACGCTACTGCCATGCTCCCAATACAGTTCTTCACCTAGGGGTGTGCTACTACTCGGGTCAAAGTAGATGGGATTAGGTGAGACTATGACTGAGACCTCGGCAGTCACCTCTAATTTGGAGAGAGCGCCGAGTTGGTAGCGAGCTAGCCAGTTGCCGTCACTATCGACTACGACTTCTTTTGGTTTGGGATCGAGTTTGTTTAAGATAACTCGCTGATAGGCAGTATCGGGAGGAAGAGCTAGTTCGCTAAGTGCTTCGATGCTAGTTGTATTTTTGAGGAGGTAGTTAAGCTTTAGGTCGTAGCTAGCCGATTTCCCAAAATGAAGAGTTAGGTTTTGGTCACCGCTACCCACAAACTGGTAAACTCTTTGATCGCCCTCTGTACTCGTAGTCTGGGCACCTTGGCTACTATACGAGAGCTCGGGATAGCTAGTCGGGACCAAAACCTTGCGTACAAAACTCTCGGCTTCGTTGCCTTTGGCTGTTTTTGGCAGAGTTAGAGTTACAGTATCGCCTATCTTTTCGGCAAAACTCTTTGTCGCATAGCTGATCGTGAGGATAGTTGTCTGGTCTTTGCCAATTTTGGGATTGCGGATTGGGATGTGGAGACTGGTGACACTGGGCTGTTGGTCGATCTCTGGTGAGACTGAGTCTCCCATTACACTAACCTCGATGTCTTCGATATCACCGCTACTGATTGAGAGATTGTAGGTTGTTGGGTAGATATGTGAGAGATTGTTAATGAGATCAATATTGTGGACTATTGTGGCGGCACCGGTGTCGTCAAACTGGTAGGTCGTACTGATGCTCGTATTAAACTCGCCTGCTGAGTAAACAGGCTTGAGGTAAAAGGCAAAAGGTAAAAGTGATAAGAGTAGGGCTATTAATAATTTTTTCATTGAGATTAGAATACCATAGGCCCTTGACATGCGGGGAATATTTGGGTACCCTTAAGTTGTAAGCACTAAGTACCGAGTTATTAAGCAAAGAAGGACAAAAAGGAGCAAAATGCCAATTACCTTATACAGAAGACAAAAGCAGATAATTGATTTTATTGGACAATATATTCAAAAGTTTGGCACCTCCCCGACGCTCCAAGAAATAGCTGACGCGCTAGGTGTATCATCCCTCGCGACAGTGCATGAACATCTGCAGAGTCTGGTCAAAAAAGGTGTGATTAGACGCTTTGAAGGCGCTGTGCGAGGACTTGAATTACTAGACAAAGAGATGGGGCACGCAATAGACGGAGTAGAGCTACCAATCCTCGGCTTTATTGCAGCTGGCTCCCCTATTCAACCTATGACTGACCCTAACGCGACACTCAGAGTAGCCTCGGCTATGTTGACAGGGAAGAAGCGTTCTTTTGTCCTACAGGTCAGGGGTGATTCGATGATCGAAGAGGGAATATTAGATGGCGACTTTGTAGTGATTGAAGAGCAAAATAATGCACACGATGGTGATATCGTAGTAGCTTTACTAGACAATGGGCTCGCAACCTTAAAGAAGTTCTTCCGCGAGGCCACTCGGGTTAGACTAGAGCCTGCTAACTCAGCCATGAAGCCGATCTTTGCTCAGAACGTAACTGTACAGGGTAAAGTAGTTGGACTAGTCAGACGATTTGGTCAGTAAAATTTAAAATTATTTGATACGGAGGAACTTGAGGAGTTTGTGGACGATGTTGTCGTCTTGTCTCTTTTTGTAGAAATAGAGTGCTAGGATTACGAGTAATACAAAGATAATTAAGTAGCCGATCTTCTCAAAAGAGTCTAGACCTTCGTTGAGAGATTCGAGTGCGCCCACGCTGGTCGCACCAAGATAGAGATAGAAATAATTCCTGACACCGTAGCCAACGAGAGTAGTCCAGAGGAAAGTAACAACATCTAGCTTGAGAAGTCCGGCGATAATACTAACTGGAGCGGTTGGGATAATGGGGATAGCACGGAGTGCTAGCATTACTAGATTGTCAGTCCAGCCACCAGAGAGCTGAGCCCCAAATTTTTCGACTTCTTTGTGGCTAACGCCCACAAATTTGCCAAATTTTGAGAGTACTACATCCTCGGCTTTGTCCGAGACGACATAGACCACGTAGCTCGCTGTAGTTTTGGCTATGCTACCAATGATAGCTAAGTAGACGAGGTAGAGCATCGCGTTCCCAGCTGAGGCAGAGAGCGATCCTGCGAGCGTCATGACCAATGGGGATGGGATCGGGGCAATAATCTCTTCGAGGGCTGCACCGACTGTCGTAAAAATAGGGAGAGGAACTGTCTGACTCATGGTGTGGAGATAGTCGATAGCTGGGGTCAGAAGCTGAGTTAGCATGATTGTGATTGTACATGTAGTAAGGTACAAGGTGCAAGGATCAAGGTATAATAGAGAGATGAGCGGAATACTATATGTCATTGGAACACCGATCGGCAACCTAGGAGATATTACACTACGGGCTATCGAGACGCTTGAAAAGGTAGAAGTTCTATACTGCGAGGATTCGCGGGTCGCGGCTCGTCTGATTAACCACCTAATAGAGACTGGCAAACTAAGTAAGAAGCCGAGATACGTGCCGTATAACGAGTTTAATGAGAGTCGAATGGGCGAGGTTGTGGCTGACTCGGTATTTAATGGAGCAATTGTAGGACTAGTCACTGATGCGGGGATGCCCGGGATCTCTGACCCAGGATACCGCGCAATACGTGCATGTCATGACAGAGGACTACCCGTGCAAGTAATACCTGGTGTGACCGCTCTCACGACTGCTCTCCCCTATTCTGGGATTGGTGGGGAAGTGACTGTGTATGCTGGGTTTTTGCCTAAGACCTCGGGCAAGGCGCAGCGGATACTAGAAGCTAGTCGGATTATGATGGAGTCACTTGGCACAGGTAGATTAGTTCTTTATGTCTCGCCGCACCGACTACTTAAGGATCTAGAGCTGATAAAGAGTGTCATGGGTAATGTGACCTGTGTGCTCTGTCGTGAACTGACCAAGATGCACGAGGAGCGGGTCGAGGCAAAAGTCGAAGAACTGATTGAAAAGTATAAAGCCGGGGTAAAAGGAGAACTGGTTCTGATAATCGGATTAGAGTAAGCTGCGGCCGGACATGCCGCTCGGAGGGTTGATCCCCATCACTTTGAGTATAGTAGGGGCGACATCACAGAGCGAGCCACGAGATAATTTTGCATGATTGTTCTGGAAGGATTTGCCATAAATTAGAAGTGGGACGGGGAAATCGGAGTGCTCGGTATCTTTTTGACCGGTTTTGAGATTGATTAGCTCCTCGACGTTACCATGATCTGCCGTAATAAAGACTGTCCAACCTTCGTCACGCATGACATAGTCATAGATCTGACGCATCCAGCCGTCTAATAATTCGCAGGCTTTAATAGCGGCTGGGAGGTCTCCCGTATGTGCGACCATATCGGCGTTGGCGTAGTTGATAACTATTAGATCATAGAGCCCACCGCGCATCGCAGAGAGTAGTTTTGAGGTCTGCTCCGCACCTGACATCTCGGGCATGAGATCATAGGTCGGGACTTTTGGGCTCGGGGTAATGTTAACGTCTTCGCCTGGGAATGGGAGATCTCTTTGACCATTAAAATAATAAGTGACAAAGCGCTCTTTCTCGCTCTCGGCTAGTTTTAGTTGTCGTCTACCAGATAAAGCGAGGACCCGTGAGAGTGGCATCTCGACAAATTCGGGGGGGAAGGCAGCGTGAGCACCATTGTCTTTTTCGTATTCCGTCATGGTAGCCATGTATAGATTATTGAGAATTTTGGTGCGCACAAAACCAGAGACAGGAGCTGTCTCTGTAGCTTTGAGATGTGTTTTGTTATATTTGATCGCGTATGGATCAAATGCTTCTTTCTTTTGAGCATAGTCATCACCATTTAGTGCTAGAGCGCGTGTTAGCTCGCGCGGACGGTCGATGCGATAGTTAAAGAATATTACTGCATCGTTGTCACTGATTCTTTTACATCCTTCGACAATGATAGGTTTGATAAATTCGTCAGTTTCTTGCTTACTGTGCCTTGCGTGGAGTGTATTAATAGACTCAGGAGTTACCTCGCCAATGCCAGAGACTAGAGCGTCGTAGGCGACCTGTATGCGCTCCCATCGATGATCTCTGTCCATCGCGTAGTAGCGACCCATGAGAGTAGAAAGCTTGCCGACACCTATGCTCTTGGTTTGGCCGATTAACTCCTCTAGATACTGTGGTGAGCTAGTGGGTGGGCTATCACGCCCATCTGTTATTGCGTGGATATAAACCTCGGTTACGTTTTGGGTTTTGCAGAGTCTAAGCAGAGCATAAAGATGATCGTTTACGGAGTGGACTCCTCCCTGGCCAATTAGCCCTAAGAGGTGTACGGCACTATTATTCTTCTTAGCGTGCTCGATAGCTTCGAGAAAAGTCCTATTATTAAAGAAAGTACCGGACGCTACTGCCATATTGATACGAGGTAGATCCTGATAAACAATGCGTCCTGCGCCAATATTTAAGTGACCAGTCTCGGTGTTACCATCTTCGCCTTTTGGTAGACCCACTGCTTCACCTGCGGCCATTAGCTCAGTGTGAGGATAGACCATCTCGAGCATGTTCATGGTCGGAGTTTTGGCAAGTTTACGAGCGTTACCTGGGTAGTCTGGTCCAATCCCCCAACCGTCGAGAATGATCAATAGAGCGCGTTGTTTTGGCATTACAGTTTTTGAGTACTTAGATAAGAATCGATCTCTAGGAGACGATTGTACTTGGCTACCCGCTCACCTCGGTCTGGTGCGCCAAACTTGGCGTAGTTGGTACCTAGACCAACCGCAAAATCGGCGATAAAGGTGTCGTTAGTCTCGCCTGATCGGTGAGAGCTGATGGTAGTAATATTGTTGTCCTGAGCCACTTTGAGTAAAGCGATGGTCTCTGTGATTGTACCAATCTGGTTGGGTTTGACGATTACGGCGCTACACGCTTTTTGTTCTATGGCTTGCTTGAGCCGAGCGGCATTGGTGGTGATTAAGTCATCGCCGATGACCATCGTACTCTCTGGGATTACTCTAGTTAACTCGGTCCAGCCCTTCCAATCGTCATGATCCAGAGGATCTTCGAGTGAGAGGAGACCATAGTCTTTGACCAGACTTAGGTATAGCTGTGTCATGCCGTCGCGATCTAGAGGTTTGGGGGAGTCTTTGATGTGGTAGACGCCACTTTTGTGAAAGCCGTTAGCGGCAACATCGAGACCTAGAAAGACATCGAGACCTAGTCTATAGGGAGAGTTTTTGATGACGACAGACATGAGCTCCAGTGCATCAGCGTTGGTAAAGAGATCGGGGGCAAAACCACCCTCGTCCCCGACACTATGGATGGCATTACGATGGATTAGCTCATCACGCAAGCTCATCCAGATCTCAGCTCCCGCACGTAGAGCTTCTTTGTAGGGCATTCTGCTACTTGGGATCACATGAAATTCCTGAAAATCTAGGTTGCCTGCACCGTGTGCTCCACCATTAATCAAGTTAAAAATAGGAGTGGGTATGCGGAGGTTGCTGCCTGGACGGTACCTTTTTTGGAGGTAGTGGAAGAGCGGTAGGTTGTAGGTGCTTGAGGCGGCTTTGATCGCGGCAATACTAACGGCTAGGATGCTATTGGCCCCTAGTTTGCTCTGGTTAGGCGTACCATCCAGCTCGAGCATGACTGTGTCTAGCTTTTCCTGAGCTGTCACGTCGCGGCCAATGAGCGCGGGCGCTAGAGTTTTGTGGATATGATCGATTGCTTTAAGTACACCCTTGCCATGATAGCGATCCAGATCCCCATCCCTTAACTCGACATCTTCATTTTGACTCATGCTCACACCTGAGGGAACTGAGGCGACACTGTATGCACCGGTATCTGTTAATAAGGATACTTCGACGGTCGGAATAGCACGGGAATCTAGTATTTCTCTAGCTACAATTCTTGTTATTTTTGCCATTTTTACTTTCGAGAGATTAGGCGTTTTTCGGTCTCGTAGAAGACATCTCTAGTTTTGTCGATGACGTCTGGTGTCACGCTAACACTAGTGACTCCAGTTTTGCATAAGAACTCGGCAAAGTCTGGGTGAGAGCTAGGGGCCTGACCACAAACGCTGACTGTAATGCCGCGTTTGTGAGCTGTTTTGATGATATGCTCGAGCGCCCAGAGGATTGCGGGATTACGCTCATCGTAATCTGAGGCAACGGTTTCGTTGTCACGATCTGTACCTAGCATAAGCATGGTTAAGTCGTTGGTACCTACAGAGATGCCATCGATGCCGACATCGATAAAGCTATCTAGCAGGATTACGTTAACTGGGATCTCGACCATCATCCAGAGTTTAAAGCTAGCATTGCGGGAGAGGCCGGCGGCTACAACTAATTTTTTGACTTGTTGCATTTCTTTGACGTTCCTGACAAAGGGGATCATGAGATGAAGATTTTTGTAACCCATTTCGTTACGTACCTTTTTGATTGCTTCGAGCTCTAGCTCGAATACATCTGGATCATGAATGTAGCGGAACGCGCCACGGTAACCTAGCATTGGATTGGGTTCGTTGGGTTCGTAGGCTTCGCCACCTTTGAGATGACTGTATTCGTTGGTCTTAAAATCGGAAGCGCGGTAGACGACGGGTCGATCACCAAAAGCCTTAGCGATTTTGGCCATACCCTCGGCTAGCTTGTCGACAAAGACGTGACCTTTCTTTTCGTGGATCAGTTTCTTGGGATGCACACCGATACCGGCCATCATAAACTCGGCACGGAGTAAACCTACACCGTCGACATTCCTCTTGGCGATGTCTTCGGCTAGCTCTGGCTCGCCTAGGTTTACATAGACTTTGGTGGCGGTTTTGTGCTGGCTAGTTGGAGCATGGTAGACAGGGTCGACGATATTGGTTACTACTGAGCTGGCTTTGAGATTGCTCTCGTAGACGCTACCGGCGGCACCGTCGACTGTGATGACGCGACCTTGTTTGAGGGTGGTTGTTGCAGTCTTAGTACCCACGACACAGGGGACGCCTAGTTCACGGCTGACGATCGCGGCGTGGCTAGTCTGGCCACCCTTGTTGGTGACGATTGCGACGGCTTTTTTCATGGCTGGTACAAAGTCGGGCGTGGTCATGTCGGTCACTAAGATATCACCTCTTTTGATCTTGCCAATTTCTTTGGCTGATTTTAGGATGTTGACGATACCGGTTGCGACACCCGGACTCGCTGGCTCACCCTGGAGGATCAGTTTGCCGGTTATTGCCTTAACTGCTTTGACACTACTTTCATGCTTTTCGGTGGTAGCTTGGATTGTGGTGATCGGACGAGTTTGGACAATAAACATTTTGCCATCTTCCATCGCCCACTCGATATCTTGGGGGAAGAAGTAGTGCTGCTGTAGTTTTTTGCCGAGCTTGGCTATTTCGACAATTTGTTTATCTGTTAACTTTCTTTTCTTTTGGCGACTTTTGGGGACTGCGCGGTCAATGTTGCCGTCGCCATTCCTCACCATCTCTATATCCTGATGAACTGTCTTAGTACTAACAATATCAAAGTTATTTTTGTCGACTTCGTAGTGATCTGGAGTGATTGCACCCTGAACAATTTTTTCACCTAGTCCCCAGATAGCTTCGACAATGATTTTGCTTTTGTCGTTGGTGACTGGGTTAATGGTAAACATAATACCTGAGACATCGGACTGTGCCATTTTTTGAACTGGGACGGCTAAGGCAACTTTGAAGTGATCAAAACCCTGTTGGACGCGGTAGTAGATGGCACGTGGTTCAAAGAGGGAGGCCCAGGCTTTGCGGATGTGCACGAGGAGTGAGGCATCGCCCCTTACGTTTAGATACGTCTCCTGCTGACCAGCAAAACTAGCTTGAGGGAGATCCTCGGCTGTGGCACTGCTCCTGACTGCAACTAGTGGGTCCTTGCCAAGTTTGTCGTAGGCTTTGTAGACCTGCTCTTCGATAGATTTGGGGAATGGAGAGCTCTCAATGACTTTTTGGACGTCGCGACTAGCGCGGTTTAGAGCATCTGGATCTTCGACATCGAGACCTTTGAGAATATCTTTGATGCGATCTGCGAGCTGGTTCTCCTCAATCATGTGTTTGTATGCGGAAGAGGTTACAACAAAGCCGCCCGGAACTGGAAAGCCTGCCTGAGTCATCTCACCGAGATTAGCTCCCTTGCCGCCGACTATTTCTACATCACCTTTATCTATCTCATGGAACCATAAAACATATTTTGGGGCAGTCATAGAATTCAGTGTATCGGTAAAAGATGAATGGTGCAAGTAGCTAATATTACTTGGACATCTCACTCTTAAACCAGTCGACGTTAGGGATACTGGAGGGGTCGATACCATAGAGGACTGGTATGTAGGCGGCGACAAACTCACCTAGCTGGATTACCTCAAATACCTGCTCCAACTTGGTTTTAGATGTAGCTAAGAAGATCTGAGTTTCGTAACCTTTTTGTTCGACCAGATTCTTGGTAAGTAGTACCCTCTTTTGCACCCGCTCGTGGTAGAGCGCGGAGTTAAAGAAGAAGAAGACAGTCGTCTCTTTGGCTAGCTTGGGGAAGCTGAGCGCCTCCATGTAGTGATGGTTAAACTCAGGGAGGTGCCACTCGCTAGTTAACGCTTTGGCATTTTCGTTGATCTGATTATTAAAGACATGGGCAGCGCCGATAAGATGTTCTGCGCCAACTAGGATAATGTGTTTGTCGTAACAACTAAATGCCAGAGTCTTAGCTACGTTATCAGGAGTCTCTGGAGATAACTCTCGCACCATTTTAGCTAAATTATCGGTAACTACCTTTAGTTCACTACTTAGGTCTGGGAGTAAGCCAGCATGACTAAGGAGCATGAGCTGACCTACGACCGCATATCCTATGGCGAGTCTTGGCTGCTTGCTAGGATTAAAGTTTGGCTCTATTTTGTATGTGGGCCAGTTATGTTTTTTTGCTAAATCTAGTAGTGGTCCACCGCTCGCGATCGCCATAATCTTGGCTTTTTTGGCTATAGCCTGCTCGGCCGCAGCTAGGACCTCTTCGGTAGTGCCTGAATAGCTAGAGAGGATGACTAAAGAGTATTCACTCACATAACTCGGAAGTTCGTAGTGGGAGACTACTTCGAATGGAATCTGGAGTTCTGATTTGTAGAGGTTTTTGATTATATAGCTCGCGAGCACACTGCCGCCCATACCTGCAACAACTACATTTTTGATACCTGTTTTGTAGCTATCATCTACTTGAATACTTTTGGTCTGAGAGAGCGCGTCTTCGATCTGCTGAGATAGTGCTTCAACACTCCCCAGGAGATTACTTTTGTCTATTTTTTTGATCTGGTCACGTGAATCTAGAATTGATGGCATGTTAGCTCCTAATTAATGATAATACTTCGTCTCGCTTTTGCTCCATCAACTCTTTGGACTTTGCTTCGAGCGTTAGGCGTAGTAAAGGCTCAGTGTTAGATGGTCTGACACAGAAGCGCCAGTCAGCGTATTCTACAGCAACGCCATCGAGACGAGAGATGATAGCGTCCTTGTAGTGCTCTGCTATCTCTTTCATCTTCCCCTCTTTATCCTCTATCTCTGTGTTTGTCTCGACTGAGATTATGTATTTGCTCATTACTGGAGCAACAGCATCTGACAGCTTTTTACCTGTATCAGATAAATAGGCAAACATCTGCATTGCTGGGATCATGCCACAATCGGCATACCAGAAGTCTCGATAGTAGGTATGACCGCTAGATTCGCCAGCAAAGACAGCATCTACTTCACGCATTTTTTGCTTGATGTAAGAGTGGCCCACGACACAGATTACAGGTTCACCACCATTGTCGTTGATAGCTTCTATTAATGCCCAGGTGTAACGTGGGTCATATATAACTTTTGATTTGGGATACTTTTTTAACATCTCAGCGATTAGGAGAGTATTAGTGTAATAAACATCAATAAACTCACCTGTGTCTGAGATAAAAAATACGCGATCTGCGTCCGCATCCCATGTTATGCCAAAATCTGCACCTTCTGCTCTCACGCGCTCACACAGCTCTACCCTATTTTCTGGGATAAATGGATCTGGACGACCTTTGGGGAAGTTTCCATTCGGTTCGTTATTTATAGCTATTATCTCAATTGGGAGATTGCCGGCTTTTATTATGTGCTGGAATATCTGTCCTGCTAATCCAAAATTAGGATTAATTACTACTTTCATTGGCTTGATGGTCCGACCCTCTACCCAACTTAGAATATTCTTTGTAAAATCTTCGAGAATATTTTTTTGAGTTAGAATACCTTTTTTGTCACTTGGTTTGAGTGTTCCAGACTCAATCAGATCTCTGATCTGACCTATGCCCTCTTCGAGCGTCATCGCAACTGGACCTGCTTTGACCATTTTGAATCCGTGCCACTCTGGTGGGTTATGAGATGCCGTAACTTGGATACCCCCGGCTAGCTTATAGTTGCCTACGCCAAAGTAATACATGTCAGTTGAGATAGGACCAACATCGAGGACATCGACGCCAGCATCAAGCAATCCTCTAATTATGCTTTCTTTTAGTTCGTGTGAGTGAATGCGAACATCTTCGCCTACTAGTACCTGACCTGCTGGTTTGACATATGCCGCATATGCTAGCCCTGCTTGGTAGGCTAGCTCATTATCAATATTTGTAGGAAAGATCCCGCGTATGTCGTAGGCTTTGAATATTGAGTGATCTACTTTCATGTTTATATCCTCCTGTACTAAGGGCTTTATCCTAAAACTTGGAGTAATAGGATGTCAAGTTGACTACCAAGATCTAATTTGGTATTACCAGTCTTGATTTTGTTATCTATAAGGTAGAGCTCGTCGTAAAAATGAATGAGCTTTTGGATATCCCAGCTACTAGCTTGCGCTTTTAATTTGCCTATCTGCCAGGGTGGTAGTTTGATCGATGTCGCAGTCTTAGCCTGGATTAGGCTCGAGATGTGGCGAGCGAGCATGATAAAGACCAAGCCATCATCACTATTTTTACGTAAACTTGTAAGCAGTGATGACGTTTGTTGATAGTTATTAGGCATTATCGAGTCCAAAAAGTTAAAGAGAATTGAGGGTGGCTTACTCTCTTTGATAACCCATTCTTTTGGGAGCTTACCTGTCGTTAACTTGGTTAGCGCTTTCTTTTCCCAGATTAGAATATCACGAGCTCCCACGTAGTTTTTGAGTAGCTCGATACAAGCATCTTTATCTTTTGATCTGAGTCGCGAGAAGAGATTTTCGATCAGGATAGTCTCGTTGCCAAAGAGACTCTCGGTGCCGAGAGTACTCTCTAAGTCTTTTGGAGATATTTTGTCGCCGTTTAGCTCCCTAATGTCATCGTGCTTTTTTTTGATCTCAAAGAGATTGTCCCGGGAAGATTTGTTATCGTCACCGTGGAAGAGATAGGTTGTCATAAGGATAATCCATCGCCTATCTGTAGATTATTGGCAGCGCTCCAGCCAGCTGGGACTTCTAACACTGCGTCGACTACCTGCGTGGGTGAGTAGGTGGGTGGATTAGCACTGCTATCGGGCTGCACATCTGCAGTTATTTCTACAACCACATTATCTTTGATCCAGATCATGTCTAGTGGGATATGGGTATTTTTCATCCAAAACAGTGGGACGTGGTAATGGGGAAAGAGAAAGAGCATACCATCGATCCCCTGGAGGCTAGTTCGATCACTTAAGCCTTTTTCCCAATGCGCGGGAGTCTGAGCGAGCTCAACTACCAGCTCATGACTACCTAGAGTAATGAGAGATTTGACTGGAAAGCCTAGAATGACTCTAAAGATGTTCTCTAATTTGTGTAGCGCTCGCACTGTTTTGTAAGAGTGAGCGAGACTATCTGAGAGATGAGAGTTGTCTTTTGATTGTTCATTTTTTGATTCGGTTGATGCTGGCTTGGGTTCGCCTTTAATTTTAATTATTTCTTTAATCGCTTGGCCACTAACACTTAGATTACCATCACTCTTTGTTAGTGAGTGAATGGGAAAGGCTTCGCCGCCATCTAACACAAAGGGAGTAATAGCAACGACTCGCTGGTCGCTGCCCCAGATACCCCAAGCTGTGTTCCAGTATTCTTTGAGCTTAGCCTCGCTCACCTTGGTTTGATCCCAACCGGTCTCGGTGATAAAGACTGGTTTGTCGGCTAGCTTGAACTGAGTAAAGAAGTAGCGATACGAGGTAATGCCAGGAGAAGTGTTTTGGCGTGGTGGCTGGGCAAAACCAGGGTTACTATAGCTATGTGTCGCAAACCCATCAAAGTATGACCAGACAGAGCTGTCGTGTGAGTACATGGCGGCTAGATACCGCTTAGCAGACATAGAGGTAGTACTATCGGGTAGGGCATCATCGAGTGCAGGGCCGAGCAGGAAAAAATGCTCTGAGCGTTCTTTAAAAATAGTGCGTGCGTTCTTGACGATATCGGTATATTTGCGTGGGTCCACTACCCCACCCCATTCCCTGCTCTGGTTAACTTCGTTAAAGAGGATGATATAGCGATTCTCAGTAGGCCACTCGAGTTCGTTTAAAAAGTTGGCAAAGTCTACCAAATCGGTGTCTTGCCCAGTATCCCAGGTACCACCGGTCGGGATAGTCGTGATCCTGATAATTGGGATTACTTTTTTGTCCTTGCACTCTTTCATAAACTGCTGCCATTTGATCAGATCACGATCTACTGGCTGGATAGGGACTGTGACGTAGCCCCACTCGCCTCCACTACTATTCACTAGTTTGGCGGCATTATCTATCTCACTAGGATGGAGGATATGAACCCCCATTTTGTTGTTGGGGACTGAGGCGGGATCGTAAATCGCACCAACTGGTGCGAAATGACCAATGACCAATGACCAATATCCAATTAGGACAGCTACAATTAATATTTTAAATATTTTCATGGTTTGGCTATCCCTAGGTGGGTGTAGGCGGCATCCGTGACTACCCTGCCTGCCTTGGTACGACTAAGGAGTCCGATCTGCATGAGGTATGGTTCGTAGACGTCCTCGACGGTTGAGATATCTTCTGAGAGGGCCGAAGCTAGAGTAGATAGGCCGACTGGCCCACCACGGTGGTGAGTGATGATAGTGCGTAGTAGGTCGCGGTCGCCTGCGTCGAGTCCGAGGTTGTCGATCTCTAAGAGCTCGGTAGTCTCTAGGACGATATCCTTGGTTATGATGCTGACTTCTTTGATATGAGCCATGTCACGGACACGACGAAGCAACCTATTGGCGATACGTGGGGTGCCACGGCTCCGGACTGAGAGCTCGTGAACTGCATCTTCTTTGAGCTCGATGCCTAAGATTTTGCCGCTTCGTTTTATAACATGACTAAGGTCGTCTTCGTTGTAGTACTCGAGCTTGCCTATAATGCCAAAGCGTGAGCGCAATGGAGAGCTAAGTGCTCCGAGCTTGGTGGTCGCACCGATCAAAGTAAAAGGCTTTAGCTCCAGACTAACGCTACGTGCGGCCGGGCCTTTGCCGAGCACTATATCGAGCCTCCCGTCCTCCATGGCACTATAGAGTGTCTCTTCGACGCTGCTAGGTAATCTGTGAATTTCGTCGATAAAGAGGACATCGTTTGTTTCGAGGTTAGTTAGGAGTGAGGCAATATCTCCGACGCGGGTAAGGGCCGGCCCAGCTGTCACATGGATCGTGCCACCCTGCACTAGGGCGATGATGTGGCTGAGTGTGGTCTTGCCGAGCCCGGGAGGTCCGTAAAGGAGTGTGTGGTCGACACTATGGTTACGACTCTTGGCAGCCCGTAGCGCGATATCGAGGGATTTTTTGAGGCGAGGCTGACCCACAAACTGCTCGAGAGACTGGGGACGTAAAGATTCGTCAAAACTAGGTTCATCTTTGAGGAGCGAGGCGACGATTACGCGATCATTTGACTCCATGATGACTCCCTAGATTGCGCATGAGTGCTGATAATGCCTGTGACTCAGTAAGACCAGTTACATCCGTAATTTTTAGTGCTCGGTCGATCTCGGATTTGGTAAAGCCGAGCGAGAGCAAGGCCTCGCTATAAGGCGAGGACGAGGCAGAGTCTAATACCAGGGTTTTGCCAAGCTCAAGGATGATCTTTTGGGCTGTTTTTTTACCTAATCCCTTAACTTTGCTTAGAGTGTCTAAATCTCCGGCGGTGATTGCAGTTAAGAGCATGTTGGGCGAGAGACTATCGAGGATACGCCCTGCCATCTTTGGCCCTACACCCGAGACATCGAGGAGCGAGATGACTAGTGAGCGAGCGTCTAGTGAGGAGACGGCGAGGAGCCTGGGGATGCTCTGGTTCTCTAGATAATGGTAAGCGTAGAGCTCAATAGCAGAAGTGGGCGAAATATTCTTTAACCAACCCCCAATACAGTCGTAGCCGATATCACCCGACAGGACAATGGCGCCGTGGCTAGTGTGAGTAAGAATGGTTCCTTTGAGATAAGCAATCATAGGTTTTTATTTGTCACTATTGTAGAAATCGCAACAGCGAGCGCATCTAGCTCGTCGTCGCGCTTTTTTGAGACTTCTATTCCCAGTAGTAATCCTACCATACGCGTGACCTCGGCCTTGCCTGCACTGCCGCTCCCGGCGACTGCTAGCTTGATGGTGTTAGGCGCTGATTCGACGACAGGAATATTGTTTTGTGCGGCCACTAGCCGGATCACTCCCCTTGCTTCGGCTACGCTGATTGCAGTACTGACATTTTTTTGAAAAAGGAGTGACTCGGTGCCTACTATGTTTGGTTGATATGTAGATATAATTTCGCGAATTTCTTGATAGATCTTGGGTAAGTAGACATCTGCATGAGTGTGTGCTGGACTCTCGAGACAGCCGCTAGCAATGTAGCTCTGTTTGGAGGCGCTACCACTGATCACACCCCAACCTAGGCGATGAGTACCAGGATCGATGCCCAGGATAGTTATCATGATTTAATACTACGACCAAACCGAATGAAAGGCAAATGATCAGATGTTGGGTTAACCCCTACACTACTTAATTCTGACTGTGGCGAGGTTTAGCACCTTTATTAAGGGCTTTGAGCTCTAGGTACGCGCGTCGGAGAGAACTCTCGGCTTCGGCAAACTCTAACTCTCGCGTCTTGTCGGCAAGGGTTGCTTTGGCCTCGGCTTCGGCGGCTTTGATCTTAGCTTCGTCTAAGTCCCCTGCGCGAACGGCACTATCTGCGAGAATATTTAAATTGCCATTATTATCGACTTCGAGAAAGCCACCGAAGATAACAACTGTTTCTTCACTACCATTACTGTCTTTGTAACGCAGCAACCCCTCGGTTAACCTAGTTAAGAGCGGGACGTGATTAGGGAGGATAGTAATCTCCCCCTCGGCAGTCTGAGCGGTAACACTAACGACTTCGACTGTTAAGAGCCGCTTTTCTTGTGTCACGATGTCGAGCGTTAGTTTATTAGTCATTATTTGTCTTTGTCGTGTGCCTCTAGTACTTCGTCGATGGTACCTTTCATATAGAAGTCCTGCTCGGAGACGTGGTCTAGGCTACCGGATAGGATCATGTCAAAGCCACGAATAGTCTCGCTCACTTTGACGTAGCGACCAGGGATACCAGTAAACTGCTCACCAACGTAGAAAGGCTGCGTTAGGAAGCGCTGGATCTTGCGGGCGCGTGAGACGACTAGTTTGTCGTCATCAGATAGCTCGTCGATACCTAGGATCGCAATAATATCCTGGAGATCTTTGTAGCGCTGAAGCACCTTTTGCACTGCTCGAGCGACGCGATAGTGATCCTCGCCGACGATATCGGGAGTTAACATTTTACTGTTACTGACTAGTGGGTCAACCGCGGGATATAGTGCCTGCTCGACTAGTGCACGGTCTAGTGCGATGGTACTGTCTAGATGAGCAAAGGTTGTAGCTGGGGCTGGGTCTGTGTAGTCATCGGCTGGGACGTAGACTGCCTGGAAACTAGTGATACTACCCTTTTTGGTACTCGTGATACGCTCCTGAAGAGCGGCCATTTCGGTAGCTAGGTTAGGCTGGTAACCGACGGCACTGGGGATACGACCTAGGAGTGCTGATACCTCACCACCTGCCTGACTAAAGCGGAAGATGTTGTCGATAAAGAGGAGCACATCCTCACCCTGAACATCACGGAAATATTCAGCGAATGTAAGCCCTGTTAGAGCAACGCGGAGACGGCTGCCTGGTGGTTCATTCATCTGACCAAAGACCATGGTTGTATTTTTGATAACACCACTATCTTTCATTTCGTGATAGAGATCATTACCCTCACGGGTGCGCTCCCCGACACCAGCAAAAACTGAGTGACCGGAGTGCTCCTCGGCAATATTACGAATTAGCTCCTGCATGATAACAGTCTTGCCTGTTCCGGCTCCACCAAAGGCAGCGACTTTACCACCGCGAGCAAAAGGAGCGATAAGATCGACTACTTTGATACCAGTCTCTAGGATACTGGCGGTATTACTCTGCTCGGCGAATGTTGGGGCTTGGCGGTGGATGGGGGCGGTCAGTTTGGCTTTGACTTCGCCTTGATTATCGATGGGTTCACCTAGCACGTTAAAGATGCGACCCAAAGTTTCGTTGCCTACGGGAATGGTAATAGGCGCACCAGTACCAACGACCTCCATGCCACGCTTGAGACCATCGGTTGAGCTCATGGCGATGGTGCGGACGATACCGCCACCCAAGATCTGCTCGACCTCTAGAGTGACCACACTGCCGTCATCTCTTTTTACTTTTAGAGCGTCGTAGAGATTGGGCTGAACACCCTCAAATTGTACGTCGATAACGACAGAGACGATCTGAGTGATAATGCCGAGGTTATTTGTTTTTTTCATAAATCTCCTTTGTTCTCGGGCGGATACGGGGATCCGCCCCTACATATTTTTATTCGATCGCCATTCTTGCGGTTGTGACGTCTAAGAGCTCACTTGTGACGGCACTTTGTCTAGCCTGATTATAATCGAGAGTCAGGTTGCCAATTAAGTCTTTGGCATTATCAGAAGCACTCTTCATCGCAACCATACGAGCGGAATGTTCGGTAGCCCGTGCTTCGAGTATAGTCTGATAGACGGACATCTCGATCTGGTAAGGTAGGAGCGTGTCTAATAGTTCGGTCGAGCTTGGCTCGATCGTGTAGTTGGAGGGGAGCTCATTACTGTCGGTGGTAAATGGTAGGATCTGGGTAAAAGTTATGTCGTTCTGGAGTGTACTAATAAAGCGGGGGTAAGCAAGATAAACACTGCCAACTGAGCCATTTTTGTACTGCTCCATGGCAAAAGCACTAACACTCCTGGTCTCGGCAAAAGTTACGACTTCGCCAAGATTATTAAACTTGGCCTGGAGCTCGGTATTGCCGGTCGGGGTAATATACTTGGCTTTTTTGCCAACTGTTGCAATCATAATCTTGGCACTCGCGTGATGCGAAGCAAAATCGAGGAGTGAGCGATAAAGGTTAACATTTAAGGCTCCACAGAGACCTTTGTTGGTTGAGATCAGGATAACTAAAATATCAGGTTTGGCTGAGATCTGTGTGAGCGGGTGGGTACTACCTTTTAGGCCACCGCCTACTTTGTCCATCATTTCTTTGAGCTTGAGCGTAAAGGGACGGGTCGCGAGCGCTGCATCCTGGGCTTTTTTCATTTTGCTAGCAGAGACCATCTCCATGGCTTTGGTGATCTGAGCAATGTTCTTGGCTGATTTGATGCGTCGTCTTATCCCTATAAGGCTAGCCATTATTACTCACTTTCGCTCACAAAAAGATGAGCACAGGAGAGATTTACATTTGTTACTACCTTCTTCATCTCGACTAAGAGCTCGTCGCTTAAGGCTGCTTCTTTTCTTAGTTTGGCTGCGGTTGCCTCACCTTGTTTGTTGGTTGTTAGGTAGCTGAGTAAGCTGGCTTTCCACTCGAGCATGTTTTTGAGTTCTACTTTATCTGAATACCCCTCAGTTACTGCCCAAATGAGCATGACCTGCTGTTCGACTGGGAGTGGCTCGTCCCACCCCTGCTTTAGGATCTCAGAGACACGAGAGCCCTTATCGAGCTGTGCCTTAGTTTTGGAGTCTAGGTCTGATGCAAACTGGGAGAAAGCGGCTAGTGCGCGATACTGAGCTAGATCTAGGCGGAGGCGGCCGGCGACTTTTTTCATCGCTTTGACCTGGGCGTCACCACCGACACGGGAGACCGAGAGACCTACGTTAACGGCTGGTTTAAAACCTGAGTTAAACATGTCTGTCTCTAGGTAGATCTGACCATCGGTAATACTAATGACGTTGGTTGGGATGTAAGCTGAGACGTCGCCTGCTTGGGTTTCGATGATTGGTAGAGCGGTCAAACTACCACCACCATATTCTTTGTTGAGGCGGCAAGCGCGCTCGAGGAGACGGGAGTGGAGATAAAAGACATCACCTGGATAGGCTTCGCGACCTGAGGGACGTCTTAAGAGGAGTGAGATCTCGCGATAGGCCCAGGCATGCTTACTAAGGTCATCATAGATGATTAGGGCATCTTGACCATTTTTGGCGTAGTACTCACCTAGTGAGGCGCCTGCATAAGGAGCGAGGTACTGCATAGAGGCTGGATCACTGGCTGTTGCTGCGACTACTGTCGTGTATTTCATCGCACCAAACTGCTCGAGAGTGTTGACTAGCTGAGCCACAAAACTGCGCTTTTGGCCGATCGTGACATAGATACATTTAACATTTTCTTTGGCTTGGTTAATGATAGTGGTTAACGCGATACTACTCTTACCGACACCACGGTCACCAATGATTAGTTCACGCTGTCCACGACCAACTGGGATCATGGCATCGATTGCGATAATACCAGTCTGGAGGGGCTGGCTAACGTGCTGACGGGTAATAACACCTGGTGCAATATTTTCGATAGGATAGATAGCGGCTCCCTCTGGATCTGCCTGACCATCCAGGGCCACACCTAGTGGATTAACGACGCGGCCCAAAAAGTTGGGACCTACTGGGATAGAGAGGATTTTGCCTGTGGCTGTAGCTGTCATACCCTCTTTGAGGTGGGTGTACTCACCGAGTAGAACGACACCAACGCTCTCGGTGTGCAGAGAGAGTGCGAGACCGAATGTTCCACCAGGGAACTCAATTAGCTCACTCATCATGACGTCGCTAAGACCTGTTAAGTGGGCGACACCATCACCGATCTTTTGGATAGTACCAATACTAACTGGCTTAACAGATTCACTCCATGAGTTGATTTTTGAGAGTAGTGTTGAGTCTGCCATATCAATATTCCTTTAGCTAATAACGCTTTTGATTCTCTCGAGACGAGCGGCGAGAGAGAGGTCTAGTAATGAGCTGCCATAGAGGATGCTAACTCCAGCGATGAGACTGGGATCGACTACTAACTTAGGGGTACCTGTGGCACCTAGCTGCTTTTTGGCTACTTCTTCGGCAGCTTTTTGGTTGGCAGTACTAAGTTTTGATGCACTCGTAATTGTATAGTTCATAGTTGCTTAGTTCTTTAGCATTTTGGCTGTAATAGTCTCGATCTCTTTGGCACTGAGCGTGCCTTCAAGAGCTTTTTTGGCCATGGCAGTTGCTATGGTTGCAGCTTCTTTTTGGAGCTTGGCCTTAGAGTTTTCGATCTCTTTTTCGGCTGCTTTGGTCATGTTAGCGACTTCTTCTTTGGCTTTGTCATGAGCTTTTTTAATGATCTCATCGGCCTTCCTCCTAGCATCGGCTTCGGCTGCTGTAACAATTGCGCTAGCATCTTTTCTGGCCTTACTAACTTCGGCTTTTTTAGTCTTTTCTAACTCTTGCCCTTCTTTGAGATTCTTTTCGGCCTGACTCATGCCTTCGTTAATCTTTTTGGCGCGGTCATCTAGCATCTTGATAACAGGTTTGTATAGAACCTTGTTAAGGAGATACATGACTACCCCAAAGTTGAGGATCTGAAAGAGGATTTGATAAATATTGATTTCCATATTATTTGCTCCTTAAACAAATTTGAGAATAAGGGCAATAACTAGAGCGTAAATACCAAGAGC
>JAGOVG010000004.1 GCA_018060845.1 Candidatus Woesebacteria bacterium
TTTTTCTCACGGAGATAATCTTTTTCAGACAGTACTCGGCGGTTTTTAAGTAAGTTAACTCTCATCCCACTATTTGCCATATTCAATTATCCTCAGAATGTGCGCTGGGCCAGACCCAGTGCCACTGCCATATGTGCTCGATCCTTGGGGATAGCCACGCCTCTCGCTGCTTTTCCAACTGACAATGGATCCGCAACCACCACTTCAACTCCGCCAAACTCTTCGGTGAGATAGGTCACGAGACCTGGTAGATATGCTCCGCCTGCCGTAAGTAGGATCCTACCTACTCGCTCGTTATGAGCAGTTGCGTAGTACTCCATTGCCTTGCGCATTTCATCTACTATTTGCGAGAGTCCGATCAAGAGTCCTTTTCTCACTTTACCCTCGAGCTGATTGGGGTCGATACCATAAGTTTTTTTGTACTCTTCGGCTTGGGGGAGGGGTAGGGTCAAACTCTGAGACAGGCTACGCGTCAGTGCTACTCCACCAACCGCAGCAACATAAGAGAATAAGAGAGATGACTCTTTGAGTATTCCGATCAATGTCGATAAGGCACCTAAGCTCAAGATAAGCGTAGGTCCGGCTGATGGCAGATATGACAGGCTACGGGCGATAGCAACCATCTCTGATTCGACAGCAATAGGGTCTAGTCCTACATTAATCAAAAAGTCGACCATTGCCTGCAATTTTTTCTTAGGAGCCGCAACCATATAGACCAGCATCTTTTTCTCTTTGTTGTTAACTCCTGTATCAACGATTGAGTAGTCTAGCTCCACATCAGCGATAGGAATAGGTACAAACTGCTCAGCTTCCCATGAGATCGCCGAAGTTAGCTCCGCCTCACTCATCGGCGGCATCTCGATAATGCGGCTAAAGACATGCGACTCGGGGATCGCAACCACTACTCTCTTTTCTTTAATCCCAGACTCAGCTAAGACTTTTTTTAGCGAGCTAGCAATTTTTTGTGAAATTAATGGGTCAGCAAAATCCAGGGAGCCTGCCGAGTTAGGACCGCTACCAATTGCATTAACTACAAAGGTTTTAGGTCCAGTAACAGTGACTTGTGCGACTTTAATACTAGAAGATCCAAACTCTAGACCAAAATATTGTGCTGACATGGGCAGGTATCCTTATATTAAAGTATGTACTATCTACTATATACCATTTACTTAAATTAATAATTATTTCTCGATTGAACTGCCAGAGAATAATGCATAATCAAAGACAGAAGCGGGCGCATCTAGTCCACGTTTTACTTCGATCTCTTTCTGAGCGTCGCCTCCGGCAGCTTTTGATTGGATCAAATAAAGTTGGGTCGAGAGTCCTGTCCCAGACACGGTAATCGTCGCATCAGAGTAAAGAGGCCTGATCCTAACCGCGGTTACTCCAGCTAGGACGCTGTAAGTAGCACGGCTTCTATATCCGTCAGTGCCAGCAACAGCTGTATTATCAAACCCATTAGCCTCAGGCGTGCAGTCATAAGGGTTAACATAGGAAAAGCTGACTGTCCCATTACTATTGTGTGCAATTATCTCAACAGCTGCAGGCGCGCCTCCACTCCCGCCTCCACATCTGCTCGGGTTTTCTGTTGTATCATTAGTTCGGCTCCACATAAGCGAGAGCGAGCCAGGTGCAAAGCTAGCTACATCTAGATGAGCTTGTTCTCCCTCTTTGACATAGAGTCCAAAAGTAGTCTGACCACCTATTGATGTTGTACCTGTAAAATCGCCCTCACCTGTTAAATTAAGAGTACTATTAGTCGATGTGTCCTGGCGCAGCGCATTAAGCGCCTGCTCAACCCCAGATTCTGCTAGGCGAAATGCCTTGGCACTCTCTGATTCTTGACGTGATAGTACTGTGTCTCCAAGGCTACGCGAGGCTAGGGATAGTGCAATCCCGACCACGAGCCCCATGATGACCAGTAGTAGTAGTCCGACCTGTCCCGATCTTGCTTTCATATGCTCCATCATTGCAAACTTGACCGGGAGTGTCAAATTGTTCATACTCCTAACTATGAAGAGAGGTTTTACCCTAATCGAACTACTTATCTCTATGGCTATACTCGGTATCCTTGCCACTCTCGGCTTTGGCAACTTTAAGACAGCCAGGCTAAAAGCAGCAGATGCCAAAAAGAAATCAGATTTAACCACAATCGCCAAAAGTCTAGAGGCATATGTCAACGATCACCGCGTTTATCCCAACAATACATTAAGTGGTGAAATAGAGTGCACTCCTGCATGCCCATGGGGATCTCCCATGACGGACGGCACTACCACTTATGCTTCAGGGCTCCCGACACCAACAACTTCTTATGTATATGATAGCGATGGTATTTCATATACACTCTATACTAGGTTAGAAAACGACAACGATCCTCAAGCTGTCGAGATTGCAGGCACAGATTGTGGTGGACAACTCTGTAATTATAAAATAACGAGTAGCAATATCCAATGAAAAAACTAGGCTTTACCTTAATCGAACTCTTGATCGTCATCACAATTATCGGGATCCTCTCTGCCCTGGTCATGACCAACGTACAGGGTGTACGCGAACGGGCACGCGATGCCAGACGCAAATCAGACTTAAATAGTATCAAGACCTCACTCAGACTTTACTACAACGACTTTGGTTCTTTCCCTACTTCGACTGGTGGTCAAATAAATGGATGTGGTGCGGGATCTCAAACATGTCCGTGGGGATCATCTTTTGCTAGTACTAATACCTACATGAACACTCTCCCTCTAGACCCTAGTTCGTCAGATTCTAATCCTATTACCTATACATATACTCAAACAGATTCAGATAACTATACAGTTACCGCAGTCCTCGAAAATGAATCTGACCAAGATGCAGCCGAGTCACAAGATAAATGTAGTACAGGATCTGGGAGCGATTATGTCGTTTGTCAGTAAAAAAGCCGGTTTTACTCTAATCGAACTATTGGTAGTGATATCTATTATCGGAATTGTGATGAGTATTGGTATAGCTAATCTAATTACTGCACAAAAACAAGCTCGTGATGCTAGTCGCAAACAGATCATCCACAACATCCAAACTGCGTTTGAACAATACTACGCTGGCGTCGGCGTCTACCCAGCTACCACAAGTGATGCATTTGAAGACGGTAATCCACCCGCTGACCCTCGCGAAAATGAGACACCTATCGAATACAATATCACAACCTCTGCCTACTGTGTCTGTGCTACACTAGAGGGAGGTGGAGGCAACGCTAGTGGAGCCACTGGCACATCATGCTCATGGCTAGATGGTGGTGATTATTATTGCGCACAGAACAAACAATAATTATGAAAAAAGGTTTTACACTAATTGAGCTCCTAGTCGTTATCGCTATTATCGGCATCTTGATTGCAGTCGGTAGCATTAGCTATACCCGTGCAGTCCAGCTCTCACGCGACAGTAGACGTAAGACCGATCTCGAGCAGCTCAGACAAGCCTTAGAGACCTATCGCTCCGAGAACGCTAGTTATCCTGCAACCGGCGCTCTCGCCTCATTAGCTCCTGACTTTATCACAACTATTCCCTCAGATCCAAAAACCGGAACTGCTGGATATGTCTATACTTACACACGCAATACTGCGACTACCTATTCACTCTGTGCGGAACTCGAGAACTTCACGACCGATGCTACTTATTGCGTCGCTAACCCCTAATCCTTGCTCTTTTTAGTTATATAAATCATACTGACACCAATGTCTTGCCCGACTTTCAACTTTCAACTTTCAACTTTCAACTTGCGCAGTATGCGCGGTTACACGCTAATTGAGCTACTGATCACCGTCACTATCACAACTATTCTTATAACGATCGGTGTCACTGCCTATGGTCGTGCCGCCGAGATCCAGGCGATCAAGTCAGATTCAGAGACTGTCCTGGGCCTCCTTACCAGCGCCCAAAAAGCAGCGACTAGCGGCAAAGCAGACTGTGTTAACTCGTATGGTCGCTACCTGGGCGAGACTCTAGCAACTTCGTCAAATAGCCCGACTATTACGATCACCTCTACCTGCGAGAGCGGGAGTGGCACAGTAGAATCCTACACTCTGTCTAGGTTTAATTCAGTCTCATCAAACAGTATCCTCTTTAGACCACTCAATCAGGGTATCGATACAGGGGCTAGCAGTAGTCTAAATCTCGATTTTACAATTAACAGCGATACCTACCGTTTCTTGGTTGAACAGAGTGGTACCATCAAATCACTAGGCAAAATTACACAATGAAAAAAAGAGTTATTAAAAGAGGTCAGAGCATCTTAGAAGTAGTAATTGCAACTACCCTTATCAGCATGGGTGTCATAGCCGCACTATCCCTGACCAATCAATCTCAAAAAAGTAGCAACTACGCAAAGACTCTGGATGCAGCCACTGCCTACAACAACCAGTTGGCAGACTACCTCCGTAACCAAAAGAATCAGTTGGGATACGCAACGGTCGAAGAACTATTTGTCGGGCATAGCGCAGGGGGAGTCGCTACCTACTGTCTCGACACTATTCCTACAGACTCCACCGCATTCTTAGCTCTCACACCCGGGATTTGCGGCGACACAGATTTGATCGCTGGTACCACTTTTAAGCGTCAAATGGAGGTAGATGTAACTGGTAGCGGGAGTGGTTCAATAACAGCCACAATCACAACCTCCTGGTCCGACAACACAGTTCGTAGCGCAGTACTCAATATGGAGCTCTCCAAATGGAAATGAAAAAAGGGACGTCAATCATCGAGTTGGTCGTGGTGATTGGGCTTATCAGCCTACTCTCACTCGCCATGTCTGCCATCATGCTAACGACGATCGTCAGTAGCAATCGAGTCCGTAGGCTGACACAGATCAAGCAGGCAGGGGACATCGCTCTCAATCAGGTGCAGACTCTAATCCGCAATTCACGGCAGATAGGCGCGTGTAGTAGCGACAACAATATCTTAACTACTATCAATCCTGATGGTGGTGTAACAGATATCATGCTCGAAGTCGAACTCGGTGTTAATCGCTTGGCCAGCAACTCAGGTATTTACGTGACACCGAGCAACCTCACAATCTCCAACTTTGATATCACTTGTGAGCCAAACGACACAGAACCAGTACTTATCAAAATTAGCTTTGATATGACTCAAACTAGTAGTAGTGGAAATACTCGTGAAGATGCCTCCATTCACTTTGAGACAACCACGGGCATCAGAAACGAATAAAGAGGAGAGCGAGGGTAGACCCAGCTATCAAAAATGGACCAAAAGGAATAGTTTGATTAATCTTCTTGACTCGCATCACAATTAATCCCACCCCCCAGATAGAACCTAATATGAATGATAGGAGCATTCCCCAAAAAGCTCCCATGCCAGATAGTAGGGAGCCCGTTACAAAAGCCAGGTATGGATCACCATCACCCATCCCACGACCTTTAGTAATTATTCTGAGTAGTTGCAAAAAAGAAAAACTCAATACTCCTGACAAGAGAGTAAATCCTAAGTCGACCCATTGGTAAGTTCCTGAGAGGGCCAGTGCCACTCTGTACCCATAGATCCATACTGAGGCAATATAAACAAATGGCATCAGTATCACTCCATATAGTGCGTCAGCTACTGCAATAATGAGTAAAAATATTCCGACACCCAGCCAAAATAGTGGTTGGATCACTGTCCATGGGGCAGTAGCTAGCTGAAAGAAGACAAAACCGACTATTAACCACCAGACAAATAGCGCCCCAAACAAACCCTCGACTATCGGGTGGATCATTGATAGATTTTTGTGACAGCACCTACTACGTCCTTTGTACGCAACAAAAGATAGGAGAGGGACCATGTCATACCAAGACAGCTCTTTGTGACATACGTCACATTCGGACCTGCCTCGTAGCCAGTCACGCCCGGCGATGCTACGTGATACCAGTACGTTGACAAAACTTCCAATACAAGTACCCAGCAAGAATATGATTACTATCAGGACTAAATTCATGATTATGTTACTCTAACACAAGTAGGTTAGGGCAAGCAGATTTGACATGCAATAGCATCATCTGCCGATGCAGCGGTCGCACATGTACCATCGGCAGGGCAAGCCTCAGCCGGGAAATCTGTTGGGATAGATGCATCTAAGCCAGAATGGTCGTCGTTAGAGCATCTAGTCCATGCTTCTTCTCTAAAGGAGGCAGACTTAGGTGTAAAACAAACATAAGTACTAGAAGATGTCACGCCATTATTATAGATACCAAGATGGTTGTAACCTGGATCAGTAATACGTGTAATAAACGATTCTTTAACTTCAGCTGAACCTCCGGAGGAAAGATTTTGTAGTATGGGCAACTGATCATCGCCGATAAGGATTGCAGCGTCATCTAAGATAGTTATTGCATCAGGATTTGAACCGAATGTACTAGTATTCAAACTTGACGCACCTGCTGCCCAAGGATAGTATCCCTTGCCTGCGTAGTAGCGATCTGAAGCAGATATTAACTGTTCTGCATCACTGCGGCTACCTGTATCACGACCACGGTTGATCTGTTCAATAGGGTTAATAGCAGCAAGAACAGCGACAGCCAGGATACCTAGGACCGCAATCACGATCAACAGCTCAATCATTGTAAAACCTAATTTTCTAAGTGATAACATATTTTCCTCCTACGTATACCTCATTATGACCATATTAGAACGCGCTTGTCAAATTATAAATTGGCACGATGATCGCAACAATCAAAAAGCCAACACCAACACCTAGTAAGATCATGATGATCGGCTCCATCGCAGTTGATAAGTTCTTGATCGCGTGCTCTGATTCCACTTCAAAATAAACCGCAACTCGGTTTAGGATCTCATCCAGCTTACCTGTCTGCTCACCGACCGCGACCATCTGCGAAATGATCATGGGGAATGCCGCATGCTTGGCGAGCGAGGTAGCTAAGGGGTTACCTTTTTCAACGTCTTTGGCAATAACCACTAGTGACTGAGATAAGATAACCGAGTCAACCACATCTTTAACAATTCCCAAAGATTCAACCAGTGATACACCAGCCGAGGCGAGTAGTGCGAGTGTTCGGGAGAACTCAGACATCATTACCATGAGTCTAATCTTGCCGTAGATAGGTATTTTAAGAGTGAGTCCATCTATCGCCACAGCCCCACTATTTGTCTTCTTCCACATGCGCAAACCATAAATCGATCCGGCTATAGCCACGATCATGACGTACCAATATTTATTTAAAAAGTTAGAGGTACTAATCAATGCCTTGGTAATTGCTGGTAATTCTGCATTAAAGTCTTGATACATCGCGGTTAGTTTGGGCAGAACAAAGACCATCATAACTATCCCAACCACGGTCATACCAATCAAAACAATCACTGGATAGATGAGCGCACCCTTTGTCTTACTCTTAAACTCACGTTCCGCTTCTAGATTATCCGCTAGTCGCACCAAGATGGTATCTAATACGCCCGCACTCTCACCCGCTCTGATTAATGCAATATACACTTTACTAAAAGCATCTGAGTGGGACTCTAGGGCATTAGCAAAAGTACTACCACCCTCAATATTGCGTAGTATCTGCGAGATCTTGCTCTGCAAAACTGGCGAGGCTTGGACTTGAAGGATGGATAGTGCATCAGTCAGCGGTAGTCCAGCACCGATCATCGTCGAGAGCTGTCTTGTAAAGTTAACAATATCCTCAAACTTAACTTTGTTGCTCATGGCAAAGATCGAGCCACCACCAGATAGCTCGTGTAGCTCGACAATTACTAGCGATTGCTCACGCAGTACATTAGCTGCCGAAGCTAGTGACTGTGCCTCAACTATTCCCTTGCGGGTTAGTCCCTCTTTGGTCTTTGCTTTAAACCTAAATCTAATCATAATAATCCTGGTTTACTTGGTTTACTTGATTTACTTTCATTGTCTCCCTCCGACTAAGCGGTTTAATTCATCAAGATTTAAGGCATACTCTCTGGCGACTGGTAGACTGATCTTACCTAGTTTGTATGCCTCAGCTAGTGCCATCTCGAGCGTTCGCATCCCAAGATCGCTCGATGTCTGCATGGTAGACGAGAGCATGTGTGACTTACCATCTCGGATCAGTGATCTAACAGCCGAGCTAGCAACCAAGACCTCCATTACAGCAGTACGCCTGCCATCTAGCGAGGGGAGTAGTCTCTGCGCCACAACCGCCTCTAATGAGAGGGATAGTTGCGATCTGATCTGGGTCTGCTGGGCTTCGGGGAAGACGTCAACAATACGGTCTATTGTCTGAGCCGCTGAGTTGGTGTGAAGAGTCGCAAATACTAAGTGGCCAGTCTCTGCGATCGTTAGCGCGCTCTCGATAGTCTCGTAGTCTCGCATTTCACCGATCAAAACCACATTAGGATCTTCGCGCAAAACACTCTTTAGAGCCACATTCCAGCTATGTGTATCAGCATGCAGCTCTCGCTGCGAGATCAAACTCTTTTTTGGGGTATAAACAAACTCAACTGGGTCTTCGATAGTCACTATGTGCTCGCTCCGGGTCTCGTTGATCCGCTCAATCATTGCGGCCAGCGAGGTAGACTTACCATGTCCTGTAGGACCAGTTACGAGCACTAATCCTTGTTTAAGCTCAGTCAGCTTACCAACTATCGCGGGCAGTCCTAGCTCTTCTAGTGATCTGATCGTGTTGGGGATATAACGCATGGCAGCCGCGAGATTACCTTTTTCGTGGTACACGTTAACACGAAAACGAGCGCCGTTAGCGAGGGCATGCGAAAAATCTAGCTCGCGGTCAACGTTTACCAGTTCCCGCTGCGATTCAGAGAGTAGGGGATAGATCAGGCTCTGCGCCATCTCTGGCGTGACCACGCCCATCTCTGGGACCTTAACTAAGTTTCCTTGTAGTCTATACATTGGAGGGATGCCAACGATTACGTGCACGTCAGATGCCGCATACTGCACGCACATCTCTAATATTTGTTTAATATCCATATAACCTCCAACTTTTAACTTTACACTTTTTACTTTTAACTTGAAAACATAATCTTCGATTATGTTTTCGCCACACGCATAACTTCTTCGAGCGTTGTAAGTCCATCGAGCGCTTTAACATACCCGTCTTGTTCCATGAGCAGCATCCCGTCAGTTACAGCCAGATTCTCGATTTCAGAGGCTGGGGATCTACCTAGTATTAGTTTTCCGATTTTTTCGGTGATCTTAAGCACTTCAAAAATACCAAGCCGCCCTTTATATCCACTGTCGCCACACACTTCGCATTTGCGTCCTCGATATAGTTTGGGTACTTCACCATTACTTTTTTGGACATAAGTCTCATAGATCGGACCAAGTACTCGCTTTAGCTCAGTAACTGTAGCCGGATCTGGGGTATATGCTTCTTTGCAGTTCGAACAAACTTGTCGCAATACACGCTGAGCCAGTACACAGGTCATGGACGATGCGAGCAAAAATGGCTCTGCCTGCATGTCTAGTAAGCGGGGCAGAGCGCCAGCTGCCGAGTTGGTATGGAGGGTCGCAAAAACCAGGTGGCCTGTGAGCGATGCCTGAATAGCTAGGTCTGCAGTCTCGTTGTCACGGATCTCACCCACCATGATAATGTTGGGGTCTTGTCGAAGAAAAGATCGCAATCCTGTTGCAAAAGTTAGTCCAGCCTTAGGGTTAATCTGGACCTGGTTAACACCATCTATCTGATACTCGACCGGATCCTCTAGCGTCACAATATTTACTTTGGGGGTATTTAGGGCATGCAGTACTGAGTAGAGGGTCGTAGTCTTGCCACTACCTGTTGGCCCAGTGATCAAGACGATTCCATGCGGTACTTTGATCGAATCTTCGATATTTTTGAGTGCCATCCCTTTAAAACCTAACTCCGCAAGTGTCGGGACGTTACTACTCTTGCGCAGTAAACGCATCACGATCTTTTCACCATCAACTGTCGGGAGTGTTGAGACACGCAAGTCCACTTCTTGGTCCTCTACTTTAAAAGTAAAGCGTCCATCTTGCGGGACCCGGCGCTCGTCAATCTTTAGCTCCGCGAGGATTTTAACGCGCGAGACTACGGCGTCATGTGTCTTTTTTGGGAGTACGAGTTTTTCCTGCAAGATACCATCGATACGATACCTCACGCGCGTATGATCCTCCAGTGGTTCTATGTGAATATCAGAGGCCCGTGATTTGACGGCAAATTCGAGTACAGTAGCTACAATCTTGGCAATCGGTGCCTCACGAATCACGTCACCTATTCGCTCTACATCCACAATCCGCTTAGACATATCAGAGTCGACAGATTCTTTAAGAACTTGTGTCACTTCAGCAGATAAGCTTTGCGCATAGCGCCTAGGGATATCCTCGATTAGCTCAGAGGCTAGTGCTAAAAATGGCTTCACTCTAGAGCTAGACTTTGCCTCAAGAAAAGCAATAGTCTGCAGGTCTAGCGGGTTAGCCATCGCAACAGACAGTTCGCGGTTCTTGGTGTCATAGGCAAAAGGCATGACTGTATAGTGCTCAGCGACTGATTCGGGGATCTTAGCAAGTGCTTCAGGCGAAGCAGCCAGGTTTTTCATGACCACATACCCGACGTTATAGAGCTTTGCTTTTGCTTTGGTTAGATCGATGGGGGAGACGACAGATGATTTTTCGAGTAATGCGTCGATGGATACGCCAGTAGTCAATGACTGCTGTTGTAACTGGGCATATTGAGCGTCCGTCAAGAGACCATCCTGTTTAAGGATGAGGGCAAGATCTTGCATAGTTCCATGCTAACATATCTTTATGTTGTCTACTATTATTGAAAACGGGGATTCTAGTGCCAGGGCGAGCTATATCAGCGATCTAAAGATCCCAGTTGTCGCACACTTGACTCCTGACCCGACCAGTATCGGTATCAAAGCTGTCCAGGAGCTAGTAGTTTCACTCTCTATTTCTACATCGTCGCCTCGCATAATCTGGATTGAAGAAGCACAGACCTTAACAACCGAAGCTAGTAACGCTCTACTCAAAGTCCTAGAAGAGCCGCCCGGTAACACTTATATCTATCTAACCTGTCCAAGCGCGGAAGCGCTACTACCCACCATCCAAAGCCGTTGCCAGGTTTTTGGTCTAAAAGACTTGAACCTTTCACCTATAACCTCGTATCTCCCTAGTCTCAAGCCGCTACTCGCCCTATCTCCCGGGGACAGGCTCCAACATCTCTCCGACTTCCCCAGTGACAAAGTAGAACTACTAATATATCTAGCTCAGCTAGCTGAGGAGATTAGCCAAACGATCAAAAAAACTAAGAACCCTGCAGGGCTGCGCTTGCTCAGTACTATAGGTGAACTAACCTTAAAGACTCACCAGGCTCTGAAAAGTAATACCAACCAGACACTAACCATGACCCACTATCTCCTCCATCTCCCCAAATCCAAGTGAATTACATTATCTCATAGTATAATTACTCCATGAATCAGGAATTAATAAAAGACGGATTAATAGTCAGTAAAACTAATCCCTTAACACACAATGTAGAGATCGGTCCCAGCAAACACGCTGCTAACGCACTATGTGGCGCATTTCCGCTCGTTGATACCGTGTTGGTAAAGAACCCACCTGGAACTCTAGATTTTCTAAGATTTATGAATATATTCGAAGGTCTAGGATCAAAAATTATATATGATGAAACAGGTTCATTATCTATCCAAAACGGAGAGCTAGATATAACAGAGCCAGATAAAGAGAACGTTCAAAAAGTCCGCGCCTCTATATTACTTTTGTCTGCGACATTGCTTCGTACTGGTCACATAAGGATGCCATTACCCGAAGGAGATTGGCCAGGTTCACGCCCTACATCATCCACATTGAGCGTAGCAGAACAATTCGGCGTTGAAATAAATCAAAACGGACAAAGTATTAGTGCAACGCTGAAAAAATCTGAGAAGAAGAAAAGAGTTATTAACGTGAATAACAAGGTTTTTGCTACGCTAGCCGCGATGATATTAGCAACAGGCATCGGAGGAGAAACGACAATTGAAAATCCGCTCTCTTCTTTAGAAGTTGATAACTTAGAAAGATTTCTAATTCAGCTAGGTGCAGAAATAACGAGGATAGATGATTCCAATATCAAAATTACATCAGATGGTATGAACAGTCTGAGTAATAAAATTGAAACTGTAATTCCACCCGACGCATGCGAAACGATGTTTTGGATAGCTTATGCCAAACTACATCAAATGGAGTTATCATTAGATTTTCCTTATTGGAGCGAGCGCGTGACTCCTAAAACATTTGGACCTCTTTACGATATGAGCGGTTTCATGAGGCATACACATGCCATAATTAGTGGAAAGGGTATAAGAGGCTTAATAAATAAGCAAGACATACGACAACTAGAGCCAGCAGATATCGTATTTTTTGATGACAAAAAGGGGATGCCTCGTGACGCAGCTCCCGCGTTAGCCGTTCTTTGGGGTGCTCTAGATGCAATCAGTACCTATCATGATGATAAATATGGTATACGTCGTGTAGAGTGGATGAAAGAACTACGAAAAGTTGGAGCAAAAGTAGAATACTATTATCAAGAAAATCCTGCCAGAGCGACAATTCATGGTAATAAAATGTATGGTTACAAACCTGTACATAGTCACGTTGTGTTAAATGGTACAGATATCCGTTCTGCAGCGTCACTAGCTCTGGCCGCTTCAACATGCGAAACCCCAGTCGGAGTAACTGGTTTGAGTCATATTCTAAGATCATATACAAAGCTGCCCGAAAAAATGAGCCAATTAGGAACGAAATTACACCACATAAGCAGTCAACAATAAATACTCCAAACCTATAGGTCCGTGGACGGGGAGGGGATACCCCTGCTAGAATCACCTGTGCTATAGTAATTTCCTGCTCGGATTTTTTTATGACCAAATCAACTCAACATTACGACGCCAGCGATATTAAAGTTCTAGAGGGGTTAGAACCAGTCCGCAAAAGGCCTGGTATGTATATCGGTAGCACCGATGAGCGTGGTATCCAAGAACTCCTCAAAGAAATAACAGACAACAGTGTCGACGAAGCAATCGCCGGCTACGCCAAAAACGTCTACCTGACAATTGAGAGTACTGGTTACGCAACGATCAGCGATGACGGCCGCGGCATCCCGACCGACATGCATAGCTCCGGTGTCTCCGCACTCGAGCTAGCGATGACCAAGCTCCATGCCGGTGGCAAGTTTGAAGAAACAGCTTACCAAGCATCAGGTGGTCTCCATGGAGTCGGTGCCTCAGCAGTTAACGCGCTCTCCTCACATTTCCGTGTGATAGTTAAGCGTGACGGTAAATACTACACCCAAGAATATAATATCGGTAACCCCAAATACAGCGTCAAAATAATAGGGGAAGAAGAAGTCAAAAAACTCCTCAACCCCGCTCATTCTCATCTCCTAACCGACGAGTCAGGCACCTACACCACTTTTACCCCAGATCCGACAATCTTCAAAAAAACTATCGAGTTCGATTTTAAGAAAATCAAAGGGAAGGTGCGTGAGCGCGCCTACTTAGTGCCCAAGCTCTACATGCACCTAAACGACGAGAGTAGTGGTGAGATAGCTAACTTTTATTTTGAGAGTGGTATCAAATCACTAGTTGCCCACTTAAACGCCCACAAAAAACCGCTCCATGATGTCGTCTACATGACCGGCGACTACACCGAAGACGGCCTCAAGATAGGCGCCGAGATCGCATTCCAGTACAACGACAGTTTTAGCGAAAACATCTTAACTTTTGCGAACGTCATCCATACCTACGACGGTGGTACTCACTTGACTGGTTTTAGAACAGCCCTGACCAAGGTCATCAAAG
The DNA here is from genome assembly GCA_018060845.1 of Candidatus Woesebacteria bacterium. Taxonomy (GTDB): domain Bacteria; phylum Patescibacteriota; class Microgenomatia; order UBA1400; family UBA12108; genus GWF. Next base: position 13,798 of record JAGOVG010000004.1, read on the forward strand.
ACTACATGACCAAAAAGAACGGCAACAACAAGATCGAGCTATCCGGCGAAGATCTCAAAGAAGGTCTCACTGCCGTGGTCTTTGTCAAAATGCCAAGCAGTGACATCCAGTTTGAGAGTCAGACCAAAGCCAAGCTCAACAACATGGAAGCGCAGAGTGCTGTCTACTCTATAGTCAAAGCTCAGCTCGAAACCTATCTCGAAGAACATCCTAGCGAAGCCAAAAAAATGCTCGAAAAAGCCGAGTTAGCTGCTCGCGCTCGCATGGCCGCTCGCGCCGCACGTGATGCTGTGGTCCGTAAAGGCGTACTAGAGGGTACGACTCTCCCGGGCAAACTAGCCGACTGCCAAGAAAAAGATCCAGCACTCTGTGAAATCTATATCGTCGAGGGCGACTCAGCAGGTGGTAGTGCCAAACAGGGCAGGGACCGTCGCTTCCAGGCTATCTTCCCTCTGCGAGGCAAGATCCTAAATACCGAACGCGCCAGACTCGACAAAATCATTGCCTTCGAAGAACTCAAAAACCTAATTGTTGCCCTAGGCACGGGTATTGGCGAGACTTACAACGCCGAACGCTTGCGTTATCACCGCGTCATCCTCATGAACGATGCCGACGTCGATGGTGAGCACATTACCACGCTCGCGCTTACCTTCTTCTATCGTCACATGAAAGAAGTGATCGAGGGCGGTTATCTCTATATCGCCATGCCACCACTTTATCGCATAGAAGTGGATAAAAAAGAACACTACGTCTATACCGACGCCGAGCGAGACACACTACTCGAAGAGTACAAGGGCAAAAAAGTAACGCTTCAACGCTATAAGGGTCTTGGAGAAATGAACCCTGAGCAGCTCTGGATGACCACCATGAATCCCGAGAAAAGAATGCTTAAAAAGGTACATATCGAAGAGGCAGCCGAGGCCGACGAGATCTTTAGCACCTTGATGGGCGACGAGGTAGCCCCCCGCAAAAAGTTTATTCAAAGTAACGCCCACCAGGCACAATTAGACGTATAATTATTTCGTAGGGGCGGACCCCTGTGTCCGTCCGAATACACAAGGAGACCATATGTCAGATCAAAATCCAATGCAAATCAAAGTTTTTATCGAGATCCCAGAAAACTCTCGCGTAAAGTACGAGCGAGACGAAGAAACCGGCATGCTCATGGCCGATCGCATCCTTCACACCCCCATGAACTTTCCTTTTAACTACGGTTTTGTCTTGGGGAGCAAGGGTCAGGATGGTGACCCAACCGACATCGTCCTCTTAGCCTCCGAGCAGTTTGCACCAGGTGTTGGCATCAAAGCACAGCTAATTGGCATGCTCGAAATGGAAGACGAAGAGGGGATAGATACCAAACTAATCGCAGTCCCAGTCAAAAAAGTAGACCCCTTGTTTGGCAACTGGATGGATATCACCGATGTCCCAGAGCACACCAAGAATAAAATCAAACACTTCTTTGATCACTACAAAGATCTAGAACCCGGCAAATTTGTCAAAACCGGCAAATTCTTAAGCGCCAAAGAGGCAGCAGCTATATTAGAAGAGGATATGAAAAGAGGAGAAAACTAAGTGTCCGACGATAAGCTACTCAAACCACTAGATCTATCCGACGAGACTACCGAGTCTTCGTCAGAACTAAGTGATTCTGCGCCGAGCTCTGACGCACCAGAATCAGCAGTCGTCATGCCAACTGGCACCAACATGACTGTCAATCACAATCAGGTCTGGGAGATCGAGAACACTCAGTTTGGCCGGATTGCTAAAGTCCCAATCGTTGAAGAGATGAAAAAGAGTTATCTCGATTACGCTATGAGCGTTATCGTCTCTCGTGCGCTACCTGACGTACGTGATGGCCTAAAACCGGTCCATCGCCGTATCCTCTATGGCATGAAGGAGCTCTCGCTCCTCCCACCAGCCAAATACAAAAAATGTGCTCGTATCGTCGGTGAAGTCCTAGGTAAATATCACCCTCATGGCGATACAGCCGTCTACGACGCACTCGCTCGTTTGGCTCAAGACTTCTCTATGCGCTACATGCTAGTCGATGGCCAGGGTAACTTTGGTAGTGTCGATGGTGACTCACCAGCCGCCATGCGTTATACCGAAGCTAGACTTGCCAAAATAACTGGCGAGATCCTCTTTGACCTCGATCGCGACACAGTCGATTGGGTCGACAACTTTGATGGCACTTTCCAGGAGCCGACAGTCATGCCAGCCCGCCTCCCCAACCTCCTCCTCATGGGTAGCGATGGTATTGCGGTCGGTATGGCTACCAAGATCCCGACTCACAACCTAAGCGAAGTTGTAGCCGCAATTAATACATTAATCAAAAAAGGCGACGTCAAAACCGCCGACAACTCTCATCTCAACGATGATACTATCTCAACCGCACCATACCAGAGCCTGATTGGCGACTTTAGTTCCGAAGCTAATATTGATGATTTGATGGAGAGCGTCCAGGGTCCCGATTTCCCAACTGGTGGTGTCATCTATGATGCCGAGGCCATCCGCGAAGTCTACGCAACCGGTAAGGGTCGGGTAGTAACCCGCGCCGTTGCTGAGATCGAAGAGACCAAGAGTGGCCGTTTCCAGATCATAGTTACCGAGATCCCATACCAGGTCAACAAATCCAAACTAATCCAAAAAATAGCTGATCTCGTAAGAGACAAAAAGATTGAGGGGATTAGTGACCTCCGTGACGAATCAGATCGCGAGGGTATGCGTATAGTGATCGAGCTCAAAAAAGCCAGTAAGCCTAAGAGCGTCTTAAACAATCTCTACAAACACACCGAACTCCAAAACAGCTTCCCCGCCAATATGGTGGCGCTCGACGAGACCGGTACTCCCCACCTCATGAACCTCAAAACCATCCTCACTCACTATGTTAAGCATCGCCAGGGCGTGATAGTTCGTCGTTCCCAGTTTGAACTCAAAGAGAGTCGGGCACGCATCCACATCTTAGAGGGATACCTCAAAGCCCTAGATCATCTAGACGAAGTCATCAAAACTATTAGATCAAGTAAAGACACTGATGAAGCCAAAAAGAACCTGATCGAGAAGTTTGGCTTTAGCGAAATCCAAGCCGTTGCTATCCTCGATATGCAGTTGCGTAAGCTGAGCGCACTCGAGCGTCAAAAGATCCAGGATGAATACGACGAGCTAATGAAGAGGATCACGTTCCTCCTCGAACTACTGCGTAACCCACAGGCAGTCCTCAAAACAATTCTAGCCGAACTCAAAGAACTCGAGAGTATCTACGGCGATCCACGTAAAACCAAGGTCATCAAAGGCAAGCTAGGCGAATTTAGCGAAGAAGATCTAGTCGCCAAAGAAGACAATCTGATCGCCATAACTCGTGACGGCTACGTCAAGCGTATGCCACTCTCGACCTATCGCACCCAGAGGCGCGGCGGCAAAGGCGTTGTCGGCATGACTACCAAAGAAGAGGATGAGATCCTACACATGAGTGTGGGTAACACTCACGATGTCGTCATGTTCTTTACAGATCTAGGCAAAGTCTACGCCAGTCGCGTATTCGAACTACCAGAGGGTAGTCGAACCGCCAAAGGTCAAGCTATTATCAACTTAATTAGCATTACTTCAGACGAAAAAGTCCTGGCGCTCTTAACAGTTCCCAAAGAAGTGCTAGAGAGTGATAAGAACTTTATTTTCTGTGCGACCAAAAATGGGCTAGTTAAAAAGACTCCGATTGTCGAATATAGCAATATCAGAAACTCCGGCAAGATCGGGATCGTCCTCAAAGACAACGACAGTCTCATCAAAGCCCAGGTCACAGACGGTAGTAATTACATCCTCTTGGTCACCCACCAGGGCAAATCAATCAAATTTAAAGAAGCCGATGTCAACCCAACCGGTCGTGCCAGTCAGGGTGTCAAAGGGATCTCACTCAAAAAAGATGATGCCGTGATCGCCGCCTCAACATTTGAGATAAATCCTGTGAGGCCTGATGACAAGAGGAAGAAGTTCTTCCGCGAGATCTTGGTTGTCACCGAACACGGGTTAGGCAAAAGGACCGACGTCGAGGAATATCCAGAGCAGGGTAGGGGAGGCCAAGGGGTCAAGGTAGCTGAGCTATCAGACAAAACCGGCAACCTTGCAGCAGCCAGATTGATCACCGAAGCCGATGAGCAAGCAGTGATCACCACCAAAGCCGCCCAGGTCATCAAGCTACCAATCAAGAACATCAAAGTACTTGGTCGCTCAACTCAGGGTGTCATCCTCATGCGACCCGCCAAAGGCGATGTTGTAACCTCCGTCACCACACTGCAAGAGTCCGAAGACGAAGAAGACTCGTTAGCCTGATACATACTACAACCACATATACAGCTACATCTCATAGTTTTATGATACGTACATGACGTATAGTCGTATTGATACTGCCCGTACCTACGAAACAGCCATCAAGATCATACCCGAAGTAACAGTAGAGCACGGAATATATTTCCTACAATCCACTCTCGCAAGATTAATCGCAACGCTAGGTGAAGTCTCGATTGTACCCATCGAGAGTGGGGGACATCTGCTCGGCGAAAAACTCGCCGAGACATCGAGGATGCAACTTAATTCTATGCGCATGTCACACACCGAAAAGGGCAAATATCTCCCAGAAGCCAAGCATATCTATGGTCCTAATATGGATCAAATAATAGTACAGGGCAAAGTACTTCCCGTCGTTCTTGTCGATTGTGTAGTCGAGAGCCAGGCATCTATTTTAGGTGCAGTAGCGCACATTAATAGGGAAGTATCAGAACGTGGCCATGCTCCTCCCTTAATCCACACACTAGCTTTGATCTCTAAGATTTCGAAAGACTCTCAACGTCAAGTCCCTAATCTTGTCTACTCGTTTACGGTACCCACACCAATCTGGGTTCATGGGATTGGGTGTGATGAGAGAAATGAATCAGATAGACTTAAGCCTGCAATCTGGGGTAGATTGCGAGATGGATATGATGACGTCTTGCCTAATCCTCCATATTTCGTAAAAAGTTTCTAGCCCAATCCTGATCGATCTGTTAAGATTTTAGAATGACATTACTAAGCTTTCACATCATAACAGCATTACTAACTCTAACTCTCTGCGCGCTCATCTGGGTCAGGCCTATATCCAAATTATTTACCCCGCTACTAATATCTTCTCTCGTTTCGATCATAACTGGCATCATGGTCTCACTAGACTCCCCAATCCTCACCACCTGTGCCAAGCTCGGTGTTTACTCATTAGTCATCACCGCTTCGCTCTATAAACTAAAATCCAACCAGGCTACTTCTTCGCTAGATGCTCATCAAAGAACTCAATAGTCCTATTCATCGCTACACCAAAATTCTGTGAGATATTATGATCATCTCCAGGGTATTCATAAAGCTCGACCTGTTTATTAACTGTAGTCATCTTTTCTTTTAGGGTGCGCGAAAAAGCAATTGGCACCGAGGTATCCGCTGTCCCATGATGGAGCTCTAGCGGTCCAGAGATATCGCCGAGGCACGAGGTGGCCGAGATGCTATTCCAAAACTCAGGATTTTGCTCTGGTGTGCCATACTTCTCCTGTAGTAGGTTGCGCCACCGCCTACCAGGATAACTAGGCGAGGGTAGGGGACTGCTACTTGTTCGCCGCCAGTTGTTTAGCAGATCAGGGTAAGACGCCACCACTCCTGCCCAGATAACACCTGCCTTAACATCATTTGAGCTAACCATAGTCCGTAGAGTAATATGTCCTCCCATCGAGTGTCCCCACATACCTATCCGCTCAGGGTCCACCCCAGGGTACTTTTTCATACTTGCAACTAGCTGCCTCACATCTCGCACATACCCATCCGACCCATATCCTCCCTCAGCAGACCCCTCGCTGCTACCATGCCCACGATAATCAGATTTGACTACTATATATCCGGCTAACACTAACCGGTCAAAATATGCCACATACTTTTCGTTGGTACGATAAATCTTTGGATCAATATAGCCGTGGTTAAAGATGATGACTGGCCACCCACCATCAGGAGTTACACCTTTTGGCACGCCTAGTAACGCATTAATTTTGTACCCATCAGATAAATACGACACTATAGATTTTTGATATCGACTCTCGCCAGTTATTATTTCAACACTCTTTATCTCACCAGGGTCAAACTCAGTCTTTTTTAATGCTTCTATCGAGAGCATAGACCCCGCACTATCAATCTGCATCTCACCCATCTCTAACTCAGCTCTCTCATCTGTTTGTAGTGGGTTATTCAGCGTACTATCTGCCTTATTCAGAGAGTAAAAATATAGTCCTACTAGAACAAGGGTAATCACTAAAAATGGTTGTAAATACTTTCTCATACTAACTAGTATATAGTAAAGCCATGATCCGCAAAGTAATCCCTCTAATAATTCTCACGCTCTCACTAGGTTATTACGCATGGTCTAAACTCCCATATTCTCAGGATCATACTACTCCACCGACTAGTCTCCAAAATGACAGGGCAGGGGACACCAACCAAAAACCAGAGGGCATCCAAGGTCTAACCACTCCAGATGGTTTCGTGATCTCCTACTTTGCCAAAGATGTAGCAGGAGCACGCTCCATGACAAGCAACGCCGACGGGACCATCATCTACGTAGGTACTAGGCATAATTCTCTTTATGCATTAGTTGACCAAAACAAGGATGGGATTAGTGAAAAGATAGTCACAATTAGCAGTAGCCTAGACACCCCAAACGGCGTGGCTTACAAAGACGGCGACCTTTATGTAGCTGAGGTTAGCCGGATCATTAGATTCAAAGATATAGATAATAACTTTGATCAAAATCCCAGCTACGAAGTCGTTTATGATCAGTTACCCAAGGACAAGCATCATGGGTGGAAATACATAGCCTTTGGGCCTGACGGACTACTCTACATCCCGATTGGTGCACCATGCAACGTCTGTGAAGATCGGGGGATTTACTCGCGGATACTTACACTTAATATCGAGACTAGCGTAGTAAAAACATTTGCAACAGGCATCAGAAATACTGTGGGCTTTGACTGGTCGCCTATCGATAATACCCTCTACTTTACTGACAATGGCCGCGACTTGTTGGGTGATGACTTACCTCCCGATGAGCTCAATCATGCACCAAGCACTGGACTCGATTTTGGCTTCCCTCGCTGCCACGGGAATAATGTGCTGGATCCTCAATTTGGCACTACAGACAGCTGTCCGACCCACACCAAGCCGGTTATCGAACTGGGTCCACATGTAGCCGCTCTTGGGATGAAATTCTATCGTGGAGATATGTTCCCAGCCGAGTACAATAATCAGACCCTGATAGCCGAACATGGATCCTGGAATAGACGCGATCCAATCGGTTACAAAGTATCTCTGGTTAATCCAGATAAGCGTAGCTACACTGACTTAGTCTCAGGCTGGCTAGTTGCGGGCGAGTCTTGGGGTAGGCCAGTCGATATCCTAGAGCTCCCAGATGGATCTGTCTTAATTAGCGATGACCTAAACGATGCGATCTACCGACTCGCATACTATCCGTAAGATTTTTGATCTTTTATAATTAATCTCAAATATTTCTCAATAAATTTGACTTATCAACTCATAGTTGTATTATTAGACTATGTCGCTGAATACTTACAAGGTTCTTAACGAGATAACGATCAACAAGCAAGCTCTTACCAACAACTACCGGTATTTTGTGTCTGAAAATCCGCAAGCCAAGGTGGCAGTGGTAGCCAAAGCTAACGCATACGGACACGGTTTGGAGGAGATAGCTAGATTTTTAGATACAAATATCCATCCGCCATTCATTTGTGTGGACTCACTCTATGAGGCGTACGAACTGTTAAAACTCGGGATCAAAAACCAAATACTCATAATGGGTTACACCAATCCAGAAAATTATGCAGTCTGGAAAAAACTCCCTTTTAGTTTTTCTGTTTTTGATAAAGAGACGCTAATTGCTCTCAACAAGCATCAGCCCGGCGCCAAAATTCACATCAAGTTAGATACAGGCATGTGTCGACTCGGCTTACAACCAGAAGAATTGCCAGAGCTTATTAAAACCCTAAAAACATGTAATAATCTAGTCGTAGAAGGCGTTTTTTCGCATTTCTCTCAGGCCGACAACCCAAGTAAAATTACTTTTACCAAACGTCAGATAGCCAGGTTCAAGATGATGGCAGGAGAACTAGAAGCAGAGGGATTTGAGTTCAAATGGAAGCATATTGCAGCTTCCTCTGGCTCTAGTTTTTTGCGTGACCCCTACTTCAACCTCATCCGCTTAGGACTCGGTTTTTACGGATATACACCTTTTGGTCCTCACACCAAAGAGGGGAGACATGGACGTAAAAATCTAAAACCTGCCCTAAAATTAACAACTCATATAGCACAAATCAAGAATGTTTCTCTAGGTTCAGAAGTTGGCTATAGTGGGACCTATCGCACAAAACAAAAAGAAGTTTTAGCGATCATTCCTCTAGGATACAACGAAGGCCTAACCAGACGGCTGTCTAACAAAGGATCAGTTACTCTGGTTGATAATAGTGTTTGCCAAATAGTAGGTAACATCTCTATGGATATGACTACACTACGCCTCCCTCGAGGATCAAAAGCCAAAGTTGGTGATGAAGTAGTAGTAATATCAGATATCCCAAGTGACCTCAACTCTCTTTCTCACCATTGCCAAATAATTAAAGATCTAGAATATTCGCTACTTACTGGACTACACCCCAGTATCAGAAGGAGATTGGTTTAATATGTCCAAACTTAAGATCGTATTCATGTATGGTGGTCGTAGCCCTGAACACGAGGTCAGCATTATTACTGCAGTTCAAGCCATGGCTAGTCTACCCAAAGAATACGAGGCGATCCCCGTCTATGTTAGTAAGGATGGCAAACTCTTAACAGGGGACCATTTCAAGTCGATTGATAGCTATCAAAACATGCCGCTCCTTGAAAAAATGGCCCAAGCCATTGCCTTGCCCAACTCACCACAAAGTATTGCACTAACGCCACTGACTACATCTTTTTTTAACAAATCACAAAAACCTTTTGATGTAATATTCCCATGTTTTCATGGTGGGGTAGGGGAGGGAGGTTGGATCCAGGGACTAGCAGAGTTTTATGGCATACCAATGGTCGGAACTGGCTTAACTGGTGCTGCGCTCGGCATGGACAAGGTGGCGATGAAAACCGCATTCGACGGCGCCGATATTAACCAGGCACCTTACATCTGGTTTTACAGTCACGACTGGTATGCCAAGCAGGCGACCTTTACAACTACTATCGAAAACTGTCTTAAGTATCCCATCTTCGTCAAACCTAGTCGTGGCGGCTCCTCAATCGGCACTACCTGTGCCAAAAACCGGGTAGAGCTCATCCGTGCCATAGAATTAGCTGCTGCCATGGACACACGCATTGTGGTCGAGGAGGGGATAGTGGGGGCTCGGGAGATCAATATCTCAGTTATGGGCAATGCTGGTCACGAACTCAAAGTATCAGCGTGCGAAGAAGTTTTTCACGAGGGCTCCGATTTCCTCGATTTCAAAGATAAATATCTCGCATCAGGCAAGACCGAGGGCATGGCCGCAGCCGATCGGATGATTCCTGCAAATATCCCCAAATCAGTAACTGACAAAATAGCAACAACAGCCAAACTAGTCTTTAACCTCCTTGATTGTGCTGGTCTGGTCAGGCTAGATTTCCTAATCAAAGGCAAAGATGTTTACTGCATCGAGATTAACACCATCCCCGGCTGTCTTAGTTTTTTCCTCTGGGATAAGGTGGGTTACCCTTATCCAAAACTCCTAGATCATCTCATTAAGCTCGCTCTATCCAAACACGAAGAGAAAAAACTACTCAAGACCGACTTTGCCTCACCAATACTCGAAAACATAAGTCAGGGCGGCAAACTAGGCAAGAAGTTATCTAACTAAAGACCTTCGGGGATATCATTCTCGATTAAGACTAGCGGCTCTTTCTTAAGCTTTAGTCCTTTGACTAACGCTACAAACTCCAGAGTCTTATCTATTTTTAAGACTTTAACTCTGCCATTTATCGCAACATGCAGCGATCTAGTCCTATCATTATCACCAACCAAGATAGCATAATCTACATTTTCTGCGATTACTCTGCCTAGTTCTGTATGTATCTTATCGCTTTCATCCCCCAGCTCTAGTAGCCCTGGTGTCACGATTATTCTCGAATACTTTTTTTGTTTACCTAGATGCTTGACCGCTTCCTGCATGCTCTTTTCATTACTGTTGTAACTATCATCAATTACTCGCATACCATAGCGATTTGTCGTAATTTCAAACCTAGATGGGACAGCGCGAAAGAGCTTTTCAGACTTCTTAATCTCACTCTCGCTCATCCCTAGTGCTCGCGCAATATCTTTAGCTGCTGCTTTATTTATCTCCTCTCTCGTCTCACCCTCATACCAGCTAGCATGCGTAACTAACTCTCGTACTGTCTCATCACTTCCATTAGCAACTAGCACCCCGCCAAATTTTGCGATGTATCTCGCAAGCTCAGTCTTGGCTATTTTTATTTGATCCCATCCTCCAAAGCGAGTTAAGTGTTGCCTGGCAATACCCGTAATTACTCCTACATCAGGCTTTATCCAGCCCGCAAATCTAGATATTTCTCCCACATGATACGCTCCCACTTCGAGGATCAACACTTCGGTATTATCCATCACTTCATGTCTGAGAGTCTTGGTTATCCCAACAGCAGTATTGTAATTGCGGCCAGTTAAAACAGTTCGATATTTACGACGCACTAGGTCATAGGTCAGATCTTTGACCGATGTTTTGCCATAGCTACCCGTAACCATAATCACCTTGGTCCCACGAGCATGTAACTTTTTCATCTCATGCTTGATCCACAAGCCATATAGATAATCTCTTATATCTCTCAGATCCATACTTCCTCCACTATTCGCGATAAGTCACGAAAATGAGTCAGGTGCGGATCGTGTCCTGCCTCCCAAACCACCCTCGCTCTCGCATTCGACAAATGTTTTTTATATATCGAGAGTAAGCCTAAGGGGAGGATTGGATCTCGCTCACCCCAGACTACGAGTGTCGAGGATTTAACCTTTGGTAGCTCGTTTGTTAAGTCATACTTAACCACGGCTTTATACAGGTCCCTGAGTTTAATGTTCTGTCCATCAACATCGCTCACACTTTTCGAAAGAATGTCACGTATTTTCCTTGGCATCAATCTCGTGATAGTGCGTAGTGGACGCAGAATTATCCGCCTCAATGTCATCGGCTTAACAGCCGCCGGTGCGATCAAGACTAAGCTCTCAACCAGCTCTGGATACTTAGCACCCAGCACTACCCCCATCCGTCCACCGAGAGAGTGGCCGACGACACTAGCCTGTTTAATATCGAGATACTTCATCCAGGCAACTAATACTTTTGTGTAATCATAGATATTAGTAATATTTTGATACATTCCAGTCCCACCAAACCCTGGTAGATCGGGGATCAACACTGTTCTCCCAGTCTTTTCATGTAGGTATTTACCCATTATCTCCCACTCAGCGCCGCTGCGTCCCCAGCCATGCAAGATTACAATCGGGACACCGCTACCTTTAATCTCTCGATAATTCCATATCACGCGATCAACAGCTACTTGCGCCATCAGCTCATTATACAGATTCATATTCGACAATATCTAATAATATTCAATAACATTAGCTAATATCTGATAATATTAGACTATGACTGATATATCATCGATCAAACTACAGCTCGAACTTGCCGAAAAAGCCTCACGACTTCTCCCGCGCCGCCAAGCAATTTATCAAACCATACTCGAGCAAAAAATGATCAGCGCCGATTACCTCTATCGCAATTTTGCCGGGACCCCAGCTAGCACTATCCGCTATGATCTTAAAGAGCTCCAAAACGCAGGACTTATCAAAAAGCTCGGTGCTACCAGGGGATCTTTATATATCCCTACCAACTAATTACTAGACACGCACTATCTCCACATGACTACTGCCATCATCCAACATGACAGTCTCACCTATAAACTGCATAACTTTCTCACGTTCAAATCTAACTATTCGATCAAAGTCATCTTCTCCTTCAGTAACAGTTATGATTAGGTCATGAAAAAATCTAATTAGAGCGAATAGCTCTCCGCCAGCGGTAAAACTAACTTCACTCCCAGGCTGTGCCATTGCGATCCCATCTCTAGTTATATGCACTAGATCAGGCGTTGTGGTCGTATACACTAATTTAGTATTAAACTTGTAGTTAAATATTACTTCGTACATTATTCCTCTTCATTCCCGCTATGATACTTCTCATGTATCGTCCTAAGCTGTGGGTTAGTTACATGGGTATAGATCTGGGTAGTCGCAATGTTCTTGTGTCCTAGCATCTCCTGCACCTCGCGCAGTCCAGCTCCGTGTGACAGCAGGTCAGTCGCAAAGCTATGTCGCATCACGTGAGGAGTTATAGAGACTGGTAGATGGGCTAGGCGGCCATAGTGACCAATAATCCTCTGTACACTCCGTGTGGTTAATCGCAGCTTTTCTCCTGCCTTGGGATCAGCGATATCCATCTTCTTGCCATGGTGGCTAATAAAGATCGGGTGATAGTGATCGTTTCGCTCCCTCAGATATTTCTCGATCCACCCAGCCGCTCTCGGGGATAAAAACACAACCCTGATCTTACGACCTTTACCAACGACCCCAAACTCCCTGGTCTCTAGGTTTACCGTCGTCTTATTAAGGGACACCAGCTCCGATACACGCAGTCCCGTCGAAAAGAGCACCTCCATTAGCACTCTATCTCTTAGTCCTCTAATGGTAGTAGTATCGACCTTTGCTATCATCGACTCTACATGTGTATAGTCGAGGAATTTGATCGAGTGCTCCTTACCTTTGGGTAGCTCTAACTTGTCGGGAGACACCACCTCATAGTCCTGTCTGATCAGGTAGCGCAACAGGGACCTGATTGCGATCGCATAATAGCTCTGAGTCACAGGTGAGAGATATTGGCCTTTGTCGTCCTTGTGTTGAGCGAGGTAAGCGCGATATGTCTTTAGCAACTTAGCCGTAATATCGGCCAAGTTAGTCTGGGGATAGTATTGGTTTAGCCAGGAGGCAAACTTCCCTAGATAAAAGCGATAGTTACGAATCGTAAATGGTGATACCTGTCGCTCCACAGATAGGTACTCGAGGTACTCCAAGATTGCATCCTCTAACTTAGGGGCTTTGGCATTAGCAGTCATAGACAGGGGAGTGATAAGAGTCTCGAATTAAACTGGGGAGCGATATATCCATCCTTTTTGCACATACACACTACACGCACATATCTGTTATTAGATATATGTCCTATAAGGCGATATAGTATATATCCTATAGTTAGTAAGCGTATATTCGGAGAAGAGGGGAGATATCAGTTACTAACCTTGTCACCATTGTGCGACATTACTCGCGCTCTGTCAACTAAGGTAAAATATGCAGTACAAATAATCATGCTTATGACTAAAGAAATCCCAGTACATCAACAGATACAGCCACAGGAATATGTAGATGAAAGATACCACTTAAGTACTGGCGAAGTCATACATGATCCACATCAGCGTGGAATGGTTGGGTGGTTAGATCAAACCGAATCTGAGCCTGGTTCCGTCAAGACAGCCAAAATGGAGTTGGTTAAAGCCAAGTATGCACTCTACGTATATCCTAAGTTTCGTATATCAGAATTAAAGGTTGGTTCAGAACTCTTTGAACGACTCCTCCATAGATTAAAAACAAAAAACTATCAGGTCTTAACCATTAATATGGTAACCCCCGAGCTTTATGATTTCTATTTAAACAACATGCGTGCCGCAGTAGCACTTGGTCTCGTTAGTAGCTATATTTTAACGCCAGTTAGCTACGACAACGTGTTTAGTCATCACAAAGTCCAAATATATCTATAACCTCAGGGTAAAACGTAGATGCTACCAGAGGTAGAGGCCGTAGAATGGCTTTTAAACTGTCAACACCAGGTCAAATGGGTAAGCATATGTCCAAAATACGTATATTTTTACGGGTAAGCTTTGGAAAGCAGGAAAACAGGAAGTTAGCATAGGTGGGGGACGAAATAACAATCTAAAACGGCAGCAAATCAATTAATTGGTAATTAGTGAATGATAACTGGTAATTAATCTAATAAACTCAGCCCCCTCTCGATTCTTGACTAAGTGTCATAAAAGATATATTGTGCGACGCTCAATAGATGACTCCTCCACAGGAGATGCACATCAATAAAAGGGGTTTGAGGCTTCACCTACGATATTCACTACTATCACACAATTAACCCTCTATTCACATTGCATCAGTCCGTTAAAGAATTTATCTGCGCTATCCACTATAAAGTCGTCCTGCTCTACTAGCGCTCTAGCACCAGATCTGATATCTGGACCCGTAGCTTACCCTACCAGGCTATACCCCTGGGAATGTACGTAACTATATCAAACCATACAAAGTCGTTCACATATCCTACTCGCAAGGATCGGATACTTTTTATCCACATTCGTGAAAATAATTATAGGATATTGTGAAAAGACCTATAATTATTATAGGACATCCCTAAATATTATAGGACTCTCCCCTGCCCTCTGCACATCAAGTTACGCAGTAACATGAGAAATGCCTCCAGATACGTAGTAATCTGGGAGACGGCACATCAATCCCGCCTTGGCGGGAATGAGAAATACATCAAGTTCCGATTTCTAGTTCATCCATCTAATGACTGTCGTCACAATAACTACCAAAAAGACAATCGACGAAAAGCCAGCAAACTCTTGTACTGTCCTCGGGAACAGCCGACCCTCAGCCTCATGCTGGAATAGCCCCATGATCACGTATGTTGCCATCGACAACATCACAGATGCCAGAGGTGGGTCAATCAGCCAAAAGCTAATGGCAAGTGCCAGCTCAGCAACAACCAGTGCGCCTATTGCCGCCGACAACAAGTCGCGCGAAATGTCAGCATGCAGTGTATATGACCATATCCCCTGCAACAGGATTGGGTAAGTTACCAAGAACACCAGTCCCACTACGACTAATAGTGGTAAGTGCAGCGAATAGATTACATGGAAAAATAATGCAGAGGTAAATATTGATAGTAAAAAACCGACTGCACGGGCAGCTCTCAGGAGCTGGATCGTACGGATCGCCGCAACGGCAAATATATTAGCTGTCAGTAGTAGTCCGTACATCGAGATGGTAAACAAGAGTAGTACTACCCAGCGTGTAACCGAAGCCTGAGGCAAGAGGAAGTAAAAAACTGCTACCACTGTCGGGTATAGCGTCGGCAAGATTAGATCTAGTACCCAGGCTACACCACGTAGATCTTTGATCAGAGACCATCCAGTCAGAGTTGCAGAGACGAGTGCGAGGATAACGATAGCTAGATATCGCGCCTCGACCGACAAGCTCTGTATTATCCAGAGACCGAGTGTCAGAACTAACGATACGATTAAGAACTTGCGCCGCTTGGTAAGTGATGCCCCTCTCGCAACCTTCGACGCACCAACGACTCGACTCCGCCTTGGTACGACGCGCGCTCTCGCATCTTCTGTCTCTTTTTTCTTAAACCAAGTTAACATATACCTCCTGTACGTCAGGGTGATCGGCCACGGC
Source organism: Candidatus Woesebacteria bacterium (assembly GCA_018060845.1). Taxonomy (GTDB): domain Bacteria; phylum Patescibacteriota; class Microgenomatia; order UBA1400; family UBA12108; genus GWF. The sequence continues at coordinate 29,447 of JAGOVG010000004.1, forward strand.
ACCTAATAATTCGCTAGCCCTATCTCGCTCGCTAATTTCTACAGGATATAGTGCGGTATATCCATCACTTTCGTGCTTAAATAAATACGCAGCACTTCCCATTTCGCCCATTCGCCACCCATGCTTTTCGAGTATCAGGCGAACTTCGTTCACCGTGCGATTACGGTTGTCTGTAATGCACTCTATCATACAAGCGAGGCCAAAAGCACCGTGTCCCTCTATCAAGAGTTCCACCATCTCTGCCTCACCGCTCTTCCCCATGCCTCGTGCAATAGCTCGATCTATAATCTCCTTTGGCATCGAGACAGCGCGTGCTTTTTCGACCGCGAGCCTGAGTGCAAAGTTTTTATCTGTGTCCCCTATTCCCCCACCTTTTCGAACAGCGACCACTATAGCAGCAGCTAGTTTGGTAAAGATCCCACTACGAACTTTATCGTTAGCTTCTTTTTTTCGATGAATATTGCTCCACTTGCTATGACCCGACATACTTGTATTTTACACTCAACTTAACTACAATTGGGAAAATTCATGACAACACTAATCCAACAAGCAATCGATTGTTCTCTCAAGTGTCTCTGGGACGAGGCTATCGATCTTAACCTCGAGATTTTAAAACAAACCCCAAATGATATCGCAACTCTTAATAGGCTAGCCAAATGCTACCTCCAACTCGGTGACAAAAAGAGCGCCAAATCAACTTATCAAAAAGTCTTAGAGCAAGACAAATACAACTCCGTAGCACTCAAGAACTTAAAAACTCTCAACCTCGCAGTTGCGACATCTCCCAACGAACTAGTCCGCGAAGATTTTATCGAGAACCCCGGGCTCACTCGCACGAGCACTCTCATCAAAGTCGCCGGTCGCGAAGTCCTAGCGACCCTAAGCTGCAAGCAGATCCTCATCCTCAAACCCAAGGTGAGGTTAATCGGTGTCTCTACCACCAAGGGTACGTATGTCGGCACACTGCCCGATGATCTCTCGCTCAAACTCAAGAAACTTCTCGACCTTGGCTATGAGTACCAGGTCTGTCTCAAATCAGCCACCGACAACATGGCGAGTATCTTTATTAGAGAGATCAAAAGACCCAACAAAAAGAACGTCCTCCCGAGCTTTAACCGCGCTCACATTAAGTTTGTTTAATTAAAAAAGCTCTAGTGCGTCTTTTCCTACCCACATCACTATCCCTGCTCTATACTCGGCCGTATCGCCAATTTCATATGGCTTAAATCTAAACACTCGCTCCATCAGGGTCAGTGTCATCAAGGCATTCTTTGGCTCTGCTACCGTCATCCGGGTCACATCACTCACCTGGGTCCCACTCCTGACAGTTATAACGTCCAACCCCATATTGTCTAAGAACTGCGCCATATCACTCCCTAGCCCACTCTCCCCGCTCTCATTAATAATAGAGACTGTTACCCCCTCTTTGCCCACACCCCAATCAAAAAAAGATTTACCTACATAGTTAGAAAGCGCCAAAGGCGCATACTCTAATTTAGATTTTTCTCCTGTCACAATAACGCCAGCACGCACCAAGTCCTCGCGAGCAACGAGCCGCCCGCCGTAGCTACGCAGCGACTGGATCAGTCGGTATGCATCAAAGAGTGTCAGGTTATCTTCACTATTTCTCCTCCACATCGCCCGGTAAAGTGAAGATGATAGTGAAGAGTCCACCGGTCCCTCGCCCTCCAAGTTAACTAGGTAGCCAACAATTGGTAGCTTCATAAATCCCTGCACTTTGCGACGCGCAAACTCGCCTCCTTGATTTTTATACGAGCCGAGCTTATACAAACTCCCTATCTCGTACTCCCCGACGCTGCGAGAGGTAATGGCTAAGGTCTCAGGGTAAGTTATGATCATTACCTTTTCTTCGACCGGGTCAAAAGTAGCTACACTCACTCGGCTCCCTCCCTGATCTATATACACCAAGTTAAACCGAGCCTCAGGCGAGACAACGCTCTCTTTCATCACTTTTGCAACCGTCCCGACTACAATCAACCCAATCATTACTATTACTAGATAAGATAGCCACTTAAGATGCATCCTTTTATGCTACCATATAGAGCTATGCAACTTAGTGATTTTTACTACGATCTACCAAACGAGTTAATAGCGCAGGAACCTGCTCATCCTCGCGACCATAGCCGCCTAATGTTAATTAATCGAACGACTGGCAAGATCTCGCACCACCACTTCTATGATTTGCCCCAGCTACTGCCATCTAACTATCATCTGGTCGCCAATAACACCAAGGTCTTCCCCGCGCGGTTAATTGGCAATAAAATCACTGGTGGGCATGTCGAAGTACTCTTACTCAAAAAACTCCCAAACTCGCAGTTTGAGGCGATTGTCTCACCCGGCCTCAAGGTTGATCAGACAGTCATATTTACTGATCAGCTAAGTGCGACGGTCGTCAGTGTCGAAGATCGAATCAGGCTGCTCCAGTTCTCTATTCCTGACCCGGTGCTAACTGAGCAGATCAGTCACATCGGCTCCATGCCTACCCCACCATATATCAAAAAAATGCTAGAGAACAACGAAGACTACCAGACAGTCTATGCCAAGTATGGCCCGCCTGCCGGCGAGGCAGGCTTTTCTGCAGCCGCCCCCACTGCCGGGTTACACTTTACCCCCGAGCTATTAGAGATCGTCAAAGAAAAATACGGCTGGAGTGAGCTAACACTCGATGTCGGGCTCGGCACTTTCCTGCCAGTCAAAGTAGATGATGTAAAAACCCACCACATGCACCGGGAGGCCTACCGACTCGATGCAGCTACTGCCAATGAGCTGCAACAGCTAGACCATGTCTCTCACAAGTTATGCGTCGTCGGAACCACTACCCTCCGAGCACTAGAGAGTAATCCCACCCTAACCCCAGGTGAGTCAGAAACAGAAATCTTCATCTACCCCCCCTACCAGTTCTGTCATGCTGATGCACTCATTACCAACTTTCACTTGCCTGGGAGCACCCTACTTATGTTAGTCTCTGCATTCTGTAGCTCACCTCAGACTAGTACTCCTTTTACCACATTCAATGACTCCCTCCTCGGCCGTGCCTACACCGAGGCTGTTGCCAAAAAATATCGGTTCTTTAGTTTTGGTGATGCAATGCTAATTATCTAAGTAGTAATGACTACTCAGTAAAACTATGTAAATTTATATCTCCTCTGAAATTGACGTGTGTCTCTACATACTTCTGTAATTCAATCAGTTTTTGAATGCGTTCGGCATCACTCGCTACTCCACCCTCCTCAGTACTCCCATATAACGGACATCTAGTTGCTTCGCCACTTAACACTACACATTGAATATCTTTGTTATCATCTGTGGTCGCTCTCCTAGTCAACTCTTTACATACTACTCCATACGGTAAAAGTAGCCCACCACCAATAACTGCTAAAACTGAACTATACGTAATTGGCATATCTATGCTTTCTCCACATCCAACCTGTTCTGAAATAATTTTATTGACACGCTGTGCAGATCCACCATCTAGATTGATTAGTTCAAGTTCTCTTTTGACGCCCATATTTACTCCATATTATTTATATAAATTATCTCATAGCCGTCAAGTCTAACTCTAGCTTACTCATCCACATCACCCTCTCTTTAGTGATAGGGTGGGTCAGCTCCAGTGACTTAGCTTGCAGCATGACATGTCCACACCACTTACGGTCCTCCCGACTCCTCTTCCGTCCTCCGTACTGCTCATCGCCTACGATCGGATGTCCCATATGTCTAGAGTGGACTCTTATCTGGTGCATCCTCCCTGTCTTAGGCTTAAACTCAACCAGGGTAAAGCCAGTGTACCCACGCTCTTCAACTCGCAGTTCCCGGGGAAAATCCCATTTTTTGTACTCGCTAATTACCCTGTACCCAGTCACACTCTCCCGCCCCGATTCAACCACTCCCATTTTTTGTCTATCATCCCGGCGACGACCAATAGGTAGCGCGATCTCGCCATGCTTAACCTTCCAGATGCCGTGTGTGAGCGCGACATAACTCTTTTGGACCTCTCGCTCCTTAAACTGGCGCAGGAGCTCCACAAACGCAGCTGCAGTCTTAGCCATGATCATGACACCACTAGTCTCTTTGTCTAGTCTATGCACGAGCCCACTGCGCTCTATAAAATATCTTTCGTCCTCCCCCTGTCCGCCTCCATGCGAGCTAATAGCGAGCTTGGGGAGGAACCAGTCCTGCAGTGTCTCGACCTTCACTGTTTCTGCTCTATTGCAGATTATCCCCACTGGCTTATCTATCACTACGATGTCCTGGTCTTCGTACAAAATAGCTATATCCATATAAAAATATACCAAAAAATATCAAATAATCTGCTAGGTTATTATAACCTAGTCCAAACATAGGCAGGTTATCTACTACTCCACCGAGGTACACTCGCTGGTAAGTATTAACCAATCCCCCAGTGATCACGAGTCCTAATCCAATACGTCCATATAATTCCCGCGTTTTTACCGCACAAAACATTAACAAACAAAGTGTCAGTATCCCTACCCAATCAGGTAAACCCTCTGCCCAGCCAAAAGCTATTCCCTTATTTAGCATTTTTCTTAGCACAGCTTAAGCAAAGTTCGGCTGTCGGGTCGATCCCTAGTCGATCAGTGTCGATCATCGCGCCACACGCTACACATTTGCCGTATGTTCCATCATCCACCCTCTTCATAGCACTTCGTACTCTCAAAAGTGATCGGTCAGTCTCTTCGCTCATCGCGGCAGATTGCTCGTGCCCAAACTGCTCTGATGCCTCTCCTGCTTGGTCTGCGTTGTCATCTAGTCGTGACGGGTCAGCAAATGGGTCTTCAGTCGCGAGCTTGCTGCGACGTGACATGAGCTGAGCCTCTAGTTTTTTAAAATACTCGTAGATTGGGGACAATAGCTGCTGAGGATACTTCATATGGATTAACCTTTCCGACCGGGTCGTAAACGGGCAAGTAAATTCTCACCCCTGTTTTTACCGCTCCGGTAATAAATCACTAAGATACTAATAATGATAATCGAGACCCCGATCAAGCTCAGTCTCGGTATCACCCAGATTCTTTGACCCTCTAAGATCAGTCCACTAACTGTAGCATAAAGTCCTGTCAGAGTGATCATAACTAGTGCAGCGAGGCCATCTTTGGCGACGCTCGCCTCCCCTTTGTACCATGAATAAAAGCGAAAGTTTTTGCGCACCCGTGACACGACTCCAAACGTAATGAGTGACCACACAAAAGTCCATAGATCCCCACTGAGTCTCGGCACTGTATCTCCAGGGTGGATATATCCGAGCATGCTCGACTGCAGGCCTGGCATACTGCCGTTTAGAATAGCCCCGATACTACCGATTACAAATACTATTGAAACTACGACTGTCCAGGCGTCTAGTACTTTCCACAGCTCTAGCTCCGCTCTCCTTGCAAAAAGTGTCGTAGTAATGAGCGCCGCTAGAATCCCGGCAATTGTTAATATCCCTGGGTGCGACAGTAGAGACATTGCGCGACCTAGGTTATGCAGATCGGGGTTAAGTAGAACGTAGCTGAGCCGCCCAAATATTAGGTACATCGCTACACTCGCAAAGTAGGTATCAAATATCCAGGTTTCGTCCCAGTGCTCGTCCCTCCCCATCTTCCAAAACCAGTACAAGCCAGTAAAGAGTCCTAGTGTCAAAAAAACTCCGTAGGAATAAATGGTGATTGGACCTAACTTAAGTAAGATCGGCAACATATGCTCCCAATTATACTTCATTCGACTTTAAACTTTATACTTTATACTTTATACTTTTCCCATGCTCTCTATCGCTCATGCAGCAACCGGCGCAGTCATCGCTACACACCTAAGTGCTCCCATCGCCATCCCTCTTATTTTGGCTTCACATTACGCGCTCGACACAGTAGCTCATCACGATGCAGGAACAGGACTAAGCAGTGGTAAAAAAACTCGGCGTACTGCCCTTATTCTGGGAATCATCGACCTACTCATAGCAGCGATCGTTGTTCTGTTAATGTATCCTCCCATTTCATTAAACTTCCCCGACCTTGCTCAGCACCTATCCCACCCTTCAGTTTGGGGTGCGTTCATTGGTCTTCTCCCCGATTTTCTCGAATCCCCTCGCAACTTCCTCAAATACGAGCCCTCGTGGCTGCGCCCTCTTAATCGCTTCCATGCCTCATTCCACCACTCTACTCCAGACATCCTAGCCGGCCTCGCGCCACAGGTTATCCTCCTCACTCTCCTCTGGCTTGCTCGCTAACCTCCTGCTTCTGTCTGTTTTGCCAACAATTCGAGTACAGCTTGCGTCCCTCCATACATGTCGGCATTAGCTAACATTTCTGCGGCTGTCGCATAGCGTGGTTTCAGCAGCTTAAAACTTCCTGGTGGCTTTTTCTTAGTCGGATACCTTAGAGAATCAGCTTCTGCTGACTTAGACACAGCCAGAGTTTGAGCCCTACAATTTTCACATTCACCACTTAAGCACATTAAAAATATATTCTCTACTTTTATCCATTACATGACCATACGCACATACTGCACACTAGTTAAAAAGAATAAGCGGTAAGATATAATAACTGTATAGCCTGGGTGGCGCCGTGTCCCTCCGAAGCTGACTGCGAAGGAGGAGAATGGTATAGCTACCTGAGTATATAAGCCTGGGTGGCGGAATGGTATACGCGCGAGTCTCAAAAACTCGTGGTTGTAATGACCTTGAGAGTTCGAGTCTCTCCCCAGGCACTATGGTTAAAAAAGAAGATCCTATAAAAAAATATCTTACAGAAATACCAAAGATTGTAAGAAAAAAAATAGGTCACCAATACATGCCTTTAGCAGTATATGCGGTAGTGGTATACACACTCGTGCCTGGTACTGGCTACTATGAAGAAAAATATGCTGATGATGTTGAAATTAGGGGATTGTTTGAAGATGCACTTACAAAACTGCTCTTGTTAGATCCTGATTTACCTTCCAAATATGACACCTATCTATCAGAGTTAGAGGAGTTACGAAAAAATTTATAGTATTATTACCGACTCCGATCCACACCATAAAACCGAACGCGGTCACCACGGAACTTAAGATCTATTGTTCGGAGTCCACCATTACGATGCTTGGCAATATTTAGCTTCACACTCTCGATATCTTCTGGATCCTCGCGATACAGGAACATTACTACGTCTGCATCCTGCTCGATGCTCCCCGACTCACGTAGGTCGGACAGTTGCGGTGAGCTACCACTCCCTCGGTTCTCGATCGCACGCGATAGCTGAGATAATGCGAGGACTGGCACCTTTAGCTCACGCGCTAGGTTCTTGAGTCCCTGGCTGATCTCTGCCACCTCCTGCACCCTATTATCCATCGTCCTGCCCTTTACGAGCTGCAGGTAGTCGACCACGATTAGTCCTAGGTCGTGCTCAGATTTGAGCCTCCTAGCCTTGGTCCTCATCTCCAGGATGCTCATACCCGGCGTATCATCAATATAAAGAGGCGCCTCAGCTAGTACCCCCATCGCTTCGGACAGCTTGCCAAAATCATCTTGGGTTAGCTTGCCTGTTTTTAGTCTCCATGCGTCAATATCGGCTTGCGAAACCAGCATACGATCGACTAGCTCTTCTTTGCTCATTTCGAGCGAAAAGTAACCAACTGGCACCTTAGACACTGCTGCTGCATACTGCACTATATTCAATGAAAATGCGGTCTTGCCCATACCAGGCCGCGCCGCCAGGATGAGCAGGTTAGAGTCCTGCATACCTGCCAAGCAGCTATCTAGGTCACCAAAACCAGTCGAGACACCGCGTAGTGACCCAGATTTTTTAGATAGCTCGTCTAGTCGGTCAAAAGATTCGGAGAGTACTGAGCGCAGAGGTATAAAGCCCTGCTTAAGATTGGCTTGCGACAGTGAAAATACTTTTTGCTCTGCAGTATCTAAGAGGTCTTTTACCTCTAACCCCTCATCAAACGATTTTTCAATCAAGACTGACGCGTCAGATATTAGCTTCCGCCTCGTTGCATACTCCTGGATAATTTCGCCGTAGTGGCGTACGTTAGCGGAGCTCGGCACCCCTTCGACTAGTCCAGAGATATACGCTATCCCTCCGATACTATCTAGATATTTCTTTTCTTTGAGCTTTTGTGGGAGCGTTACTAAGTCTATCGGCGAGCGCTCTTCGTAGAGGGCAAGCATCGCCTCATAGATCATGCCGTGGTGATCATCATAAAAATACTCAGGGAGTAAGATCTCAGAGACCTGCACTATTGCATCACGATCCATCAGGATCGAGCCTAGCACACTCTTTTCGGCTTCTTCGCTATGTGGTGGGACCTTGGATACTGCCATGAAATAATTTTACCTCTTTAACAAAACAATAAAACTAGGTACTAAGTACTAAGTACTAGGTACTAGTCTGTCAAAACAACCACATCGGTGATATCAGAGTTGAGTGTCGCCTTAGAAAGACTAAGTTTGTTGGTTTCGCGTGATGCATGCTCAAAATCTTTTACGAATACAGCAATGTTGGTAGCGTCACCTGCAGGCACTACGCAACTGGGTTCAATTTTGCCGATCATGGCAACACTTGCTTTACTGTTCATTTTGTCAGTATTTACTATTACTACGTCGATTGTATCTAGGTCGTCTATTAACGAATCAGAAAGTTCACTCGCTAAAGCAAGTACTTTTAGATCCTCGACATGGATCACACTAGCTAGCGTTTCTCCTGTCTGGTATGCAAAGACGCTAATCCCCTCTACCTCGTATTCACCAGGCTGTGTAATCACAAAAGGAGTCTTACTAACTGTCCCCTGGATCTCAACATCCACTCCCACATTTACCACAGCAACGCCGCGTTTTACTTTGATACGATATTTGTTTTCGGCTATTCGTGCGATGTCCATAACCTACATATAGTATCACAAATCTCCAAAAAGCTGTGCTAAACTATCATTAATCATGAAAGCCCGCAAAGAAGTCACTCTTGCCATAATTATAGGTTTGATAATCGCATTAATTATTGCGGGTGGTATCTACCGTGCCAAAACAGCCATCCAAAATTTTGACCCCCAATCTCTCATACCAAAAAAACAATCCAAAGATGGAGCAAATCAAGATCAAAAAACAGAGCAAAAACTCTTCGTTGAGTTGGATACTGCCGACAATTCTGTAACCGACAAAGCAACATTTACTATTTCCGGCAAAACATTACCAAAGACCTATATAGCGATCACCACTGAAAGCAACGATTATCTTATAGTGCCCAACGACGTCGGGAGCTTTAGTCAAGAGGTCAATTTGATCAAAGGTGCCAACCGACTTACGATCACTGTCTATACCCAGGATGGTGTCAAAGTCGAGGATGCTCTCAGTGTGGTGTACACTACAGCTGCTCTATGATAGAGTGTAATCTTCACATTTATCTATGCAGAAAAAATACACATTTTTATCACTCCTCACCATACTCGCTACTTTTACCTTTGTCCTAACCTCCGCTTCTGCTGCCTCACCTAGCCCTTCACCTAAGGTTAGTGCTTCCCCCTCACCATCTCCATCCCCGATTAGCGACGAGACAGTCACCGAGAATATCAAAAAACGACTACAGGAATCCCTCTCAGGCGATGCAGAGGCACAGGACGTCAACTACAAGAGTTTTGTCGGTGTCATTAGAGACGTTATCAAAGACACGCTCGTTATCGAAGACAAAGATGGCAAAAAGAAGATCGTGATCAAAGATGACGCTTCGATCGTCAGATCCCCTGGCAACAAAACCATACCAGTCGACAGCATCAGGATCGATGATTACATTATTAGTATCGGAACGCTCAAAGAGAGCGACGAGCTAGAAGCAGTGCGTATTATCGTGAGTGCTGACCCACTAACTGCAACCTCAAAAACTAGTGCCCTAGCACGCATAACCAAAATATCCAAAAACGCAATAACTACTAGTAGCGTAGCTACTGGTGAGACCAAAGTTATTAACCTAACCACCAAAACTGCTCTTAAGTCGAGTCTAGGCGAATCCATGGAAGCGACCGACTTAAGTGTTGGTGACTCAATCATCTATACAGCTACGCTCAGCAAAGATGTGCTGACTGTCACCAGTCTAATGCGGATCGGCTTTGCAGACGCACCTCAAGAGCAATAGCTCCTGAGAAATGCCTCCAGACGCGCAGCAGTCTGGGAGACCCCAGATGCCATTGCGTCTCCTTTAGCTTCTCCTAAAGAATAATTACTCCCATACAAGATTTTTGCTAAGAAGACAGTTATAATGTCTAGATATATGCAAAAACAAAATCTACAAACTCTAAAGGGTTTCCGCGACTTTTTACCAGCCGAAAAAAGACAACGCGACCTGGTAGCTAACAAAATCAAGCGCGCGTTCGAACGCTATGGCTTTGAACCACTAGAGACGCCTACTCTCGAATACGCTGAACTACTCCTTGGCAAATATGGCGACGAAGCCGACAAACTAGTCTACAGCTTTACCGACCGCGGCGAGCGCTCAGTCGCCCTGCGCTACGACCAAACAGTCCCGACAGCCCGCGTCCTCGCCCAGTATCAAAACGAATTAGGCAAAGGTTTTCGACGTTACCAGATCCAAAATGTCTTCCGTGCCGACAAACCCCAAAAAGGTCGCTACCGTGAGTTTACTCAGTGTGATGCCGACATCTTTGGTAGTACCTCCCCTCTCGCTGACGCTGAGATCTTGGCCGTCTACTCCTCTATCTACCAAGACTTAGGTTTAACCGATCTAGTTATCGAATTAAACGATCGCGAGACTTTAATCAACACTCTCTCGCCATTCTCTAGTTCAGTAATCAGTGTTGCCTCGATCATCCAGTCCATCGACAAACTCGACAAACTAAGTGAAGAAGACGTTATCAAAGAACTTGAATCTAAAGGGTTATCAAACGACAAGGCTAGTGAGGCTCTCTCTGCAATCAAAAATGCTAAGCCATCCAGCAACCTTGCCGAAATCATAGAATCAGCAAAGAACCTTGGTGTTTCTGACTCTACTCTGCGCTTTAACCCAGCCCTTGCTCGCGGTCTCGATTACTACACCGGGATGATTTTTGAAGGCAAGATCCCAGGCGAGTCAGGATCCGTTGGTGGTGGTGGTCGCTATGATCGACTAATTGAGTCATTGGGTGGGCCTAGTATCCCCGCTGTCGGTTTTGGTCTAGGTTTTGATCGGACAGTCGAAGTAATGCAGACCAAGGGTCTCCTATCTGCCACACAGTCCACCCAGGTCCTCGTCACTATCTTTAGTCCCACTTTACTGGTTCAGACCCTGAACGTAGCTCAGTCACTCCGCAGCTCAGGGATCAATACCGAGCTCTATCCAGATGCTAGCGACAAACTAGAGAAGCAGCTTAAGTATGCCGACAAAAAAGGGATATCTTACGCACTAGTGTTAGGTCAGGATGAGATAGATCAGGGGGTCGTTAATCTCAAAAACCTCTCGACTCGAGAACAGCGTACTCTCCCTCTCGAGCAAGTAATAGCAATTTTATAAATTTGAGAATTTGAGAATTTATGATTTGAGAATTACATGCCATAATACATGTTAATGTCCAAATCACGCAAGCTTGCCTATGCTGCCCTACTCTATAATGCCGTGATCTGGGGTGCCGCCTTCCCTATCGTCAAGCCAGCCTTTGAGTTCCTGACTCCCCTCCAGTTTTTATTCTTCAGATATTTAACCTCAGGGATTTTCGCACTACCTATTTTTATTACTTTTTATATCAAAAAGCATCCAAAAGTATCTAATATTATCAAACCAGTGCTCTTAGAGCTGGCAGGCTTGGCACTCCCGATCTACCTCCTATACGAAGGCATGAGCAGGACCAGTGCCCTCGAGGCTTCCCTAATCGGCTCGACCGGTCCCCTCTTTGTCATCTTGGGCGGGATTATCTTTCTCAGAGAACGTGAGAGCAAGAGAGAATGGCAAGGCTTAGCCTTATCATTCATTGGTTCATTTATCCTTATCCTCGAGCCACTATGGAATGGGCATGGTTTTATTGGTAGTAGCCTGACAGGCAACCTACTCATCCTCTCGCACAATATTCTCTTTGCCATATACGCAATCACAGCCAAAAAACTATACAAAAAGAAGCCACCCCTATCCCTTGGTTCGCTTTATTACCTCGGTACTGCTGGTGTATATGCCCTCATCTTGTCTGGACAACAACAACTCCCAAGCTTAAACCTTTTACTCAACTACAGTGTAGTATTACCAATTCTCTACATGGCAGTACTCGGCGGGATCATCGCTAATATCTTCTATCTGTTTGCCGCGAGTCGCATCGAAGTCTCCGAAGCCAATCTCTTTACTTATCTCAATGGTATTTTTGCTATACCTGCAGCATTTTTATTACTAGGTGAAAAGCCAAGCCTTACCACTATCATTGCAATCGCTATCATCGCCTACGGCGTCTATCGGGCAGAAGTTAATTCCCGAATAACTGGATAAATGGCACCTCTCCAGGGACTTTAATTATTCTCGGCTTACTGTCCACGCTATCATCTTGAACAGTAACGTCATACAACCATATTCCATTCCAGCTAGGATCCTCTCTAACACTTTTTGCCCAATCTGGATTAGCCGCAATAGATAATACTAAACATGAGACTGCTCCAACAAGAGAGTGATGGGATGTCGAGGGGTCGTCCCCATCAAGTACAACTCTGAGCTTACCATCCCATATTATCATTTCGCCACTATCTCCATGAGCGTATCCGAAGCTCATGTGTGCTGATTGATCAGTACTTCGAGCCTCAACTTTATGAGATTTTAACAACTTGTCTGCCAGCTCTTCAATGGAGTATCTTTTTGCTTCTAACCCTAGGATTAGCATATTATAACCATATAATGTAATCCCATAATTATACTCTTTTTTGTCAAGTTTCGGTTTTCCCGCCTGGAAAGGCACTATCATCCAGCATCTTCCCTCATCTCCCCTCTTCGTGTTACAATATCCCTCTATGAAAGCCAACTTGCATCCAAAATACAACCAGCTAAACGTCACCTGCAGTTGTGGTGCCAGCTTTACCACTGGTTCGACCCGCGACAGCATAGTCGTTGATATCTGCAGCAAATGTCACCCCTTCTTCACTGGTGAGCAGCGTTTTGTCGACAAAGTAGGTCGCGTGCAGAAATACCAGGCCAAAGCAGCCGCAGCCACTGGTAAAAAAGCCAAAAAAGATCGCAAATCCACCCAGTCTGGCCCAGCCTCCCTCACCGAACTTCGCGCATCTCAAGCCAAATAGATATCCTACCCCACACTAGGTTCTTTATACTCGGTACTTTATACTAAATTCATGCCAGTCGATTACCAACAAATAGTCAAAGCCTACGATACTCTGGTAACAGAGTCCTCTGAGCCTGGCAATGTCGATAGACTGGGCGAGATTGGCGAAGCCTTATCTGATCTCGAAGAAAAAATTTCTTTAGCCAGACAGTTAGTAAAGATCGACGAGGATCTAAGTGGCAACGAGAGTCTACTTAGTGACCCCGAGATGCGCTCTATGGCGCAGGACGAGATTTACCGTCTCAATGCCGAAAAAAGCGCTGTCTTAGAGGAACTCCAGAACCTGGAGCGTGCCACAGAAAATACCGAGGACAAAAGGCCCGCTATTATCGAGTTCCGCCCCGGTGCCGGTGGCGAAGAAGCTAAGATTTGGGTCAATGACCTCTTCCGCATGTATACCCGCTTTGCCGAGCTCATGGGGATCAAATACGAGCTACTAGATGAGAACACCTATCTCTTTACAGGCCGCCCTAATGACCCCTCCCTCCCTCAGGGCTCCTATGGCCTATTCAAGTGGGAGAGCGGCGTCCACAGGGTCCAGCGAGTCCCAGCAACAGAAGCTCAAGGGCGTATCCACACTAGTACCGCAAGCCTTGCAGTCCTCCCAAAAGTCGATGCCCAAAAACTAGTGATTCGAGAAGAAGAGTTAGAGTGGCAGTTCTTCCGCGCTGGCGGCCACGGTGGTCAGAACGTAAATAAGGTTAGCACAGCGGTCCGCCTGATCCATATCCCGACAGGCATTGCTGTCGTTAGTACTCAGGAGAGGTATCAGCAAAGAAACCGCGAGATCTGTCTAGATCTTTTGCGTTCTCAGCTCTGGGAAAAACAAGAGGAGGAGCGACTAGCCAAGCTAGATAGTCAAAGAAAGAGTGCCGTCGGTCGCGGCATGCGAGCCGAGAAGATCAGGACCTACAACTATCCCCAAAACCGGGTGACCGACCACCGTATCAACATTAGTTGGCACAACCTTAGCGGTATCCTCGAAGGTGATATTACAGATCTCATCAAGACCGTAGGCATCGAAATGACCAAAGATTAATTTATTAGTAACTACTCACCCCGCAGCTCCACTTTCACCCGCTCAATCTTTTCATCTCTCCAGACATCGTAGCGAGCTAACATCTTTCATTAGTATCCTATAACATTGACAGTCAATAACAATTATGTTACTATTTCGAGTATTATGACGAACCGACCAGATTTATTATTAGTAAATAGTGCAATCCCAGAATTAAAAAAGGACTACACCCCCGAAACACCTATCGGCTTAGCTGTCAAAGCTGCATCAAGCTTTCTCAATCAACGGTGGAACAAGGAGAAGCATGCTTTATACATCTACCCTAGAGATCTAACACCCGAAGTTAGTACACCATCTATGTCTAAAGACGATGTTGTCAACGAGACCACAACAAGAATCGCCGGCTTACTAAACGCATATGAAGTCGCTAATATTACACGACCAACTCCAGAAAATGAAACTCAATCCTATATGGAAGATGCTCTAAGAGCCTTAGGTAAGGTAGTAGCAACGGGTCATAATAGTACATCTATGGAAGATAGGGAAAGAGCAAGTATAATCCAAAATGCACTGGGAATAGAAATAGGAACAGATAGGAGTAATCAGCTCATTCTAGAGAGTCAAATAAACCTCGCATTAAATCATGAATCAAAAAGCACACTCAGAGACTTGCAAAATAGTACTCTAGAGATTGTCGTCAATGACGCTGTGTTGGAAAATGGAGGATTAGTCGTAGAAGAAGATAAATCTACAGGTGCAGTTTTACATCGGACCCAAGACGTAAGAGATCTTCTTAAAAAATCAATGGGAGAAACTGCTTATACTAGACTAGAAAACTCTGGATTAATCAAAAATAAAGAGGCACTAACTTTGGCTTTAAAACAAGCTATAAATCACCAAATTGAAAAAAGAGGAATAGGATCGGTTGAAGACAAAAAAGCCTCGATTCTCGAAGATGCTTTCAAAAGTGCCTATCTGCTCCCCTTTGCAAGCATTTTTAGCTTATCCTGCCTGGGATATGGAATGGCGATGTTAGGAGGTAACCCTGAGTCAGCTATAGATCAATTTGGCGCTCTATTTCATGGATTTATAGGGATATCTAGCGGTACGACCGTGGCAGTTATATATAGTCTAACTGGTGGCAAAAAGTTAGTAGATTCATTTCGTGAATACAACTCACTCTCCTCTGAGTTCGACACTTAATTTCTCCGTCTTTTCATCCCTCCAGACCTCTACCTCCACTTTATCTCCTATTTTCTTTTTCCCCAGTAGCTCAGCTAACCCGGTACGTCCTGAGCTTGCCGAAGGATCTATTTCACTTAACTTCTTGCCATCAAAACTCACAATAATGTCTCCTTTTTTAATCCCAGCTGAGTCGGCGCTCGAGTCTTTGACTACCTCGACCACATATCCCCCAGCCGGTACCCCGTTTAGTATCCCCTGCTCTTTCGTAATCGTCTGGTAGCGTACGCCAAAGAATGGTCTATCAAATGCCCCAGTCTCGTTAAAATTCTTCATAGATTCTTTGACCAGGTTGATCGGCAGTGCAAAACCAATATTGTTAGCTCCCTGCGAAACCGCCACATTCACCCCAATCACTTGTCCGAGCGAGTTAAGTAGTGGCCCACCAGAATTACCTGGATTAATTGCAGCATCTGTCTGGATTACATTATCTAGCTTCTCAGCAAAAGAGTACCCATCACCTGCAGTGATCCCTCGACCGAGTCCTGATATAACTCCAGTCGTCACGGTATGGCGAAACTCCCCGAGCGCCGTCCCGATCGCAATTACAAAGTTTCCTACCTTTAGCCTGTCCGAGTCACCCATCTCGATCGCTCTATACACCTCTTGCCCTTCCGAAGCCGTAGGCGAAGGAGGGTCTATTTTTAATATTGCCAAATCATTAGCTGGATCTCGCCAGATCTTCTCGACCTGGTGCTCACTCTCATCCTTTAGCACCACTTTGTAGTCACTAGGCGACCCTGATGAGACTACATGCTTGTTGGTAACTACCAGCCCTGCCTCATCTATGACAAATCCGCTCCCGATATCTACCTGCTCAGACTCTACCTCTCCCGATGGGCGCGACCCGCGGAACATCCCAAATGGGTCGAGGAAATATTGCTCGAGTATCGGTGTCTCTCGCTTAAAAGTGACTGTGACTACTCCAGCCGATACCTTTTCGGCAACCTCTGTTACCACATTCTCTTCGTTAACAACCCGCTGGTTAATTACCTCGGATGCACCACTTCCACTCCCCAGATTTAGATTCCTCAAAAATGGCAGCCCCCAGATCTGCTCAGATACTGCCCCGCCAATAAATACGGAAACCAAAAATATCCCCGACATAAGTCCTATGACAAAAGTTGACAAGCTCTTACTTTTCATAACAATCAAAATTTACTAAATATCATCGATAATTTCAAGTTCATGATTTTTAATCGTACCTATGACTATGCGTATTTAGTTTTTTTCCCACAGTTCAATTACTTTAGTACAAGTCTCATTCTTAATTTCTAACACCACAAGTAACGCCTTTAACATCTCAACGTCAACAACACCAGCATCTCTAGTATGCATAATGTCTACTTGAAATTTATCCAAACTATCATTACGACTACCCATTGCTAGCTCAAAAAATACTACCAAGTGACTTTTTAATACGTCTCTATCACCGTCAAAGTTAGGATAGTTATTCGCAAACTGCAAAATAGTTAGCTCTATTTCTTTATGCTTAGAAATAAGCATAGGATCACCGTTATACCACTCAGTATCATTACTCATAAATATTCGAAGTGTATACCATGTTTATTATCATGTCTGCGGCCAAAATACTTAGAGTGATATTGTTCTTATCTTCCCAATAGATGCATACTTTCTGAGTAATACTTCATAATTAGCATTGATTCCACTACTACTATTAGCAGCAATACCATTGACTACATCATCTACGCTGAGAACTATGTCTAACATCTCAGCTATATAGCTAGGATCTGCTGAACCAGATATGTATGTGATCAATAAAGGTTTAAAACCTACAATTCCTAATGTCTCAAAATTAGCATCAGGGCTATCATCTCCTACATCAACCACTACCCGTTTCTGTCCATCCGTGCTTTTAAAAACAGTACCAAATTCAATAGACGTCATCAAAATATTTTCTCACACCCGTCAACCTAAAGAAATATTAGAAAGACTCTAGCGCCTTATTTAGCTGCTCATCCACTTCTGTCTCGTCCTCTTTTGCAAGTATATCTTCCACTACCACATCTGGCGTTACCCCTTTTTCGCCGATCCAGGATCCTGATGGGAGTATCCACTTGGCAACAGTCACATGCAAGCTCGATCCATCAGATAGGTCCTGCACTTCCTGCACCGTCCCCTTGCCAAAACTCTGCTCACCCACTATCTTAGCCCGTTTATTGTCCTGCAGCGCTCCTGCCACGATCTCAGAGGCCGAGGCAGATCCTTTGTTAACCAGAACAACTAGTGGGATCTTGATCAGGCTCCCGTTACGATTAACACTATATGTCTCTCCATCATTTCTACCTTCTTGCTTAACTATCACTCCATTCTCCAAAAACTCACTCGCCACATATACCGCTCCATCCAGATATCCTCCTGGGTTATTACGAAGGTCCAAAACTACTCCTGCAGGCCTCTTAGCTATGATCTCGGCCACCTTTTCGCTCCATTCCCGGTCAGTCCTACCCCCAAAACGATGAAGCTCTAGGTGCGCATAGCTCTTCCCTGCTTTTTCGACATATGCTAGTTCGACCGATGGTACCACGATCTCATCACGAGTTAGAGTTAGGTCAAAAGATTTTGTAACACCCTCACGATAAATAGTCAGGATAACATCTGTCCCCTTATCACCCCTGATATGAGACACGGCTGTCGGTAGACTCATCCCTCTGGTATCCAGGTCTACCCCCTTTTTCTCGTCTTTGATATGTAAGATAAAATCGCCTGCTTTTACCCCAGCTCGCTCCGCAGGCGAGTTGGCAATCGGCGCTATTGCAGTTAGTGTCTGCTCTTTGTACCCTAGCTCTATCCCAACGCCATAAAACGTTCCGTTCAGATCTTCATTTGCTGCTTTGTTCTCTTTGGGTGGCAGATATTGGGTATAGGGGTCCCCTAGTGACTGGGCTAGTCCTGCCATGGCTCCCCAGGTCATCTGCGCATAATCGAGCTTACTCGGATCTACATAAGACTTCTCTAATCTCTTCCACACTTCCCAGAACTTGCCAAAATCAGCTGCATCTACTGCTTCGCCATTTGGCGTCTCAACAAATCTCTTAACAACATTTGGTGCAGCCGAGCGGCCACTGCGCCAGTCAGAGACCTGGTAACCTGCCGCAAAGACTAGGACGGCTAGCGCCAAAGTCACAAAAAAATTGCGCAATCCACGATAAGTCAGCTTAACCATTGCTAAATCTTACACGAAAATATCTCTTACGGCTATACGGGTTAACGGATTTACTAGAATTTAGTTAGCAAAAGGAAGAAGGGCGAGCATGCGAGCGCGCTTTACTGCTTTCATGAGTGCTCTCTGACTCTTTGCAGATAGTCCGGTACGTGCGCGGGACAAGATGCGACCCTTTTCTGTGACAAATCTGGATAGCGTAGCGCTATCTTTGTAATCAAAACTCATTCCAGCATCAGCTTTACCAACTACTGGTTTCTCTAATCTTACTTTTTTCTTTTGCATTTTATGTCCTTACTTTAGACTTTATAAACTTTTAACTTTAAACTAAAAAGGAATATCCTCAACATTCACCTCATCAGAGAGTGATGTCTCGACTTTTTCCTCTTCTTTAACTGCTTTTTTGGTAGTTTTTTTGGCTGGGGCATCAGCAGGAGCCGCGACAGCTGGAGCTTGGGCCATATCACCACCATTTGATGAGCCTTGATCTTCGCCTGCACCGACAAAATCGTCTTCACTGTAGTTACCGCCTCCGTTACCATCGCGGTTGCGGGTGTCGAGAATCATCATATTTTCGGCGACTATCTCGGTTACCTCGCGCTGCTGTCCATCTTGGCCAGTGAATTTGCGAGTCTGGAGACGCCCCTCTATATAGATGCGGCGACCCTTAAACAGTAGCTGTCCGCAGATCTCTGCTAGCTTACTCCAGGCGACAATACGGTGGAACTGAGTTTCTTCTTGGCGTTCTCCTCCGTCACCTGCACTCCAACTACGGTTAGTAGCGAGACCAAAGGTGGCAACAGCTGTACCACTAGGGGTATAGCGCACGTCCACGTCGCGGGTTAAGTTACCGATTATCATTACTTTGTTAAGTGATCTTGATGACATATCCCCTCCCTTATCGTTTTGCGGTAATACCAATACTATACAAGAATTATACCCTCACAAATAGATATCTAACTATTGATTCGTCTAGTTTGAGGATGCGGTTTAGCTCTACTTGTGATTCTGGAGCTAGACTTAGGATAAAGTGCTCGTAGACAAAAATACCCTGCTTGTTAATAGGATAAGCAGCGTGCTTGGCACCCCAAGATTCGGCTTTGTTAATATCACCTTTATGCTTTTTGGCAAAGTCGGCGATTAGTTTGATCACTCGCTCACGGTCAGTATCGTTATTTTCGGCAAACAAAAGTGTTAGTTCGTATGTATTCATATCTAGGTATTGTACCAATCAACGAATATTTTCACAATCCCCACAAGTCCTAGACTATTTACCTATCACCTGCCCGCAATGCTGCGCATAGCTCTGCAGGCGGGTAAACTCAACTACTTACCGATCATGAATTCTATGACGTCCCCTTCCTGTAGAACATAGTTTCGTCCCTCTGTCCTCACTTTGCCTTTTTCTGCCGCCCCTTTCCACCCATTATACTCTACAAAATCAGCATATGAACAAGTCTTAGCCGAGATAAAGTGTTTAACAAAGTCGGTATGGATCACCCCTGCTGCATCCGGTGCCAAAGTTCCTTTGTTGATTGTCCAGGCTCTCACTTCCAGTTCGCCCGCAGTCAGAAACGACTGTAGTCCCAGTCGCTTATAAGCTGCAGCAATCAGTGTTTCTAGTCCAGTACGACTGATCCCTGCTGACTCTAGATATTCCTTTTTCTCAGATTCATCAAATCCTGCCAGCTCTTCTTCTAGCTTGGCAACTATGGCAACGCAATCTGACTCTTGTATCTCTACCCCTTTTGCTCTTAGTCTCGAAACAAAATCTGCAATCAACGTCCCGCTCTTCGCAACTCCAGTTTCATCAGTATTTAGACAGAACATTTGAGGCTTGGCTGTGAGTAAAAAGAGCTCACGATCTACGATCAACTGCTCGTCCTCAGTCAGATCTAGCTGTCGCACACTACGACCTTCTTCTAAATGTTTGTATATTTTCTCGATTGCCGCATCCCTTTTCTCATCTTTAACCTTCGACCTTGTTCCTTTTACCTTCTCAACTGTAGCGAGGTCAGCTAGTTGCAACTCTGTCTCGATAGTCAAATAGTCCTCAACACTATCTCCACTACCGGTCTGCACTACATTGGGATCTGCAAATGCTCGCACAACATGGAGTATTACCGACGCCTCGCGTATGTGAGAGAGGAATTTGTTCCCCAGTCCCTCACCTTGTGCTGCCCCCTTAACTAGTCCTGCGATATCCAGAAATGTGACGGTGGCTGGCACTAACTTGGTGGTATTAACAATCGGCGCGAGTGTAGCAAGTCTTTCGTCTGGTACCGGGACCACCCCCACATTAGGCTCAATCGTGGCAAAAGGATAGTTGGCAGCAAATGCCTGCTGCTTGGATAGTAGTGCATTAAATAGCGTGCTCTTGCCTACGTTTGGCAAACCTACAATACCAACTGAGAGTGATGTCATATGAGCATTTTATCACCAGATCATTCATTTCTTTCATTCTCAATTTCTCTTCCCAAAACCTTATCTTCTAGACATTCCATCATGAGTTCCCACAAATAATAACTACTCGATCCTGTACCATGCGCGTCATATGCCTCGGATACTGGATCCATCACATCTTCGAAGGTTTTATTTTTACCAAAACCTAGCATTACTCCGTGTCCATATTTTTGTATTGTCCTCAACAGCTTAACCATGTTACCTAGTTTCTGGTCAGTCTCTAAATTATCAACAAATGATGAAGTAAGAAATGTATCAAAATTTCTAGCTATTAGATATTTTCCGCTCTGACTCCACGCTGTTGGATCCCAATCAACTATTCCTGTTAATTTTTCTAAGTCTGCTTGGGTCGGTAAATCGTTAAAATCTACTGTTAATATTTCTTTATCAGTTATTTTTGAAATCGATTCAATAAATGTAGGTGTTAAATATTGATCGCTATGCAAAGCTAGTGCACATCTTCCTAAATTCACTTGATGGACAGCATATGCTCTATCCTTGGTTGGCTCAAAACCAGCAGCTAAGAGTTCTTGAATGACAATCTCGTGGTTAGTTTGCATATGAGTATTCTATCAAATCAGGTACTCTAGATACTACTATTCGGCCAAGTGAATCACGCAACGCAATAAATCGTTCTTTACGTAGCTTAGGTAAAACAAATTGAAATTGGAATTCTAAGAATGGTACTGTAAATCTGGCGTTCCTACAGATAAAGACATGACATGATTTTATCATGCATATCCTCTATCAGGATTATTATTGTTTTTTTCTACTATTATTTACAACATGAATTGCAACATCAACCATTCCCTTCAATCCTCTCATTCCAATACCTAACTCGAACCCTGTAATATACCCAGCTAGAGACAGGTTTAAAACATCTGGGTTATTCATTGCTGTAGTAGTAATGGGTGATGTTAACAAAACGAGTGTTGGAGGTAGTAAAAATACTGCTAAAGAGAGCAATGCTTCAGCCATTATATTATCTACACCAGTAGACGTTTCGTCATATGCATCTTCAACTAAATGAGGTTTAACAGCAGATATAGTTCGATCAGCAACGTACGCTCCAGAAAACATGCCTAAAAACAAAGACGTTATTGGTGCATATTTCAATAGGTCATGAAAGTTTTCTAAACGACTCATGGCAACTAGACTATAGCATATTTCTGATAAAATATACCTATGGGACATCCTATTAAAGATAATCTTATAGCCTTAGGTTTAGGCGCATCTTCTATCATAGGGATTGGTAGCGACGTTGTTTCACAGAGTCCTTACAGAGAACTATTGCCAGATATCTACCAAGAGCAAGCAGGCAATTTCGGCATACCATGGTGTTTAGGAGTGATCATCAATTTAACTGGCAGATTTCTAGAACTACGAGGAAACAATGAAAATAGTCAGGATACTCTAGAGCTTGGTCAAAAAATCAGAAACTACGGCAATGTATTCATAATCGGTGTGTTGTTTGGAGTCGAAGGACAGTTTATTAATAACATAGAACTACTAAAAGAAAATTCACTCGATTTCGCTATGGGCATTCTCGCAATCACAATTGGGATTAGTGCTGGAAAGAAAATAGCAGAAGCAGTAATGGGCCAGTCAAATACAAATTCCAGCCCTCCAAGTTCTTCAATAAATACACGATAAAGTGAGAAACATATCTACATCTCCCCACCCAGACGAGATATTTTTCATCTGCTATAGTATCCCCTATGCTAGTAGACGCACGCAATCTCAGTAAACACATTGGTAGCAAGATCCTTTTTGAGGGTCTGGAGCTATTTATCGATAATGGCGAAAAGGTCGCGCTCATTGGTCGTAACGGCCAGGGCAAATCAACCCTCCTAAATATCCTCGCAGACATAGACCAAGATTTTCTAGGTAACATTAGCCGCCAAAAAAACCTGCGCACAGTCTTAACCAGCCAGGAGCATTTAAATACTAAGGAATTAACTGTTCTAGATTACATTCTCGGTAGTGTCCCCCATTATTTAGAGTATGAACAAGTCATCAAAGAATACGAAGAAGGCATCCATACTAACCACGACCACTTCTCCGACGCTGTCGAATACTTTTCTAACAACAACTACTGGCAGATCAAAGACCTGATTATCGAAACACTCTCTAGCTTTCAGCTAAGCGCGGATCACGCCACGGCTCCCCTTAGCATCCTCTCGGGTGGCGAAAAACGTTTTGTCGAACTCACTCGCATGATGTACTCTCAGGCTGATCTCCTATTAATCGACGAGCCCACCAACCATATGGACTACATCGGCAAGGAGCGTTTTATCTCCTGGCTGGACTCAGTCAAACAGGGGTGTCTCGTTGTCACTCACGATCGTGACGTCCTCGGTCATGTCAATCGAATACTCGAACTCAAAGATAACAAGCTCTATTCCTACCCTGGTAACTATAGCAACTACTTAAAACAAAATACACTCAGTACCACTAGCTCTGTTGTACTCTACCAAAATCAGCTCAAAAGGCTGGCCGAGGCCAAGAAAAAAGTAGACTGGGGTCTCGCCATGCGCGCTAAAAGTAAGGCCTGGAAAATCCGCTATGATCACTGGCAAAGAGACTACGACAAAATCAAGGCAGAGACAGTCAAGCCCTCTTTCTGGATCGACCAGGACTCTGTTGCGGATCTAGACAAGAGTGTCACCGACTCTTACCACCAGTTTAAAGAAAAGAATGTCATCATCAAAACAAAGAGTGAGAAAGTAAAGCTCTCTCAACTCCTCAAGATTGAGCGACTCTCGCTAGGATATGATGCTCCATTGTTTAAAAATATTAACTTTAGTATAGGCTCAGGCGATCGGGTTTTTATCAAAGGCCGTAATGGTGCAGGCAAAAGCACACTGGTCAAAACTATCCTCAGCCAGTATACAAATCATCCCTGCTCCTCAACTATCTATGATGGTGCTATCACGCTCAATAAAAAAATAAAAATTGGCGAATATAACCAAGAGTTTGACAAGGAACTTCTTCACCTCACACTCGAAAAGGCAGTTAGTCATGCCTACCTAGAACATGGTATTACCATCGACGATCGTGAAGTCAAAAAAATACTCTCCCAATACTTATTCAATCCAAGTAGCGATGGCAAGTTAAGTCTGAGCAGTCTCTCTGGTGGTCAAAAAGCACGCTTCCAACTAATACGGATGTTAATCGGCGATCCCAATCTCCTCATCCTCGACGAGCCCACTAACCACCTCGACCTCCCCTCAATCGAGGAGCTAGAAAACGCGCTTCTTTCATATCACGGAGGTCTTCTCTACATCTCCCACGACACCAACTTTATCAATCACATGAGTGGTGAAGTGATCAAGATTTAAGTCGTGCTATAATATAGGATATTGTCTCACTTCGTTGGTCGGATTGTCTTACTCTCCCTTTTGTCGTGTCTCAGTTCTCTCTATGACCACAGCCACTCGCCTCGATCTCCTCATCCTCTACAACGGTAATACCGCCTGGAGTGCTGCATCAAAAACTAAACAACCATTTCCTCTCAAATCTATTAATAATCCTTGCAATATCGCTTATAGCTACTTTTTAGATTACTGTCGCTCTATAGGGTTTAACGCAGGTTTCTCTACCTCTAGCGACATCATAGGTCCAGGACTCTGCTCTAGTTACTGGATCTACCAAGGCAATACCTGGCAAAAAGTAAATAAACCATGCCAGAGTAACGTAGTCTACGACAAGTTTAGTCCAAAAAATGAAGCTGACTTATCACGCCAATCACTCTTCTTTTCCAGGGGTATAAAGAGATACAACTCCGAGCAGATCTCACAGATTTTCTTTGACAAAAACAATACTCACTCTAGCCTCCTCTCGCATACTATTCCAACTGTCGCCATTACCAAACCCACGCTTAGCGCCATAAAATTAGCCACCACCCTACTCACCGGTTTAGCCAAAACTGGAATACTCGCCGGCGATTTTGGCCAAGACTTTATCCTCAAAGACCGCTACGGTGCTGGTGGCTGGCACGTCTACAAAATCAGTAGTGTTAATAGCACCAAAGAGATCCAAAAGGTTATGTATGCTAACCAAAAAACTTCATTTATTCTACAGCCCTTCGCCCTGTTTGATCGCGGTTTTGTCTATGACAATGCAGCAGTTCCGACCGATATCCGTATGATCTATCTAGGAGGGCAGTTCTTATTCAGCTATCTCCGTTTCCCCAAGAGTGGCGACTTTCGCTGCAACGAACACCAAGGTGGATCATCTGTTTATATCAAAGAAAGTGAGATCCCACTAAACATCAAGGTAAAAGCCGACCTAATCGCCGATAGTCTCAAAACCAAGGCGCTCATAGCTCTAGATTTTATCGT
Organism: Candidatus Woesebacteria bacterium; assembly: GCA_018060845.1. Taxonomy (GTDB): domain Bacteria; phylum Patescibacteriota; class Microgenomatia; order UBA1400; family UBA12108; genus GWF. The sequence continues at coordinate 54,990 of JAGOVG010000004.1, forward strand.
AACCAACTCTGGTACTCCTTATTTAATCGAGGGCAATACTGGCCCAGGCCTAAGCTGGGACCAGAATAACAAAAAAGAAGTTTTTAAGGGCAAAAAGTTAATCCGCGGTATAGTAGACCAGTTGGCTGGTAGAATTGGCGTCTCAAAAACAAATTCTAACAATAACTCCACACGTCCCAACCGCTACACCCCTACTGCACTGTCTATTTTGCAATCTGTATAGCATTTTATTGTTCCTGCAGTTTTTCTGTACCACCTAGCAGGTGTTTCTAAGTGACTGCCATCTTCGCTTGCCAACTTCTTCATCGCCTTCATCTTGCCCTCACCCATCACCACCATAACTCCATATGCAATCATCGCCAAAAAGTTAAATGTAGTTGTTACTCTTTCACGCGCCCCATCGAGCTGAGTTGGGACCACCAACTCTTCTACCCACCTTGTATTAGTCGGACTAAATATCTGTTCAAAATTATTCCCACTTGGGATAAGGCCAGCCGTATGTCCGTCATCACCCATCCCAATTGTCGCGACAATTTTCCCAAGTGGATTATTTTCGTGCCATCTATGGAGTGCGAGGTCGAAGCTCGTTCTCAGATCACTGCTTGTTTCACCATTTTTTACTCTTGTATCAATAAACTCGCGACATCCAGCTTCTATAGCTTTGCCAATAAATCCTGACTTAACTAATTGTGCATAGTTGCTAAAGTTTTCATCGTCGGTATACCTCTCGTCTAATACTCCAATCTTTACATGAGACCCAAGTACGCTAAAATCAAAACCAGATTCAAGTATTTTTAGTGCGGAACCTCCAGACAATAATAGAAGTACGTTAAGTCCCAGCATTTTATATTCACCTAGTTTTGAAAGTAAATCATGCTGAACCTCTGCAATAACTTGGTCACCTGACTCTTTATAGTTAATTTCCAACATTACTTAATTTTACCACTCCTACAGCCAGCTACATGTTAAACTACCCGTATGGACAACTTTACCCTCGTCATTGTCGGAATCACTAGCAATCTAGCTCAGCTTAAGCTCATCCCGACGCTTTATGATCTAGTGGCTAGTGGCCATATGCCCTCTGACTATCGCCTTATCGGGATCGGCCGCACTCAGATGGATCATGCTGGCTTTGCCGAGTTTGTCGACCGCGTCCTACACACCCCCAATCGCCATCACACGCACGATATCGACCCAAAAATCCAGGCAGAGCTAATGTCTCACCTAACCTACCTGCCTGCCGACTTAACTAGTCCTGATAGCTATACTCTCCTCGCTGAGACGCTAAAAGATACTCCCTCCAACCGCCTGTTCTACCTCGCTACCTTCCCCTCCCTTTACGAATCAATTTTTAATAATCTAAAAACTGCCGGCCTAATCCACGAATCTAAGGGTAGCTGGGTCAGGTTAATGATCGAAAAGCCAATCGGTCACGACGAAGATAGTGCCAGGGAGCTAAATACCCTACTAACCTCGCATTTTCGCGAAGATCAGCTCTTCCGCCTCGATCACTACCTCGGCAAAGAAACACTCCAGAACATACTCACCTTCCGCTTTGGCAACGGTCTGCTCGAACCCCTCATGAACGCTCAGTACATCGACCACATCCAGGTAACTGCCGCGGAGGACTTTGGGATCGGCGCACGAGGTAGCTACTATGACCAAAATGGGGCGTTAAAGGACGTGGGTCAAAACCACCTACTCCAGATGATCGCACTAGCCACCATTGACGCGCCAATTAGCTACAAAACCCAAGATATTATGGCAAAAAGAGTCGAGGCCATTGAGTCGCTAGTCCCAGAGCCCAGTAGCTTGGTATTAGGCCAGTATGACGGGTATCTCAAAGAGCAAGATGTCTCCCCTCTCTCCGTCAAAGACACTTACTTTGCTTTTCGCACCCATCTCACTAGCACCCGATTTGCCGGTGTGCCGATCTATGTTAGAGGTGGCAAAAAACTAGCTCGCACAGCGACCGAGATCTCAATAGTTTTTAAAAATAGCGCCGAGCGAGTACTCTCTCATCTCCCAGGCGGCTCGGCTCCCAATGTCTTAATTTATCGTATCCAGCCCAACGAGGGGATCGTGCTTAAGATGCTAACCAAAGTCCCAGGTCACGAACTAAAAGTCGAAGAGGCCTACATGCAGTACTGCTACCCGAGGGATAAGGATCTGCCTGACGCCTACGAGCGACTCATAATCGATGCTATCCGCGGTGACCAGACATTCTTTAACGACAGTCGTGAGGTCGAGGCACAGTGGCGCTTTACCGACGAGCTTTATACCGCAGTTACAGGTACTCCAGAACTCTATCTACCTGGGTCCTGGGGACCCACTGGGGCTGACGCAATGATCCAAAAAGATGGCCGCACCTGGCTCGAGCCGTCTATCGCTTTCTGCAACTTTTGATTATTTTCTAATATATTTGTATCCGTAAACAAAGCTAACTACACCTAGTATCACGAGTACCCACAGAGATGGGCTAGTTATTATGTAGCTAAAATCTGTAATAACTACGAACACAAAATAGAACAGTGAAAAATAATACAATGCAGGGTGTATCTTGTTTTTCATCAACTATCCTCCTAGTATTTATTATTTCGTTTTCCTAACTGGGTGTCCCCCAAACTTCCCACGCATGGCGGATACCACTTTGTCCCTGTAGTCCTCACTATCTGCAGTAGATCTTTTTCGGACCTCCAGCGACTCTTCAATTATTGGTACATCGATTTCTAACTCTTTTGCAGCTTGGATAGTCCACTCCCCCTCGCCCGTATGATCAATTTTTGATGAGATATCAGTTAGCTCTGGATCTTCGGCTAATGCCTCTTGCGTCCAGCCGACCAGTCGCGACTCAATCACCGAGCGGTTGTTATAAATCTCAAATACCTTGGCCATATCAATATTAAACTCACTCTTTTTAAGGACTGCAGCCCCCTCCGCAATCGCCTGCATCATGCCGTACTCTATCCCGTTATGTACCATCTTGGCAAAGTGACCAGCACCAACCGACCCCATTAGCCCATATGCACCAGTGGCTGCCATCGCCTCCCAGATAGGTTTTAAGCGCTCGTAAGTAGTTCTATCTCCCCCGATCATCAGACATGCTCCGTTTCTTGCACCCTTTGGCCCACCAGACACACCAACATCCATATAGCCAATACCATTCGCTTCTAGCTCTTTTGCGCGGCGCAGAGTATCACTATAGCGACTGTTACCTCCGTCAATTATCAGATCTCCCTTGGCGAGCAATGGCTTAATTTTGGCAATAAACTCATCAACTATCTGCCCGGCAGGCAGCATGAGCCAGATTATGCGCTCCCCTGCTGTTAATCCCGCAATCATTGTGTCAACACTCTCCACATTTTTTAGTGCATGATCGCTCCTATTCCAGGCTAGTACTTCATGTCCTTTTTCTTGGAGCTGGGCGACCAGTCCTGCACCCATTTTCCCTAGACCTAAAAATCCGATTTTCATATCACGCCTTTCAAATATTAATAGTTTATTATTTGGCCAGATGTATCACGATCAAAATCTGTGTTACGCTCACTCGCCGGCTGTCGAGACATGCGTTCGATTAGGTCTCTTGACATTACCATATACTTTTCCAACTCAGCATGGGGCAGTTCCGATTGCATTCTCTGCATATAGGCTTTAGCCGCATAATTACTTGCCCAAATCCCATTTTCACCACTATTATTTTTGTTGATGTAGTAAAACGACAAGTTGCTAATAATCCAGCTCGCATACCAGACTTCACGCCTCTGTTCGAGTTTAATAACTTCAGTATTCTTAGTAGCCTCGTCTAGCGTTTTAGTCGCCCAAGCATATGATGATTTCATACCATCGTATCCATCAAATCCTAGTTTTGACATATATAGATAATCAACGCGTCCGTTGACTGTTGGTGGATTTTTTACGACTATTCTCTCTGGTTTTAGCCAAATAAATCCAAATATCACAATCAAGCTCCAGACTACTTCAACAGTTACTAATCCGCTTCTTCGAACATATCTGAGCGCTTGCCAGATCAACATCCCTGTAAGCCAGATTAAGAACGCGACTCCATAAATTCTTGACAACGTCTGTCCATGATATTGCTGATAAAGCCAGACTCTACGAAAAATGGAGATGATAAATATTAAAAGCTCAATTCCTAATATAATATGTAACATCTGGAGGACTTTTTGCATTCTTGCCGACGTATATTTGTATGTCAAAATTGCCATCCATGACACAGCCCACAGTAAGCCAACAACTGCCAGCAGTTCCCCAAACCCACGTGTCACATATTCCGAATATGTCGCTACCCCAAACTGAGACAAATCTGTTTCTTTGACCACATTGGCAAAAACATACGGCCACTGCACAGCCAAAAACACTCCCAACACCACAACAATCATAGAAACGACAACACTCACCTCGCTCGTCCATGTCATTTTTTCCAACATCACAACTGGGCTAACAAATCTTCGCTTTATCTCTGCAAATACCACAGGTATAAGTAGTACAAATAGAATACTCGAGATCATGATCCTCGTGAGCGTCTCACCTTCCAATTCAAACTTTAGTAATCGATGAACATAATCAGCAAATACAGGGTCGCCCTGCGTCAGGAGTGATGTGAGAACGACTACGACTGGCACACCCAACACTACTCCGATCAGCAGAGCTCTGTAGCTCCCTGCCTGCCCCACACTCTTTACCTTACCGGTACTACCCACAATGCTTAGAATGCTTGTTGAGACAACATTGATCATTCCCATGATATATCCCCCGAACAATCTGGGAACAATCATCATTAACTCAAAAATACCGCCAAAAGATCTCTCAATCAAGCCAGAGTAATAGAGTACAAGGGTAGATGAGAGCGACACCATAATAAGAAGTGAGGTTTTTATCGCATCCGTCACAAAAATGAGACAGATCGCAGACGCTAGAACTACAATCCCAGTCCCAACTTTTAGCTTGTAAATATTCTTAGCTTTATTACCAATCAGTAAGAATGTATACAACCACAAGCCAACCAAGAGTGTAGCGATCCCACTAGACCAAAACGGATGAAAGAAAAAAAGATTAAAGAATAAAACTAATAAGAGACTAAGTATTATTCCTCGTCTAGTAGAAAAACCCATGTAGTCACTAGTAAATTTCATCAATTTGTTCTGCATTAGATCTCCTAATTCTATTCTCTTTAATCTTGTGTCGCAACAGAGTTAAACCATTCTACATCCCTGCCGACTACTGTATTCCAAGTGGCCTGTCCGCCTGACTGCCTGCCCACAGTGCTACGCTCAGCGTTGTAGGCGGGCGCAGCTGTCGGCTGGAGCCTCATATTGTGGTCAGCTCCAGGATACTCATAGTACGTGTAACTTTTATTTTGTTCCTTTAACCTCGTTTCTAGCTCGCGGCTCCATTCGACTGGTACTGCATCATCCACTGTCCCCTGGTGAACAACGAGCGGGATCTGGATCCAGTCCAAGTGGCGATCAATCGAGTATTTATATACGTCATAGTCTGCTTCAAACTTTGCTATCTCACTCCGCAGCCACTTACCCTGATCGTCTGCCTCGTCAGTATAAAAAAGAATGTTGTAAGGAAACGGCTTGGACACCGGCGCCCAGAGTGTTGCTCCCAATACCCCAACTTGCCCACTCGACCCTTTTATCTTTAACCTTTGACCTAGCACTTCTGCCACCGATAACATGATCTGCCCGCCGTTAGAGTGCCCCCATAAGTAGACTCGGGTTAAATCAACTTGTGGTAGCGATGATAGACTGGCTATTAAATCTAGCATTTCGACCGGCTTTACTAGCCTGGCCCCAAGCGCGTTAGGATCTTCAGGATCAGATTGCCCATATCCCGAAAAATCAGGAGCTATCGTGATATACCCATTCTTTGCATAGACCGCTGCCGCATTACGAGTCCCAGTACCTGTGGTATAGCCATCTTTCTCAACGTAGCCTCGGGCCATTACTATTACTCCCATGAGCCGCGATAAATTCGGTAGGTTAAGCTGTCCTGAGATCCTCCTCCCCTCACTACTATAGTAAAAAATATAACTTGAGTACTCAGGAGTCGTTGCGATCTCCTCCCCGAGCTCAATTACACTAGCTTTATCAACACGGGATACCAGCCGCTCAAAACTATATTTGTCGTATGGCTTCTCAACAATTGCCACCTCCCCCTTAGGATCTACCATCTCCTGGGTATTCCATGTTTTGGAATACAAAAAACCTGCTATCACTAGCACTAGTACCGAGATCACTATCCACAGCTTCTTCATTTAGATTTTGGTAGCTCTAGTTTTGCCACCCTTATCCTCCAGCTTATAACCTAGCTTCTCGATATCCATTCGTATTTTGTCTGCTTGTGCGTAGTCTTTTTTGACTCTTGCCTCGTCTCGCTGTGAGATCAGTTCTTTGATCTGCTCTGGCGTCTCTGTATTTAGCTCAAAATTTGCATATCCTAGATTTAGTCCTAGCACCTTATCCCACTCCCGCATTAGATCTAATTTGTCATAGTTTGGTATATTACTCTTGACCATGTCCCAGAGTGTGGCAATAGCGCGTGGTAAGTCGAGATCGTTCTCGAGCGCCGCTTTAAAGCTATTCTGATATTCTTCGATCTGTGCCGCTTTTTCACTTGATAACTCTGTACGGTTAGCCTGATCGCCCGCAAAGCTCTGGTAGTACCCCCTAAGCTTTCCTAGTGCAACCGACGCGCCTTTGAGCGACTCCCACGTAAAGTTAAGCTGACGGCGGTAATGTCCAGTCATATAAAAGTAACGTAGCGATAATGGGTCATATCCGCGACTCTCAATATCTGAGACCGTATAGGCATTCCCCAGGCTCTTACCCATTCTCCCGCCATCAACGAGTAGAAATGCTCCATGCACCCATGTCGTAACGAATGGCTTTTTGCCAGTCGCTCCCTCGGCCTGTGCAATCTCGTTGGGGTGGTGGGTACTGCGCAAGTCCTCTCCACCCACGTGGATATCAAATTGGTCACCCAGGTATTTCGTACTCATCGCCGAACACTCTATGTGCCAGCCAGGGAATCCAGTCCCCCAGGGCGACTCCCACTCCATGTCGCGCTTTCCACTAGCCTGTCCTGAGCCTGCCGAAGGATTAGGACTAAATTTCCAGAGAGCAAAATCACGTGGGTCTTTCTTTTCTTTGTTTGGCTCGAGCCGCGCCCCAAACTTGATTTGGTCTAGTGTCGATAACTCTCCATATTTATTGCCTGCTGCATCATAGGCTGCTACATCAAAATAAAGTCCGTCGGAGATGGTATAGACTAACCCCCGAGCCTGTAATGCCTCAACCATTTTGATCTGCTCTGGGATGTGTTCGGTAGCTAGGCAGACCACGCTCGGCCGCTTAATCCCGAGTCTCTGCATATGGTCAAAGAACTCTTTGGCATATGCCTCACTGATCTCCCATGCCGTCTTACCCTCTTTTTTGGCCGCTTTCTCGAGCCTGTCCTCACCTTGACTAGAGTCCCCTTCGTTATCACCCGTGAGGTGTCCTACGTCTGTTAAGTTCATCACATGCGTAACGTCATACCCTAGATACTCAAGCGATCGAGCTAGGATGTCAGACAGAGTATAAGTACGAAAGTTGCCAATGGTAGGCGTCGAGTACACAGTCGGTCCACAGGTATACATCCCGATCTTGCCGCTCTCTCTTGGTGTTACTTCTTCAACAGTCCGGCTTAGTGAGTTAAATAGCTTCATAAACCACATGATACCAGAAAACTCCGAAAACTCTGATTATCCAGAATTTCGGAAAACCTGATAATATCAAACTATGATTAGAGATGTCACAAATTTAGACGTCTACCAACTCTCATTTGAAGCGCTAGAAATTTTATATAAACTTGTGATCAAAATCCCGCATTCCGAGAGAGATACCATAGATCAATTGAAACGTGCAAGCGAATCTGTGCCCGCAAATATTGCCGAAGGCTTTGCCAAAAGATCATCAGAAAAAGAATTTAAACGTTTTCTTAAAATAGCAATCGGATCTAGTGATGAGGTAGTGACTCACCTTAGAATGGTCTGCATTACAGTCCCAAATTTACAACCACAAGCAATACAAGTTGCAGACACTTTCACAGTCCTATCCAAAAGATTAAACAAATTGCATTCAGTCTGGCGAACAGGTAATTTCTAAGTCATTAGAGTTTTCCGAGTATTCCGAGTCTTCCGACCTCACCCCGCCCCCCATGCCTTATTTTCTGCACTCGACCCCTGCGTCGCCGCCTTAAGGCCAATATCTTCCTGTTTTTTCTTTTGAAACTCAAACTCTTTTTTCTGCTCCTCTTTCTTCTCTTCGACCTGCTTACGCTGTTGTTCTTTTTGCTCAAACTCCATCCGGGCGCGTTGCATGCCGTCCTCTACACTCGAGTCTAACCCCCACTCACGGACTAGCTGCTTACGCAACATCTCGATCTCCATCTGGTCTTTTTGACCAGACAGACCACTGTATTTGGTAAAGTCGTCTTGAGTCTTGAACCCTGCCTTAGCGATGTCTTGCATCGGGTCATCATTCTGCCGCGCCCCTACCGTAGCACCTTGTGCGGAGGGGGGGTTACCTTGCTCTAGCTGCACCCCGACGGCGTCTTTGACTATCTCCACAGGCTCAGACACCACTGATTTAACTACATGCTTAGCGAGCCCTGCCAGGTTTTGTCCTACTTGTTTCCAAACACTCATCGATACAGTATGTTATATTTTCAGAACCTCTGCAACAACGTCATTAATATTTCTAGTAGCATCCACTCTTTTTACTTCAAAACTCGGCTCTTCAAACATCTCATATATTTCCATCGCAAATTCAGGAGTTAAGATGTGACCAGGTCGATCTACTCGTTGCTTTAAAGTTTCAGAGTCAGTAGTGAGGTAAACCCATCTCAGAGAAGGAATCATCTTGTATAACTGCAACCTATATCTATCCAACATAAAGTCGTAGGACATTACAAATTTGTTGTGCTTCTCTGTCAAATATGAAACTCTCTCAAAAATTGCTTCGTGCTGTCTGTCTCTCAGTTCTGGAGTTAGTCCTTTATTATTGCGATTTAGTTCTATTACTTCTGGCAACAAGTCATCATCTGCTTCGTAATAATGGTACCCAAAATTCTGCATTAACTTAGCTACACTAGTCTTACCTACCCCTGGAGTACCGAATAATATTACCCAATCAGATTCTTGTTTACCCATTTAGGTATTGTTTGGCAACTATTAATAGTACAAGAATAATCAAAGAATACAATAGGGTTTTGGTAAGATCCTTAACCACATAATGGCTCGATAGATATCCAAATTCGTTGCGATCTTTTTCGATCTGTTTCTCTTTGATCTTAAGACTAAAGTTCTGCAGTCTGTATGCAGATTTAACTTTTTCTTCCCGTGTCTTTTGCCTACTCATATTATTCAACACACCTTAACTCAATTGGAATCTTTGTATTCTCCATTATTATTCATATCTTCTTCGATTAATCTTCTTAAGTAGACAGCTCTAGGTATCCTCCTATTTTTGGAAATCCAGTCTAGATAAGTACCAATATTTGGAGATATGAAGAAATTAAACCTCACATCCTGGGCAGAGGCAACATAGTCAAGTCCACTACTTAATACAGACTCTAAATCAGAATTTTTATATGACAACAGTGTGAGGCGCTCATCAATTCTACCTTGGAGAAACAATGGCTCTCTATCTTCGTGATATAAAGCTACGACTGGCTTACCTATATCGAGGGCATAGGTCAAGATATGTCCAACATTGGCCGTAGAGGGATATGATATCTCGATTACTACAAAATCTGCACTTTTTACATTGTTTAGAACTTCTCTATACCACGCTTCACGTTTATTTGCCGTAACATCACCTTTGTCATCATTAAATAAACTACCACTAAAAACCTTATGGCCTGCCTTAATTAGTAATTCATTAATTTTGCTGTAATAAATTCCTAAGTCAGACTTTTGAGTATGTGATGCTATAAATACTACTTTCATAAAGTTTTACACTCCTTATATTTACTGAACTTAGATATTATTCTATCATCATGCAACTCATCATTTACAAAATCATCATGCTGAACGCTTGGGAGCTCAAATAAACTCCACACATACTCAAAAGCATTCTCATCTATAATATGATCTAGATTTTTTATGCGATCCATGACCCTATTATGTGCAAGGGTTTTTGGGGCATGTACTAACACAAACTTCACTTGATTATCAAATCTATGTAGAAAATCTATCCTATTCTTGTCCTTAGCAAATGCTTGAGCTACTACTAGGACTTCGTCGTTCTTTAGTTTTGTTAGTATGTTTTCAACAGTACTAGACAACTTCTCAAAAAATTTATCTCTCATGTCATCACTATAATTACCCGATCGTATAGAGCGTCGATATTCATCATCAAACAGCACATCAGCATCAAAGAAATGCATTGATAGTTTCGACTCTAATACACCACCTATGTACGTTTTACCAACACCAGGTGGTCCAAACAGAACTATTATCATAAGAAAATTTTACACTGCTCGTCTAGTGAGCAGTGCCTGGTGTAATGTAACTTCGTCGGCATATTCTATCTCAATTCCCGTCGGGAGTCCACGCCCAATACGCGTAATTGTCACATCGCATCCGTCCAAAGCTTGTTTTATATATAGCGCTGTTGCCTCCCCCTCCAAGCTAGTGTTGGTCGAAAGTATCACTTCTTTGATATCTCCCACCCGCACACGCTTGATCAACGTATCAATAAATAGCTCTTCAGGTCCGACATTGTTAAGAGGTGAAATAGAGCCATGGAGCACGTGGTATAGCCCTTTATAACTACCAGATTTCTCGAGGGCGATCACGTCCTGAAAAGATTCAACCACACACACCATAGTGGCATCACGACTCGGGTCGCCACACACACTACACTGCTCCTGATCTGTTAGATTGTGGCAGATACTACACAACTTAGTCATTTTCTTGAGATTAGCTAGACCCTGAGCAAACATCTCTAGGTCACGCTGAGGCATGCGAAGGAGGTAAAATGCTAGACGTAGTGCACTCCGCCGGCCGATCCCAGGGAGTTTCTCAAAACTAGACGCTACATCCTCTACGATCTTAGGTAATTTCATAAGACAATTATAGTTTAGCTGAACTATCGAGCGTAAGGGTGCAGGAGTATTTTGTAGTTAAAAAATTTATCGCAAGGCGGGTAGCCTGAGATCGAGGTCGCTGCGACACCTGTCGCAGACAGACCGCTTTTTTACACAAAGTACTCCGAACCCGTAAAGCGAGTATTACTGCTGAGGTGCTCCCCCACCCATGCCACCTAGTAGCCCCTTAAGACCACCTGACATCTCCTGTAGCTTCTTAGCAGCAATCTGCTGAGACTTCTTGATTGCGTCGTTTAAGACCTTAACTAGTCGCTCTTCGTACTTGCCATCAATCGTCACTGTCTGTACTTTTTGATCAGCTGTCATCACTACTCGGATTCCATCTTCTTCAACCTCGATCACTTCGGCCTGTAGCTGCTTCTGCATCTGGATCGCTTGATCGCGGATCTGTTTTAACTGACTCACCTGACTACCCATTTGTTTAAATTTATCGAACATATATTCCTTTCTTAACTAAATATCGCTATTGCTTCGTCAATTGTATCACCCAGATCAACCGGCGGCACTCCTGCTTGCGGCTTTGCAGCCGCAGGATTAGATGCAACTTCGCAAACAACTCTAATTTTTCGCCCTACCACATCTGATAGGTGAGATTCGAGCTTAGACAGTACTTTTTCACCCATGATCTGATCACGATGAAAACCATATGCCACGTGGATAGTGAGCTCGTCCCCTGCTAGCTGGGCTGGACTAGCTTTGGATAATAGCGCACCCATCGTAATGCTGTCGCCGTTTAGACTCGACATTAACTTCTGCCATACACTCTTGTGATCGCTAGTAGGTTCTACTTGGTTAACTACTTTTTCAGTATCTTTTTTTTCGGGTTTACGAGGTGACGAGTCGACAGGGTTAGCAGTAATACTCGAGCCCCACTCAATTATCACCATCTCCAGTAGTAACTCAGGTACAGGGCTAATCGCGATGCGACGCGCTACGTCATCTAGACTAAACACTAGCTTAACCAGTTCTTTACTACCACCTGCTATTATCCTGTTTCGCAGCTCTTTCATGAGCGCTACCGTCAGATATACTAGGTCAACCCCTCGCGAGACTGCTTGATGGAACTCTTCGAGTGCCAACTTACTATCTCTAGATACCATATGATCAGCGAGAGCAGCGACACTATATCCAGCTACCCCCATGATTGCCTGCTCTATATCAGATAGAGTTACATCACTCGAGTTGGCTAGTACTTTGTCCAAGATCTTGACCCCATCACGAAAAGAACCATCCACGCTACTCGCTAGGTAGGTTAACGCTTCATCGCTTACTTTCTTTTTTTCGCCAGTTATCACCCGACCAAAACTCCTCTTCATCTCCTCTGGGTTGGCCTTAGTAAAGCCTATGCTTACGCAGCGACTCTGGATGGTCTCGGGGACTTTGTGGGTCTCTGTCGTACAGAGGATGAAGATTGCGTGCTCTGGTGGCTCCTCTAGAGTCTTGAGGAGCGCATTAAATGCCTCAGTTGTTAACATGTGTACTTCGTCAATTATATAAACTTTGTACTTAAGCTCAGATGGGGCTAACCTAATCTTTTCTTTTAGCTCGCGAATGTCATCAATTCCTCGGTTAGAGGCGGCATCTATCTCAACAAAATCTAAGCTCCCACCGTTTAATATCCCGAGGCACGCGGAACATTCATTGCATGGTTCACCTAGATTTTTTGAGTTCTTCTCACAGTTTACGATCCTCGCTAGTATCCGGGCAGAGCTCGTCTTGCCAGCACCTCGAGGGCCAGTAAAAAGATATGCATGAGAGACCAAATTGGATTGAATTAGCTTGTTAAATGCATCGCGTACACCAGTCAAATCGAGCTCGTCTACAGTTTTTGGGCGGTATTTAAGATACAAACTCATGTAACTACTTTATCACGACCGAGCGTAGTGTACAGTCGTATCTCACAACAAAAAAATATTCGCAGAGCGGGTAGCTCGAGACATAGATCAAAATTTCAGCAGAAATTTATGATCGGTTTTTTGTGTGATGGTACAACGAAACACTAAAAGCGAGCGCTCTATTCGTGATGAAAACCTAACAAATGCATCAGCCCATGCTCTGCCAAAAACTGGATCTGGTCATCTAGCTTGATCTGCTTCTCTAGTGCCTCCTCTACCGCCACCGGATAACACACCACTATATCGCCGAGTCGAAGCATCCCATCTGGTGATGCCACAAAAGGCCTATCATCGGTCTGATCGTTTAAAGGAAAAGAGAGGACGTCCGTAGGACCTGGCAGCTGCATATAATCCATGTGCAACTGGGTCATCTTGCGTGCGCCGACCACCTGCACCTCAACCACCACATTATCCGTTAGTCTATGTCGGGCGAGTACTTTGGTTAAATGTGCGCGTAATGCGGCTCGGTCAAACGGAAATTTAGCATCAGCGATGATATCAATATTAATCATAAATCTCAAATTCTCAAATTCTCAAATTTAGAAGATCCAAATTTAATTTTCTTAATAATGGCACTAAGTATTAATGTTATTTCTCTGACTTCCTTTCTCAGGTCTGAATTATCTATACCTAAGACCTCCTCAGATATTCTCAGCCAATAACTAGTTTCTTTAGCTTCCTTTTTTGCTATAGAAAATCTATGGATAAATTCAGCTTTAGATTCAGACCCGTCTGCTTCTTGAGCATTAGCGCCTATAGATGTAGCAGATCTAATTAGTTGTTTAGCAATAACACTAGCCTCGAGAGTTTTAGGAAATTTTCGAATATATAGTATTGTGTTTACTGCAAATTTATAGATTCTCTCGTATATATCACGCTTGCTCTGATCCATAATTTGTGAAGATTTGAGAATTTATGATTTAAGATTGAAGAATTTCTTTTACTATCTTCGAGATCACTCCCCCATCCGCCTTACCTTGCATTAGTGGCAGCGCGATCTTCATGGCTGCACCAATATTACCGGCAGTTACTAGCTGGTCTTTTATCTTCGATAGCTCTTCACGGACCTGATCTTCGGTAAGCATGGTTGGTAGATACTTGGCAATTAGCTCGAGCTCAAATTCTTCACCCTTTGCTAGCTCTTCTCTCCCACCACTTCTGTATGCGAGCGCTGACTCTCGCCTCTTCTTGGCCTCTTTGGACAATATGGCTACAACCCCTACCTCATCGAGGTCTGGGTTGTCTACCATTGCGTACTTGATTGCAGAGATAAGCATACGGATAGCCGACAGTCGCACCGAATCCTGGGCTTTCATGCTAGCCTTCATGTCTTCGGTTAACTGCGACAGTATCGTCATTCTTATTTTTTCTTGGCCGCTGCGCGCTGCATGCGATCCACGTATTTTTTACGACGGATTTCGTTGTTACGTTCTTTGCGCTTCATTGCATCAGTCTTGTGAAACTCGCGGTCTCTGACTTCATCAATGATATTTTCGTTCAGAACTTTTTTCTTAAATCGTTTGATCAAAGAATCAGCTGATTCGTCTTTTTTTGCTTTTACTATGATTGGCATAAAGATTAAAACACCTCCTTAACGAGACTCACCACCTCTTGTAAAGCGAGGTTGGTAGGGTCTTTAGGACTCGATTTGTCTGACCCATTGAGTAGCATCTGTTTAGACGGATGCAAAAACCATTGGTCAGGTCGATCGTGCTCTAGTATTTTATCATAAAGTACCGTTAGATCGATGTTTTTCTCTGGTACTGCTTTAATTCGCATATGCCCGTAGTCTGGGTGTTTGAGGATGACCAAGGTAAAACCCTGTTTTTGGGCGATCTTTATCACTTCGCTATTGGCAGATAGGATTGCAATTCCCTTCCCCACTGCCCAGCTAAATTCTTCGCCTGTTTTAATCTCCTCTTCCGCTTTAACTACCTGTTTAAGTCGCTGGTACACCCCATCTAGATATAAGAAAACGTATCTTGCCACTGCCTCGTTATCGATGACGCCCAGTGAATGTAGAGGTGGGATAACCTCGTGTAAGGTGTAGGCGTAGCGGACCGCCAGTGGCTCATCCCAGCCTGAGTCTTCAAACCGGTCTATCGAGAGCGCAAATTCAGTCATTTGTCTCAGTGCGGTATCGCTAGGTGGTACTAGTCCCTGCGCTACCAAATGTTCATACACTAGCTTTGAACCGCAGGTTGTATATCCACCTGGCATATGATGATCAAAGCGGCCAAAGCCAACGTCAACATGCACCACATCAGGATCAGAGTCGACTGGGAGGTTTTTGTAGGTCGTACTCGCCGGGATAAACTCTAAGTGCGCATCACCATAATGGGACTGATCAAAACGAATAAATAGCCACAGCGACGTAATCGCATCAAGATCTGGGTTTTTGTGGGTAACGAGAGTCTTTGTCATAATAATATTGTAGCATTGACTAGTAGAGATACTCTTCAACTTCCCAATCAAATCTCCCAATCCCAAGCATTTTAGCCACATTACCTAATGCACTCATAGACATGTCATATTTATCCCCCATAGTTGAATGGATCAACACATTTAACTCACTAATGTCTAGAGGGGAATCCAAGTTTTCAAATACTTTATATTTAGCAACTATTTCATTAAAGAAAGGAAAAACAGCATGCATATCAAAAGCAATAACTAAGTTTGTAAACAATTTTGGGTTGATTAAAAAGCTCGCCATCATTCTCTGTCTGAACTCTCTAATGTCTTGTTCATCTACTACTACTCGCTTTATATAATCTGGAATGCATTGAGCTAATGATAGAAATTGATGCATTTCAGCAACTCCCACATCAGGCATCCAGTCACCTGCCGGGTGGATATTCACAAAATGTATGCCTCTTACCAAGTTCAAAATGTATCTACTCATATAAACCATCAACTCGCCTGGTTCATCCCCTACTAGGTCATAATTTGGCATTTCCTCTCTAAGTAAGTGTTTATTGGTAACCAACAGTCCCGAAGTAGTATCAACATGCTTATCATCAGGGGTTAGTGCTATTTGCTGGAGTCTGTTTGTCCTGCCAGGTTCAGTAGTATATCTGCGATCTTTTGCCAGTTCAGGACTAATATGTATTTTGGTAGCGATGTCCGCTCCATTTCGAGCTGTAATTGTTATCACTTTACTGAGTCTCTCATCTTCCGGACGAGACGGGCAACCTTGGACGACCTCTAGATCGAGATCGTCTAGATCCAAATCTCTCAAAAAATGTTCAACCTCATCTTTAGTTGGAGGCTTGCAGTGAATAGATTTCAGATCACTATTTAATGCCTCATGCCTAGTAAAGTCGACAAAACTGGCAGCTACTCTTTCCCATCGATTATCTGATGATTCTAAGATACGAGGGTCATCACCCAGCTGCAAGATCATAGTCTTTGTGTTCGTTAGTTCCTCGACTCTTTTTGAGTCGACCAGTCCTCTTATTGACTCGCCACCCACACTGATCAGTCCCCAGTGTTGACGAACTATTGCTGGTAATTGCTCTACTGAGACTGCCATATCAATCCTTGTCCTCGCTTTGTTATGAGGTGCTTACTACTAATACCTAGATCAGTTAGACGCTGTCTAAGTCTATTTACCTGACTATCTAGCGCCCAGTCGCTCCCTAACGTACTATCACCCCAAAGAGCATCGATTAAGTCTTCTCTTTTTACAAATGTTCCTGGCGATGCAAGGACTAGTTTTAGTATTTGTTTTTGCTTGCCCGTAAACTTGTCAGAATAATTTGCTCCTCCTATCAATATCATCTCTTCGCTAGCCTTCACTTCTAGCGGGTTCCCAACATACTTTTTTATGTATTCGGCTAGTAATGGGACTTTTGTGTATCCCATATCGTTAATATATTTATCGACCATCACGCTCTCTTCCCCGATTCGTGTACCATAAATACGATCAGTCATAATTTTTCGTTCATTGATGTTGAGTTTGTGCCAGATAGCTCTTAATTGCCAGATCACTTCGTGAGATTCCAAAACAACTTTGTAATCGGGATCTTTCTGGTCTCTCAACTTCCACATCACTGATTTGATCAGTCTCAACGATGGTCCGACCGCATGCACAATTTCTGCTATCAACTCTGGCTTAAGATTCATTTTCCACTTTATAGATAGGTATATCGCAAACTCAACTGCTAATTTTTCATCATAAAATCCATGTATAACTACACTTGGTTCAAAACTAGGAATACTCAACAAAAAATTCTCAAACTGAGGATCATAGTAATTAGCCTCGCAAACCAATAATAATTTAGTTCTCTGGTTTCTATAAATATCTTGTAACGCAATAATTAAATCTGACCTTCGATCAGCAAGTATACTCTCAAACCCTAAGAGGCAAATCAAATTGTCATCTGTCTTAGTGTCTAAAATACTACGAATCATCTCTCCAGCCGTACTCCATCGCTCAATACGATAGTCAACGATTCTTAATGATAGTTTGGTTGATCCAACTGCTTTTTGTATGAACCTGATATTCTCTAATAGCTGTTCAAACCTACGAATAATATCGCTACTAGGGTAAGTTACTATCATGCATGGCTCGCCATACCTGAGGGGAGCAAGCCAATAACTCCACATTTCTTCAATGTTTGATGGTTTCCAGTATGAACTAGTTTTCATCCTATAATTATACTCCGCCTGTCAATCTTTCAATAGATTAACAGGTAACGTGACAAGCTAAAAAGAGATTTGCACTATAAGATACACCAAAATATTAGATAGGAGCCCATTTATGAGTAAATACGAATACCTTGATGCCTTATCAAACACCATCACGGATCCAGAAAAACTTAGACTGTTGCTTGATATTCCAGAGAGTGTCTTAGCTATAGCCGCTAGTAAGTTCCATATCAGCGAAGAGGAAGGAATAAAGCTAGATCGCTACCCACTCGCACGCATTGTGAGAGTGATCAACTATAATCATTTAGTAGATTATGCTTCCAAGGAGCATAAAATATGGCAAAGAACAGAAGAGAAGTTTTGTAGTAACCCTAACTTTATCCCATTTTCTAAGTTATCTGACAGTGATAGGGTGCTAAGAATGGTCAAAACTGAAGTACCATCAGGTCAGATGAATCCTATTTACGACTCTCTAAGTATTGAGGGTATCGGAGTTATTCCAAGAAGCAAAAATAGAGTCGAGCTTTTAGCTAGACATCATCAATACGGAGAGTATCCTCACCCCGGCTTCAGTCATCGTACAAGCATAGATCCATTCGATAGTAAAAAATATAAAATACCTAGTGCTGTAACAGTGGGAGAGTTAAAAAAATATGACACCAGTCATTCTATACTACGTTCTCTTGCTCATGATTTAGAAGTAATGAGAGGTGGTAAACAAGAGAATATAGAAAAAGATATCGATCTCTCAAATTATGAATTTTACTTCGCTATGCCTTTGTTCAATATAGCTATCGATTACTGTGAAGTAGCGCTCACAATTAAATAATTAGGTAGAACTTATAATGAATAAAACAGAAATTGTTTTTCAATCACAAGCCGAGTTAATAAATTTCGTCGGAGGAGAGAACCTTCTAATTTCAAGAATGCTATCAGATCATCCAGCTATATCGAGCGAACCAAGAATATCATTAACCAGCACCTTAGTTACTCTGTTAAGCGAAGACTTGATCAGAGCTGACGAGCAATGTGCACTAGAACTATCGATTCAAAAATTCCGTGAGCTATCTTTAGTCAATATCCCATCTAGAGCAGAAGACATTCACCAATATTTATATCCAGATAGTGAGACATCATTACAAGACACTAAAACTTTAATAGAATTATTATCAAAAGCAGCATTAATCACATATAAGGATAAGGGATATCATCTTGATACAGGTATTAGACGTCTAGCGCTAGTTGAGTATGAGTTAACCCAACCAGAACAATATGCTCATAGTCACATAAGCCTACTAATCACAGCAATAGATTTACAAACTAGATATCCGGAAGCCAGTAGTTGGTATGATAATATGCTACCCGATATTGAGATTAAACAATTTACTAATAGGTAACAATATCCACTAATACCTTCGCTAGTTTATCCGAATCATGCCTCACCATACTCCTAACTAGGTTGTCCCCTTTCTCTTTCCTTACCTTCCCCTTTGCCAACAACTTCTCTCTTATCACTTCAAAATTTATTTGAGAATTTGACCTGCCTGCGCAGGCAGGGAATTTATGTTTTGTGATTTCCGACGACACTAAGTCGTCGGTGACCCACTCCGATCCCTCTTTCTGGTATGCCTTGGCTACTTTGGGGTCTATCGTCCTATCTGTGTTCACAATTACATGGGTCAGTCTTGTTAGAGGTAAATATTTACCTAGGTCATTTAGGTAGTCAGAGGCCTTATATCCATAGCTCTCACCACTCTTCGTCATTACATTCATCACAAATGCCAGCTTGGCGTAGCTCTTATTAATCGCCTCGACTACTCCCGAGATCACCAAGTTGGCAACAGTGTTGGTATACAGGTCACCTGGCCCGAGTACTATCAGATCAGCTTCCTGTATGGCTTTTTTTGCCTCAGGATCTACCTCTACTTGTGGTATGGTCCTAAAGCTAGTTATCCGCTCTCTGCCACTAGTCCCCTTACCCACATCTATCCCATGCTCTCCTAGCACTTCTGTGCCATCTGCATAGGTTGCCAAGAGTGACACAGTCTCATACGACACAGGCAGGATCTTGCCTCTCACGTCAAGTAGCTCGGCAGTTTGCTTAATCGCATCGCGCTGGCTACCTGTAATATCCGAAACAGCTGCCATAAAAAGGTTGCCAAAAGTCATTCCCGAGATCCCAACTCCCTGATAGTATCTATACGAAAATAATTTACGTAGCAGTCCTTCGTTCTCCGATAGTGCCACCATACACTGCCTAACACCTGATGTTGGTAACAGTCCAAACTCATCCCTGAGCACCTTATTGCTGCCTCCATCATCCGCCATGGTAACAACCGCCGAGATATCTATGTCTGGATACTTCTTTAGTCCACGTAAAACTGTATATGTCCCAGTCCCACCACCGATAACCACAATCTTTTTCATATTTATCAGACAATCAGAATACTCAGATAATCGGTTGGTCAGATAGTCAGATTATCAGAATCTATCAGATCTCCATATACTATGTAATTTGTTTATCCTTTTTGACAAAAGCTTATACAGATTTGCCAATTCTACTATTTCAGACTGTAATCGTGTCACTGCATAATATACCGTTCGAAAGTGGGTTACAACTTCATCACTCGACCCAATAGCTATCTTTAAAAATCGCTTAAATTCTTTTTCCGAAGATCTTTTAGCAAACCCTTCTGCAATATTTGCAGATACTGATTTAGCAGCGCGCCTTAGCTGACTGATCGTATCCATCTCAGATTTTGGAAATTTCCGAAGCAAAGTATATAGTTTAGCTATTAGCTTTAATGATTCGTTATATACATCCAAGTCAGTGACATCTCGTATCATAAAAACATCGTACCACGTCCGATATTCAGGTTGCCTGATAATCTGGTTTTCCGAGTTTTCCGGTTGTCTGATTTCTAGCTAAAGAATATATCTTTAATCGTAATTACGATCAGCAAGAGGATGAGTAGTCCCATCCCGACAGCATTAACATACTGCTCTACTTTAGCCACCCTCTTCCTCCCCACTACTTTCTCTAGTCCTACCATGAGTAGTCTCCCGCCATCGAGCGCTGGGAATGGCAATAGGTTAAATATCGCTAGGTTTAGTGAGATTATGCCGACAAATCGTAGTGTTACATCCCATCCCATCTCAACCGCCTGCTGCCCTACCTTGACCACCTGCACTGGTCCACCCACATTCTTAATTAGCTCAGACGGATGGCTAAATATCCGCAAAAACTCACGGCTCCACCCGATTGCTTCTTTAAATCCTTCTACTGTGCCTACGATCGGAGCCTGGTACCAGGGTAATTTTTTGTATTGAAAAATCGGGACAGTAGACACAGCTACACCTAGTGCTCCCTCACCCTCTGGCGGGTTCTCGCGTGGGATTACACTCACCACCCTACTCTCATCGCCTCTTTCCCCATTTACATCTACTTTAGCCACCCAAAGCGAGACATTTTGACCTTTGCGCTCTTTTATCATCTCAACAAATTCTGCCGAGGTTTTGATCGCTGTATCATCTATTTTGTATACGACCTCGCCAGTTACTAGATCTGCTTGTGCCGCTGGTGAATTAGGTAGAACTTGTGAGATCATGACCTGCTCACCTACTTCTTCTGGCACACCATTAACTGAGTAAATTATCGAAAAAGCAGCAATACCTACCACAAAATTCATAACCACACCTGCAATAATGACTAGCGCCCTCTGCCATGCGGGCTTCGCAAAAAACATTTTTTTACGCAAAAATGGATTAATTTTTTCCCAAAGGGACGGATCATGTTCTTCGCCAGCTAATCGTACAAAGCCACCGAGCGGTAGCCAGTTAAGGGTAAACTCAGTTTCTCGCCATGTAAAAAGTTTTAGTGCCTTAGGTGGGATCCCGATCCCAAATTCTTCTACCTTTACCCCAAAAAGCTTAGCCACAATATAGTGCCCAAACTCATGTAAGAGTATAAGAAGTGATAAAAGTAAGATCGTAGTCATTCAAATATCATACCATCCATTATCCGATTTTCTGAAACTCTGACAATCTGATTCTCAGAGTCTTCTGATTGTCAGAATTAAAGGACAGCAATAGCGATGACTCGGATATTCTCCCCAGTCTTGCCTGACACTGTTTTGGCTAGTTTTTCGATTGTTTGACTGCTATCTCTGAGATAATCTTGTGACATTAGCTCTTCAATAGTTTCTGGCTTCATCGAGGCTACCTGCATCGCGATCTCGCGACCTAGGTGCTGAAAATCCTCTGTCTTAGCCACAAAATCTGTCTCGCAAGCGAGCTTAACTAGTGCGCCAACGCGTCCATTAAAATGAACATAGGAAAAGACGTAGCCTGCTTCGGTGACACGCTCTGCCTTCTCTGCTGCACGAGTCAGCCCCTTTTCGGTGATCCAGGCTTTGGCCTTTTTCATATCACCATCGGAAGCGGTTAGTGCCTTGCGCACATCCATAATACCTGCCCCTGTTTCCTCACGGAGCTCTTTAATCTGATCCATTGTAATTTTTGTCATATTGTCTTGTCCTAATTAACTTTATACTAGATACTTTTTACTTTAAGCTGCTCGCTTGGCGAGCATAAGTCCCTCTTCAATCGCATGGGTAACAGCGGTAACTAACATGACTACAGATTTTAGCGCGTCATCATTAGCTGGGATTACCTTGGTAATACCGTCAGGGTTACAGTTACTATCACAGATAGCAACGATTGGGATCTCGCGAAGCAAGCTCTCGTGTAGTGCTGTAGTCTCTCTGGTTGGGTCTACGATAAAGATAACCTTGGGAAGTTCTTTAAGGGTTACTACTCCACCATACATACGGTCTAAGCGGTCCATCTCTTTCTTGAGTACGACCTGCTCTTTTTTGGTGTATTTAGAATATGCACCTGTCTCAAAGGCTTTGCGCATATCGATGAGTCGGTTAACGCGACCCTTTAGCATCTCCCAGTTGGTAAATAGTCCGCCGATCCAGCGAGTAGAGATGTATGGGACGCCGATGCGTTCTGCTTCTGCCTTAATAGTTGGCGCAGCCTGACCTTTGGACCCTACCAAAAGGACACTTCCTCCCTTGGCTACGGTTTCTTTGAGGTAATCACAGGCTTCTTTTAGTTTTTCGTGCGTTTTGATCAGGTCAAAGATCTGGACGCCATTTTTGACAGCATAGACGTATTCGTCCATCCTGGGGTTACGACGCTTTACTGAATGTCCAAAATGGACTCCAGCTTCGAGCATTTCTTTGAGTTCGGGGAAATGGTATGCAGTATTTTCGACTGCCTTCTCTACTACTTCTTTTCTTACTGTTTTTGGCGCTTTAGCTGCCATATGTTTATCTCCTTATTCTTCTCTAGTGACCCTACTATTGCAGGAGATTTGTCTCTAGATGTAGATTTTTATAACTTGAGGAATTATAACACAATTTCAATTATAACTTTCTGATTTCTCTAACCGTGTCGCTATGTTCTTCTGGTTTAGGACCAAGAACAAAGTCAAGTTTTGCATTAAGGAACATTGTGATTATCTGTCGAGTTTTTATCTTTGACGCCTCAATTAAATTCCCTGCTTTCATAGCATCGTCAAGAGCAATAATATCAGCCAGATCTCTAACTGTTAATTTGCTCTCAGCTTTTAGCTTTTCGATTTTTCCCATGGAAACTATTATACACACTAAATATGTATAAATCAACCCTACTCCACCAAATCTTTAAAACTATCTAGCCACTTCTCAAAACTCATGTTCTTCCTTTGATCTTTAGGTGTAAGTACGTACTCTAGCCAAATTAGTAGGTACTGCCAGCTAAGTGGGTGCATAGCTGTATCTGGTGCCACATCAGGATCAACAATGATTATCTTCTCTTTAGTGTCCATTATTGCACGCATTCTCCATCAGGCAGGCGATAGTCACTGGCCCCACTCCCCCAGGGACTTCGACAGATACTGATGCTTTTTGATATACTTCCACTGCCATATCTCCCTTAGGCGCACCCACGTCAATTACTATCGCTCCTTCCTTGACCATCTCAGACTTAATTACCCCCTCCTCGCCCACTGCACTAATAACAATATCCCCTGCTTTTATTACCTCCATATCATCCCCTCGCTCTACTCCTACTACTGTCAGCCCGAGCTTAGCCAGCTCAGACACCACGCCACTCCCCACAAACCCCGCTGCCCCAACCACAACGATCTTGCTCGATTTTTCAATTTGAGAATTTGAGAATTTGAGATTTGTGATTGTATGCATTACCTCGACTACTGCCCTTACCACTGGTGGAACTACGCCGCTCTCAGGATACCTGAGTCCATCCACATCTTTTTCATATGGTATGACCTGCAAGATCTCCGCTAGTGCCTGACCATGTAGACCTGGTACAGGTAGCTGGATCATCAGACCTGTGACATCTTCTCTCTGAGCAATGGTTTTTATCTGCTCTTTAGTAACCGACCCTAGTCTCACTACCTCAAAATCTATCCCCACCCGCTCAGCAGCCTTTTGTTTAAGCCCTGTATAGAGTATGCTCGCTGGGTCATTACCGACCAGCACGCTCACTATCTTTGGCCTGACCTCCATCGCATGCGCTCTGGCAGCAACAGACTCTTCTATCGTTTTTGCAAAACCTTTACCGTCAAATTTCATATATTCAATTATAACGTGCTTTCCTCGATAATTTGTGACGACATTATGTTTTGTGCACAAGTGAGTGTCAGGGCGACACGAAGTAGACAACCAGAATAAACCTGTAAACAAAACATACCGGAGGAACAAATCATGAAGAAAGCAAATCCTATCTCTCAACTGTCAAATACCTAAATCTCATCCCACCCTCTTCATGCATCTCGTCCATTACCACTTTCGTAAACTCAGAATACTCAGGAAAAAAGGTATCAGCATCCCCTGCCTCTGCATCCACTACCGTCAAATACAATCGCTCCACATACGGCATCGCAAGGGTGTAGATCTCCCCACCCCCGATCACAAATATCTCCTCACTCCCGGGTGATCTACGCGCGAGTTCTAGTGCCTTGTCGATAGTATCTATCTCCCCACTGCGACTAATCACAATATTGGTTCGCCCTGGCAGCTCCCGTCCAATCGACTCTCTAGTCTTTCGGCCCATTATGATTGGGTGCCCCATAGTCAGGCGCTTAAACCTGGGCAGATCTCCTGGCACGACAAAGAGTAGTTGGTTGCGCTTTCCTAGTTCCCTATTTTTCCCAATGACCGCAATCGCACTAATCATCTAGAATCCACCCACAACGGTGATATCGCCCTTAATCGGTGGATGTGGGTCATACCCCTCTAGCTTGATATCCTCAAACTTAAATTCATCAATGTTTTTGACTTCTGGGTTAATCCATACTTTGGGAAAAGCTCTGGGCTCGCGCTTGAGTTGCTCTTCGCATTGATCGAGATGATTCTCATAGATATGCACATCCCCAAAGACGTGTACAAACTCTCCTGGTTCATAACCTGTCACCTGTGCAATCATCATGGTTAGTAGTGCATAAGAGGCAATGTTAAAAGGTACACCGAGGAATAGGTCAGCGCTGCGTTGGTACAGGAGGAGTGATAGTTTTTTCCCGGTTATATTTATGTGAAACATCGTGTGGCATGGGGCAATCACCATCGAGGCACCATGTGATCCAGACATCTCATAGATACACCCTGCATTCCATGCGGACACTATATAGTGTTTCTTTTGTGGATACTTTTTAATCTTTTCGATTGCCCAGCCTAGTTGATCAACTTCCTTAACTTCGCCTGTCATCTCATCACGTGCCGGCCAGTTGCGCCATTGTACCCCGTATACAGGACCTAGTTCTCCCCATTTTTCGAGGAATTTAGGGTCACTCTTAGCTCTCGCCATAAATTCTTCAAATGTTAACTCCTCTTTTGCGCTCCCATCCTTTAATGCCCACTCATATTTTTTATACGCCCACTCGTCCCAAATATGAACGTCATTATCTACTAGGTATTTAATGTTCGATGATCCAGAGAGGAACCATATAAGCTCACGAATAATCCCACGGGTAAAGACTTTTTTGGTGGTCAGTACTGGCAAACCTTGTGATAAATCGTAACGGGCAATCCGACCAAACACGCTCTTTAATTTAACTCCTGTCGAGTGTGATACCTTCCACTCGCCGTTATCCATGATGTCTTGCATCAGGTCGAGATATTGATATTCAGGGTGGCGGACTGCTTTTGTCATATTGCGTGCTCTTTCCTATAACTAATTAATATGCCTATAATGAGTTTACCATGATCTAAAACTGCTCAAAACATACTGGAGCAGGTGGCTCGGATGATTTTCAGCCCGTAGCGTCTCCTCTGACACGTCAGATAGCTGTGAGGACTGCAAAATCGCTGAGACAACTGCGAACAGCGATGTTGTTATAAATTAACACAAACAAACAGTAAGTAACCTACTTAATTTAAGGAGCAATTCATGACAAATCTCAAAAACCAAGATCCAAAAATATTCAAAGCCATAAGCAGTGAAGCCAAAAGACAGTTCGAGGGACTAGAACTAATCCCCAGCGAAAATTATGTGAGTGAGGCAGTACTCGATGCGATGGGTTCTATCCTCACCAACAAATACTCCGAAGGGTTTGCCGGTCATCGCTACTACGGCGGCAACGCTCACATAGATGTAATCGAGCAGGAGGCGATCGATCGCGCCAAATCCCTCTTTGGGGTCGAGCACGTCAATGTCCAGCCCTATTCGGGTAGCCCAGCCAACTTTGCGGTCTACCATGCGCTCCTTGAGCCCGGCGACAAAGTCTCGGGCATGAATCTGCTTGACGGCGGCCACCTCACCCATGGCTGGAAAGTCTCAGCTACCGCCAAATATTTTGAGAGTCACCCCTACCATGTCCTCCACGAAGGGATAGTGGACTACGATGAGCTAGAAAAGATTGCAAAAGAGCACAAACCAAAACTTATTTGGTGCGGTGCCACAGCCTACCCACGCGTAATCGAATGGGAAAAATTTGCGAAGATCGCTGATTCAATCGGTGCTTACCTCGTAGCCGATATCTCTCACATCTCAGGGCTTGTAGCGGCAGGCGTTCATCCATCCCCTGTCCCTTATGTTCATTTGATCACCACCACTACCCACAAAACT
This sequence comes from Candidatus Woesebacteria bacterium, assembly GCA_018060845.1. GTDB lineage: Bacteria > Patescibacteriota > Microgenomatia > UBA1400 > UBA12108 > GWF. The sequence continues at coordinate 81,851 of JAGOVG010000004.1, forward strand.
CTGCGCGGCCCACGTGGTGCCATGATCATGGTTACAAAAAAAGGTATGGAGAAGGACCCTGAGTTAGCAGGAAAGATCGACAAAGCGATCTTCCCAGGTCTTCAGGGTGGCCCTCACAACCACACAACAGCTGCAATTGCGGTAGCTCTCAAAGAAGCCGCATCTACTGAGTTTAAAAGCTATGCAGAGCAGATCGTCAAAAACACTAAAGCATTAGAGGCAGAGTTTGAAAAAGCTGGGATCAATATGGTCTCAGGCGGCTCGGACAATCACCTCTTACTACTAGATCTTAGTAAAAACGGTAGTCTAGGGAGCCAGCTCGAATATGCTATGGACCTCGCCCATATGACTGCAAATAAAAATACCATTCCCGGCGAGCCCAGCTCTCCCTACTACCCCTCTGGCCTCAGGCTCGGCACCCCAGCTCTCACTACCCGTGGGTTTAAAGAAGCTGATATGGTACATGTTGCCGGCTGGATCGTTAGGGTGATCAACCACCTTAAGGACGACGGCTTACCATCTGAGCAGTCAGAGCGAGCTGGTTTTATCAAAGCCTTCAAAACTAAGGCTGATCAGGATCCATTTCTAAAAAGTATTGGCGAAGAAATCAAAGCCTACACCAAGGACTTCCCAATCCCTGGGATCAAGTAATTCCTTACATTTGACATATGCCTTACGTTTTGATAATGTAAGGCATATGCAGACTTCCTACAATGCTACTTTCACCAGCAAAGGCCAACTTACCTTCCCTAGTGCTATCCGCAAATTACATGGAATAAAGGCAGGTCATTCTGCCAAGTTTATCAAACATAACAGAAAAACAGGCCTTATCACCATCAAGATAGAAAGCAAGCTTGATATCGTTGATCAGCTAGCCGGGTCACTTCATAGACCAGGGATGATATATGTACCGATCGAAAAGGTTAGGGAAATTGCCGGCTACGCCTTAGGTAAAAAGTATCAGATAAAAAATGAAAACTAACCTAGTAGATGCAAATATTGTTATTCGATATCTAACCAAAGATGATCCAAATTTATTCATCAAGGCCAAACAATATTTTATCGACGCAGCGAGCGGCAAATCAAAAATATATCTAGATTCGGTTACGGTTGCAGAAATTGTTTGGGTACTCACTTCATTCTACAAATATCCACGGATTAATATCTCAGAACCACTCTTAAAAATTTTGTCACAACAATGGGTGCTCTCAGACAGAAAATCGATCATAATCTCTGCACTTACATTTTTCGCTACCCACAACTTCTCTTATATTGATTGTTATTTGCATTGCCTAGCAAAAAATAAGAATTTATCTCTAACCACTTTTGATAAAAAACTCTCAAAAACAGTTGTATGAGCGAATTAGGGTGCAGGGATATTTTGCAGACAAAAAATTTTGCGCAGGCCGGGTAGGCCGAGCACGAGGTCGCTGAGTCATCAGACTCAGATAGACCGCTTTTTTGCGCAAAGTATCCCGAACCCAGATTGAGCTAAATCTTCTATCTAACCACCTCACACACCATCATCTCCCCCGGCTCCACCTGTCCTGGTACTCTCTTGGCGTCAGACAAAAATACCTGGAATCGGTTGATATAAGGGAATAGTAAAAAGATACTCATCGCTGCCATCCTGATCCTAGCTTCGTATAGTTGTAAGAATAGTTCGGCAAAGATCTCTCGGTAAGACTGTCCAGCCCGGTATTTATCATAAAATGCTTTTGGTACCCAGATCCGCCCATTCCCTCTCGTAAAGCTCGCAAATTTATCAGCAAGCTGCTCGATCTCAAAATCTAGATGCCACACAAAAGCCTTTGGTCCCATCACCCACGCACTCCGGACAATTAGGGTGTTAATTAGGATATGGGCATCTTCCTCTAGGGCGTGGTTAGCGATGCCGCTCTCGTATGACCGATCCCCTATCCTGTCCCGCCCTACATGCATTTTGTCTGCGGCAACTAGTGCCCACTGCAGCGGTATCCCCGAGCTTAAGTTGACAGATAAGTCAGCGAGCATCGGCTCCTCATGAAAAAGGATCGTGTAGAGTGCACTTCGCCACGCCTCGCTATGCGGTTCAGTATTACCAAATAATCTCGATAATAACCAAGCAGAGTACATGGAGTGGCTCCGGCGATCGACCAGGTTACCTAGATCATGTGTCATCCCAACGAGCGTGAGGAGTGCCTCGCTCTGGCTATCGTATAGTTCGCCTCCATTGTGATAGCTCCGCCCAGCACGAGCGAGTAATTCGACCGCAGTCCCTGTTACCCAGAGCGTGTGGCGGTCTGTGTGGTCGTTAAAGCCATGTGGGAGCTCAAAGTCGAGGACCGGCCCTACATAGTTCCAGACTTTGCCGAGACCAGCATACAGATAAGCTAGTGCTTCGCCTTTACCTGATAAATGTAAGTACTCCCCAAAATCAAATATTTGCTTGACCCTAGGTACTTTGTGATTAGTCAAAAAAGGAAAGTCGTCCTTAGCATATGGGATGTTGACCGAGTGAAAGTACTCCCACATTCCCTGCCCGTCTGCCCGACGCAGCTCATCACTAGCAATGAATGGAGAGTTTATATCTATTGACCACTTAGGGATTGCCTGCACCATATCCTATACATTTTACACATGACTACAATACACATTTAATTTTCAGGTCAAACACATTTTGAAACTCTCCACTCCTAATGCTGTTTAATCCTTTAAATATTTATACTTATTACTAAATTCTAACTATAGATTAGTACTCCGATATCATATAAAATTCCTATTCAATATGGTCGAGCAAAATTACAAGCGTTATCTTAACTACAATTCATTACGAGTATCTTCAATAAAGCCCAAAGAATTCACAAGTCTGCTAAATAAAGTAGTACTTTGTCGTCATGGTAAAACAAGTTATAACACTGGCGGCCAGATACAAGGGTCTACTGATATTCCACTTTCTACTATAGGAATTAATGAAGTACAGCAAGACGCTATCAGCTTAAATGTTAGTTCGCTAATTATAAAATATATATGCAGCAGCGACATGAAAAGAGCAGAAGAGACTGCCTCTATTTACTCAACTCAGCTAAAGATCGCGCAGACAACATCGATTCCATTATTAAGAGAATATGGCTCCGGAATATGGGAAGGATGTAAGACAACTGATCTAATAAAATTTGACCCATATCACAATATATGGACAGAGAAACCAATCACATATTCTTTTGGGTCTATACCTGAAAATGGTGAATCATTCCTCGACTTTCTAGATAGAGTGTACCAAGGAGTGTCACTCTTACTAAATCTGAGCAATGGCATAAACGATGATGAAAAATTACTAGTAGTTTCGCATGCCACAGTTAATCGCGCTATAAGATTTTTATATCTACTCTCTCGTGAAGTTGGTGATGATATTAATGTATCTACTGCTCAGATGTACGAAAAACACATCTTCTACAGTCAAAGTGGAAATTTTATCAAAATACCACATGGATATTTTGGGATAGATACCACCAACTATAGCTTTGTTAAGTAAAAATTCCTCTTACCAGATTATATTCAGTTTGTATTTGCTCGATAGAACTTACTGTTCCTTCATGGATAGCCAGTATAGTCTTATCAGGGACTGCTTCTAAGATAGCACTGGTCTTAGATAACATAGTATGGAGATCACTTTCCCCACCATAACCACTAACATGATAAGAAACGATCCGACTTTTATATTCTTCAAATAATACTCTAGATAGTTTCATACTCTTATCAAGAGTATAAACATGGTTTAAGTCTAATACGAACCTAGCTGAAGGCATTTTTTCGAACAGAGAGGCTAGGTCTCCAACATTCGTACCATAAATTTTATTCTTATCCATGTTTTCTATTGCAGCAACATTTCCTAAGACTAGTTCTATAATCTCACCATTTACGATTGTGTCAGGGTGAAAGACTACATACTCAGCAGCTATCGATAATGCAAAAACATTCAGTTTACTCAGAAGTTCGGATGAGTTACCATCGTATCTAATATTCCTAAAAGGCGCATGAATAGAGATTTTTTTAAAGATGCTAACTTCAGACTTTATTTTTGCTAGATCCGACATACTCAAATTTATAAATTCCTCTACTCTGCCAAAGTTGAGCTCAATAGCATCTGTTTCAGTAGCTCTAATTACACCAATAATTTCATGAATACTCAGTGAATGTTTAAATAAACACCCTGTAGAAAAGCCTAGCATATATTTTATTGTACTCTTATATAGTCATCATCTGGATCTATCAGCAATAAGTTGTTGTGCTCTTTACATCGCATGCCGCTAACCTCAACAGTATCACCATTTCCCGCTCCAGCTATGAAATCATATTTTACTGAAGATACATCAATATATTGACCTTCATCAGTAAGTATTCTGTAGTTTGTGGGAGTAGAGAAAGCTTCGCTATCGTCCACTATTTTACCTCTAATATTCATACGTTTGGCAACAGTTGCATCGTAGGGATAACTAACAGGATCGCTAGGGTTTCTTAGTATTTTAATGTCTAAGTATGTGCCATATGCATCATCAGGAAGATAGATTCTAGTTAGCTCATGTCTTCTTCTTCTCATATCCTCAGGCGTTGATCTCACCCGTGATTGAGAACTAAAGGTCTTACCTAGTTGCGTGAGACTCGCTAATCGCTTCATATTTGTTACATTCTCAATCCCATGAAAAACTAAGTCTATGTCTTTAAAATTACTATTAGCTCTAGAGACCAGAAAGCTCTGTAATCCCCCATACAGCCCTACATCCCTAGGATTGATGTCTTGAGTCGCCAAAAATTTAAGAGTTGCTTTGAGCTTGTCACGCAATAATTCCGGTGCGTTATGCTTTCCTTGTAGTATTTCAAATAATGATTCTCGATGATCATACACTCTAGCTATCTCCTGCTTAGGTACGTGAATGAATCTTTGACCAGTAGATTCTCCAATATGATAAAAGAAAGAAATAATTTCTTTTGCCAAGTCAGTAAAAGATGACTCTTCTCCTCTAGAACCATCAAATATTTTCTTAGAGTGATACGTATTATCCTCAAACCTTAATCTGCTTCCATCATAGTCAGGGAAATATACGGCAGATGCTTTAACTACTCCTCCATGAACAACGCCCTCTGAACAAAAAGTAATTCCTCCTGGACCGACAAAACTAGTATAAGGTAAAATATCTGCTTCTATCAAAATGGCCTCCTTTTGATATTTGGTTTCCGTCTCTTCCTGGCGAGACTGCTGTTACTTGAATCAAAAGCGAGACGAATCTCACTTAAGTTTTAAAGAACTATACATAATTTATACATACCTGTCAACAGACATGACACTTTTATTTTTACTAACTAAATACTAGAATAATCCGAATATGCCTGAATACAAACCTAGAATAATGATCAGTGGTGAAACAGCAGGAACTGGTGGCAGTACTACATCAAAAATACTATCAGAAGCACTAGGTTTGCCCAACATCTCTGGTGGTAAATATTTTCGCGGGCTAGCTAATCGATTTGACAAGTTTATTACCGACCACAAAAATCTTGGGCTCGATGAGAATTATCAATATTTTCTTAGTATGTACGAACATGCATACAAAAATGATGGTTTAAACGGAGTAAATCAGCTAGTCGGTGATGGTTTTGCTGAAGGAGCCAAAGGAGATGAGCTAGCACAATTTGGTGCTGCAATAGAGAGGAACTACGAAAGAACACGCAGAGTAGATAAAGTTTGGGACTACGCAGTCGAACAAAATACCATATTGGAAGCTCTCTCCAAACCAGGATATGTTTGGGAAGCAAAAATCGCCATACTAGCCCTAGAATTAGACCAAATGCAAAGTCTATTACCTCAAAACGAATATAGTAACACTCCCTACTTTAAACTGCTACTTACTATCGATCCAAAAACTGCAGCAGAACGCGTAGGATTCCGGGAAAGCCGCGTTGTCACAGGGAAAGAAATAACACAGTGAAGAGACCGCGATTTTGCGAGATTTGGCGAGTTATACACTATAAATGGCAAACCTGTGAGACACAGTGATCTGTCGATGCATGCACATACCAGGATCAACACTAAAAATATCGAACAAGTCGAGGTAGCTAATGAGGCGATAAGAACCTATCTTGAACAATTACATACTTTAGCAAAAACTGTGCCGATGGTAACTACACCTCTTATCACTCATCTCAGTCGCTCTCTGCCCATAACTAAGGCATAATTTTTATAAATACATATAGACGCTAGGTATCAAATATATCAAAGTAGTACAGTTTTGGACCTACCACTGCTTTTTAGAGATGTCTTAATCGTATTTTTCCAAATTGTATTCCCTGGCTTGATAACTGATCCATTCAAAGAACTAAGTACTGCATGAGTCATGCTATCAGGAAAATTGAACGAAACGTCTAGCAAGCCGAGGAGTAAATCGAGCGATAATACCTTTTCTGCACCTTCCGGTATCCTTCCTAGGTTTCGGTAAAACTCTAACCTCTTATCTTGCTTTTTAGGATCATATTGCCTGATAGCTCTAGGCAGAGACACAATATCCTCTTGGCTAAAATTACTAAAACCCTGCCGGCTATACCACCCAGACTGAAGTAAAAATACTACTAAAGTAGCCGCATCAATCCCCAAAGGGATTCTATCAAAATGCTTAGCTCCTAGAGGACTCTGTTCAACATACTCTGCAACCAAGGATGGATTAGCTAGTGGGTTACCAGCAAGAGTCACAAAACTAGAGACTATGCCTACTGCTGCAACCACCCCTTGTGTATCATAGTCACAGTAACCTACTCCAATCCCAGCTTCTGCTCGCAATACTACATGATTACGCCCAAACGGACGCATTGTATTGGCTACTCTCTCGCTCAACACTTTTACTGCCGTTTTATTATCATTTTGTGGAATCCCTGTTTGTTTACGAGCATCAATAACATAAGGCATCCCCTGTTGTCCTATCGAAACAGTGACATCAGCTACCCACTCTATTCCTCTACCAGTTAAATCAGTAGCGTCTACTACTCGACTCTCATGAAATTTCTCAAATTTACTTTTTGTTAGTGCTTCGCAACTAGGGTAATTAGGCTCAGGTCCTCTAACTCCTAGTGGCATGACAGGTCTACCCAACACTACCGATGCCAAATCAGCTTTATGCGAAGATGCGCCATGTCCAGGTGTTCCCTCAGAAAGATAAAAATGGTCTAGCTCAGAACTCATCATTTTTGACATAAAAAAAGCCCGCTCTCGCGGGTCTCTCTGAAGATTATTAACTGACCTCCACTTAAGGGGTCATATACAAAAAAACCGATGTGTTTATTTTTACCCATCGGGAGTTAAGTATACACAACAGTTACTTACAGTGTAAATATATCAATATATGTCAATTAGATACACCTCTCTCCTTTTCCACATACTCTAAGAGATCTAGGTTTAGCCAAAAGAATAATTCCTCAATCTGGTTTACAGAAACAACATCTACGCTGGTCAAAGTATTTAGCCAGTGCTGCGCTAAGACTAGTCTCACATCATATACCCCTTTTAACTCTCCATTCAATTTGTCTCTAAGTACCCTTCCTAGTTTTATGACCTGAGGAGTGCGTAAGACGACTAATCCTACGCTCTCTTCTTCTACAATCTGGTATAGCTCAGACCTGTGATTAACTGGGTTTTTATCTTTCGCGACGCGAGCAACTAGCGCAGGTAGCGTAGTCCCCTCCATTTCAGCAGCCTTTGCGGCCCACTCGACTACTGCTATCAGTTTCTTTTGCTCTAGCGGACTCATCTCCTCCCAGTTAAGTAGCCTATGTACAATAGCAAAGAACCCCACATCTCCTAATTCACTGAGGTAATTTTCTTTAGGTTCTTCCTTATTTGCCTTTATTACCTCCCTCACTTCGCCTATAAGCAGCTGCGTTATATAGTCAGCACCCGTGTGTTTATCTGCCACTAGCATGGCAGGACGAGCAATCAAAAAACTAACAACTGCCTCTATTCCTAGTTCCACTTCCCCATACTTTGAGACTTCACTATAAAACCCACTTTCCCCATAGTTCTGTATTTGATCACTTAGTTCGAGGTATGCACTCCTGGCACTAAGCTCTGGTAGCATTAATCACCCTTTCAACCAACTCTGTCTTGGCAAGCTGATTATTTGCAAAATCAAGATGGTCAGTGTCTACCTCGATTATTTTATAGTCTCTATGGTTCTTCGCTCCTGTCAGCCATTCCCGATTAACTCGCTTCATCATCAGAAAGTACTCAGGCTCCACCGTCTCAAACTCACGTCGCGAGTCCATGGCCCGCTGGATCAACTCCTCATCACTCACACTTAAGTAGATGAGCAGCGATGGTGCCGGTGCTACCGTCCAGTCCAGACTTTCAAAATATGTTTCATACTCGGAAAAATGCTCTTCACTCATCCTACTGAGGCGCCGATTAGTCTCGGCGTAGCAATAATCCATCTCTGGCGCCACATCCTGGATATAGACTCCAACTCCCCCCTCCTTAACTTGCTGCCACTTCCTCTTAATAAACCACTTCTGCGATTCGAGGAAGTTGCGCTCTGGGTCCTCGTAACTCTTAGTTAGGTATGGGTTATGCTGCCAGTCCTCATAACTCTCCGTAACCACCATTCCTTTGCTTCTCAGTCCCTCTGCAATCACTTTTACCGCTGTAGTTTTACCTACCCGCATCGAGTCAGCCATCACCTCAATCCGTATCCCCTCTTCCTTATTCTGTTTGCGCAAATACGGATATCCCATCAGCAATCAGAATAACAACAAATCCTAGGTCAGGACAATCAGTCCTATTGGATCATACGGGGACAAATTCTACTTACTCTTAATTTTTACAGGCAATACCAATAAAAAAACAGTGATTCCTAACACGACAAACCCTAGATATTGAAGCAGTTGTGGCCAGTAAAAAATAATCACAATCTGGTTAGTATTATTTGTAATTCCTGATTCGTTATTCAGTATAAATCCATTCGCCCATCCATCCACTTTTACATGTCGTAGACTTTGAGCTGAGTCGAAGGGATTCTTCCAGTTCCAATCTCCTATATTTATCCCTATCCACCCCTCATCGTATCCCTGACTTAATCTGATCAACCCGTCTCCTTTTACTCCCAATCCATACAGCCATGTCCCAGTCTTTTTAACATACTTAACATTTGCATTGTTCATTACTGGCAGACCACTATTCCTGTCATCCACGATTTTCGCTTTCGCGATTTTGTCGAGTGGTACGTACATCCCAACCACTGGCTCGATCTTATTCTCAGCACTCTGACCAAAGCTGCGTGTTTCGATATTTAAGGTATAGTACCCATCCCAGTCCCATGGCAGGAGAGAGAAAGTTTGGTCAAATTTTCCCTTGCCTAGTAGATATTCGATATCATTCCGCTTACTCCCAGTGTTGTATAAGAAGAACTTAATACTTCGACCCTCTGTATTTTCGCCTCTTAACCTAAGCAAGTGTGGCACGCGGGTAAAAGGAGCCTCCATTACCACGTAGTCGCACACAGCCCCGCGCTCATCTGCAAAGTAAGTATTCTCAGTCTTAGTAGCTACCCCCCGCTTCAAAACATCACAGTTACCAATACTCCCTTGCCCTTGTTTGGTAAAGTCATATACAAATGGCTCCCCTCTCACTGCTATTTCTAATTTCTCATTTCTAATTTCGAATTTCTGATCTGCCCGATATTCCCTCCATTCTTCCCCTGCACTTATTCTTGAGAAGAAATAACTTTTACCATCCGCCGGCTTCTCTTCACCTAAAAAGACTGGCCCAGTCTGGTCATTAACATAATATGCTGGCAGAGGTTCCCACTGTGTGCCCAACGTAGTCGCAGACGAAGTGGCAAAGTCTACTCTTACTATCTCCCCCACTTCCCAACCTGGGATTATTATCATTTGAGAATTTGAGAATTTATGATTTGCGATTATTCTCACTCCTCCCTCACCCCATTCCACATCCTCCAACTTCCCTGCCCCTAACGAAGTCGTAGACGAAGTGGGGTTCTCTTTCATCAAGTTCGCAAAGGGAAACTGCATTCCCCCAATGCCACTAACGTAGCTGCCATTATCTTCAAAAATCACATCTTCTCTAGCTTTTATAACCTCTCCTTCCGCCAAAGTATATGTTTTTGGCGTACTTATCCATTGTTCTCCATTTGGAGATTTGTCATTTGTGATTTGAGAATTATTTACCTCCCATACAGTCAAGAAACCTTCGTTAAATTTCTGCACCCATCCCAACTCTTCAGACATGCGCTTAGTCTCTTCAACTCGTAGAATCTCTTTGTCCTGTCCCGGTGCAATCACACTCTCGTCCAGTAGTACATATCTTACATCATATTTATTCAGAATCTGCTTTACCTTCTCACCACTACCACCATACAATGCCGTTGAAAACTCATTATAAAATCCCTCGTTATATGGGCTCCACACATCAAAAGCTCGATCAAGTATTGGCTGCTCAATACCGTACCACAAGAATCCACTCCCTCTATATCCCCAATCAGTATACTTCCAACTCCACATATCTTGAGTTGGTAAGTATGCCACCCTACCATCTTTAGATTGCGATTTCATAAACTCAAACATTTTCAAATACGCACCTGGCAACTCAACCTTCATCTTGTCAAAAATTATTCCTGGCTTAAATACTGGCCACACTATTCCCGCACATCCAGCCACAATTATACTTGCCACTATTCCTGCTACCCATTTGTTTTTTATCCCTGCAACAAGGATTCCTATTCCTACGCTTACAAACAACGCTAATACCACCGACCACTTCGTAAATACAGATCTAAACATCTCGCCAAACAATGGGATTCGATCGACCAAAAATTGGTAAATCACTCCAAATGGCGAGTTAAACGATGACACCATTATATACGCCAAAAGTAACCCTCCTAACCACCCCCATTTCATTTTTTTCAGTAATACTCCCCACACAATTCCTAGGACGCTTATTCCAAACAATATCTGCCCTAATCCCATCACCCATCCTTTTGCACTCCACTCCCACCACAATTGCATCAATCTCCCCCAGTCACCCCCACCAATCCATTCAATATATTCTAGCCAATATCCTTTGAGTGAAACCACATCTGACCATTTGCCAAACCCATCATTCATTAGTGTAGTTTCGGAAGATGCAATACTATTGATCTTGGCAAGTCCTACTTGTCCACCACCAGTTATCACCCCGTATATGACGGGTAGTAGCCAAAAAGCATTTACGATAAATATCGTCAACAATCCTGCAAAAACCCTCTTCCAGTTTTTCAAATACCCTAGAGATAAGATTCCCAGCGCGATCACATATACTACAAATAATGTCTGCACATAAAAAGCCGAGGTAGAGAGTAATCCGAGTATTACCATCTTTCCCAAATCTTTTTTCGCCCCTGTTACTAAATATGTTAAATATACTGCAGTCAGCCATGGCAAAAATCCATAAAAACTACTAAATGCTTCGTAAGGCACAAAATAATACTGGATAGTCGCTAAATTCAGTAGATAAAACACACTGGCAGCCAGACTCGCGCTCTCACTCCACTTCCACAATTTCTTGCCCAAATACCACATGCCAACTGGCCCTATTACCAACATCCCCATGTGCCAAGTCCACCTCACATACTGCGCGGGTAAAACCAAGTTAATCACCCACAACAGGATCATGCGCGACAAGTCGGCTAAGTGTGCCATCCCACCGGTGAGACCTACTCCTTGATATTCTTGCCACGCACCCAATATTGCTCGACTAAAATTTAACTTCCAGTTGAGTTCCGGTACGAGACTATCCCATCCTAGTAGCCACTCTGCACTACCCAATCTAGATTGATATATCACAACGCCAAGAATCAAAAACAAGACTGCCTTCTGTAGACTAAACCATCTGAGTATTCGTCGCATTTCTCTAGTATATATTACCTAGAGATTATTCCCACGATAGCTGTAGCAGCATATGCCAGTCGCATTTTAAACTCTACTACTTGTCTCATCCTGATTATTCTAAATAGTGGGTAAACTACAAAACTTGGCAAGACACGCATAAGCATCTTTTGCATGATATGAGTTACCACACCTCTCTTACTTGGTACATAACCATATTTATGACGAGCCATTTCACGCACTACCAAAGTATGCTTAAAAGTTTCCTTTGGTTGTTTTAGAGATAGTGAGTCATTGTGGATACGGTACTTCAATACTGTGCTATCTAGATTGGCCAACCTGCCATACTGAGCCAGTTTAAATACTATCTCCAAATCATGAGCTAATAACACATCGGTATGATAAGTGATTTTGTGTTTACCGAGCAGCTTGGTGTTGATCATGAGGCTCGGGTGCTGGATCGGATTATATTGGTACAATGCATCGTAAATTCCCTCATGTTTAGTGGGGAAGTTCTTCATCCCTATAGTATTACCTTCACGATCGATAAGCTCGCATTGCCCACCTACCACAATGACATCAGTGTTATCAAGCAAAAATTTAACTTGCTCCATTAGCCTATCGGGCATGGCAATATCATCACTATCCATGCGAGCAATTAGTTGACCACAAGCTTTAGATAAACCTATGTTAGAAGCCACGCTTGCTCCCCTGTTATTACGACGATTTATCAACACAATTCGCTTATCATTTTTCGCCAATTTAACAAGGATCTTACCTGTAGAGTCAGTCGACCCATCATTTACTATGATCAGCTCCCAATTTGAGTATGTTTGGTTTTGGATACTTTCTACTGCTTCCAGCACAAACTCGGCCGCGTTGTAAGCGGTCATAATTATTGATACTAAAGGTTGTTTCTTTAAATTATTCATACACCTCAGACCACAAACATGTGTTTATGGGCTAAGGCGTGCGGGGGGTGGAAAAGGTGATCAAAGTTCTGATCAATCTTTTCACACCCCCTGGCATACGCTTCGAACACTCGACGGACAAGCTTGCGCTTGGCTCCACCTTCGAGGTAAATCTGTGTCTCTCGGAGTTGAGAGTCATGTGGCGCCTACCGAAGATCGGAGGCATGCAAGAATATCTTGCATTTGGGCCATTTCGCAGAGTACTCTGCTTCGTGGTGCGGAAACCGCGCCTCGAGAGCAGCTTGCGAAAAAGCTTGCCACCATGCACCGCCACCGCGCCAATTCAGGGATTCCCCTTCATTGACTTTCACGAGCGCGCAGTAACCTGCGTCACCTTTGATCTCAGCGATAGCTGGACCAACAATGACCGCGGGAAACGCTTGCTCGGGTCCAAATTGGTCGCCAACCCAACCTGTAGAGGTCGGAATGGAAACTTCTTCAGTCGGGCGGGGGGTTTCGTACGGAACGTTTGTGGAAACAACAGCGGGATGCGCAGTTGTCGCAATGTATGCAACCAAAAGGATGCCGACACAGCTCATGGCGCAAAGCACCAAGAATCCAACGATTCCGACTAACCATTTTTGACCTTTCGTCATTTCTGTCTCCTCATCTTTTCTCTACACCTCCAGGGCAGTGGTCTGTACTAGCACCAAAGCTCCTCGGGTTCGATAGTTCTGCGCTTTTGCGCAATCCCTTGCGGGACTCCGGCACTTTTGCCAGAAAACAGGATGAATCCAAAAAACAAGATTATCTTATTTCCTCGATTCATCCTGCTCCTGTGCTGTGACAGAAACGATGAGTTTTCATTCGAAAACGTATGCCTTGTTAAAGAACTTGTCCGCCACATTTCGCCGTTAGGCGATATGGGTGGACTGCTCTCCTCTCAAATTACTACTCGCAGTGAGTAGACTTGAGTGTCGAGCCCTAGGTTTAACCCTAGGATTGGAAGCTACGAACCCCTGCCCGCAATGCTACGCATAGCGTTGCAGGCGGGTGCCCTCTTCGGACACTAATCTCGGGTCGGGAGTAAGAACCTGCCCTTGTCTTACCCCCTACCGGAGACTGCTAGTAGCCTAGGTTCGCAAACGAAACGCACCACTAGCGGGTAAAATGCCCGTCTAGGAGGTACGTTTATGAGTCACTATCACCTTTCGCTCTATGAGCGGGAACAGTTAGCACTAGGGCGTGCTAAGGGTTTA
>JAGOVG010000001.1 GCA_018060845.1 Candidatus Woesebacteria bacterium
GCGTTATAAACCTGGCGCATGGCCACGGTCCTCTTGCCATCGACCATTACTCGGTTGATGAGCTTGGCGACTTCGAGACTTTTGTATTTACCATCGACCGCGACTGAGCGGATATTGGCTGATTTGCTACGCATGTTTATCCTTTATTATTTTGCTTTGGGGCGCTTGGCGCCGTATTTACTACGACTTGTTTTGCGGCCTTCGACCCCAGCAGTGTCGTACTTGCCACGAACAATGTGATACTTTACACCAGGTAGATCTTTGACACGACCACCACGAACGAGAACAACTGAGTGCTCAGCTAGGTTGTGGCCTTCGCCCATAATGTAGGCGGTCACTTCTTGTTTGTTAGACAAGCGGACACGAGCTACTTTACGCAGCGCTGAGTTAGGTTTCTTTGGCGTCATGGTTTTGACTATGACACACACACCGCGCTTCTGTGGAGAGCTGTACTCAACCATCGAACGACGCTTGGCGTTGTAACCTTTTCTGAGCGCGCCAGCCTTACCGTGACTGGGTTTGCTATGTCTACCTTGTTTAATTAGTTGGTTTACTGTTGGCATAATGATCTCGCTATTGTACCACAACTTCTACACTGGAGTTGGTGGGAATAAGTCTTCCAATAATGACGTTCTCTTTGAGACCCAAAAGTGGATCGATAGCGCCGACTAGCGCGCTTTCGGAGAGAACGTTGGTTGTCTGCTCGAATGATGCGGCAGAGAGCCAAGAGTGAGTATGTAGCGCAGCTCGCGTTATACCGAGGAGCACCTGGGTAGCGGTCGCTGGCTCACCACCCTCAGCAAGTGCGGCATCATTGCCACCTTCGAAGGTATAGCGGTCAACTACTTCACCAGAAATTAAGGTTGTGTCACCTGACTCTTCGACCTTAACTTTGCTACTCATCTCACGGACGATGACCTCGAAATGCTTGTCTGAGATCGGGATACCCTGACTCTCGTAGACATTTTGGATCTCTTGGATCAAGTAGAGCTGTGAATCCCTTAGCCCGCGGACTCTTAGGACCTCTTGAACATTTTGAGGACCAACGGCTAGTGGCATACCGGCGGCGATCACGTCTTTGTCTTTGACAGTGAGCGTGAGTGTAGCTGGGACAAAGTATTCATCCTTGTCACCAGTTTTACTGTCGGTAACGGTCACTTTATTGCCATCTGCAGTTTCTTCGACTTCGACTTTGCCTGAGACAGTAGCAAGTGGTGCTACAACCTTAGGATTACGGACTTCGAAGAGCTCTTCGACACGAGGTAAGCCCTGGGTAACGTCTAAGCCGACGATACCACCAGCATGCTTAACACGCATGGTTAGCTGAGTACCTGGTTCACCAATACTCTGCGCAGCGATAACACCGACGGGAGTACCTGCCTCGACGAGGCGACGGGTTGAGAAATCCCAACCGTAACAGGTAGCACAGACGCCGACTTTGGCGCGACAGGTTAGTGGTGAGCGGATCTCGACACTCTCGACCTTAGACTCGTAGAGTATTTTGGCTAGCTCGTCGTCAATCATGTCGCCTTTTTTGGCGATCACAGCTTTTGATACTGGGTGTTTGACGGCTTTGGCTAGTGCACGACCGAGGACGCGTTTCTCGAAGTGTTTGCCACGAGAACCTGTGGTCTCGATGGTTAGATACTCGGTAGTTTCACAGTCTTGGTCACGGATGATTGCAGTGTGTGAAACGTCAACTAAGCGACGAGTCAGGTAACCGGCGTCAGCTGTTTTTAGAGCTGAGTCAGTTAGACCTTTGCGTGATCCACGAGAAGAGGTAACGTATTCGAAGATTGATAAACCTTCGCGGAAGTTACTCTTGGTTGGCATCTCCACGATCTTACCTAGCGGGTCAACGACTAGTCCACGCATAGCTGATAGCTGTTTGACCTGATCGCGGCTAGCACGGGTACCACCTGAGTTGATGATAATCTTGACGGCATTACGCTCGTCAAACATGTCCCAAGTAGCGTTAGCGATACTCTCGGTGGTCTCCATCCAGACTTCAAAACTAAGTCTGCGCTTTTCTTCTTCGGTGATAAGACCTTGGTTATAAGTCTCTAGGATCTGGTTAACACGACTATCAGCCTCTTTGATCATCGCATCTTTGCCCGCAAACAAAATGTTGTCGGAGACTGCAACTGAGAGTCCTGATGTGGTTAAGTATGAGAAGCCCATGGACTTGATCTTGTCGACAAGTTTGGCGACTGACTTGTTGTCGAATAGGCGGATAGCCTCTTTGATCAGATCGGTAATCATCTTGGCGTTGACACTCTCGTTGATAAAGCGGAGCTCCTCAGGGAGTGCTTCGTTAAAGATGATACGGCCAACTGAAGTGGTGATAATCTTGCCACCAATTCGGACTTTGGCACTCTGACGTAGATTGACCCGACCTGCTTCGGCTGCTGCGCGAGCACTGTGCTCGTCTGAAAAGATCTCTGTACATTCTTTGAAATCTGGGTCAAAGCTAGTTAAGTAGTAGCAACCAAGCGCCATTTCTTTGTTAGGAACAGTGATTGGACTACCGTTAGCTGGCTTGAGTAGATTGTTTTCGGCGAGCATTCGTGAGGCAGCCTCAGCTACTGCAGTTGCCGAAAGTGGGACGTGTACAGCCATCTGGTCACCATCAAAGTCAGCGTTATATCCTGCACAGACACAGGGGTGAAGCTGGATAGCGTTACCCTCGATCAAGACTGGATAAAATGCTTGGATACCTAACTTGTGCAGAGTTGGAGCACGGTTAAGTAACACTGGATGATTTTTGGTGATCTTCTCGAGAATATCAAACACTAGAGGATCTTTTCTCTCTATGGCGTGTTTGGCACTCTTTACGTTTGGAGCGATGCCGCCACTGATTAGTTCCCGTAGTACGAATGGCTTGAACATCTCAAGAGCCATGTCTTTGGGGAGACCACATTGGTCTAGCGAGAGCTCTGGACCGACGACGATAACGGAGCGACCGGAGTAGTCGACACGCTTACCGAGGAGGTTTTGGCGGAAGCGACCCTGCTTACCTGACAACATGTCAGAGAGTGAGCGGAGTGGCTTGACTGCACGGCGACGTGAAGTCTTGGCTTGTGAAGCGTCGATTAATGAATCAACTGCCTCTTGGAGCATGCGCTTCTCGTTTCTTAAGATGATCTCTGGTGCACCAAGATCAATTAGGTGTTTGAGACGATTGTTACGGTTGATGACGCGGCGATAAAGATCGTTGAGATCTGAACTCGCAAAGCGACCACCTGAGAGCTGTACCATAGGACGCAATTCTGGAGGTAGAACAGGGAGGACTTTGAGAACCATCCAAGCAGCTGAGAGACCGGCGTTTTTGAGACCGTCTACTACTTTGAGGCGCTTGGCTAGCTTGACGCGTTTGGCGCCTGCTACTTCGTTCTTTAGTTCTTCTTTGAGATCGCGGCTAAGTTTTTGGATATCTAGTCCCTCAAGATAACCGAGGATAGATTCGGCACCCATGCCGACAGTTAGATGGTCTACTGCCCCGTATTCTTCGAGCTTCAAGAATTCGTCTTCGGACATGACTGTTCCTGGGACGATGCGCTTGGCCATAGAGAGAACGGTTTTGTAGATCTCTTCGGTCTGATCTTTGTCGATTACTAGGTTTTCCCTAAGTTTTTCGATGGTCTTTTTGGCACTAAGTTTTTGATGCTCGGTAGCCTCTTTGCTTAGGTTATCTTTGACCTTCTCCATTGCCTCTTTAGTAGCAGCTTCTAGTGCGTCGACTGCTGTCTGCTTTTGAGCCATAACAGTCTCGATGACACTAGTTTTTTTGTCTTTGTCGACAGTTAGAACTAGGTATTTGCTAAAGTAGACGACTGAAGAGAGTGCCTTAGGAGCGACGTTCATAAGCAAACTTAGTTTGCTGGGTGCGCCCTTAAAGTACCAGATGTGAGCAACTGGAGCAGCGAGGTTGATGTGACCCATGCGCTCGCGACGAACGCGACTCTGGGTTACTTCGACACCACACTTATCACAGATAATGCCTCGATAACGAATTCTTTTGTACTTACCACAGTAACACTCGTAATCTTTGGTTGGACCAAAGATCTTCTCACAGAAGAGTCCATCTTTTTCTGGTTTGAGCGTACGATAGTTAATGGTCTCTGGTTTGGTAACTTCACCAAAGCTCCACTCCCTGACAGTGTCAGGAGAAGCGAGCTGGATTTTGAGACCTTTGAAGTCTAGAATATTTTTGATCATAGTTCGCTCTCCTTTAATTCTTCATCTGATGGACCTTCGAGATCATCGAGATCGTCCTCATCTTTTTTTGCTACTACGACTGTGTCATCGTCATCATCGTCGCTGACAGCTGGAGTAACCATAGTACTCGCATCACCATCTGCTAATGCTGGCTCGTCGTCTGCGAGAATGACTTTGTCTTTCTCTAGTTCGGCGGCATCTACCTCTTCGACGATTACTTCTTTTGGCTCGACTGGGACAACGTCTAGTCCGAGAGAGTTTAGCTCTTTGAGCAAGACCTTGAATGATTCAGGGACTGTACTCTCGGGAATATCAACACCCTTGACGATTGCTTCGAACGCTTTGGCGCGACCGACTAGATCGTCTGACTTGATAGTCAACATCTCTTGTAGCACGTGTGCTGCGCGATGTGACTCGAGTGCCCAGACTTCCATTTCTCCCAAGCGCTGACCACCCATCTGGGCTTTGCCGCCGAGAGGCTGTTGGGTCACGAGTGAGTATGGACCAGTGCTACGAGCGTGAGTTTTGTCCTCAACCATGTGAATGAGCTTGAGGATGTAGCCGACGCCGACTGTGGTCTCTTTGTCAAAAGGTAGCCCTGTGCGACCATCAAAGAGCGTGATCTTGCCAGATACTGGTAGACCAGCTTTTTTGAGCTCTTCTTCGATTGCTGATTCTTTGATTGGTTCAAAGACTGGGAGCGCTACTTTGTAGCCTAGCTTTTGGGCTGCCCAACCTAGGTGAGCTTCGAGGAGCTGACCGAGGTTCATACGAGCGAGGACTGAGAGAGGCGAGATAATAATATCGACCGCAGTACCGTCTGCCAGATATGGCATGTCGGCGACTGGGATGATACGACTGATAACACCCTTGTTACCGTGGCGACCGGCTAGCTTGTCTCCGACAGTGACTTTTCTTATCTGAGCAACTTTGATCTTGACGACTTTGAGTACGCCGGGATCTAGCTCATCACCCTCGCTCTTGTCGAGGATAGAAACATCAATGACTGTCCCACTCTCACCGTTGCTCATGCGTAGAGAAGTGTCTCTGACTTCGCGAGCTTTTTCGCCAAAAATGGCGCGGAGTAAGCGTTCTTCGGCGGTTAGCTCTGTCTCACCTTTTGGTGCGATTTTGCCAACTAAGATGTCGTTAGGACCGACCTCGGCACCGACGACGACGATACCGTCTTCGCTTAGGTTTCTGAGATCATGCTCACTGACGTTGGGGATATCCCTAGTCAATTCTTCGGCACCTAGTTTGGTGTCCATGACCTGACTCTCATATTCGTTGATGTGGATACTGGTTAAGACATCTTCTTTGACTAGACGGTCAGAGACGATGATCGCATCTTCATAACCTAGACCCATAAATGAGGCATAGGCGATGGTTAGGTTTTTGCCGAGTGACAACTCGCCACCTGAGCTTGCTGGACCATCGATTAGAAGATCACCGACTTTAATTTTGTCGCCTGTTTTGACTACTGGCTTTTGGTTGTAGCAAGTAGAGTTGGCGGTTCTGCCAAATTTGCTAATAGAGTAGACTACTTTGCCTTTTTCGAGGGTGTAGACGATGCTACTTGTAGCCTCTAATTCTTTTTTGGCTTTGTCAAAATCAGCTTTGGTAACGTCTAGGACGATGCGGTTGGCATCGACATAACTTACCTCACCATTGTGGCGTGAGCGGATCGCCCAGTTCATACTCTCGGCGACGGCACTCTCCATGCCGGTACCAACTATGGGTGAGTCAGGGCGGACCAAAGGAACTGCCTGACATTGCATGTGAGTACCCATGAGAGCACGGTTAGCTTCGTCGTGAGCAATAAAAGGAATCAAACTGGCGCTGGTTCCGACGACCTGGCGTGGAATAACGTCAATAAACTGGACATTTTCGACTGGGACTTCGACGAAGTTACCTAGGTAGCGTGCAGGAACCCAGGAGTCAACAATCTCGTTTTTGTCGTTGATTTCGATACCAGCGTGAGTGATGTAGTAGCCTGACTCATCCTCAGGTGAAAGGTAGACGATCTCGTCACTGACATGCATCGTAGTCTTGTTGCCTTTTTTGACAGTCTCGACACGGCGATATGGACTCTCGAGGAATCCAAACTCGTTGACACGAGCATAGAGTGAGAGATAGGTAACGAGACCGATGTTAGGACCTTCAGGTGAGCGGACGGGACAGATGCGACCATACTGGCTAGCATTGATGTCGCGCATACTAAAGCTCGCACGTTCGCGAGTAACACCACCAGTACCCATAACAGAGAGACGACGAAGATTGTCGATCTCGGCGAGTGGGTTGGTCTGGTCGAGGATGGTTGAGAGGCGGTTACGACGGAAGAACTCACTAATAGTTGCGATCACAGGGCGAGCATTGATTAGTTGAACGGGAGTAACACTCTCTTCTGGCTTGACCAAAGACATCTTTTCTTTGATGCTGCGCTCTAGTCGTAGTAGTCCAATGCGGAAAGCGGTAGCACCGAGGAGCTCGCCAACACGGCGAACGCGGCGGTTACTAAGGTTGTCGATATCGTCGACGACACCTACTCCATTTTGGAGACCGATTAAGTACTTGATCATGCCGATGATGTCGGATTTTTGAAGTACCTGATTGTCAGCTGTGTTTTTGATGTCTAGCCCTAGTTTTTTGTTCAGTTTGTAGCGACCGACACTCTCTAGGTCATAGCGGCGTGGATCAAAGAAGCTCTGGAAGAAGAGGGTCTTTGCATTCTCGAGCACGGCTGGCTCACCTGGTCTCACTTTGTCGTAGAGGTCTAGGAGGGCTTCGGCCTGAGTTTTATTAGGATCTTTGGCGAGTGTTGCAAAGATATATTGATGGTCACTGTTGCTGTCTACTTCTTTGAATAGTTCTTTGATTTCTTCGTCGTCTTCGAGGCCGAGCGCACGAAGTAGAGTAGTTGCGTAGAATTTGCGATGACGATCAATCTTGCCTGTGATTACGTCGTTTTTGCCGACGGTTAGCTCTAGCCAGCTACCACGCATAGGACGAAGTTCGGCGGTAAAGAGGAGGCGGCCAGTTGTGGGGTCGATGTTGCCAGCAAAGAAGACGCCGGGTGAGCGGACGAGCTGGTTAACAACTGCGCGCTCAATACCGGAGATGATAAAGGTACCGCGCTCGGTCATCTTAGGGATATCACCTAAGAAGACGTCCTGCTCGATTTCGTCGCTAGTTATTTTGTTGATGAGGCGGACTTTGACACGAAGAGGCATGTCGTAGGTTAGACCTTTGATTATTGCTTCTTGTGGAGTGACTTTTGGTTCTTCGAAATAGTGAGAGAGGAAAGAGAGCTCCCAGGTCTTACCTGTGAAGTCATCGATAGGAGAAATCTCTCTGAGGTATTTACTGATATCGCGCTTAAGGAATGCGTCGTATGACTCTCGTGCTACGCCAGTTAAATCAAGTGGGGGGAGTTTGATATTTTGTTTACCCCAGTACTGACGAGCATTTTTTGTCATACTTATTTCCTTAAATTTAACTTAATCTAACGAATTAAAAAAGCGTACTAGAGGTGGTTCCCCTCGTACGCCCAAAAAAGCTCCGCTTGCGCGTGCTTGGGTATTAAAGCAGGTTTATACCTGACTGTCAACACTCTCCTGCGTCACTTGTTAATATATTTGGCAATATTTGCTTCGTGCTCGGCATTTGTCGCCGCATAGTGGATCAAACCTGTTTTGTCGTGGAGATAAAAGTAATAAGGAGTAGTAGCTGGGTTCGCGACTGCAGTTAGTGCGATAATACCTGGATTGCCAATGGGAGCGGGCGGGAGGGTGCGGTTTAAGTAGGTGTTGTAAGGCGAGACTCTCTTGCGATCTCCGAGGAGTGGTACGGGCCACCAGTCCCCAGATTTCCCCATAATGTACTGGATAGTGGCATCCACTTCGAGTGCCCACCCATCAGCTAATCTATTTTTTAGGATACCGGCTACTACCGGCTTCTCGGCTGGAGTTAAGGCTTCGCGCTCGACAATTGAGGCGAGGACGATGTCGCTTTGAGTTAGATCTAGAATCGCTGTTTTTTTGGCAAAAGTGTCCGTCATCACCTTGACTACGTCATTGGCGGTTGCATCCTTGCTAAAAGCATAGGTATCTGGGAAGAGGGTCCCCTCTAGTCCCTTTGAGGCAGATAGAAAATCGAGCTGCTTGATCCCGAGCTTAGACTCTATAACCTCAGAAATCTGTTCACGCCTATATCCCTCAGGGATAGTGACCCTGATCTCGTTTTCGCGGCCAGTAGTTAAGGCTTGAGCAAGCTCAGGAATAGATTGTGATGGTGAGAGAGTGTAATCCCCTGCCTTTAGCTTGATATCATTAAACCTAACATAGAGAACAAAGAGAGTCTCTGAGCGGATTAGATTATTTGCTTTGAGAGTGTTTGCAATTGATTTGACCGAAGATCCGGGCTTAATCGCGATAGCATTAAAACTAGCACTAGGATCTAGTGGAGACGTGATCCAACTCCAGAGAGCCCAAACGATAAAAATACCGAAAAATAGGAGACTAAATCTCACTAAAGAGCGCGCGTCGGTAGGTCTTTTTCTGTGTGTCATAGATGAAAATCCGTCCACATGAACAAGTAATTTTGTCAGTATTTGTCGTTAGTTTGACTGATTGGACTTTGGAGAGAGTAGTGCCACAGCCGACACACTGACCTCTAGAGAGTAGCCAGAGCTGGATAGGCGTTATTAATTTTTTAAACATTCTGATTTACAGTTTAACACTTTCTAGGTAATCCTCCAAAATTAGCGCAGCGGAGTAGCTATGCTCGTTCTTTTTTTTGCTCCGACTGACCCCAATTGTTGCCAACTGCCGACTAGCATCATGACTAGAGAGTGTCTCGTCGTGGAGAGTGACTGGGAGACTAGTAGCATCGCTTAATTTCTTGGCAAAACTACGTACTTCACGCTCTATCCTGCCTGACGGGAGTCCGACAACTATACTAGTGACCTGATTACTCTCGATAATGCTCATGAGATTTTTTATTAAGTGCTCGTTATTGGTGAGTGTTGGCAGAGGAGTGGCTAGTATGTGCTCGGCTAGCGCGACTCCGATATGCACTGTCCCGTAATCGATGCCTAGGTAGACAGTGCTCATATTAGCTCCGATTTGATCACCAAGCGCTTGAGATAGGTGCCTGGAGGAGTACAGGTAATTAAGGTGAGGTTACGACTGCCGTAGGACTGAGCGAGAGGGTTTAGATCATCGGGTCCAGTTACGTACATCTGGGTAATGCGATAGGTATAAGTCGCCGGACCAGAGGTGATTTTGATCTCATCCCCTACATCAAGGGTATGAAGAGTTGAGAAGATGGTGTGGTAGTTGGATGGACTAAAGAACTGAGGTAGGACAGAGTGCCCAAAAATTACACCGTTACCTAGGTCACCTGGCTGCGCTGTACCTGGATAGTGAATTAGCGACTCTTTGAGATCGGTGTGATCATCCCGGACTACGGCATTGTTGATCCTAAGCTTGGGGATTGAGAGTGAATATACCAAGTGATCAAATTTGCCCTCAGATTTGTGGCCATACCAGACATCGGCGTTTGTATAATCGAGCGCAGTATTAACCACCTCTGGTACTATGCTCGGCGTGTTGTTACCTTCTACATTATTTGCTTCAGGGATAAGTGCTGTCGGGTCAGTGGTGCCGAGTACTGTCGGGCTGGTTGCAAATTTTGGTGCATAGATCTGCTCGTAAGCGATGAATGGATAGATAACTGTCGTTACCGCGGTAAAACCTAAAGTAAGGAGGATCGAGGAGAGGATAACCCTCCCAGTCTCCTTGGAGGTAGATCTGTGCCGGAGTGTGTGACCAGGTGGAGCTTTGACGTATACGTACATAAAATTATTTGGTGGTCATGACAACTAGAGTGATACGACTAGCGTTATGTGGGAGCGCTACCAAGCGAGGTGGCAGGTTGGGAGTGAGGACAATCTCGCTACCCACAACCCCTGGGATACTAGCTAAGAAGCTGGTGGCTGAAGCATATTTTTTGCCTTTGAGAGTCTGGGTGATTGAGGCTTGGTCGAGTGTAGGGATGACGTAGAGAGTGACGTCGGCCGATGCTTTGACATCACCACTCTCTAAGACAGTAGTATCTCGGAGCGCGACCGAGGGAGCTATCTCTGTCCGAGTGTAGCCAGCGGGGACGCTAGATTGAATAGTGTTTTTGACCAACTCTTGGATATCGTCTTGGTTGTAGCTAAGTACGCCCACGCTCAAGGTAACATCCGCCGAGAGTGAGGATGCAGCATCGCCTACTTTGCTACTATACTTTTCTTCGACAACTTTTGTGTCTTCTTCGACGATAAAATAGTTCTCGCCTGAGCTCTGATCTGGGAGGAAGGACTGCCTTAGCTGCTCACTAAGCTTGGTTTTGAGGGATTTGAGGAGCTCTGCCTTATCGGCTTCGGAGACAACTGTCACTTCTTGAGAAGTCCCGCCACTTAAGGCCGCATCATTTTTGGCGACAAAACTATCTTTGGTAAAGCTAGCTATTGTAAATTCGGTCCCTGACTTTAGGTTGCCTGCAGTACCAAAAGCTGAGGCAGTTACTTTGACACTCGCTTTGCCTGGCACATCGACGTAGTCGGCGCCGGCTGATTTACTGGCGACTGTCACGTCTGAGTTGAGTGTAAATTTGAGTGAGTTTGCGGTTATGGCGGTCCCTTTGAGGAGGGTTTTGGGGAGCGAGGTGCGATTATAAATAGTTACTTCACCGACCGCTGGGTCACCCACTGTTTTGGTCCCAGTCACTGGCACTGAGTCCTGCCCAGTTACTTCTTCGCTCGTATACACAGCCGGGACTATTGATGACTCTAGATCTACCTCGGTGGCATCACTTTTTAAGGTTATATTGATCGTCTCGGTGATTGGTCTAGCCTGAATGGTTACATTCACTGTGGCCTGTGGCACAAAGTAGTAGGCGGCAACGAGTGAGGCAATTAATAAGACGATGGCACCCAACCCAATGAATAGTTTGTTGCCACCACGTAAGTTTAGTTTGGGGAGTGGGATCATATTCGGCTTAAATGATGGCAGTTTGACGCTCGGCATGGACGGGAGATTGAGCTTAAAGGATGGCTTTGATGGCACATCTACCGTCACATCATCTTCGGTCACATCTTCGGAGTCGTCTGAGTCCTCGTCTTTATCTTCTAATTCATCTGGTTCATCCTTTACTTCCTCTTCATTTGCTACCGTCAGATTATTGACTGTTAACTCCTCGACTGTTGCCGGGTGAAAGCCAACGTCCTCGGCAGTGAGCTCGGTTTTTGCAACATTTGACTCTGCCTTTACATCTGACTTCTGCTCTTCGACTACCACTGACTCCTCGACCGATGGTTCGAGACTAAAGCCTAGGGAGGCAGCAACTTCGCTACCACCTGCGACGGCTGTTGCGTGCACCTCGACGTCTTTGGGTAATGCCTCAATCTTGGGAGTGTGGAGGAAGGAGAAGCTTTTTTGCCAATCAAATGCAGTTAGCGCCTGAACGAGATCAGAAGTATTCTCCATGGCGGAGACTAGGATAAAACGGGACGGGAGGGAGACATCGGGAGGCAGGTTAGACAACCCTTCTGCGACATCACTACTAATATCGTCGCTACTGCCGACACTCACTGTATATTTGACCCCGCCGAGCTCGACGAGCGATAAGGTAACGCTCCTGCGATCGACCTGGATCAGGATTGAGGTGGGAGGTGCCCCTTCTTGCATTTTGAGATATTTGACGATGGTATCGGCGATGACAACGTAGCCAATCGGTTTGAGCGAGAGCTCGCGACAAATACTTTTGATTAGATCTTTTTTGGACTGCTTGATCCCACTGGTATCAACCCAAGCGTTGGCGAGACCCAGGACTATCTCATCTGGCTCTAGATCTAGGCCCTCAGTGGCGCTACTAATGGTCGCATCGACTGCCTGGATTAGTTCGTTGGTGGTCGCTACATCACCGTCCCACTCAACAGGCGTGCCGAGGGAGACGATCTCGGTCTCTGCCCCCACTACTTTCCAGACCGCAGCCTGGACGCGATGGTCAGAGAGGACGAGCGCGAGGAAAGTCTTCTCCTCGGGACTAGCTTTGCCGGTTAGTTTATCCAAAAAATTGGGCACAGTCATAGATACAGTATACAGTTATCATGAAACAGTAAATAGAGGCTGGTCAAGCGAGCTTGGCCTGCCCGCAGTGCTATAGCACAGCTATTGCAGGCGGGCGTAGATGCGGCGGGTACCAGAACCGAGCGATTCGTCTTTAAAAATACTTACTTTACCAATGGACCCGGTATTCTCGACATGAGGACCACCACAAAGTTCTTTGCTAAACCAATCTTTGTCAGGATCCGCGCCAATAATATAAACACTTACTTTGTCTGGATATTTCTCGGCAAAGAAAGCCATGGCACCACTAGCTGTTGCAGCCTCTTTGTCTTCGATTCGGCGGGTGACAGGAAAATTTGCAGCGATGGCATCATTGATGATTTTTTCGATTTCATCTAACTGCTCTCGCGTTGGTTTGCCGGCATAGGTATAGTCAAAACGAAGGCGTTCGGGAGTAATGTTGCTACCAGCTTGATGCACCTCAGTGCCGAGGACTGTGCGGAGGGCTTTGTGGAGGAGGTGGGTCGCAGTATGGAGCTTGGTCGTTATCTCGGAGTGGTCGGCGAGGCCGCCCTTAAACATGCCGGCTGAGGCAGTGCGACTCCCCTCTTTGTGTTTGGCAAAGATAGAGTCATAATCTGCTTGATTTAGAGTGACTCCTTTTTTGGCGGCGAGCTCGGAGGTTACCTCAAATGGGAAGCCATACGATTGAAAGAGGTCAAAAGCAAATTGTGGAGTTAGACCATCCACACTGACTTTGTCCATTTCTTTGAGGCCACGATCTAGGGCTTTGCCAAACTTGGCGAGCTCCGAGTCGGCAACTGAGAGTACATGAGACTGTTTGTCGCTTTGCACAAATCCAGCGTCTGCATAGTTTTTGATAACGGCGGGGATACTCTCACTAAAAATCACTTTGGCATCACCACCAAGCTGTCGTGCTTTGACTGCGGCACGCCTGAGTAGTCTGCGGAGCACGTAGCCCTGCATTTTATTGCTGGGTTCTAGCCCTTCACTCATCATAAAAGTGGCAGCACGTAGGTGATCGGCGATAACCCGCATTGGTGCTTCGTTGCCAACGTAACTTTTGCCTGATGAAGTCTCTATTGCTTTGATAATAGGAGCGAACATGTCGATCTTGAAGACGTCGGGGTCGTCGTTACTGGCGGCAGCAATACGTTCTAGTCCCCCACCAAAATCAACATTTTGGGCGGGTAGTGGTCGCAGGCCACCTTCTACTTTTTCGTAAGCCATAAAGACGGAGTTGCCGATCTCGATAAACCTACCACAGTCACAGTTGGGGTGACACTCTTCTCCATATTTAACATCGTGCACTACATTTGGGAATATATAGAAAATCTCGCTGGTTGGACCACCAATCTCGCCGACTGGCATCTGGTCTGGTGTACCTGCCCTGCTCCACCAGTTCTTTTTGCCTGGGTAATAGAAGATGTGGTCGTCTGCAACACCAATTTTTTTCCAGATAGCTAGGGACTCAAGATCTTTTTCGACTAGATCATTTCCCTCAAAGAGGGTGACATATAACCTATCTTTGTCTAGCTTGAGAACTGAAGTAAAAAACTCCCAAATCCAGGGTAGTTGCTCTGACTTAAAGTAGTCGCCTAGACTCCAATTACCCAGCATCTCAAACATGCAGGTGTGACGGTTGTCTCCGACTTCCTCAATATCTTCGGTTCGTAGTGATGGCTGAGAGTCAACGATGCGAACACCCATGGGGTGCTTCTCGCCTTTGAGATATGGGACCATCTGCTGCATACCAGAACTGGTAAAGAGAGTAGTTGGGTCGTCTAGCGGCACAATGGGTGCTGCAGGGATAACCACATGACCACGTGATTCAAAGAATTCGAGATATTTGCGGCGGATGTCTGAGCTATTCATGGGGTGAATTATATCCCACTTCGCCCTGTTTGGGCTACGTACGGGAAACTTCTCTACTTACCCAGCTTGACGCCCATTTTTTGAAAGAAAGATTTCTTTTTGCTGGATTTGGTTGGCTCTGTAGCATCAACCACTTTGCCGGCGGCGGCATTAATGGTAGCTTTGGCGGCCTCCATGGTCTTTTCGAGTTCGTTTAGTTTTTCCATGAGCATTGGGTTGTCTTTGACAGATTCTAGTGCCTCTCCTGCTTTTTCTTTGAGACCTTTCATTACTTCTTTGCCCTGATCAGTGTTATTGAGATAGTGGGAGCCTGCGGCACCGAGGATGAGCCCGAGGGTGAGACCGGACATAAAGCCTGAAGGATCGTGATTATCTGACATATTTTTAAATCCGTTAATCTGTTCGCTTGGTTTTACTGGGTGCGAGTACCTTGGTTACTAAGCCGACGAGTTGCATACCGGATTGGAGCGAGGTGAGCATGTTGCCGAGCGCGGTACCACCACGAGTAAGACTCCTGGATAGGAAACCAATATCTTCGAGCAGGAGGTCAGCTTTCCTGAGTGTTTCTTTGGTGTCTTTGAGGATACCGATGAGCTGCACCCCGATCACAATCAGGATAGCGCCGACGGCAACGATGATAACTAAAAGCACAATTTGAGGCAGGTCCATACAGAGATCATACATTATCGAAGTAACAAGTTACAAGTTTACTTGGAGACAGTGAAGGTGCGCTCGAGGAGACGGGTCTTACCGTCCCTAGTACTAGCCTGGATGAGGAGGCGATGGGTACCAGCCGGATATTTGAGATCTAGGCTAAACTCACCATCCTGATTAACTAGGACAGTCTGCTCCCCCACCCTGATATTTACTTCGGGACCAGTCACCCCTTTGACTGTAATCTGCTCACCATAGGTCTCGCCATCGATCGGCTGGAGCAGGTCGAGTTTGGGTAGGCTCCACCATGAGGCAAGTTGGATCGCGAGAAAACCAAGGAATGAGAGCACTGAGATGATGGTTAAGAGGAACGGGACAGAGAAGAGTCTAGATTTTTTGGCGATCGGCTCGACTAGGCCATGCGGCATGATCTCCCCCATAACCTCGTCGTAATCGCGGCGATACATAGCAATTAAGGTATCGGGGTTTAGATGGAGGACGCGGGCATAGCTTTTGAGAAAACCCTTGGTAACTGGAGCGCTCGGGAGTTTGTCAAAATCTGATTCTTCGAGTGCGAGTAAATATTCTGGTTTGACCTTGGTGCGACCTGCGACGTCCGAGAGAGTTAGTTCGAGCAATAGCCTCTTATCTTTTAATAAATCACCTGCAGTTTTCATATGAATTTAGGCATTCTCGGCTTCTTTTGCCTTTAGCTCTTCGAGGCTGTGGATCAAGATAGTGCGTGGTTTGGCACCCTCCTGCTGTCCAACTACTCCGGCAGTCTCGAGCTGATCCATGATACGTGCAGCTTTGTTGTAACCGAGTGACATTTTGCGTTGCAAGAAACTGGTGCTAGCACGGCCGGCGGCAATCACCACATTAACTGCGTCCTCAAATTCTGCGTCGCGCTGCGTTGAGGCACCTACATCATCGCCAGTAATATACTTTTCGGTGACTTCTTCTTGGTATTTAACATCACCTGGCTCGGTTTTTTTGAGGTAGTCGATTAAAGCTTTGATCTCGTCGTTGGTCACGTAGGTGCCCTGAATACGGGTCGGGAGTGGACGATCGGGTGGCACATATAACATGTCACCACGGCCGAGTAGTTTTTCTGCTCCAGGACTATCGATGATGACACGGCTGTCGATCATGCTGGCCACGTTAAAGGCAATACGAGTTGGGATGTTGGCTTTGATCAGACCCGTAATAACGTTCACAGAGGGCCTTTGAGTTGCTAAGACTAAGTGGATACCTGTCGCACGAGCCATCTGGGCGAGGCGCACAATCAAGTCCTCGACTTTCGTTGGAGCTGAGAGCATGATGTCAGCGAGCTCGTCGATCACAATCACGATATATTCCATAGCAGTAAAGCCGGAGAGTTCGTTATACTCCTCGACGTTTCTGACCCCGACCTCGGCAAACATTTTGTAGCGCTTGTCCATCTCTTTGGTGGCCCAGGTGAGAGCAGCGACAACCTGATCAGTGTTGGTGATAACGGGAGTCAGCAAATGTGGGATGCCGTTATAGCCGGTTAGCTCGACTCTTTTTGGATCGACTAAGATAAAGCGCAGCTCCTGCGGAGAGTTGCGATAGAGGAGAGTTGTGATGATAGTGTTAATACAAACAGACTTACCGGAGCCGGTCGAACCAGCAACCAAGATGTGGGGCATTTTTTTGATATCGGCAATAATTGGTGCACCAGAGACGCCCAGACCCAGTCCTACTGCGAGTCGAGATTTTTCTTTTTTCATGTCGGGGTGAGTCATGATCTCTTGCAAGGTCACATATTCTGGTGAGCGGTTGGGGATCTCGAGACCTACGAGATTACGACCAGGGATTGGGGCTTCGATACGAATCTGACCGGTGGGGGCGGCGAGCGCGAGCGCTAGGTCGGTGGATAAGCCTTTGATTTTGCTGAGCTTGGTGCCCTCGGCAATGCGGATTGCATACTGGGTCACGGCGGGGCCACCATTTACCTCCATTACTTTGGCTCTAATACCAAAAGAGTCGAGAGTACTCTCGATGATGCTTGCGTTCTCTTTGATGTCTCCGCGATCGGCTTTGGCACCTTTTTGGGCAGAGAGCAGGTTTAGGGATGGATACTTCCAGATTTTGGTAGTGCCATCTTTGACGCCGGTTAGAGTAGTCTCAAATTCGTGGGTAGGATTTTTGTCTTTGGGTGCTGCCTTGGCAGCTTTAGCTGGCTCAACGGCAGGTACCGCCGTGTTACTGGGGATATTAATCTTGGTTTCGGCATCATCTTGGAAGAGTAGTTTGGTCGAGACTTTTTTCACTGGGTCCCCAAAATCATCTTTTTTGACAAACATCCAAGAGAAAATAGTCTGAAAGCTACCGAGTAATCGACCCATACCCATAACCAGTTCTTCGAGTGGTGTATTAGTAATAACCATAGCGCCAATTAGGATAGTGGCACTACTGATAATGTTTGAGCCAATGTTACCAACGAGCGCGCCTAAGGCCTCAGAAATAACTAACCCAAGCTCGCCTGCCTGACTAACGCCAAGGGATCCCATAAAAACCAGTAGACCCCCGAGGAGTAGGTTGGGGGAGGCGATCGCCCATTTGAGCGACATCATCATGAGTCCAATTGAGATTAAAAGGAAAGGCAAAATTAGCATGGTCCAGCCAAATGCTCTAAACAAGACCTGATAGATGTCGCTGAGAACTGGGCTACTACGGGTAAAGCTAAGCATGACTACGGCTGAGGCAACCAAGAAGAGGATCGAGACCACGCTATAGACAATCTCCTTGCGAAGCTTGAGTTTGAATGGGTTTTTGCGACGACCACGACGAGCCATATGAGTTCCAATGTACACAAATCTCAAATGTACACAAATGTGCACAAATGGGGAAAGTGTTTAATTATCAATAATAATTGGGATGACCAAAGGATTTTTGCCGTACTCTTCGAGAAAAAGTCGACTCACCTCTTTGGCGATCTTGTCTTTACTATACACCTTATCTCGATGAGAATCCTCTGCACGAAGCGCGGAACGGAGCGAGTTCTTAAATCGAGACAGAACATCAGGTTCGATATGAGTGATTATCCCCTTGGGGATAAAGTCGACTTCGAGGGCGTTACCTGATCCAGTTACGACCGTAATCACCACCCCTTCTTGGAACATAGCCTGACGATCGGCGATCGGTTTGTCGCTCCTAGCAATCATGCCTGACTCGACATAGACTGTGCGCAGCGGGATTGGATCGCCCAGGTGAACGATACCACCTGGCTCAATAACGAGCGGTTGGTTTTCGCTAGCTAAGATATGGTCCGGCGCGATCCCCATCTCACGAGCTAACTTGCCAAACTGCACGGCATGCCGATGTGTACCACCAGTACCCATGACATACTTTGGTTTGGTAAAGGCTATCAACATCTTTATTTCGCTGGAGCTAGCGTGGCCTGAGACGTGGAGGTCGTCGGCGATGTCGCTATAGCTGACGCGCAGACCTTTGATGCTGAGCATGTCGATTAACCTATACACATTACTCTCGTTGCCGGGGATTGGATCGGCAGAAAAGATGACCTTGTCGCCTGAATCGAGCTTGATCATTTTATGATCCCCTACTGCGATCTTCTCTAGACTGCTACCGAGCTGACCTTGGCTACCGGCGATAATGAGACATTGTTCATCCCTTGGTATATCTTTCATTTTGCGCTTATCAACAATCAGTCGTGGCGGGATTTTGAGAAATCCGAGTTCGGCGGCCACTTTGACGTTTTTTTCGATACTGTAGCCGACAAAAGCAACTTTGCGGTTGTGCCGACGCGCGACCCAAAGAGCCTGCTGGATACGACTGATATTACTACTCATGGTAGTGACAATGACGCGGCCATTACAATCTCTAAACTCTCGCTCAAAAGACTCTTCAACACTCGCTTCGGAGAGTGAGTACCCTGGCTTCTCGGATCTTAGACAGTCTGAGAGGAGGAGTGTTACCCCCTCCGCGCCAGCTCTTGTCATACTAGAGACATCCGGTAGCTCTTGGCCAACGGGAGTCCAGTCAAACTTAAAGTCTGAACCATGGTAGACATTGCCATGAGGAGTTTTGATGATTAGATGTTTGGTGTCGGGGACAGAGTGAGTGACAGGGATCATTTTGACTTCAAAAACACCGAGCTGGATCGGCTGGCGGTCACCGACTACGTTAATCATCTTAGGGTCGATACCGTAGTCTTTGAACTTTTCGCGCAAAAATCCAGCAGTTAACTTGCTAGCATAAATCGGGATCTGTCCACCGAGCTGAGGGATGACAAAGGGGAAGCCGCCGATATGGTCTTCGTGACCGTGAGTCACGACAAAGCCACGGATCCTACTGATCTTGTCTTTGAGATAGGTAATATCAGGAATTGTTAAATCTACGCCTGGGACCCCTTCTTCGGGGAAGCCCATACCACAGTCGACGATAAAGATATCGGACTCGGATTCATAGACATACATATTGTCGTGAACATTGGGCATCCCACCGAGTGGGATCATTTTGATTGGAGAGTTAAGCATTTTTCTTCTTTCTTAGCGTTTTAATACGCTTTCATATATTGTTTGTAATTGCTTATGTCGACTTTGACTGTCGCAGTTTTGCCCTCGACAATCTCGCGGGCAACACGCCTAGTTAAGGCAGCGAGGGTGCGCTGGAGTGTACGGATACCAGCGTCGTAGCCGAGTGGGCGGGCGACCACTGGCCAGACCGATTCGTCGATAACTAACTGGGATGGCAGTAGCCCTGATTCTTTGAGGGCTTTGGGGAGTAGATACTCGCGACTGATGTGGATCTTTTCTTCGTCTGTATAAGATGGCATCTGGATAAGCTCGAGACGATCTAGAACCGCTGTTGCCACGTTGGTCGTATTATTGGCGGTTGCGACAAAGAGGACCTGGGACAGGTCGAGTGGGAAATCTAGGTAGTGATCAAGGAAGCGGTTGTTCTGGGTAGGATCCAAAAGTTCGACTAAGACACCCATGATGTCCGCACGCTCTTCTGCCCCGACACGATCTATTTCGTCGAGCAGGATAATCGGGTTCATACTACCAGCGTCCCTTAAGGCTTTGACAATGTGCCCTGGCTCGGCCTCGGCAAATAACCTAGACTTGCCGCGTAGATCCTGGGCACTACCCAAGCCACCAAACGGAATACGGGCAAATTTGCGACCGAGTGTTTCGGCCAGACTGTAGGCAAAAGTGGTTTTGCCTGTACCAACCAACCCAACCAAAAAGATGGCTGGTGCTCTAACTACCTTTTCACCACCCTGGTCCATACGGAGTTTGATGGTTGCTAAGTATTCTAGAATGCGATCCTTGGTCTCCTGCATGCCGTAGTGACTCTTGTTCATGTTGGTGGCAGCAGCGACGATGTCGAGCTTGTCAGTAGTAGTTTCGCCCCATGGGATACTGGTGATCCAGTCGATGTAGTGGCTGATGCGATCGTACTCGGCAGAGTAGACGCCGGTATTGATCATTCGGTTGAGGCGACCCAGCATTTCGATGGCCTTATCTTTTAAATCTTCGGGTAATTTGGTCGCATCAACTTTGGCTTTGAGCTTGACTAGTTCGTCGGCAAAATCTGTTTGGGCAATAGCATCCATATTTTTAGTATACCCTATGGCACGATGCGGACCAGCATGCCGACATCACTGTGATCATAAACATCTTTAGCGTCACTCGCAGATAGTGCGATACAGCCACCGGTTAGCTTGTCACCTATCTCACGATCATGACTGTATATTTTTTTGCCTTTGATGAGACTGGTGTAGGCTTTTTCGTGAAAGCCAAGATAAGCACCCACGTCATTTGCATATTCAAATGCCATCCAGTAGGGCATCCAAGCGTTATAGATACCAGAGAATGCGAGAGGTGCCTTATTCATAATATGAAACTCCCCGACCGGTGTTGGATAATCTAGCCCCGTTGAAATCGTGTAGGTTTTGGCGAGTTGACCACTTGCAAAGAAATAAAGTTTTTGCTGGGAGATATCTACCTCGATATATTTGGCTGCGTGTTCACCACTGCTGGTTGGGCCATCGTCTACACCGAGGACAACCGGAGTCGTCTGGAGTTTAAGACGCTCAAAGAGCGCACTTCGAACATTGCTAGTAGTTGAGTTCAGGCTAAAGTAATCTTTTTGCTTAGGGGTGAGGCGCGGCAAGATGTAGCCGAGGAGCATGGGCTCGTCGATCCCGAGAGGGACTGAGAGGTCGAGTGAGGTGGGCATAATCATGTTGCGTAGTAGCTCGGGCGGGAGCTCGAGTTCGGTCCCGCGACTACCGTCTTTGAGTAAGATTGGTAGCGATGACCGGTGGACGATGTTGAGCCTTTTGTTATAGAGCTCGACCCGGCTCTGGTAGCGTGGGACTAACGTGTAGTTGGGAGTCAGAACTTGATGGGGCTCGGTGGTACCTCGCAGATTGGGGAGGGAGGAGAGCGCTATCTGATAATCCTGTGGTGAGCTAGTGAGGGTGACGCTTCCAGTCTTTGCATCATAGCTAAAAGATGGCTCACCCTGGTCAGTACTCGGGATGACTATCGATTCCTGTGAGACTGGGAGATCTCTGACTTTGTAGGTCGTTGTAACATCTGGCAGCTCAAATGTTACCTCGGGATCGACTGGCATATCTGCCTGTACATTCCAGGTCTTTACCAAGACATAAGTAAGGAGAGAGACAAAGATAGTACCAAAAAATGTACCTAGGATAAGCGGGATGTTAGTTGGTTTCATGGAGTCTGAGCAGAACTAGTAGCAGGAGTGGGGGTAGGTGAGACTAGAGCACTACTTACAAATGTTTTGAGTATTTCGTCCATCTCTTTGATGATGTTTACATCATATTTGGCAGGGACATAATAGGTTACCCCACCAAAGTCGGTAGGAGTCGTAAAGTAAGGACCCTCTGCTTCTTTGTCGCAGAAGAAGAACGTTGATTTCTCCCCTTCGTTTTGATTAAAGTAACGGCGCATAACGAGATTAGCTTTGGTAGTAAATTCGGTATATTCTTTGTTTCGTAAATCACCTGATGAACCCTGGAATGCAGGACTATCTTTAAACAGACAGACGGCACCACCGACAGGAGCCTGATACACCTTAATCTCGTAGTTGTTACGATAAATCGAGACCGTCAGAGTACCATTTTCGGAGCTTTCTTTGACTGCCCAAGATTGTGGATGCGAAACAGAGAAAGCGGGATATGCTAGTGCATCAATTTTGCTAGTTACATATTCGACCCAATCTATGCCAAGACCTGTTGTGGAGGTTAGCTTGAAAGTGGACAAGACGTTTCTGTATTCTTTGAGCAAACTCTCGCTGCTGATCGCATTTTTGCCGCCAGCTGGGAGTAGTCTAAAAATATAAATCTTGTCCTGGATCTGCGCATAGGTGATAACTGGTTGAAGACTCGTCTTAGGCCAACTCTCACTCCGCTCAAATGCATCGTGATCCCCTACTTTGACTGGACTGGTCTTACTGCTGGTCCTACCATCCTGGAGAGTGCCAAAGTATTCTTCGAGGTTGCTAGTGGTTGCTTTGAAACTCTCTATCTCCATAATGGCTGGTTCGTCGGTCTGGACTATTAAGCGACCTGATTGATCGGGACTAGTCTCGACCACGCTCCACTTAGGCGGGAGCGCGATGCTATAAAAATGTGGTGTGTTGGTATAGCTGACGTATCCAGGAGGCGCATCTACCTGCTCTCCACCATTCGTTGTAGGAGCCTGGGTGCTACTCCTGCTAAAGAACGTAATGCCGAGCGCGAGGGAGACCAAGATGGCGGCGACTCCACCCAGAATGTAGGGTAGCCTGTTAGGTTTTTTGGCGTCAGCGACAGGGAGGACTGGGGTCGTTTCGAGGATTGGAGCGGTCTGATTTTGAACGGGAGTATTTTCGGTCATAGCAAAATTGTACTACAGATTAGACACTTACAGAAAAGCTCTCTAGTTACCCAGAGAGCTTTTCTTTTTACTTTGTAATTACCTAATTACTAGTTTTAGCGACGAGGACGGAATCCGCCCCTGTCTCCACCGCGTGATCCCCCGCCAAAGCCACCGCTTCTGCGTGGACCACCAAAGCCACCTCGACCACCGCGATCTTCGCGAGGAGCCTCAGGCTTTAACTGGTCGAGTGGGACCATGGAGAGATCTACTCTGCCCTGATCGTCAACTCCTTTGACCCAGACGTGCACAGAGTCGCCTTCTTTGACAAGGCTACTGGCATCCTGGACATACTCAGCGCTCATGCGAGAGACGTGGACGAGACCCTGCTTGCCTGGGGCAAACTGCACAAAGCAGCCATAACCCTCGACACGAGTCACCTTGCCATCGTATTCTTCGCCAGCTTCTGGGACATGTACCATTCCCTTGATCCAGTTAACGGCTTTGTCCATCCCCTCGGGATCGACGCCGCTGACTGTGACTTTGCCGACACCTGTTGCATCGTCGATATCGACATCTGCACCAGTCTCACTCATGATGAGCTTGATGTTTTTGCCTCCTGGGCCGATGATCTCGCCGATTTTGTCGGTTGGGATCTCGAACTGGACGATCTTAGGAGCGTATTTACTCATCTCTTTTCTTGGTTCAGGAATAGCTTTGAGCATGACGTCCATGATCTGCATACGAGCGTCTTTGGCCTGGGCTAATGCCTGGGTCAAGACTTCGAAGCTGATGCCGCTGACCTTGATATCCATCTGGAGGGCGGTGATACCGTCGCGAGTACCTGCAACTTTAAAGTCCATATCGCCAACGTGATCTTCGATACCAGCAATGTCAGTTAAGACAACGCTCTTTTTACCATCAGTCATTAGACCCATGGCTATACCAGCTACTGGTTTTTTCAGTGGGACACCGGCGGCCATAAGAGCCATACAGGAGCCACAGACACTAGCTTGGCTGGTACTACCATTACTACTCATAACCTCAGACACTACGTGAATAGTGTAAGGGAACTCTAGTTCGGATGGGAGCATGGGGACAATGGCTCTCTCAGCGAGTGCACCGTGACCAATCTCCCTCCTACCTGGAGCACCAAAACGACCAGTTTCGCCTGATGCATAAGGAGGCATGGCATAGTGGTGGATGTAGCGCTTGACTGTCTCGGTTTCCATTGACTCGATGATCTGACCGAGTGAAGGAGCACCGAGGGTGGCAATGGATAAGACCTGAGTCTGACCACGCTTAAACATGGCGCTTCCGTGGGGGCGAGGAAGAATGTCTACCTCGGCCTCTAGTGGTCGGATCTCGACAGTCTTACGACCATCGACACGAATCTCTTCGTTGATAGTCATGGCACGAGTCTGCTCGGCTAAGACATCGTGAACGATCTCGCCTAGTTGTTTGCCATCGAGTTTGTCGGTGTATTCTTCTTTAAGTTTACCTACAAATTCTTCGATCAAACCATCCTCAGCCTGAGGAACGCCTAGTTTGGCACGAACATCTTTGCTTATTTTGTTGCTAACTTCATCTCTTAACTCTTGGGGAATAGTTTCTTTGGTTTCGAAGACCAATTTTTCTTTTCCTACTAGCTTTCTTAGCTCATTGATTGAGACGATGATCTTTTTGATCTCGTCGTGGGCAAAAGCTAAGGCTTTTAACGTCTCTTCTTCGGTTACTTCGTTAGCACCGGCTTCGACCATTACTATAGCTTCGGCAGAACCGGAGACGACTAGATCTAGCTTGGAGGTAGCGCGCTGCTCGTAGGTAGGATTGGCGACAAAGGCACCATCGATCATACC
This sequence comes from Candidatus Woesebacteria bacterium, assembly GCA_018060845.1. Classification (GTDB taxonomy): domain Bacteria; phylum Patescibacteriota; class Microgenomatia; order UBA1400; family UBA12108; genus GWF. The sequence continues at coordinate 24,619 of JAGOVG010000001.1, forward strand.
AACACGGACACCAGCAATAGGACCTTCCCAGGGGATGTTACTGATGTGGAGAGCGGCAGAGGTTGCGACTAGTCCTGGCATATCGGCGTCGTTACTACCATCGGCAGATAGGACGGTTGCGATAACCTGAACATCTCTTTTGACGTTCTTAGGGAAAAGTGGGCGGATAGAGCGGTCGATAATGCGACCTTTTAGAACTGCGTCATCACTAGGACGACCATCGCGCTTAACCCAGCGACTACCCTTGATTTTGCCACCAGCGTATAGCTTTTCGGCAAAGTCCACAGAGAGTGGGAAATATGAGAGAGTGGTGTCACTCTTGCCCATCACGGTTGTGACGTGGACAACAGTATCACCATAAGTTACGAGAATAGCGGCATTAGCCTGCTCGGAAAACTTCCCGTATTCGAGTATAAGATCTTGGCCACCCACCTGGGCGACGACTTTTGTAGACTGCATGAGATTTTTAACCGGACCCCTCGTTATTTGGCGAGGTTGAGGGTCTTGACCAGGGCACGATAACGGTCTTCGACGCTAGTTCTCAAATAGTTGAGAAGACGACGACGTTTAGAGACCATTTTCAGTAATCCGCGGCGAGAATGATTGTCCTTTTTGTGAACCTTCAAGTGCTCAGTGAGCTCCTTGATTCGCTCAGTCAAGAGGGCAATCTGCACCTCGGGAGATCCAGTGTCTCCTTTCGTTGTTGCAAATTTTTTAATAATTTTGGATTTGTTATCGTCTTTTAGCATGGTTTTTGTTGATCAAATTATGATTAATATTGGTGTATTGTAACTTACGAGGGGCAATCTGGCAATCACTAGATACTTACCAGGTTAATAAACCTGGTTGTGAGTGCCTACATCATAAAAAATTAAGATCCCGTCCTTTTCACCATATACGACTCTGTAATCTCCTGTAATACTAAATGCTCTCTTGCCAATTTTTGTGCCTGTTAACGCGTGATCTCGAATCAGAGGATCTTTAGGATTAGTTTGGAAAAGCTTGAGACGCTCGGCAAATTTTTTGGATAGACTAGAGCTTGGCAAGATTCTTTTCTTGAAGGATTTCTCAAAATATTTAGAAAATTTAATTTTCTTCATACCCCAATTGCTTCATAAGATCGTCCACACCGGTTGCTGATTTAAAATTTTTACCTTTGGCTAAATCCTGATCCATCTTGTTATAACGATTAATTGCATCTTTGGAGAGTTTAACGGTGGATGGCTCAGAGTAGACATCGACACGTAGCGTGCCAGAGGAGAAGCGATGCATAATGACCCTCATCGCCTCTTGCAGACTAGAGAATCCCTGACTTAGCGCCATTTGGTGGGCGCTATCTCTTAGATCTGTGCTTACCGGTATTTGAACAACTGTTCTACTCATATGCATACAATTGTAATGTTTTGGTATGCGGTTGTCAATATATCGAGAGTTATCCTGCACAGCCGCGAATAACGCAAAGATATCCTAACCTTGGAGGTTACTATTCAACTATCATCGATATTAGATTCAATACCTGAACTCAACTCAAATTATAAATAACTAACGCAGATTAATTTTTCCTTGGCAAAAGTGGAGAATTTTTCTTTAATCTTGTTGGAATTTTGTTAACCATAGGAGCAATTATATGAAAAACCTCAATTTGACCTTGATCTAACCCATGTTTAATAGTAGAAAGAGCATCATTTAGCCCTGAAAGATATTCTCTCGCTGCTACTAATGTGATACTCGATAAAGCGTAAATCGTTTCTTTTGGAAGTTCTTGCAGGAGCATTACTGCAACTGTTGCCCTGTGTTGCATAGAGATTTCGTGAGGATTAAGGCCTAATGTAAGTGATACTTCTTTTTCAAAGAGAGCACTCCCCAACACTTCCTCTTCGCTAGCGTGAACTTCTCCACCGATAATTTTCATACTCGTCTTTAGTTATTGTTTTGTTTACTCTTATAGATCTTTGGCTTGAGCCAATCAGCCTGTGGTTCAGCAACTGGCTGCCCCACTTCGCTTACAGCTTCGGTTGGGGTCTTCGCTTCGCTTCGAGTGTCAATATCTATAATGGGCATGTCAGCGACAATCTTGGCCTGCTGAGGAACGATGGTCTTAACCTGGCGACGAGCGCCGGTTCGATAGAGAACGGCCAAGGCTTCGAAAGTATCTGCCGTCATGTTGGGACTACCAAGATTATCAGTACCTGCTTCGATGCCGATCATGAGGTTGTTGGCGATATCGACGTCCATGGGGAGAGCTAGCTCTTTGAGGAGTGCTGTAACTAACTCGCTATTACTACTAGATGGGTCTGCGATATTGATGGCACCAAAGCTACTAACCTGGTTGCTAACGTTGGCGATAGTTGATTTGCTAAAGAGCTCGATTTCTTTTTCGGCTAGACTACCCACATCTTTCAAATCAGCTGCACCAATCACGATTATGAGATCAGCAACAGCGCCAGAATAGCCAAAGACAATATCTTTTTCGGTGACTGGCTCGGCACCTTCTCTCGGATTAATGATGAGGTTAAGATGGCCTCCTTCGGTATTACTGGTAACTTTGTCGACCCTATCTTCGGGAACATTTAAGGTTATTACTAGGTTGTTACCACCGAGGTCTGTACTCACTTTATCAAGCCCTACTAGGTGTGAGTCGCGGACGGTTACAGGGTTACTGGCAACAACGGCGACTTTTTTGCCACTAGTTTTGAGTGAGAGGTAAAAAGCGAGAGCAGCGGCGATACTATCTTGATTGGGGTTAGCCGCAAAAGTAATGAGAACTGAGTTAACCTCTTGGATTTTGGCTTTGAGAGCGTTTAGTTGATCTTGCATAATTATAAGAAATAGAGACTAATCTTCAGTCTTAATTTTCTTATAGGCTATTATAACGTCCTTTTCTCGGATGTCAAGATTGGGGGAGAAGAGGATGCCACACTCTTTGCCTGCTTCGATTTCTTTGAGTTCGGTCTTGCCAGTTCGGATATTTTTGATCCTGGCTTCTTTATTTACATCAGTGCCCCTTTTAATGTGGACAGTATCACCCACACTGATTTTGCCTGAGTCTACGCGGGTCCCACCAATGTGGTCTCCATTAATATCAAATACCTTGATTATTACCCCTGATCCTAGCTGATCTTCGTCGATTGTGGGCTCCATGAGGCGGAGGATCTTTTTCTCGATATATTCTAGGAGTTCGTAGATGATTTTGTAAGATTTGATCACTACCCCCTCAAGCTCGGCGAGTTTGGCGACGCTAGTGGGGATGCGGACTGCAAAAGCGAGGATGAGTGAGCCGGTGGTGCGAGCTAGTAGTATATCGCTCTCAGACACGTCACCAGTACCTGCCTCGATTACGTGGATCTCGTCGGTAAAACTACCTCGGAGGGCCTCGAGTGAGCCGAGTGAGTCGGCGCGGACAATAAGCTTTAGTCTATTGACTGGCATAACCGCAGCATCGGCTGCTCCTGCAGCCTGAGCAGCCTCTGGATCAGCTACTACAGCTTGAGAAGTTATAATCTCGCCAACTTTTGGAGCCGTGTTAAAACCTAAGAGCTGAACTGGGGTACCAGGTGTAGCGACCGGGATCTGAACACCCGCATAGCTGATGATCGAGCGGATTTTGGTAGCAACCTCACCCACATAGACGGTATCGCTAGTTTTTAGAGTGCCCTCTTTGACGATTGCGGAGACTAGGACCCCCCTCTTCATATCTAGTTTGGACTCGATAATTGGGGCAACTAAGGGTGATTTTTCGTCATTTTTGAGCTCCTCGAGTTCGGAGAGGAGGAGGATGGTCTCGAGCAGCTGATCTACACCGGCTCCGGTCTTACCTGAGATTAGAACAAAAGGAGTATTACCACCGTAGCCCTCGACAAAGACTTGATGCTCAGTGAGCTGAGCCTTTGGTAATTCTGGGTTGGCCTGGGGTTTGTCGGTTTTGTTGATTGCAACTACAAATGGGATGCCGGCTGCTTGGATGTATTTAATACTCTCGGCTGTCTGCGGCATGACCCCGTCGTCGGCGGCGACCACCAACACTGCAATATCTGCAACATTTGCACCCCGAGAGCGCATCTTGGCAAAAGCGGCGTGGCCGGGAGTGTCGATAAAGGTTAGGAGATTGTCTTTAAAACTAGCCTGGTAGGCACCAATGCTCTGGGTAATACCCCCTGCTTCTTTGGCGGCTACGTGACTGCTCCTGATGTAGTCGAGTAGTGTGGTTTTGCCATGATCAACGTGGCCGAGGATTGCTACGATTGGAGGGCGTGTATTAGTCATAATTGAGGGGCGGACACAGGGGTCCGCCCTTACATGAGTTGTTATTATCTATTTTCGGCGTCGCGTTCGGCGGCAAAACGTGCGGCTTTTTCGGCTTCTTCACGAGCCATGTCGGCTTTTTTGTAGAAGCGAGCGATAGCTTTGCCAGTTTCGACGTAGGCGCGTGGGTCTAGCTCTTCGATGGTTGCTTTGAGTGACTCTAGCTTTTCCTCGAGTTCTTTGACTGTTGTAATCTTGAGATCTAGCAAGGTGTTTCTGACTTTGCTGCCTAGCCCTAGTCTATCGATCTCAAACTCTTCTTCGCCAGTTACTGAGTGCACACCACTATCTGTTACACCCTTGATGTCGACTTTGAAACCAAGGAGCTTGGCGGCAAGGCGAGCATTTTGGCCACCGCGGCCGATTGCGAGACTGAGCTGATCGTCGGGGACGGTCACTGTGACTTTGCGTTTGCTCTCGTCAATATTTACTTCGAAGCCTTCGGCTGGAGCTAGGGCGGCTTTGACGTATTCGACTAGGTTGGTGCTGTACTCGACGATGTCGATCTTTTCACCATTTAGTTCGTTGATAACAGCCTGGACACGGATACCTTTTTGGCCGACGCATGAACCGACTGGGTCGATACCATCTTCGGTGCTTTTGACACTGATTTTGGTGCGGTGTCCGGCTTCGCGGGCAATTGCGACGATCTCCACACTACCGGCACCTACCTCTGGAACTTCGCGGGCAAAGAGTTCTTTGACGAGCTCTGGAGCTGCGCGACTAACAATGATGGTTTTGCCTTTGTAGGTGTCTCTGATTTCTTTGATGTAGACGGCGACGCGTTGGTTGAGGCGGTAGAACTCGTTAGGAATAGCCTCGGCCTGTGGCATCATAGCCTGGCCACGACCTATATCGATCACCACATTAGGACCATCAAAGCGCAGGATCATGCCTGTGACTAAGGTACCTAGTTTGTCGCTATAGTCGGCGATGATTGCGTCTTTCTCGGCTTCTCTGACTCTTTGCATGATGACCTGTTTGGCGACCTGGGCGGCAATACGACCAAAACCAGCGGGGGTAGCGTCCTTGCCATCTTTGGTGACGGCTATTGCACCAGTTTCTTCGTTGACAGTGACCACGTATCCGACTAGTTCCTCTTCTTCGGCGATGTTTAGATCACGTTTGAGAGCTGCGAGGATAGCGGTCTTGATAGCGTCGATTACCATCTTGGGGTCGATGCCACGCTCGGAACAGATCTGGTTAAGGGCGAGCATAAATTCTGATTTAACTTGAGTCATATAAATTACCTCCGTAATTAAGTCGTAAGTACCTAGTACTTAGTACTTAGATTATTGATGCTAATTAATAAATTGAGAGTCGAGTGGGTATATACATAAAAAGGTGGGAGACCCACCTTCAACGTAATAAACACTAAACCTTAGAGAGTATTGTAGCACAGTGGCAGTCGAAAACTAAAAAAGGTTTCTGATGCTCTCGACAAAATCGAGCCAAGATTCTTTTAACATCATCAGTAGGCCCTGGTTAGCAGGACTAGTTGGTGTAGCTTCTGTCACTTCGGCTATTGTTAAGCTCTCGGTGGTTAACCTGACGTGACTCTCTGTCACAAACTCGGCTCGGTCAGGACGCCTCTTAGTGGTGTCGTCTGCTGCACTCACTACTACAGGTGATGTAGTGAGAGTGATGACAGTGAGTAAGATTAAGAATCTATATTTCATAGTTTAAAAAAGGAACCGCTCAAGGAAGCGCTTAACGGGATTGGTCTCCCCTGATTTTGTCTCGACTTCGCCGGTCTCGGCTGAGACCTCACTATCTCGTTTAAATTTGATAGCAAAGCCCAAGATTCTTCTTTCCGCTTCTTGACTGACTTTATAAACGGCTTGACCATCTTCGTTCTCGGTTAACTCTGGTGTTTCATCCTCGACTAGTATCCCCTTTTCTTGGAGTTTGGCGACAGCCTGGTCAGGTAGTACTGTCAAGACACGACTACTCCCATCAGGTTTGGTGACGATCAACTCGTTGTCTTCGTTAACACTTAAGTCAAAATCTGTTCTAGCTTTGACTTTTTCTTTGATGAGCTCGAGTTTTTGCTCACGATTTTCGACCCGATCCTCTTTTCTTTCTTCGCGATTTTCTTGACGCTCTTCTATTCGATCCATAACCATGGGCTTGATCTCGGTGCGCTCACCTCGCTCGTTCTCAACGTGTAGTGACTCGCCCTCTTTGAGTTCGACTTCTTTGTTGATCACTCTACCCGTTTTATCTTTGATCTCTTGCTTGAGTTTAAACTTGCCGTCTTCTGAGCGAACTTCTAGTCGAGATTTTGTCTCGTTTTTGTCATTCATTTTTTTGCGAGCTTCTACCTCGCGCTCCAACGTTTTCTTGGCCTGCTCTCGTTTTTGCTCTTCTCTTTTATTGTCTGACTCATCTTCAACTGCGACTGTAGAATCATCTTCGCCAAGGACAGAGCCATCAATAGATACTAAGGTGCCGGAGCGGTCATAGAGGTAATCAGCTCGTGCGGGGAGTGCTAGGATTGAAAACATAACTAGACTTAGAACTGTAATGATGGCTGTTTTTTGCATAATGTCTCCTTAATATAAGTTAAAGGTACTAGATTGTTCGTTTTTGTTGCCGCGCGCGTCAGTCATGCGAACGGCATAAGAGTGAGCACTACCAGAGTTTCCTTTGAAGCAATAGTCCGCTTTTGGTTGAGTAACCCAGTCACCACTATCGATTTTGTGCTCGATTTTGAGATCTTTTACTTCGGTTACATTGTCGTTGGGATAGTTGAGCAAGAAACAGGTACCATTCTCGTTCCAGTTGTAGGGACCGGAAAGGGTAAAGTTGGGAGCGATGTTATCGGCAAGATTCTTATAATCTAGCCGTGCTGTATTGTTGGCGTAAGTTGATTCGCCAAGTGCTTTGGCGTTGTTAATAGTTAACTCTATTTTGTGAGTGCCGATACCAATACTTACATCGCGACAAACATCATAGGTCTTACCTGCTTCTATCTTTGAATACTGCGAGAGCGTACCCTCTGCTACGACTTTGTCGTCTTCTCTTAAGGTATAACCTAGCTTGCTACCCTCTGTATCCTGATTACTGACGACATGGAAACAGGTGGTTATTTTGGCCGCCCAGCCTGATTTGAGTTCGTCAAACTCGCCTATCTGGGTACTACTAAATTCTCTATTGATCACACGTCCTGCGCCAGTATTATCATCATAAGTTTGTTTGATGTGGGCACTCGGGTTACCAAAACGGACGTCGAGAGTAGCGCTAGATGTTACAGGAGTAGGAGTTGGGGAAGATGTGGTAGATGCTTTTGGGGTGTCTGTAGCAATGGTCGTGGGTTTACTACTAGCTTTGCTGCTTGGTTTGGCGCTAGTTTTGGGGCTCGCGCTCGCAGTTGCTGTCGCACTAGGCTCCACAGTGGGACTAGCCATTACAGAAGGGCTCGGAGAGGGAGTAACACTCGCGACTTCTTTTTTTAGTTTAGAAAAATAGTAGAGGCCAGCAAAAAAAGAGGAGACTATGACTACTACTACAACTCCGAGGAGCATGGGGATGATGGGCGAACTACTCTTTGGTTTGCCGAGAGGGAGAACTGGCGTAGTCTCTGGCTGGGTAACTAGAGGAGGAGGTGTGACAGGAGACTGTTCGGCTGCAACGTCGGGAGTGTCATTTTGATAAGTGTCCATGGACACCACTATAGAACAGTTGCGAGTTGTTGTACAAGGTCCCTGGCTTTACGATTTAATTTGTCTGGCAACATAACCTTGAGTTTGATATAAAAATCCCCCCTACCACTGCTGCGGAGATGTTTAATACCTTTGCCGGTCAACCTCATGGTAGTGCTAGGCTGGGTACCTGGACGGATCTTGATATCGAGATCACCCTCGAGAGTCGGGATAGTAGTCTCGCCACCAAGGAGCGCGAGTGTGAGTGGGATCTCATGGAACAGGTAGATGTCGCTACCCTCACGGCGGAACTTGACGTGATCGCGGACACTAATACTTACATCAAATTCGTTGTATCTGATACGAGTCCCGTCGTCTGCGCCTGCGGGGATTTTGACAGTATAGGTCTTCCCCTCATGAACAAAACTTTTCTCAACACCATTTACTGCATCCATAAACTCGATTGCGAGACTGTAGTGTGGTTTGGGTCTGTACTGATTGCCAAAAGGGTTCTGGCCGCCAAAGAAACTCTCAAAAATATTAAAGGGATCCTGAAAACCACCCTGACCCTGTTGACCAAAGAGGTCTTCAAAACCACCTCCAGAGCTGTAGGTATAGGTAAAGGGACCTGAGCGATAGGACTGTCCCCCGCCTCCACCACCAAAGCCAGCCGATGGGTCAAAGGCAGCGTGGCCAAACTGATCGTATTTGGTGCGCTTTTCTTTGTTACTTAGGACCTCGTAGGCTTCGTTGATCTCTTTAAACTTGGCCTCAGCACCTTTGTCTTTGTTGCGATCTGGGTGCCACTGGAGAGCGAGCTTGCGATAAGCGCTCTTGAGCTCGGTCTCACTAGAAGTCTTGTTTACCCCTAAGATGTCGTAGTAGTCGCGTTTGGTAGCCATATAGGAGATTATAATGAGATCTGTAGCAGATGACAAGGGAGAGTGCTAAGCACTTTCTAATTCAGCTAAAGTTATGGTCAAAGCTTGGCTAGCTACTTCGTTTAGGAACGCTAAATGGTCTGGACGAGTAGAGAATTCCCACACGTTACCTAGCGACATCGCACTGGTAATATTACTAACCAGTCTACCACGTGGGTCACCTTCAGCAGCTTGAGCATGTGCGAGTACCCCATGAAGTAAGAAATTTAGTTCTTTGAATTTACCAAGAATAATTGCTTGACGATAAACATCAAACCCACTCAAACCTAGTGTGCCTCTGAGTGCATTCTTTTCCTGTTCAGTAAGTATACCCACCTTACGTGCTAATTAAAGCGGAAACTGGATTAAAAAACTATGTGTCATGAAGATGTATGAAATATCCAAAGAGCTATGCGATTGAAGCTAACTGTATCACTGCCTGAGTAGCACAATTTGGACAAGTGCGAACACCTGTGACCGCATCAACCAACAGCTCAAGGAAGTGCTCGCCACATCTAACTACTCCTGTCTCTGTATTTAGAGTTACTGACCCTTTATCAACATGTAAGTCATATCCCTCATAGTTAACCCAGTTAGAAGGATCAGCCGTGAACGTTTTTTCTTTTTTGTCTGCACCCATGTTTATATTGTATTTCATCAGTCAATAGTCGTTTCTTGAAACTACAGTTACTGGAATGTGAAAAGTGCAAATATGAATAATAAATTAACTGCAGGTGAACTATTTGAGTAAGTGGAACTTGCGATTGTGGAAGTAGCTGTAGCTGCTAACTTTAATATTTAATGCGTCATACGTACAGTCGTGTGACACATAGCCTAAATCAGGAGAAAAAGGCTAGCTTCCTGAGTATTGGCAGGTGAAAATTCTTCTTGTAGCGACAATAGAGCTATACCAGTCGTTATCAACTTCTCTTGGTGCAGGAGTCCATGATTGAGAGTTTACGAGGTCCCACTTTCTTCCGTATTTACCAGAGAATGCGTGTCTTGTGCCTGGCTCGTCCGCAAATACCGTTAACATGAATAGAGCTCCGTGAACAAGCGAAGGAGAGATATGTTCCAGAAAAGCCTCTAAACTGCTAATAGCTATTAGGTAGTCTTTGGATATTATTGCATGTACGGGAGTTTTAATCTCTGCATCAAAAATGCTTTTTCTAACTAAGTTCATGTTTGATTTTGCGGGAGTAAGCTCTGTAAGTGAAAATGGAGAAGCGTCGACTGCAGTAAAAACAAAATTTCCTAATTCATCTACTTTTTTCAAAAGAGAACCTGTACCTGCTCCTACCTCCAAGACATGAGGCACTTCGTTCCGAAACCGCGCCAATGTGCGTTTTGCGAATGTCTCTACATGAGGCACAAAAGTGGGTAAGATAGCACCCCTATATTGATAAGCAAGGTCATTATATTTTGTCATCCAGTTATTATAGGGTATATATTTTGAAGTTCAAGAACAGCTAGCGGTATCTTCTAGACTTTCCTGATCTTTTCGGCGTACTTAAGCCTCTCGACAGGGTCTGCAAGTTGTTTATCATGCATGTTTTGGTGGAGATCATCATGGTCGTAGCGAGGAAAGATGTGGAGATGATAATGGAAAGCGTGTTGGCCCCCAGCTGGCTCGTTGTTTTGTAGAAGTGTTATCCCATCACAGCCATACGCTTTTTTCATGGTAATCGAGATTTTTTTGGCAATCGCCAAAATGCGTGAGGCAACGTCAGTGGGTAGGTCGTAGATATTTTCATAATGTTCGTTTGGGACAACAATTACGTGTCCAGGATTATTTTTGATCCAAAAGGAATTGATAAAGGCGGTCACTGTCTCGTCGATATAGACAATATCTTGGAGCCTGAGCAGTGTCCCATCACTCTCTACCCCGTTTACTCCTAGGCAGATGGGACAGGCGTAATCTGTGTCGGCGTGGTTGTGCATAAGAATATTTACCGTCCGATAATTGGCTCACCGATATATCCACCTCTAATATCTGTCTGAAATAACCATCCAATAATACCAAATGCTTCGGATGGAAATGTAGAATGAAATTCTTTGCCGTTAATAAGCCCGTTCAGGACCATGCCTGTTAGAACAAGCACCTTCTCATCTATATAAACAACTACTTCTTGTCCAGGTAGCGCTTCGATTATATCGTTGAGCTTAATAACTCCATGAGAAACCATTCCGCGGAGATCCCCCGAGCGATCAAACCTATATTCCGCAACAGACAAACTTGTTCCTCTTATAGACATGTTGAAGATTATATACCTGACAGACTAAGGTGTGTTTAACTGGCTTAACACTTAATTATCATTTTATTCCGATAGCAATTGCTCTGAGTAGAGGTTCCTCGTACCAATCATCATCTGCCTTACTAGGCCACCATAAGAGTAGTTCGTCGTCGAATAATATCCCTGAACGCGATGCAGCCGTTCTTATTTGATCAAATGTTGTATGTGTGTATTTTTGGTTTGGGGGTGTTTTTTCATTAGGTCCAACAATACTTGGAATCGCGTTAAATACACACATAATTATTCCAGGTGAACGTAAAACCCGACTACAGCTCGAGAAGAAAGTTCCCTTATTGGGTAAATGCTCGAGAACATCTTTAATATGTATTATGTCAAAGCTACTTACAGAGAGTTGTGAGTCTTCGAGTGTAGAGTAAATTTTAGGGGATGTAGTCATGCGCATAGATGCTGGCGAAGGATCGAGGACTGTTACATGAAAACCTTCTTCTGAAAGGCCTTGGCATAGATGCCGTTGCCAGAGCCAATATCCAGTAATGAGGGAGACTCTACTGAGAGTATCTGCCCAGCTCTCTCAACCAATGCGCTTATTACTGCATGATATGTTCCCACTGTTTGTGGTGCTTTTTCGTAGCTATGTAGATTGCCTTTTTCGCTATATTCAATATAACTTGTCATCACGAAATTTTAACAATATTATGTCAAAAATCATGTTATAGGACTACGTTAATAGCATTTTGCTGTCAATGGCGAGATTGGCGGAATTGGTCTTGGCGTGGTTGTGCATAACCTTGTTCGATTATAGCATTTTGTTATAATTAACCGAATAAAATACGTACGTCGTAAATTGTGGTATAAAGAAAGTGATATGAGTAATAAACATAAGTTAAGCACAAGAGACTACATCTTATATCTCTTAAACAAGATAGAACTTGCCAAAGTTGGAAAGATCAGACTTAACAAACTCGCATTTTTTGTTGAGTTTGGGTACATATATAAGACTGGTAAACAGTTGTCGGAAACAGAATACGCTGGAATTAACCTAGGTCCTGTTATTAACGACTACCGCAAGATCCTAGCACAGATGGAGAAAGATGGTGATGTGAAGATGGAAGGCGATAGGATCGTACCGTTGAAAAATTCGAACTTAATACCAGATGAAGTTAGGGTTGTGATTGATCCGCTGATTGCACGATTTGACGCTCAGCCAGATCGGCTGCTGGTAAGCATGTCCCATGCCACCGATGCTTACAAAATAACAACTATAGACGAAAAAGTTATGGGCAAGATAATCGATAAATCACTAGCACCACTTGAGACTGCTTTCTTCGATGAAAAAACTATAGTGGAAGACTTACAAGATCTGCCAAGTATCAATAGAAATAAGTTGGTTCCGTATGAGTTTGGATGATGCGTATCGAGTCTTAACTGATGACAAGTTTAATAAATGGATCAAGAAAAATTTGCCGACACAGCTGAAGAAAGTATTAGATAAAAAGATCGCGTATTTAGCATCTAACCCACAACATCCTAGCCTGAATACAAAGAAGTATGGTGTTAGTCAACAAACACTAAAGCAGTCCCAAGTGGATGAAATCTGGGAGTTTCGTATTAACATGAACTTTAGATGTGTCTATTATGTAGTGCACTCTGAGAAAACAATTATCCTGGCATTTGTGGGCAACCACGAAGATGTGAAAGTTCGTTTTGAGTAGCTTGTGGTAGTATGCGATTATGCAAAAAATACTAATTACCGGCATGGCAGGATCAGGAAAATCAACTGTATGCGTTGAGTTAAAACGCAGGGGCTATAATAGCTATCCGATTGAAGACATAGATGGAATGTTTAATATTTATCATAAAGGTACTCGGACATTTTTTGAAGGCTATAGCAACCTTAATCCGGATGATATAGAAAATGCTGAATGGCTTTGTAACACCAATAAGTTACTGGAACTCATACGTGCCCAAAAGAGTGAGGTTGGATTCTACTGTGGGGTCTCGTCAGACATGAACGAGCTATTTCCTTACTTTGATAAAGTATTAGTTCTTAAAGCTAGCGCAAATACGCTTAACGAGAGATTAACGAATAGAGAGGGTACTGACGATATAGGTAATAACCAATCTGGTAGAGATATCATTTTGAAGAGGAAGGAACTCTGGGAAAAACAAATGGAGGAAAAGGGGGCAATATTTATCGACGCCAACAGTTCATTGGAAAAAGTCGTTGAAGATGTGTTAAGAAATATTTAGAAATCCGAGGGAGATGGGACAGGTGTAGTCTGTGTCTGAGTGGTTGTGTATAAGAGTTCTGCGGGACTTATAGCTCTGGTAATGGTAAAATTCCTGACTATATATGGCAGATGTAGAAATTCTTCATAAGTACGGGATAGTTATGGGAGACGTTACATACGACCCAATAAACCGCTATGCACACCTCGGCCGGTTAATTGTGAACCCTGTAATCCAAAGACGTAACGGAGTTGGAACTCTTCTTCATAAAATGTTTGTTCAAGAAGCTCTTACGTGGGGCAATATCGCTATTGTTACTTTTCTTGATCCAGACAAAAAGAGTGACATGGAATCGACTCGAATTTTTCTCGAAAAGTTAAAATATACGTTGTTTGAATACCAAGAGAAACAAATTTATCGAAAATTTATTGATTGGTCATCCGAATAAAAAGCCCCCTTGCGGGGGCTTTTATACTTTAGTAATCCTTATTTCTTATCTCCCCACTTTGTCCCGCACAGACGGGACTTCGTTAGGGGCACGGCCACCTTACTTTTCATCAACTACTTCCCCTTCTTCTGCGCCCTTGTCTCCAGACTTGGGTTTTTGTCCTTCGGTGGACTCAGGACCTGTCTGAGCGGAGTCAGACGCGGCTGCGGCTTTGTATAGGCGCTCGCCGTATTTAGAGAGAGCGTCGGAAGCTTTTTTGAAGGCTTCATCGATACTTTCGACTGTGGCATCAGCCTTGTCTTTGGCTTCTTTTAGAGCGCCAACGGCTTCTTCGATCTCTTTCTTTTCGTCCTCGGTGATTTTGTCACCGGCGTCTTTGAGAGTCTTTTCGGTCTGGAAGATGAGAGAGTCTGCCTCATTCTTCTTTTCGACTAGCTCCTTTTTCTTTTTATCTTCTTCGGCGTGGAGCTCGGCCTCTTTTTTCATGGTCTCGATCTCTTCGTCACTAAGGTTAGTGGCGTTTTGGATAGAGATCTTTTGCTCTTTGCCAGTCCCTTTATCTTTGGCACTCACGTGGAGGATACCGGATGCATCGATGTCAAAAGTGACCTCGATCTGAGGGATCCCACGAGGAGCGGGGGCGATTCCATCTAGGACAAAACGACCCAGACTCTTGTTATCCGCGGCCATCGGGCGCTCACCCTGCAGGACATTGATCTCGACCTGGGGCTGGTTGTCGCTCGCGGTACTAAATACCTGACTCTTACTGGTTGGGACTGTGGTATTACGCTCAATAAGAGCTGTCCTGACACTACCCATGGTCTCGATACCGAGAGTCAGAGGAGTGACATCTAGCAAGAGGACATCGTTAACTTCGCCACCTAGGATACCGGCCTGAATGGCGGCACCTACGGCAACAACCTCGTCGGGATTAACCCCCTTATGAGGTTCGCGACCAAAGAAGTCGGCGACAGCTTTTTGGACAGCTGGCATGCGAGTCTGGCCACCTACGAGGACGACTTCGTCGATATCGCTGGCTTTGAGTTTGGCATCGGCTAGACATTTTTTGACTGGCTCGATGGTCTTTTTGATTAGGTCATCAACTAGTTCTTCTAGTTTGGCGCGGCTAATACTCAGCGTTAGATGTAGTGGTGTGCCATCTTTGCCCTGGGTGATAAAGGGCTGGTTGATCTCGGCGCTACTACTACTAGAGAGCTCGATCTTGGCTTTTTCGGCGGCGTCACGGATCCTCTGCAGGGCCTGTTTATCGCCCGATAGGTCGACTCCATTATCTTTTTTGAACTCGGCCACGATGTAGTCGACGAGTTTGTGGTTAAAGTCGTCACCACCGAGGAAGGTGTCGCCGTTGGTGGCTTTGACCTCAAAGACTCCATCGCCAATTTCGAGGATACTAATATCAAAGGTTCCACCACCGAGGTCGTAGACCGCGATTTTGCCTGATTTCTTTTTGTCGAGACCGTAGGCTAATGCTGCTGCGGTTGGCTCGTTGACGATACGCTTTACTTCTAAGCCGGCGATCTTACCTGCTTGCATGGTAGCTTGACGCTGAGAATCGTCAAAGTAGGCTGGGACGGTGATGACAGCTGAGCTTACTTTGGTACCTAGATAGGCTTCGGCATCGGCTTTGATCTTGCCCAATATCTTGGCACTGATCTCTTGTGGAGTGTAGACTTTGCCATCTACTTTGACTCCTGCCATATCGTCTTTGCCTGCTGCGACCTCGTAAGGGACCTTTTTGATCGTATCTTTGACCATGGCATCGCTCATTTTGCGACCCATTAGGCGTTTGACACTATAGATAGTGTTCTTACTATTTAGGACCATTTGGTTTTTGGCGACCTGGCCAACTAAGTTTTTGATCGGCTCGACGATACTGGGGATGGTGTTTCCACCCTCAGCACTAGGGATTACCTTGGCTTTGCCACCCTCCATGACTGCGATACAACTATTAGTGGTACCTAGGTCGATACCGATTGTTTTTCCTGTGTTAGTCATACTTTTGACTCCTTTTTTAACAAATATTTAATTAGACTTTGTAGTTTCGCCATTACCCACTGTGACTCGGGCTGGCCTTAATAGCTTGCCGTGGAGCAAGTAGCCACGGAGCTGAACACCGATCACCTTATCTTTGTCCCCTGGGACTGTCTCGTGACACTCCATAGTGGCTGGATCATACATACCATCTACTTTAACTTCGGTTACACCTTCGTCGATTAAGAGCTTGTCAAAAGTAGCGAGGATCATCTTAAGAGAGGTATCGCCTGCCTTGCCGGCAGACAGGCCGGCTGAGGCAGCCATACCGAGGTGGTCTCTAACTTCGAGCAGTTTACCCAGCAGGTTGCTGTTGGCAAACTTGATGATGCTAGAACTATCACGCTCAAACCTCTTCTCGAGGTTGCTGTAGTCGGCGAGCGCGCGAGCTAGTTTACCCTTTAGATCGCTTAACTGTTCATCTCTTGGATCTACTGCTTGTGGATCTGGTGTATTTTTTTTGGTCATAGTTTAACTCCAACTAGCTGCTATTTCGTCTAATAAGCTACTCATGTGTCTGAGCATGGGCATAACGTATGGGTAGTTGAGGCGGGCGGGACCGAGAACACCAACGTGACCGCGCATCTTGCCGGCGTTCCAGTCTATGTAGGCCATGGCGCAGGGATAGAGATATTCGTTACCAAATTCGTCCCCTACTACTATATGGAGGGGCTGAGTGTCGATGGTCTTCGCAAAGATACTCTCCATGGCTCGAGAGTCCTCGACGATCGAGAGGACCTGGCGCATGACGTCGATATCGTAGAACTCGGGGAGACTAAGGAGGTTACTGTAGCCACTACTATAGATGATGCCCTCGCCAGTCGTAGCAAAGCCGATGGTGCCAGTTTTTTCGGATAGGACGCGAGCTGACTCTTGTAGGAGACGGTCGATCTGAGCGCGGTGGTCCCAGATGCGCTCTTTGACACTAACTTCTTCGGTGACTGGGAGATCGTTCTCACTCATGAGCTCACTCACGTAGAGCTTGAGGGCGATCGGGGTCGGGACACGACCTGCGCTGGTGTGGGGCTGCTTTAGGTAACCGAGGTCTTCGAGCCTGACCATTTCGTTTCTTATGGTGGCTGGACTGACTCCGAGATTAAACTTTTTGTCGAGAGTCTCGCTACCCACGGCCTCACCGGTTGAGGTATATTCCTCAACTATTGCTTTGATGATGCTGATCTGACGTGGACTAAGTGGCTTCATAGCTAACCTCCGTTTAGAAGTGTTAGCACTATGATAGCGAGAGTGCTAGGTAGTTGTCAATACTCAACGGATCGATTTGCAACCCTATCTCCATGTCCTCTCGACGTGAACTGACCTATTTTCGTCGACCCAATTACTGAATTTGTTTACATTAGCTTGAAAACTGTCAGAAATATTTACTTTAAGAGCGCTGAGAATTGTTAATAAACCGATTAGTAGTCCGTTTTTCTCAACTATTTTCATGGCTTCTATTGAAGGATTGATCATTACTTTTTTATAGTATTTTGCGTTCCTGTATAAAGGTCGTATCGATCTATGTGAAGTGGTTAAAATGCAACCTATCAACCTCTGGTCACTAGATTCCACCACTAGCGAAGTCGGGTGACCAAACTCATGAGGTTTCTGTATTACTTTACAAATAGTTGTAGGGAATAGGCTGTCGCCAACTCTAGCGAGTGCAAACTTTGTTATTGGAAGCTGACCTGAATCTAGGAGCATTGAAAAATAGTCAAAAAAGAACCCTTCGCCTTCTCTACAAGCAGGGTCAGAAAATGGTCTAGATCTCCACTCTTTCGGGATAATTGATAAATCAAATTTATCTTCCTTGGTCATATCTTCAATACTTCAGTAAAGGCGCTCTGCGGAACCTCGACACGGCCGAGCATTTTCATTTTCTTTTTACCCCGCTTTTGTTTGTCGAGGAGTTTTTTGTTACGTGATACATCACCACCGTGCAGTTTGGCTTCGACATCTTTGCGATACGCCCTGATTGTGGCGCGGGCGATAATTTTGCCACCAATTGCTGCCTGGATTGCAATCTCGATCTGGGCTCTGGGGATTACTTCTTTGAGTTTATCTACTAGTACCCTACCGCGAGCCTCTGCCTGATGACGTGGGGCGATAAAACTGAGCGCTTCGGCAGGCTCAGTATTTAAGAGAATGTCGACTTTGACAACATCAATCGGCTGATACCCTGCGTGTTCATAACTAACGCTCGCGTATCCAGAACTAACCGACTTGAGGCGGTCATAAAAGTTGGTTATCAGCTCGGCGAGAGGCATGAGATAGCTCAACCTGACGCGAGAGCTCACGTACTGCATATCGATAAACTCGGCTCTTTTGTTCTGGGTCAGCTCCATGATGCCACCCACGTACTGTTCGGGAGTGTAGATAGTCATCTCAACCACTGGTTCCTCGACACTACTGACTAGCTCGGGTCTCGGCCAGTCGGAAGGAGAAGATATTTCAGTTTTTTCGCCATTATTGAGAGTCATGTGGTAAGGGACAGATGGACTGGTATTAACTACGGAGACCTCAAACTCTCGGGAGAGGCGCTCTGTCACGATCTCGGCATGGAGGATACCCAAGAACCCGACACGAAAGCCGTGACCAAGGGCGGGAGAGCTAGCGGCGTGATAAGTGAGCGCGGAATCGGATAGAGTTAGTTTGCCCATGGCATCGACAAAGTCGCGATAGTCGTCGGCATCGATCGGGTAGAGATCCATAAAGACCATAGGTTGTGGTTTTTGATAGCCAGGGACTGGGGTAATTTTCGAACCAAAGGTAGTGACGGTGTCACCGATTGTAATCGCCTTAATATCTTTGTGGCCGGTTGCAATAAAACCTACCTCCCCTGCCTTAATTGTTGTGGCTGATGTCATGAGCGGGGCAAAGTAGCCGATGTCGAGGGGTGAAAACTTTTCTTGGGTCGCATAGAGATAGAGATTGTCTCTATTTCTCTTATTAATCTCGCCCTCTAAGACTTTGACAAAAGCGATTACGCCCTTGTGGCTGTCAAAAGTACTGTTAAAGATGAAAGCACGCAGATTGGAAACTGGTAAACCTGCCTGCGCAGGCAGGTCCGTGGAACCGTTAATCCGTGAAGCCGTTTTTGGCGCAGGAATTTTGTGTACTATTTCCTCAAGCAGCGCTGGAACACCCTCGCCACTTTTGGCTGAGACTCTAAGAATTTCTTCTTTTTTGAAACCTAGGTTATCGATTAGCTCGGCCTCGACCCGATCTGGCTCGGCGGCGGGCATATCAATCTTATTAAGCACTGGGATTATGGTCAGCCCTGCAGCTTTGGCTTTGTCGTAGTTGGCTAGGGTTTGCGCCTGGATACCCTTGGTTGCGTCGACCACGAGCACGGCGCCTTCGCAGGCATAGAGAGCGCGACTTACTTCGTAACTAAAATCAACGTGACCGGGAGTATCTATCAAATTTAACTGGTAAGTTAAATTTGAATTCTCAAATCCCAAATTCTCAAATTGCTCAAGTTTAGAAGTGTAGTTCATGCGGACGGGCGCGAGCTTGATGGTGATCCCCCGCTCGATCTCGATCGGATTACTATCCATGAGCCGAGCTGAACCCCCCATGGCGACAGTCCCGGTCTCCTCGAGCAATCGATCAGTCAAGGTAGTTTTGCCATGATCGATGTGAGCGATGATGCAAAAATTGCGAATATGAGTGGTGTTCATGGAAACTATTATACGGGATAGATCAGGGTTATACCGAGCTATCGTCAGAATCGAGGGTTTCTTTGCTCTGTGATAGTGCTTTGTGCCAGTTGCCAATTTTTTCCACTAGCGCGACAAAGACTGTTAGCTCGCGGATTTTGAGGAAGTACGAGAGCGTGATGTAGACACCGATCCCAATTAGACCAACAGAGAGAGTCAGCATAATAAGAGGTAGCGTGCGGGTAGTGTCAAAGACCATTCTGTCTAGTACGCGCAGAGGCACCCAGAGGGCAAAGCCAGTGATAACGGTCGAGAGGAGGATTTTGCTGAGTGGGACAAGAAGATCCCGGAGGGAAAACTTGGCGTAGCCATAGAGGATCGCGGTTAAGACAATGGTTTCGAGAATGCTCGCGACGGTGATCGCAAACGCCATCCCCAGGATCCCGGCCTGAGCCACAAAGAGAAAATAATAACTAACGCTCACATTAATAATAGTAGAGAGGAGGTTGGCGATTAGTGGCACTGTGGTGTTGTGGAGCGCGTAAAAAACCCGGACCAAAACGTGGGTGAGTGACCGTGCGGCAATGCTTAAGGCTAGGATCGCTACTAGCTTGCCAGTTAGGACAGTCTCGGCCCAGGGAAAAGAGTCGGCACCATACGCGAGTCTAACTAGCGGGATGCGCAAAACCAAGACTATTGCAGACAAAGGAAGTGCCAAATAGAGCATCTCGAGGATCGTGTGATTGACCATAGTCGAGAGCTCCCCGCGCTCGCGGCTGCTCGCGTTTTTGGCAAAGAACGGGAGAGAGGCCTGGCCGATCGGCACGCCAATTAGCCGGACTGGCATGGCAGAGAGCTGCTGTGCGATCGCCATTAGGGTGACTGTGCCAGTGCTGAGCCAGGACGAAAAGGTAACAATAATCGTAGCCTCAATCTGAGTGAGAGAGAGCGTTAGGACCCGCGGACCCATGAGCCGCATCATCTCGGCTACTGCGGGGGATTTTGGCGAGATAGTTGGGGTATAGCGAAACCCTAGCTGGTGAGCAAGTGGGAGCTGAGCTAGTAGATGTAGTACTGCGCCTAGGACGACACCAACTGCGGGGCCGTAGATACCAATGGTCGGACCGAGTACGATAATACCAATGATGATGCCGAGGTTATAAAGTATGGGAGAGAGCGCGGGGATCAAAAAGCGCTGGTTGGACTGGATGATGCCAGTTAAGAATGAGGAAAAGCCAAAAAAGAGCTGGGCTGCAGCCATGATGCGTGTCAGGTTGGCCATGAGGTCAAGTTGAGAACTCTCAAATCCCCCAGCGATCACACCACTGAGCGGGCGTGCATAGATTAAGAGGAGGATAGTGAGAACCAGCATGACTAGCATAATCGCATTGATCATGGAGCTAGCAAGCCTACTACTCTCACTCTTATTACCTAGATATTTAGAAAATACTGGGATAAAGGCAGATGAGAGTGCGCCCACGATGATGATCTGAAAAACCATGTCGGGCAGCCTAAAGGCAGCCCAAAAAACATCGAGAACAGCGGTGTCGTTGTAAAAGTAAGTGATTAATAGCCTGGTACGAATTAGTCCGAGGACAGCGGAAGCTAAAGAGGCCCCCATGATCACTGTGGCTGCCGAGAGGATTGAGCTGTTTTCTTTGACAAAGAGCGACCGGCCATTATTAATTAATCGTTTGAACATACGTACTAGTTTATAGCAGGTGGCTCATAGTTAATAGGTATTGTGATTTGCAGGATTACTTGATAAAATGCCCCCCATATGCCAATAACCAAATCAGCGATCAAAAAACAAAGAGTCGACAAAAAGCGTTTTAGTGTTAATGCGCCTATCAAAGGACAGGTCAAAAGCACCCTCAAGGCCGCTCGCTCTAAGCCAACCAAAGAGAGTATTGGCGCGTTCTATACCGCAGTCGATCGCGCAGTAAAAAAGAGCTTAATCCCAGAACGAACAGCTTCTCGCTTAAAATCCAGATTGGTTAAGCTAAGTAAGAAAAAAGCCTCGATTTAGTTTTTTTTGTTATAGTGTTACACTTAAGTCATGCAGCTGCCCGCTTTTTTTGGTCGTCGTCGTGCGATTAATTTATTACCCAGAGATTCGTTTGAGAGTAGTCAGATTGGCATTGTCCTCGCATGGCTTTTGTCGTTTGGCAAATGGGCAGTCATTGTTACTCAACTGATCGTGATGGGTGCTTTTTTGTGGCGATTTTCGCTAGACCGGGAACTTACTGATCTCAAAAAATCGATAGCAAAGAATGTAGCGATAATTAAATCGTATGATCAGATTGAGCGAGACTTTGTGCTAACGCAAAAAAGACTTACTACAGCCAAGACCGTAATAAGTCAGCAAAAGGCTATTACCGAAGAACTAGCAGTACTCGCCTCCTCGACTCCGGTTGATGTTTGGTACGAAAAACTCACGCTCACCCCGACCTCTACCACTCTCTCGGCATATAGCAGATCTCTACCAGGATTTAGCCAATTTTTGTCGAGTGTACAGCGTAACCCTAGATACGGCGGGGTGTCTGTTGCCCGGATCCAGGACGGTGGAGCCCAAAATGCTCAGATGCAGTTTGAGATCAGTATGAACCGAGCTAAGGAGAGTGCTAAATGAGTTCGACACGAAGACTACGCTTAGATCTCATGCGTTACTACCGACTACCCTCGGTGCAGGTATCTATTGGTGTTGTTCTAGCTTTGTTTATCACCGCTTTCTTTATCATGTTTGCGATCAGACCAACATTTGCAACCATCGTGACACTGCAAAAAACGATTGTAGAGTCGAGAGAAACGCTCAAATTGCTAGAGACCAAAGTAACATCACTCGGCAAGGCCTCGACACTACTTGAAAAAATCAAACCTCAGCTGCCACTACTAGATAGTAGTATCCCAGCTAACGGCATGAACTATGATGAGATCTCGTACAGTCTGGAGGCTCTAGCTCAGAACACAGAGACTACTCTCGAGTCATTTACACTAGGCAAGTCAATACTATCTTCACGCCTAGTTAGTGCATATGAACCAAGTAAAAAAAGTGAGGTGATCCCGAGTCCTATCACTATCCGAATTAATGGGACATATCCACAAGTAGTAGCCTACCTTAGTCGACTCGCGAGTACGATCAGATTAACTAGCATCGAGAGTGTGGCCATTATCCGAGATGGCACTGGCTCTAATAAGACTGGGACCGGCGGGCTCACCATGACGATTGGCGGGAGTGTGTATTACATGGGCGACACAGCTGCTATTAACAAAGTACTAACTACTAGCGAGGGAGGCAAATAACATGGCTCACCGCACACTAGTGATGGTTAAGAGGACATATCTACATGTTGGCGTAATAACGCTATTTACGGCGGTTTTGTGGTTAATCATTACACTCTATAACTCGATGACTGCAGTTACCGAGGTAGCAGTTGACGCCAATATCAAATCCCCTATCAATCCCTCATTTGACGAAGCGGTGTTTATGGAGGTAATAGGACGCGAGAATCTGAGTAGTCTATCATTCGAAGCCCCAGCAAGCAGTGAGAGCGCTGTCACAATAAACGAGATAGTGGTCGCACCTGAGGCGAGTGAGACCCCGGCTGCTGATCCGACTGTAGAGGATACAACAGAAGTAAATACTGAGGTGGCAACCCCTTAAATGTGATAGCATGAAATTATATTAGATAGGCTCGCTTTATGCTTGGCAAAAAGATCCCCACATTCCTAGCTCTACTCCTCCTCGTCTCTATTGGGATCTGGATCTGGATATGGCAGCGAAACAGAGTGGGCGTGACGAGTAATGAGATAGTACCCCAATCTGTCAAAATAACTAACATTGCAGATAATAAATTTAGTGTGTCATGGACTACCCAAGCACCAACTGTTGGTTACGTAGAGTACGGGAGTGTGGGAGAGAAGCTAGACAAACAAAAAGGTGATGACCGTGGCGAGAGCTACGCAGGTCTAACACACCATATTACAGTCACTGATTTACAGCCTGCGACCAACTATGCTTTTCGCATACTATCAGGTGAGCGCTCGCAGCGCTTTGACAACAATGGCAGTGTCTATACAGCTCAGACAGGTGTGACTATCTCTAGTGTGCCAGCAGCCAGGAGTTTGTACGGTAGCGTGAGCGGAGCCAGCGAGGATACGATCGTTTATATTGCCCTACCCGACGCGCAGCCAGCATCCATTACTCTTAACTCTAGCGGCACATATAGTGTCCCCTTGTCTACTATCCGTAACGGTGACCTCACACAGTTTGTGTCATATGACCCGGCCGCGACAATAGTAGCTTTGACACTGGATAATGGGGTCGCCAAATCTGAGGTTAATGTCTCGACCACCAATATTACCCCAGTACCAACTATTGCGATGGGTCAGAATGCAGACTATAGAGCAGCACCGGGACAAGAGGAGCCAGTAGTCTCGCAGATTGCCCAGGTGGAGCCACAGACCACTACCACAGAGCCTGTCGCAACCGTCGAGCCATCACCCACTATGGCTGCACAACCTGTAGAGATCTTTAATGTAGAACCGCTATCCAATCCAGAAATCAATGCAGTGACCACGGGTTCGTATACCCTCACCAACCCTGCTGTCGAGGGTGAGGTACTATCGACCACCAAGCCAGAGTTTAGAGGGACTGGGGCAGCTAACGCCTCTATCACCATAGCAATTAGCGGCCAAAAAGCCGTCACTGACACTGTTGTCATTAGTGCAGGTGGCAGCTGGAGCTGGACACCAGCTATTGCGCTATCTTTGGGTAAACAAAAGATTACAGTGTCATACAAAGACAAAGATGGCAAAGCACAGACAATCGTCCGTAACTTTAGCATTACTGCTGCAACTACCACTAGCGAACCAGCATTTGTCTCGACACCATCGGCTAGCACTACGACTACTATTGCAACTGCTTCGCCGCGAACCAACCTCCCCGCGACTGATAGTGGTGTTCCTGTTACTGGAGTAATGACGCCTATGCTATTGACGGGAGCCCTAGGGTTTGCCATTATGGTAGTAGGCGCATTGTTACTGGCGCTTTAGGTTGATGAATATGACTGACCCAAATACACCAACAACTCCATCCAGTAACCCCCAGGATCTCATCGACCAGGCACTTGGTGGCACACCTACCCCAACCATGACACCAGATCCAACACCCACAGTTACAGAGCCCACCCTACCTACACCAGAACCATTAAGCGCCCCAGTAGTCGTCGAAGATACTCCTGTACTACCCCCAACCGGGACAGTCCCAACGGAGTTAACTACTACCCCTGTTATCCCCACGATGAGTGAGCCACCAGTAGATACCAAACCAATGGGTGAAGATATGCCTCTAGCTTTTGCTGGTATTCCTAACGATGTAGCTGCTGATATTAACCTTAACAATGTCTCTGCGCCTATCATTGAACCTGTAAATAACGTAGTACCACCAATCTTGACTAATCCCGCCCCAGCCGCGCCAGTGAATAAGGGTAAGGGTGCAATGTCTAAGGTTAAGATGGTGATAGTCGCTGCTCTAGCTTTCTTTGGTATTGCTAGCGCTACTGGTTACTGGGCTTACAGTCAGTATGGAACAGTTAGTCCAGCCATAATCGCTGGTATTAAAGATCAGTCTGAAGATACTTGTAGCGGCTGTGTAAATGGTGGATGGATGAGATGGGACAAAAAGACTGGAACATGTAAGCATACGGGTATTTGTGGCAGTGGAGTGCCAGGAAAAGATACAGAAGATCCTGTCATTGCACGAGCAGAGGACGCAAACAGTCCCACTGCTTGTTCACAGGCAAAAGGGGTATGGTGTGATAGTACTGATTCTGTTGGCAAACGCTACTCATTCTGTATCTCAAATCAAAGTACTACCGGTTGTAATCAAGCAGCCATTGATAAAGGGTACACTATAACTTTGGGAAAGGTCCAATGTGAGTGTAAAGATGCAAAGATCGGAACTAATGGATGTCAGAACTGGGGGGTATCTGCAGAAACACTGGCAGCGATGGAAAGTGCTCAAGTTGGATCAAATACTTACAACCAGAACTTAATGGCTGCCACCTCACAGTGCCAGAACGGAGGTAATTTTAGCGCGGTCTCGTCAGAAGCGTTTATATGTCCTCCTGGTGTGAGCGGACCTTGTACAGCATTGAACGGCAAACCATTCAAAGGAAACTTGGGTTGTTTCTGTGGAACCGTACAGGTAGATACTCCAAATGGTCACACAAGCTACAGTTCAACATGTGGCTGTAACAAACCAGAAGAAACTCCCAACCCAACTCCTACCCCAACTCCATCAGTCCCAGTATTTAGCACCCTAATGTGTTCTAACTTGACTCGAACACCTACCACTACTCCGGTAATTGGTGACAAAGTGACATTTACATGTGTCGGCGCATCAGTACCTGCCGGGAGCGTGAATCTCAGCTACAAGTTCCGCTATAGTCTAAATAGCGGCTCATACATCAACCTCACTAATAAGACAGCTACTACCTCAGAACTATCTATTGCAGCATGTGGAAACTATAGCGTAGAGTGCCAGGCATGTGGCACAATTAATGGAGTACTAACCTGTGATCCTAATTGGGCAGGAGCAACAACACAATGAAACCACTAACCCCTACACTCAAAAAATCTATTCAGATCGGACTCGCGGTATTTGCTGTGATTACGATCTCGCTCGGTGTAGTTTATTTGGTTAGACAACCATCAACAACCCGCCCCACTCCTACACCATCACCAAAAGTAGCGATGAGCACTACCTCACCTGTTCCGGTCGGAATAAATGAAGTAATACCAGCAGCAAAAGCAAAATGTTCTCTAACCTTTACCGTCGCTTGTATTGGCTCACCTACACCTTCACCATCAATCTCACCCACCCCCTCCCCATCAGGCACGCCTATGGTCTATGTGTCCCCTTCACCATCTACCCCAGCTTCGGCTGACCTAGACTGTGTATCAAAAGAAGTATATGCCGACGACTCTCGTAATAGAGCTGGCTTCTACTATCTTGAGTCACGAATAGCTGAGGCATCATCACTAGCCTCTGGCTCGACCATCGTTTACAGCATCATTGCCAAGAACCACGGTGGATCGACTGTCCCAGATACCAAGATTACCGACACGCTATCTTCTAACCTGACATTTGTTGACTCTGACAGTGACTGTACCTTTGATAGTGCTACCCGAACTGTTACCTGTACCATCGGCACACTAGCAGCTGGTGCACAAGCACAGAGATCTATCAGAGCGCGTATTAATGTCTCATCCAACACCTCTATTGCTAACACAGCCGAAGTATTCTCTAGTAATGGCCAGCGTAACAGCTGCTCGGTCCAGCTAGATGCAACAGGCAAGATAGTAGTACCTCCATCCCCAGTACCAACAGAGCTACCTGTAGCAGGTGTGTTTGAGGTGACTGCAGGAACGATCGGAGTCGGAGTAGTCTTCTTAATCCTCGGCGCACTAGGTCTACTACTACTTTAATCTCCTCACTAGCTAGATAGATTACCCGATTTACTTCACACATACTACCCATATATTAGTCTATTCACGCAGGGCGACAGAGCTTGGTTGGCAATGATTGGTCTCTCTTATTGCTAATCAGTTTACTTCCAGGTAGGAAAGATCTTAAACAAGCTATCCCAGTACTCGGTAGGGAGTGGGTAACCATAGAGCATGGGTGAAATTAGGACTAGGGAAATGCAACAGAGCAACAATGCAACATTGCGATATTTGATTGGGAAAGAGAGGAGCCAGCTAGCAAGGATTGGGAGCAGAAAAACGGCACTAGGCAAGTAATGATAATAGAACATGATGCGAGGAGAGATGACCCAGGGAATAAAGAGAATAAAGTACAAAGTATAAAGAAGCAAGTATGGGAACCGGCGAATAAGTGGTAGCTGCAGAATGAGAGCGACCAATCCTAGCCAGAGAATGAGTGGGTTGGCGTGAACATAGATGTTACTTATCACGCCCTCCCCATACTGCACCCAGTACCACACAGGCCTAGCTCCAAAGATCCATTGCAGCGGTGTGGACTGGTAGCCATGGGTTGCGACCAGTGTCGTGTGGTAATACCACATTTGTCGGTGCAGCTCCCACCACTGAGCCCAGGTATGACCGGCCAAAATAAAGGGAGCGAACGTCAAAATGTACACTGCAGTAGCAATTAAGATATAGCGTATCGCAAAGATGAGATGCTTAATATAGTGCATGAAATTTTGCTTTGAAAAGAATGAGTTGTTGTAGCTGTAGAGTAGAGATAACGGAAGAGAACCATAGAGAGCGCTCCATTTACTACCGAGGGCGAGGCCATAGAGGATAGCGACCATCTTCCATCTAGATTTGACGGCCGCATATAGGGACCAAATATAAAAAGTTAGCATGTAGCTATCGTTCATCGCAATGCGAGACTGAGCGATATGTGTCCCCTCGATGGTCATCAGGAATGCTGTAAGGAGCGCAAGATTTTTGTTGTTAGTAAGACTAGATACAAAGAGGTAGAGTCCTAGGATACCGAGCACTCCCATCACAGCTGAGCCAACACGGTAGCCTAGCTCCCCTTCGCCCAAAACCAACATGCCGAGGACCATCCCGTATTTGGCAACGGGTGGGTGCGTCCACTCGTAGGCCACGCCCTCGGGCGGCTTGGTCCACCACTCCCATGCTTCGACACGACTGTGCAAATATTCTCTCGCAGTAAAGCCATGATAGACCTCGTCAAAGATGTAAGCAGCGGGGTGAGAGAGGTTAACAAAGCGGAGGAGCGTCGCTATGATGAGGATTAGCATCAGTGACTTATTTGATCTAATAATATTCGTAATCTTTTGGTAAAAATCAGGAACCATTGTGGTTATTAATAGTGATAGCGCGGAGAGCACGGTCGCATAAGAACTGATAATAGTGACCCAGATCGGGAGTGGCCAGACTTGATTATTCATCACCCAGGAAAAAGCTGAGTAGAGGTTGAGGATGTAGCAAAGACTTAAGATTATGTAATGACTAATTAATTTGGGATTATTTATAAGCGCAATGATTAGGAATGGCAATCCAAAGAGAAGATGCCTCTCGTGCATACGAGATGTTACGGTATAGAAAATAATGAGAACAAGAGCGCTTAGCTGGTAACTCAGCTTAGGGTCAAACCCTGTCTTAAACCAGGATTTAAATATCAAGAATAGAGAAGTGAAAAATAAGAATAGTCCAAAGGCATGACCAGAGATACCGAGGAGAGTTAAGTTGTCTGGTACCCAGCTAATGTTACCGGTAATAGTCCAGAGATTCCAGGCATTAATACTAAGGTAGGGGTAGGTACCAGCCTGCTCGACTGCACGAGAATACATAAAAGAGATTACTTCCCAGGGCATTTTGACAAAAGGCAGTGCTGTTAAAAAGAAAATGGTGCCAGAGACTAGTGGGAACTGCCATGCCTGCTTCTTTTTGATTGCGACTATCCAGAGGATGGGTGCGATCAGGAGCATGATTGGCTTGTAAGCCACGGCCAGACCATAGAAGAGTGCAGAGAGCATCGTTGATTTGGTACTTAAGGTTTTTGGTGTGACTAACATCGAGAGTGAAAGCAAGCTCAGGAGACTCGGGATAGAGTCAACCTGTCCCCAATAAGTGGTGTTGCCAATGGTCGCTGGCGCGAGCAGGAGCAGAGCGATGATCACTTGATTTTTGAGACCAGTGGAGCGGATGATAAGAGCTAGGAGCAGGAGCTCGACCACAGTATTGGTTGCTTTAAAGACTAGCGTAAAGTCGAGCGAGAACAATTGACTTAAATAAGTAGGAAGCGCAAAAGTAAGGATTGGGAGCGGCAGATAATCGGACCAGATACTGCCAAAGAACGCTTGTGGGCCAACTGATAGTAGGTGTGATCCCCAGGCATGGTATGTACCGATATCATAAGGCTGAGCAGGCAGGGTTAGACCATAGATACGAACGGCTAGCGCGACTACTAGCGTGAGATAAAAAAGATTGAGAGAACTAAAGATTGTCCGAAACATATTCATTTACCTTGATCCAGCTAGTTTGTGGTATCAGTACCCACTGCCCTGCATATGGAGATAGGTTTTTTGGGTTATATAACTGGTTCTCGATCGTTACACTTTTGATCTCATCAAAGTTTAGACTTAGTCCTAGCTTGGTAAACGAAGAGGCAGCTGACTCATCAATGTCGGTCTTGATAGAGTCGCTCAATGCCTGCTTGAGTGTTGTGATGCGCTCTGAGTTAAAGACAGTGTTTCTGGAGATTAGGCTCGCAATAAAAGCTCTGATTACTTTTTGTTGTCTTTTGCTCCGGGCAAAATCTGTCCCCTCGTCCCCTAGCGCGTGGCGAGACCTCACATATTTGAGCGCGGTGACGCCGTCCATTTTTTGGGTACCTGCTTCAAAGTGGAGGTGCTCGTAACGATCAGCTTCGGGTTCGACATTTTCTTTGCCTGGGATTGGGTATTTGTAGTCATCAAAAGTCTGGTCGACTGTAACTGTGATCCCACCCACGGCATCGATTGCTTTGATAAAGCCAGAAAAATCGATGAGCAAACTGTAGTGGATCGGCAGACCCGTTACTTCGGTTAACGCAGTCTTTAATTTGGATAGGCCAGTGCCAGGCTCTGCTTGGTCACCGTAGTAATAGATGCTATTAATTTTGGCTCGGTACGAAGTGAGGTAGATATCGCGTGGGATACTAATGAGAGTGATCTTTTTAGTGTCATGATGAACTGAGGCGATCAAGATACTATCGGTGAGCTCTCCCCCCTGGTGACCCTGACCCCCGACGCCGAGGAGGGCGATGTTGGTGCGAGAGTTCGTAGTTGCTAAGACCTCAATAGGCGGCTGTGTGATGCCGCGCGCATAATCTTTTATATTTTGACTCCGGTAGAGCCGAGCACCTGCTGCCACTAAGAGCGCAGCTACTAGAGCAGCTAGGATCGGGAGTTTAGCGCGCATGTCCTACCCTGATGAGTATCTCGTTTAGACTATTGGGGTCTAGGCTCGCGGTCGCGACTAGGACGCCGTCGATCGAAGTAGTTAGGAGTGAGTCGATATTGTCGGGTGTGACACTGCCACCGTACAGAACAGGGGCACTAGTATAGCGGCGGATCATGGTGAGTGTATCTTCGATGACATCAGCAGGAGCCGCGACAGTCCCGCCAATATCGGCCGGTGGCTCAAAACAATATATACAATCGTTTTGAATACCATCATCTAGTGCAGCAAACTGAGGCTCGATATCCTCACGAGAGAGGCAGATCGCGGGAGTAATGCCGGCAGATAATAACTCCTTGGCTTTGTTGGCAACATCTGTCATAGTCTCGTGGAAGTAGCGCCTGCGCTCAGTGTGACCAACTAGACCATATTTAATACCATATTCTTTGAGCTGAGTAGCATTGACCGCGCCAGTATAAGAGCCGGGGGGGAATGGGGAGACGTCCTGGGAGCAGAGGTTGATTGGATATAGGTTGTGACCTATATGATAGGAGGTCTGTGCTAGGTGGATGGTGCTAGGTGCTACGAGGAGCGAAACTTTATCTTTAGACTCTGTTATCACAGGATTTACAGTTTTTAGCCAGGATTCGACCTCTGCACTCGTTTTGTGTGACTTAAAGTTAGCCAAGACAATGAAGTTCATATGTAGTACTATTGTACCTTATGCATACCTACCTAGACGAGCTAAACAAAGAGCAGAGGCGAGCGGCCGAGCATCTAGGTACGCCACTACTCATCCTGGCTGGGGCGGGGAGCGGCAAAACTAAGACACTCACCTACAAGGCGGCACACCTCATGCACTCTGGTATTGTGACCCCAGAGCAGCTACTACTCGTTACTTTTACAAATAAGGCAGCTGGAGAGATGAAGGAGCGGGTCAAAAAAGTAGCTGGAACATACCTACCAAATGTCGGGACTTACCACTCATTGTCTGCTCGAATACTACGAAGGCACGGTGACGCACTAGGGATTGGTCATGACTTTGTGATCTACGATGACGGCGACCAAGAGGACTTGGTTAAGCAGATCCAGGGTGAGTTATCGCAGGACCCCAAGAGATTTAAGTCACGTAGCATCATGAGTATGATCAGCTCGGCCAAACAAGAAATGGTAAACCCAGAAAATTATCGAAGTATGGCTCGTGGACCTTTTCAAGAAGCGGCGGCTGCAGTTTACTCTAAGTATCAAAAATACTTAAGGGACTATACGGCGGTAGATTTTGATGACCTACTATCACTAACCGTTGAGCTACTGCAGAAACATGAGCACGTAAGAGATAACTACCAGAACCTGTTTAAAGCAGTGTTTGTGGACGAGTATCAGGACACCAATACCACACAATACCTGTTAACTAAGCTCCTCGCAGCCAAGGCTGAGCTGACAGTGGTTGGGGATGCGTCGCAGTCGATCTATAGATGGCGTGGGGCAGACTATCGTAATATGACCAAGCTAAAGTCGGACTTCCCTACTCTCACCGAGATTAGACTAGAGCGTAACTATAGGAGCACCCAAAATATCTTAGATGCGGCAACAACGGTCATTGGCCATAACAAAAACCATCCCATCCTGTCGCTCTGGACCGAAGCTGGGGCGGGCGAGCCAATAGGACTTATCGAAGCGTATTCGGGTAGCGACGAGGCGAGCCGGATCGTTGAACTAATACTGAATATGGTCAACGGGCGGACGCAGGGGTCCGCCCCTACAAGATGGAATGATATCGCTTTACTTTACCGCACCAACGCACAGAGCCGAGCGATCGAAGAAGCGATGATTAGGAGCAGTGTCCCGTATACCTTGGTTGGGGGGACAAAGTTCTATGAGCGCAAAGAAATAAAAGATTTACTTGCATACCTACGAATCCTCTTAAACCCTGCTGACAAAGTTAGCTATACCAGAGCCGAAAAAGTGGGTAAGAGGAGACTGGCCATGCTCATGGCAATCAGCGAAACTATTGATGTAGCTAAGACTCGGCCTAGTGATCTGCTTGAAAAAGTAATAGAGACAACCAAATATTTGGACCAGTACGACGAGGATGACCCGGAGGAGCTATCGAGAATTGAGAATATCCGGGAGCTGCAGGTGGTAGCTGAAGAGTTTGAAGACCTGCCAGCGCTCCTAGAGAATGTGTCCCTTGTACAATCAGAGTACTTTGCCGGAGAAAAGGGCAAAGACAAAGCTAACTCAGTGACCCTCATGACGCTGCATGCAGCTAAGGGACTAGAGTTCCCGATCGTGTTTTTGATAGGAATGGAAGAAGGACTGTTCCCCCACTCCCGAGCGCTCATGGATCTAGAGGAGATGGAAGAGGAGCGGAGACTCGCCTATGTAGGTATCACGCGTGCCAAAGAAAAACTATATATTTCATATGCCAAACAGAGGACAGTCTGGGGTAATACTGGTTTTCAAACTAAGTCGAGATTTATTGATGAGATCCCCGCCAACTTGATTCAGAATGTCGGACAACCAGAAAACTCAGAGGGTCGGAAAGTCGGAGAACCAGTTAACCAGATAAAGAGTAAAAGTGAGAAGGATTTTTGGGTATCGCATGGAGCGCAGTTTAAGACAAAAAAATCCGGCGTCCGGATAGACAGTCTTAATGACTCGACACTAGATGATTTTCTATCGGGTAATTTGAGTATTGATGAACTGCTGAATCGTTGACCCGTATATCCGTATATCCGTATATCCGCTAGAATATGGTTGTGAATAACAAAGACTGGAATACTCAGGCTAACCACCCCCTACAAGCATGGGAATGGGGGGAGTTTCGAGGGGCGACCGGGATTAAGGTAGTAAGAGAGAGCGGGATCCAAGTGACTATCCACCCTATCCCCCACACCCCATGGACAGTCGGCTACTACCCCAAAGGCAGTGAGCCGAACAAAGAACAGGTAGAAATACTAAAGAAAATTGCCACAGACAATGACTGTATTTTTATCAAATGCGAGCCGATGGTCGAGTTACAAGGTGAAGGTAAAGTTTTAAAACAGAAGCTAGGCCGTTTGGGGTTTGTTGAGGGCCGGCCACTGTTTACCAAATACAACTTTGTATTAGATGTGACCCCGAGCGAAGAGGAGTTACTAGCATCGTTTAAGCAAAAAACTAGATATAACATCCGGGTAGCACAGAAGCGTGGTGTCACAGTAGAACTTTCAAAAAAGCAAGGTGACTTTGAGAGATACTTGGAGCTAACTACTGAGACCACCGAGCGACAAGGGTTTTATGCACACGGAGCTAATTATCACAAAAAGATGTGGGAGACGCTGGGAGATAGGACAAAGGAAAAAGGTGAAAGTAATAAGGATGAATTGAGCGCACATCTACTAGTGGCAGAATACCAGGGACAGGTAATCACTACCTGGGTGCTATTTAGATTTAAAGATACACTCTACTATCCATACGGAGCTAGCACCCGTGAGCACCGAGAGGTAATGGCCAATAACCTGGTGATGTGGGAAGCGATCCGGCTCGCCAAAAAGTGGGGATGTAAATACCTAGATATGTGGGGGGCACTAGGGCCTGAGCCAGACAAAAATGATCCGTGGTACGGCTTTCATACCTTTAAATCAGGTTATGGCGCTAGGCATGTAGAGTATATCGGGACGTGGGATTATGTGGCTAAGCCAATGCTATATCAGATATATACAATAGTAGACAAGGTCCGCTGGACACTTCTTCGCACAAAAAAGCTCGTGACTAAAGGCAGGTAGTAGTAATCACGAGCTTAATTTTTTTATTTTCGTTTTTTAGTTGCTTTTTTGACAGTCTTTTTGACTATTTTCTTTGGAGCTGCTTTGACAACTTTTTTAACGGGTTTTTTAGCTACTTTTTTGACGGCTTTCTTGACAGTTGGTTTAACTGTTTTTTTGCCGAGCAGTCTGTGTAGTATTTTTTTAAGCATAGTGGTGATTCACCCCCTTTTGAGATTATTTGGCGTGAGCCAGTATGTTTATTTGCGGTCTACGGTGATAGTACACTCAGAGATCATGGCAACGAGAGCGCCTAGGACGATGAGTGGGGGGAGTAAGAGAGCACCAACGACGCCAACCGTCACGGGGATAGACATTATTACTTTGCCTTTACTATCTTTGACAGTAATTTTTCTGACATTGCCCTCTTTGATGAGCTCTTTAACTTTGCTGACTACTTTTTTACCTTCGACTTTAAATTCGTTTTGTTGTTTTTTGCTAACTAGTGGTTTCTTCTTAGTTGTTTTTTTGGCAGGCATATACTTCCTTTTTGATTAATTAATACTTAGTTATTTGTATCACAAACTAGGTGGTATTGATACGCCCTGCTAACTCAAACTCTTAGTAAAAAACTTTGCATTACCGTTTTCATAGTAGTCAGATAACTCACCAATTAACTTGTAACCATTTTTCTGATAAAAAGTATGGAGCTGTGGCTGCATGCTGTGTGCATTTACCATCACTGTTGATGCGCCAAAATCTCTTGCTGCTTCTTCACATTTTTGTAGGATCATGCTGCCTAGGCCACCGCGCTGAGTTCCGGGTAAAACACCAATAATAAATAGTTCGACTTTTTTTCCATCTGGCCAGCTGATAGGGTGTTGTTTGGCAACAAAGCCTGCGCCGATCAATTTATTTTCTTCGTCTCTAGCTTCTACCAATTTTCCATACTTCATGTATTTGATCATTTCGTCGTAGTCGAACCACGCTTTGAGAGTGTTTTGATCCAGCTCGGGCGTAAAGTAGCCCGTCTCATCTTCTAAGATCTCATTAAACGCACGCTCAAATAATTCTCTAACTTCTTTGTGATCGGGATTATCTTGGGTATATATCTTCATGACAAATTATCTAGTGTGATTTGATAATCTCTATGATTTCAGGGAACTCATCGTTAGCTGGGTTTTGTTCTATCAAAAAGTGACCACGATTGGGGAGGACTAGTAGCTCGCTACCTACTTGTGACTGGATATACTTAGGCTCGGTAGTATCAAAATATGGATCATCATCACCATGGATCTGCACTACCCACCCTGCATTAGTTTTGATCTTTTCCCACTGCCATGGCGCGTCATACCACCCTGCTTCTTTTTCATCTTCAAAACCTAAGTCAGTATAGTTGCAGCCAACTAGTATAGCTCCTGCCAACTTATGCTCTTCGAGATATCGGAGGGTTGCGACTGCACCACTGCTGTGACCGACCACTATAGTATTTTCGTCTTTGATCAGCTCGGACTCGATGTATGGCAACCAGATATCCATATGTGCTGCCACGGGATCTGGCATATCGGTCATCGTTACCGAGTATCCTAGTTTGACTAGCTCGTCCCTGAGCCACGGATACCAGTTATCTGTTTCGACTCGGCTGCCACCGTTACCTGGGATGATTACAATGTTTGGTTTGCTCATAGCAGATATTGTAACTTATCTAATAGGGAAGACGACAGAGTAGAGACTACTCCCTTTTTTGTTAATCTGGATCTGGATATCCTGAACACCTAGGTAGTCAGCTAATACCTTCCTCATACGACTGGGTGCAAAGTGACCACGACTACGAAAGGTGGCGATCATGACAGTACCCCTTAGTTCCTGATCTACTATCTCTCCGGCTATCCCACCCTCACGCAATATGTTGGTGAGGAGATAATTGTTGTACCAGGTGGCATAGGTATCAGCGACGTTCAGGAGTGTGCGAGAACGTAGCAGGCGCGCCACGTACTGGAGTAGGTCATTGGTGTGAAACAAAATGTATGCGACCACAGTCGCTAGCCAACTAATTATGGTGCTAGTTATATACTTCATTTTTTTGGTGGTAGGTTATTGTAAGTAATCGTTATTAGTTGGCAGAGCTTACCCCGGTCATTAATTATTTCTTCTGCCACTTTGATATGTGCCTTGGCACCAGGGTATGGGACCCCCTCTGCATAATCAGCATCCAGTAATGTCTTGCCTTGATCCGTTATTTTGACAAAAAGAGTGTCATCACAGACGAGGGCAATTACACGATCTAGGTAGTAGAGAGCGTACTCGCCAAACATTTTGCGCGATCTAATGTGAGGCACTAGACTCGATAGCTGATCAACAATATATGTGATTGTGGTTGGGTTACTAGACATAGTTTAAGACTCCTTTTTTAAGTAGTATTGTCTCTCTGACTCTGATAACTTCTCAATAGCATAGCGCAGCATAGTCCTGGGCATGACGCTTGCGTACTCATTAAGAAAGTTAAGGAGTGTCATTTTATCTTTTTTGCCCATTTCGCGTAGCATCCACCCAACGGCTTTGTGGATTAGATCATGGGGATCGTGGAGCAAGACTTTGCTTAATTTGAGCGTGTCTTCAAATACTCCTGCTCTAATAAAAGCAAATGTTGCCATAATACTGATCCGACGCTCCCATAAATTATCTGAACTGGCTAGCTGATATAGGACGCCCCGCGGTCGAGATAGTAGGTAGTCACCCACGATCTTCGGCGTGCTCAAATCGACTAGGTCCCAGTTGTTGATAAACTGACGATGTTCTAGGTAATATTCATATATTTTAATTTTTTCTGTATCTAATTTAGTCTTCTCATACTTTTTGACTAGCATTAGTAGAGCGACTAAACGGATTTCGTGGTATGGACTACTTATTAATTTATCTATGTTAGCTAAATCTAGCTCAAGATAATATTTGCTAACCAGCTTGTGGGCTGTAGGTACCATAATACCTAGGAACTGATCCCCCTCCCCGTACTGACCAGGCCCAGTCTTAAAGAATCGGCCGAGGATGGCCGCACGTGCTTGATCAGCAAGAGAATGTAGCTCTTTGGTTAGCTCATTTACGCTCATATAACTATTGTAGACTAGAGAATGTATAATGAGGCTATATGGCGAAGAAACAT
Source organism: Candidatus Woesebacteria bacterium (assembly GCA_018060845.1). Lineage (GTDB taxonomy): Bacteria > Patescibacteriota > Microgenomatia > UBA1400 > UBA12108 > GWF. The sequence continues at coordinate 61,978 of JAGOVG010000001.1, forward strand.
ACACACCACAAGTCCCCTTTTTCGGATTACTTTAATGCACTATCTCGGATAGATAAGGGTAAGAGATATTCGGATGAGTACGGGTCGATCCTGATATTGTCACTAGTTGAAGAGGTGGGCGAGATCGCCCGTGCCTACCTGGCCGAGCACGGTCGAAAACCCAACAACAAGGCAGCTCAGCGTGATGAGACCTATGAGCAGGAGCTCGGTGACCTGGTGGTGACCATCCTACGATTTGCCAGAACTAAGGATATTAATCTAGACGAATACGTCAAGCGTACACTCGCCAAGATAGAGGCACGTAAGAATAAGCCAAAAGAATAGGGATATTCCCTATTTATTTCCCTTTGCCGTAGCTAGCTTTGACCTGATAGAGGAGGTAGAACGAGATAACGGTCATGACGAGTGAGCCGACATTAAAATATTGGAGAGTTGAGAGGAGTGAGAGCAGCTGGGAGTAGTACATGAGCCTCCAGCCTTTACCCCTGCGTGCAAAGAGTGGCTTTACTGCCATAGCAGATAAGACTACCTGCGCAGCACCAACTGCCCAGAAGAGCCAGAAGATGCCAGTGCGTGAGCCAGCGATCCAGACGAATGGAGTAGCGATAGCACCGAGCCCAAAGACAGCCAGGAGCGCTGGGATGCCGACGATCGCACCGATTAGGGCGAGATAAGGGGCAACAGAGACGATGAAATCTTTTCCGCCTTTTGGTAGGACTGGGGATTTTTTAACTAGGTAATCACTGAGTACTTTGTCTAGTGCGTCGGTGTATGTTTTCATATATGTCTCCAAGGTGTTTATCTAATAGATACACTATAACAAATTAATCAATGCTGGGTAACTAGAGATAACTCTAAGTCTTATAGTATGTTATACTCTTACCTTATGATTAACTATGAGCTATATACCCATACTCAGACTCCTGAACTAGTGACGTATGTTCTGCTCCCTTATACATGGACCGAAGACATTACCACAACTAGCTTTGTTCAGGCTAGGCGTGTCGCATCTGCTCTAATGTGTATTGATGATCTTAATTCAGTGAGTGAGGGAAATGGAGCTGGGACAGCACTACTAAATGCTATAGCTGTTTGGGGCATGAGTCGTGGACTGGATAAAATTACGGGTAGTGTAGTAACTAGAGATGGATTTTACGAGGCCCTCGTGAAATGGTACGGAAAACGTGGACTCAGTGTGCAGAATGGGTGGCTAGTGGGCGAGACAAGTGAAGTACGAGACATGACTGCAGAAATATTGCACGCACATAACGTAGAGTACAAGATTGCTACTTAAATATCTCAGAAATAAAAAGGGTGGTAATATCTAGCTTTACAATGTTTGGCCATAGGTTTAGGAATTGCATATGTGTTTACCAACCCCCTCCCTACAATCGCAGGGAGGGGGTGTTAGGCCTTACTTACTCCTGTTATATGGAGATTGATTTGTTGGCTTGAGTGAAACACCTATATGACCAGCTCTTGACTGAACTGCGTCTGGTGTCCGACCAAGCTTAAGACCGATGACTCTAGTAGGCGTATTCTGCCTTACTAGTGATCTAAGTTGTGACTCCTGTGAAGAAGTCCAAGGTTTATTGTTATTTTTGGGTGACATAATAGCTCCTTATATTTGCCTTCTACCCACCAGAGAGAGCTTGCTAAAAATTTAATAGTGTAGAATACTAGTCTTGATGTAGAACTGAGAGGAGTGAGTAATTCATTCCTCTCTTTTCGTATTCTGTCGCCAATTGTTTTTTGGCATGTTTAATCCTTTGGCTACAAAAACCTCCCTTAACCGGGAGGTTGCCTTGTTCCCGCTTAAGCGGTTGTGGTGATTAAGAATTACTTCGCGTCATCATAACTTGAAAACTATCCTAACGAATATTACACATACCATGCAACCACTAGATCTATATCAAAGTAGTGCAACTTAATTTCTTCATCCTGAAATATCTACAATCGCTTTAACTCTGTTTTTGTCGACCCTGTGTATCTGGATGGCCTTACGATTGGCAGATATTTCCATTGCGAGGCGATTAAGGATGTACATACGGATATTTTTCTCAGTCATATCCTCATATTTCACAGTCGTAACTAGGTAATTATTTATAGTTTGTACATCTTCAACAGTCACCTTGAAATGTTTTGAGGTTGTATTCTCATAATCTAGAGCATTATGAATGAGTCTAGCGTTGTACCAGTTGCCATACGACTCAAATACGTTATATGTGAATTCTCCGGGGAAGAGGTCGTTTAGTGATTTAAGAAAGTCAACAGTTTTTCGAAGAACTATAGACTTTGCTAGTTGAAAAACCTGCTCTATGAATCTAAATACCCAAACCATTGCATCCACTATTGGATCACTAGGCTCTTTAATCTTCTTTTTCTTCATATTTTCTTAGAACATCTCTAGGTTTTACTCCCTCTGCCTTACTAACGACCCCTTCTTTTTCTAGTTTTTCCATAATCATTGCTGCTTTGTTGTATCCATGTGACATACGGCGTTGTAGGTATGACACACTGGCTTTGCCTGCGTCAGATATGACTCTCCATGCCTCGTTATATTCTTCATCAGCTATCGTAGTAAAGGGATTTGCGTAAGGAATATCAATTTCATCTTCATCTTCTCTTGGCTCGGTATAAAGTAAATAAGCCACCATCTTCTCGAGGATTAATACACGATTGGTTAATTCATCTACTTGCTTCATTAATTGATCATCGCTCATACGCCTCCTTAGAATGGTAAATCACTCTTAGTATTCCGATACCTTTCATTAACATGCCGATACTTACAAAACCGGCAATCCTCATTCTCATTGGGGATTGGGCCAGTGATGAGCGTATTGATCTCATCCATAAATTTGGTGAAAGATGACTCGTCGATTGGGACTTCGAGCCACTTGGGTGGGAAAGTTAGAGTGGCAACTCCATTATCGAACTTTACCTGATCGGGATACATGACAATAAGACCCATTTGGGTGATGCGAATTGGTTCGTCATGCCTGGGATGTTCCATGGCGAATTTGTAGGAATAGAGCTGGGTCTTATATTTATCGATTTTGTCCACATGTGGCTGAGATAGCTTAAAGTCTACTAAAAGATATGTACCATCTCGACGTTTAACTAGTAGGTCATATTTGCCTTTGAGATACAGCTCTGTGCCGGGTATAACGATAGACTCCACAAATCCCCTCCTGCTTCTCAACGATTCCCTCTGGTAGACTTGGGGATAGGGCACGCAACTCTTTACCAACTAGCGTTCCTTGTAAGCGAGTATTGATAGCTGAGAAGATCCCTGGCATGGGCATTTGAGGCCTCATAACCTGATCGTGGACTTTCATCCAATAACATCGTTTACACTCTTCATATAAATAGGCAAAATCTGATGGAGAGAGTTTGCATTGATGCATAGTTATGAGTTCTTCTCTCGTATCTCTTCCTCTAAGGACTTCAATGTAGATTCAAATAGTGTCATAAATTCGTCAGTTTTCCCATTAGTTGCTCCGTACAATTCCATCCAAAGCCCTTCTGCATCTTTATTGCCGATTCTATTAGTCGGATCGTCCCATTTAGATTCGTAAAAGATTTCAAAATCTATTGCATATCTTTTTATCAGGTCTAGGATTGATTGAATGTATTTAGTTTTATCTTTTCCCCATAAGGCGTCGGCTCTGAGCTTTAATATTCTGAGATGACTATTAGTTTCTATTACGTCATTAAGTCTTGCTGCATGTTCACTGTAATGTGCATCACGTTGTTTTTCCACATCCTTCATAATATCTTGTTGATATCTATAAAATCTTCCTCTCGCATGTATGAGCTTTTCTTCTATCTCATACACACATTCCATAATTTCAAGTGATAATTTGTATTCATCTTGACCTTTTACTTGCTTCTTCCATGTTGACAACCCTTGATACGCTATCCATACTCCAAAACCTACTAGGAGAGAGTTAACTAATTCTAGATTTAACATGTTTAATAGACATGGTAGATTAATTAACATATCATCATTCTGACCATAAATTAGATAAAAGTAAATCTACTTTTTGCTCATATATTTCAACTAGTTGTCGCACGTTATCGACTAACATATATTCTGAATTAATATTTTTAATTATTTCGATTTGAGTTTCAGCCGAGGGAAAAGGTACTTCAATATCTTCTATTTGAGATTTACTTATTGAATCAAATACTGCACCTCCGTTTCCTACTATTTCCTTTTCAATCATTTTCAAATATGTAAATAAAAACATCTGATTTATCTTTATTGGTTTTATTGCTGCCAGACCTCTCCCTATACAGATTTGTTCTGTAGTAATGTTTACGGGTCCAACAGGTGCTCGAACTGACATCAGAATATCACCCTTATCTGCAACCTTAGATGTTTTTGTAGTCCACTTCGTAGGCTTCCGTAGATAGACATCTCCAAATTCTGTTTTGCCTTGATAAAATGCCATCCCTTGCTCAGAATCGTTATAATACTTTCCTTCTGGTGATTGGCCTGCAATAACATTAGCAACTTCGTGTAATTTGACTTTATTCCAAAGCTTATTAATTTCTATACTAGGTTTCCAATTATTTTTTATTAGCAGAGCCCCATTTATAATTTTCTGATAATTATCTATCTTTGCAACGATTTGATCCTGAATTTCAATTGATGGTAAGGGTATATTAAACTGTCCTAAATCACTAGTTTTCATTGTTACATTTGCTGCTCCACTCATCAATTTCGCCATTTCCTTCTTAACACTATTTAATACGTAATACAGGTATTTAGTATTCAATTGGCTCGCATCAATGGGCACTAGCAGAGCTAATAAATTAGCAAGAGCAAACTTTCCTGTTGTGTAATGTATCCTCTTTATATCGGCTTTCCCGTGTCCCGTTGCGGAAATTAGAGGAACAGCAACTCCTTCGCCCTCAAAATCAAAATGATCTGATGATTTTATTATTTCTGCAGTTAAATATAATTTGTATGGACCATTTTCAGTTTTAGTGCTTGATGACTTTCCTTTTACTATTGTGCAAATTTCCGCTAAAGGTACATACTTAATATCTGTACTTACAACATCTCTTTTTTTATATTTTAATAATGAAAGATTATAGTTATTATTTATTATTTCTTGTTTATTTATAATTGAAGATAAGTGATTAGGTTTGATTTTCGTACTACTTTGGTAAGCTTTAATTATTTTGAGAGCAACTTCTAAATCGTTTTCTTTTATAATTTTTTGAGTTGCGCCTAGACTTACTCCAGTGCTATGGATATCTATAAATATAAGGTTGTCATTCAGATTATTAAGAGCCTTATCAAAAACTAATATAGAAGTTTTTACTCCTGAATATGGTTGAAATACTCCACTTGGAAGACTAATGACAGCATACAATCCATCATTAATAAGATTTTTACGTAACTCAGTATGGGATTTTCCAGTTTGGAAAATAATACCTTCTGGAACAATAATTGCAGCTCTCCCGTTTGGCTTTAAATGATTCATTATGTAGTCAACAAACAATACCTCTGAACGACTAGATTGAATACTGAATTTGCTGTGTGGAGTAATTCCTCCTTTTGGAGACATGAAAGGAGGATTGGCTAAGATAACATCAAACTTATCATTCCAACGTTCATCTTGTGACAGTGAGTCGTACTGAAATATTTTTGGGTTCTTAAATTGATGAAGATACATATTTACCTGAGCTATACGGACCATCCCTGGATCAATATCATATCCTTCAAAGTTACCCATCATTTTCCTGCGCTCGTCAGGTGTTAGCGCTTTTTCTTTCTTATCTGGATCATTTTTCCCATCATGCTTCTCAAGTATGTGAAGGAAGGATTTGATTAAGAATCCTCCTGTCCCACAAGCTGGGTCTAGCACCTTATCATCCTTAGTTGGATTTACAACATCTACCATGAAATCAATAATGTGTCGTGGAGTTCTAAACTGTCCGGCGTCCCCTTGACTAGACATGATTGAAAGTAGATATTCGTAGGCATTGCCAAGCTCTTCTGGATGAGAGTAATCAAAGAATCCTATTTCTTTAAGAAATAGTCCTAGTGTTTCTGGTGAACGATATGGTAAAAATGCAGATTTGAATATGCCTCTAAATAACTCTGGGAGCTGTTTAGATTCGGAGAACTTAACTAATGCCTCGGCATATAAATTCATTCTCTCCTGATTACCGAGCCGTGAGTCCATAATTCTAGTCCATGCGTATTTCTCTAGGTCACCGACAAAGAAGGCTGGCTCTCCACCTACTTTCACCGAAGCTTGATCTATATCGTCCATGAACTTGTAGATTAGAGCAGTAGTGATTTGATCAATCTGAGATGTCGGATTGGGAACCACCCCTACAAGCACTTGTCGTGCCGCGTCTATATGTCTTTTAGTGTCTGTATTCATATTTATAGATTAGTTAAGTTGTACGCGTAATCGTGAATGTATTGTGGTACAACAGTTGAGTATCCATTTAACCTCTGGTACTCATCAAAAGTAAAGCTCGATTCGGTGTTAAATCGCCCAACTTGGCGACTTGCGACGATTTCTCTCACCTTTTCATCAGATGCATAGGCTTTGAAGTACATTTTTACGGCGTCGTAGTGTTCTTGGTCAACTGGGTTAACCTCCATAAACTTGCCCCATTCAGACTCTAATAGGTCATCTTTCATCTCAAAAGCATCTTTGTCTCCAAATGCTACCTGAAGGAATTCTTTGACAGTAATGCGTCTATCGACACTAAATATCTTTCTTATTTTGTCTAGGTTGAGGAAATGTTTTGGCTTATCAAAGATATTCTTCTTAGCAAAATCTTCTGCTGCCTCAATGTCACCATTCTCCCACATATTTTTGAGAGTTTTGTTTCCAAGCACATCTTCGTCAATCGCACGCTTGAATCCTTCTCTATCAATCTTCATTCCCTCCACCCCGATTGCAGTCTCAGCGACTGAGACAACTTCATCTCTAGTAGCAAGATCGATGGGACCGTTAAATACTTTGTGACCATTTTCATCTACATAGTCGCTACTAGATGATACTTCAACACCAATCTCAGTGACGGGAACTTTTTTGATGTTTGGTAATTTTATCTTTTCGTCATACTCAAATTCTTTTTCAAAATATTCACAAGTAGCGAAGAAATCAAAGAACTTAAATTGTTTTTTGGGGATCGAGATTGTTTCGTTATTGGTGTAGTCGTGATAGTCGAAGGAGTATTTCCTAGTTCCACGCCCCTTAATCTGTACAAAATCGGCAGGACTAAAGACTGGGCGCATCAGAGCAATGTTAAGCAGATCCTGACAATCGTAGCCAGTCGTCATCATTCCGACTGTTACGGCTACGCGAGTTTTACTTGTATCGTATCCTTCTGGACTTTTAATCTGTCCACCAAGCTTATTATTTGCAAAGTTGATTGTCATTTGTTGTGCACTTTGAACTTGAGAAGTAACTTGTACTGCAAAGTCTGACTCACTATAAAGCTTTGGCCATTTTTCCATTGCTAGTTTATTGAGAATATTTGTGACGTGAGCCGCATGGCGCTGCGATACGCAGAATACGATAGATTTACCAAATAGCTGAATGTCGAACTTACTAGCAATAGGATCGAAGAACCCGTTATCAAGAAATGCTTTGGACATGGCAATATTTGTTTCTTCATTAAAGAACTTACGCTCGTAGTGACGCTCATTAAAGACCTCGTCAATACTTTCGCCGTCTTCTCCGGTTGTGTGGACTGAATACCCTTCACCAGATAAAAGTTGAGTTGTGATCTCGGTGCGAGCATCAACTACCGTAGGTTGGATTAAATAGTCTTCTTTCGAACCCTGAACGAGATCATATGAGAAGGTTGGGTTGCCAGACTCACAGCCGAAGGTTTTATATGTATCCAGAAGAAGTCTTCGTTCGTATTCTCTTTGACTATCGTTGCTTTCACCGCTATCCAGCCCTTTTAGATAATTCTTGGGTGTAGCAGTAAGTCCAAGCTTATATCCGACAAAATATTCAAATACAGCCCGACTATTTCCTCCGATTGAGCGGTGAGCTTCGTCAGATATCACAAGTTCAAAGTCGGTAGGAGAGAAATCCTTTCGATACCTATTGCCAGAAAGAAAAGTTTGAATTGTTGAAACAACGACACTTGCATTTTGCCAGCTATCTTTTGTATTTTTGTATATTGCACAAGTAAAATCTTTGCCTAAATACTGGATAAAGGCTTTGTTTGCTTGGTCTTCAAGTTCTAGGCGATCTACTAGGAATAGTACTCTCCTTGCATTCCCAGATTTGAGGAAGAGCTTAATAACTGCGGCAGAAATTAGGGTTTTTCCTGTTCCTGTTGCCATCTCGAAAAGAAATCTTTGATTACCTTCTAAAGCAGATTGTTGAAGTGCCTTTAGAGCTTGAACTTGATATGGACGAAGTTGTTTAAGATTGTGTTTCTTGAGATATGACGAACGAGTATTCTCATCTATAAATTCAGGAACTCTCGAATAATCTGGCATTTGAGTTGAGATAACATAGTTCGCATCAACGCTAGTGTTAGCTAGCTCTTCTGGGTCTGGAGTGTATTTCTGGTACTGACTGATTGAATCTTGAGTTGGGAATCGAGAGATTGTATCGGGGTTTCCATGTTTCGTATCCCAAAAATAGTGAATATTCCCATTTGAGAGAATAATAAATCGAGCTCCGCAATTACGTGCGTAGTTACGAGCTTGCTCTTTGGCAGATAATGGGTCGACTGACTCTTTCTTTGCCTCTACTACGAGAAGTGGTCGTCCATCCTTATCTAACAAAAGGAAATCAATAAAACCATGCACTTCATGTTCAAAGTCATCTCCTAGCTCGGAGTACTTAATTCCTGGTTCGAGCTGAATGTTAGCTTTTCCGAGACTATTATCTACAAATCTCCAACCTGATTCCTCGAGAAGTTTATTTATTTTTATCCGAGCTTGAGCCTCTTTTTGCACCATGAGAGTATTGTACCCCATAGCGGCAACATCTCAGATTGCTCGGGCAACTTTGAAGATGACAATCGCCAACTTACTGTGAAGGATGTTGTTTCTAAAGATGAGGTTGGCCTAGCCTGCCACAAATGATTTAGGAGATCAGTGGCAAATGCTTCAGTACTAACAGCCACAGCTGACCATTTTGTCGGCGTCGACAAAATGATATTTGACGGGTTGATCGCTCCTTTTAAAGGATTCTTATGCACACAATATAGAGGATTGACCAACCATTTTACCGGCGCCGGTAAAATGGTTTTTGACTGATTATCTGCTATTTTCTTGGATTTAGTATTAAGAACTCTAGAGCTCTCCACAGAGTACCAATAAAGCCGCTGTCTGTACATTTTGCGGCACGCATTAGAGACTCGACGGCATCGTGTTGTGGAGGGAGACTAACCCCAGGTTCTGAGGGTACGCGAGTCTTTAACTCGTGCTCTAGGAGCTGTCTCGCAAAACAAAAACCTAACCAGGTACAGGTATCTGGATTTGGACATGTTGGTGAAATCTTAAATTCTGATTTGGTCATCTATGTTGCTTGATGTTATTGGGGTACGCACTCATAGAGATCTTGACACATTGTTAGTAATGCGTGTGCGTTTGCAGCTACTGGGTTATTTGATGCTTTCATTTCGTATTTCAAAGAATTTGCTACCATTTGATCATAAGAAGCAAATTGATAATCTTTAAGTGGAGTGGGATCAAATATTCCATCTTCCCTGAAAGTAGCTGCTCGATACAGTTGTCTTACTTGCCATAATATTGCGGCTTGTCGCATACCAAGTATTGCAGTGTGAGCAACAGATGGTTCAAGTTGGACATCTCTACACCCCTTACTCTGCATTACTGTATATGATCGCTCTAGTGCACGAAAAAGCGAGTCTCTATATTCAGTAGCATTTTTATCACTAATCTTTCTGTGAGTTGCTTCTTTTAGTGTTTGGATTGTTGGTGTCACTCGTACAGCGTTAGGGTCTATTCTAAATAATTCGGTTTCTAATACTGACAGTGGGGTGTTTACAATTGCCTGAGATGGCCCACCTGAAGAGCAGATATTTGTTGAACCAACTAGGTGAAGTAAACGTATTTTCGATAGTTCGCCTGGAGTTCTTTTAATTGTATTCTTTAGAATAGTATTCAGGTGCGCATCGTTTAGTGCATCTTTAAAATTACCACCTTTGCCATAAAATTGATAAACTCTACTCGAGAAAGTATTTACAGTTTCTGCAAGAGCTAAAGTGAGTTTCTCGCTTAATTCAGGTCTATTTATCGCTGCTGCTGCTTGTTCAGCTGCTATCACTAACATGGATGAAGTTACTCGATACATGAAGTGTTTCACTGTTTCAAAAGACTCAGGGCCAAGTCTAATGTTGCTGTATACCGCTTCGTGATCTATAGACATTCTTGGTATTATAGGATAAATGGCTGAAATTTCAAGCTAGAGGATGGTACTGGTTTCGCGCATTAAAGTGAGCCAAGAGGTCACGGTCGGATCCATGATGACGTGGCGGTGGGTGAGCTCGCGGCGGAGATAGACGCCAGCGAGACTGGTTGCGCGTGATAGTGCGACATAAGTCTGGCCATGGGCAAAGGACTGAGGTAGGTCGATGATGACTCGGTCAAAAGTCTTCCCCTGTGCTTTGTGGATGGTAACTGCCCAAGCGAGCATAAGCGGGAGCTGGGTGTAGGTGCCGACCACGTCGCTACTGATCCGACGTGATTTTTCGTTGTAGTCAAAACTAAACATCTCCCAGGTAGTTGGGGCGACGTCAACGAGCTTTTTGTTTTTGAGCCTGACTGAGACTATAGGCAGGCTATTCTCCCAGTCGATTTCCTCGACCCTGCCAACTGTCCCATTAACATACCTCTTCTCCCTATCGTTTGCCGTCAGCATAACCTGTGCCCCGATCTTGAGGGTTAACTCGCGAGGAGCTGGTTCGGTACGATTATCAAACTTCCCGGTTGCGATCGCAAAAAAATCGTGGCTCTTGCCACTTAGGCTATTTAGCTGATAGTCGTTGTAGTCACCGGCGGTTTTGTTGGTACCGGTTAGGTTGATCACATACTCCTCGGGAGGTGGCGCATAGTCGGGAGAGACGCGGGTATTTAGAAGATCTAGGTGGGAGCTATTAAGTTTCCCCTCGCGTAGCGCATTTAGGACCTCGATAAACTCGGCATCACTCTGTCTATAGATATGGTCGAGTTCGATAAAGGTAAGTGCTAGGCGAGACATCACGTCGGCACTAAAGAAAAAAGGTGAAGAGTAGCGAGCACGAAAAACCTCTGCCTCCATATATGGTACGACGGGTGGGAGCTGATAGAGGTCGCCAAAGAAAATCATCCGCTTGCCACCGAACGGGCGAGAGCTCATGCAGACCCTACGCAAGAAAGCATCGATACAGTCTAGGAGATCGGCTCGGACCATACTGATCTCGTCGATGATGACTAGATTTAGGTTTTTATAGAGTTCGGATTTTTTGGTTTTGCCACCTAAGCTCCAAGCTTTGTCGATTGTGATGTTGGGTTTAAAACCAAAGAAGCTATGAATGGTGGCACCACCCACATTGACTGCCGCCACTCCGGTGGGAGCCAAGACTACATGGGACTGCTCGGTGCTCTTGTGAAAGTAAGTAAGGAGCGTGGACTTGCCTGTCCCTGCCCGACCAGTGATAAAGAGGTGGTCGCTACCGTGCTCTAAGAGCTCTAGGGTTTGTTTAAATATTGGAGAGAGCTCAATGTTAGACATACCTCATGTTACACCACGATTTTAAGCGAGCAAGTCAATTTCGAATGATTTGGTGCCCTGGAGGTTCTTGCTATATTTGTCGGTTATTGGGAGGTCTAAGGCCTGGATCTTGCCCCAAACTACCCCTATCAGTTTTTTGATCTCTTGCTCTTCTGCCTCATTAAACTGAATACTGAGCGGTGCAATGATATCACCGCTCCTTAGATCTGTGGGCTCGACAAACTCTAGCCGAGCCTCAGTTACTTTGTAGCTCCTCCAAGTGTAACTACCCTCTATAAGGAATTTGTAGAAATATAATTGATGCTTGTATTTGTAGGCTTTCATTGAGGATTCCCATTTGGGGAGAGGCTGACCAGTTTTGAAGTCTACAATACGCAGAGTTTTGTTAACTTGATCAATCTCTAGTCTATCGATCTTGCCGGTCAATCTAGCATCACCAATACAGACTCCCTCACTATAAAAGTTTACCTCTGTCTGAGCACTCTGGCTAAACATATCTCCACGGCTAGTTAGATACTTTTGAAGTACTACACTACCCCGACTAAGTAAGTGATCCTTATCATGCTCGCTTAAGAAGCGATGATTTAGCTCTACACTATAGTGAGTCAGTACCTCGGCCATCTCTGGTTTTTTACTGCTTAAAATCTGTTGCTGATACCACTCTAAGGTATTGTGGATCGCTAAGCCATATTCACTATCCGGAGTTGGGGCGCTCGGGAAGCGTAGCAGTGTCCGCATCAAAAACTCTTCGGGACCGCTGTGCTCTAGATCCATAAAGGTATTGAGGTGGGTGGGACTCATGACGTAGCTGTCCAGGTGCTCACTCAGGAGGTCACGAAAATCGACCGGGAGCGTAACTCGGCCGGCGCTCCAGAGAGTGGCTACATCACGAGCTAAGTCATCTGAGCTATGCTCTGTAGTCACAATATTCTGTGAAGATAACGGTAAGTGTGGTGAGACACCGTCAACCTCACCCAAGTATTTGAGAGGAGTGGTTGGTTTGCCGTTATCGTGACTCGAATGTGAGGAAATATAGAGGCCGTAGCGGGAGCGGGTGATGGCAACAAAGAAGAGTCGCAGCCGCTCGTCATCACCACTATGGGTATAGCGGATATGGCTCAGATTGGGTGGGAGGGAGAGCTTGGACCCGCCGCCGCGACTGGCACTACCCCAGACATCGTCGTGCGCCTGCAAAATAAAGACGTGATCAAACTCGAGCCCCTTGGCTTTGTAGGCTGTCATGAGCTGGACACTACTTAACCCCTGTGCGACAGGATGTGAGTTAATCAGTCCCTCGCCAGCCGATTCGTACATCGCAAAAAAGTCGAGAAAGTCGGTGAGCGTCAAGCTATGGTCACTACTATTTTGATATTCCCTCAGGTGTGAGCGAATAATACTTAGATGTGTGATCGCTTCGTAGTATTTGACTGCATCAACCGAGCGCATTTCTATGGCAAAGTAGTGAGACTTAAGAGGAGTCTCGGTAATTAGCTGGTCAAGGATAGATTCGAGCGGTGTAGTTGCTACTGCACCACTGAGAGTGAGATAAAAATTAACTGCCTCTGATAATGCATTATTCTCGAGCGCGATCTCGGCCCAGGCTCTCTTTTCTTCTTTTTTGGCAAACTGCCAGTTGGTACGCCATACCTCGACCACCGGGATACCCCAGTATGGTTGAGACAAAACCTGAGGAAAGTATTCGTTTATCTTTGAGCGATTATTAGTCCAAAGCGCGTCGAGTAGTAGTGCTGATTGGTGAAGGATTTTGACTATTTCGGTATCCAGGATGTTCTCACGCTTTTCGTAGGTTAAGGGGACTCCCAGTTGCTTGAGGAACGGCACCATATTCTCTAGTAGTTTGTGTTTGGGAGCAATGACTGCAACCTCGCTGGGTTTGGTGCCACGCTTAATTAACTCGTCGATCTGACGAGCGACCCATGAATACTCTGCTGCCTCGGATACAAAATCATTGCGCATAATATTGGAGCTGGGAGGGAGTGCGTCGCTACTCTCAACTAGTAATTTGTCGATACCCTCTAGCTTGGTATGCAATCGACCACTAATCTGACTGGCGATGTTCTGGGCAACGTGTAGTACGTCGCGGTGTGAGCGATAGTTGTTGACTAGGTTGATAACCTGCACTTCACGAAATGATTCTAGAAAATCTTGGATGTTGCCGATGTTCGCACCCTGAAAAGCAAAAATGGCCTGGTCATCATCTCCTACTGCCATCACGTTGGGTCGACCCTCGTGGACAGGGTGGTCTGCTATCCGCTTGACCAGCTCGAACTGTGCGGGGTTGGTATCCTGGAACTCGTCGAGGAGGATATATTGATAGCGTTCCTGCAGGTTAAACCTTAGTTCGTCATTATTTTTAAGACCCTCGATTGCGCGGATGATCATGTCATTAAAATCGTAAGATGCCTCTACTCTGAGAGCTTGCTCATACGACTCGTAGATGCTTGAGAGATCGACCATTTTTTCGCTGGTCGCGCGCTTGGTTAATGTAAATTTATCTTTATCATCTTTGTGTAACCAAGCGTTCTTCCATTTGGTTAGGGGAGTGGAAGTGCTACTCTCCTCATATTCATCAAATGCAAGTTTTAACCCACCTGCTGCTTGCTCGACCAAACTACCACTAAGAGCGGACAAGCGCTCGAGCAATGTCGCATACTGGCTTGGCCACTGATCTTTTTTGCGCGAGATACCACCCACCTGGTTAATCACCTCATCGATGACTATCTGAGCGGAGTCGATCTGATGGAGGTTGTTAATACCTAGTTCATAGAGTGCTTGTGGAGTTATTAAGTTTTTTTTGAGATCGCTAATAGTACTCACCACATCTTTGACAAAGTAGCGGGCAGAGAGGAGTGAGCTATCAAATGGTAGCTTACCGAGGATCGCTTCGACTATCCGGATTTGAGATAACTCATCGATCGCTCGCTCGAGCCTAACATCATCCGTTCGATCTAGCCCTATCTGCTGAAAGTATTCACTGTGGCTCTTTATGATGTCGCTACCAAAACTGTGGTAGGTACTAATAGTCACCTCGTAGGCGGCCTCACCAATAAACTCCCTGAGGCGACGACGCATATTGGCGGCACCGGACTCGGTAAAAGTGAGACAGAGGATGTTGCTGGGTGCAATATCCGTTAGCTTTAGAATATTGGCGACACGAGCGGAGAGGAGCTGGGTCTTGCCAGTACCAGGACCAGCAAGTACGAGGAGCGGGCCATCGATCGTATCGACTGCCAGTTTTTGCTCTTTGTTTAGATTGTTGTAGGCGGTCGCAAAGGATGATTTGTAGTCTGTCATGAGATCCTCGGCTGCTCATCGGCATCTGATTTTGTTAAAGCTTTGGTGCCCTCTAGTTTTTGACCCAGCTGGGTGATGCCGCTACTTACTTCACTATATTTGTTGTAGGCATTGGTTAGATGAGTGCCGAGCGTACCGTATGATTCGCTAACTTTTGTGTAGTCTTTTTGGATACTACGAAGGAGAGTAAAGACTTCTTTGGCCCGTGACTCGATGCGGCGACCCTCGAAAGATAGGAGGATAGTCTGCAGTGCGGCATAAAGGGTGCTCGGGGAGACGGGGTAGACCCGGAGCCCTCGCGCATAGTCCATGACACCGTCAGCCTGGACGATCTCGTAATATACGCTCTCTGAGGGGATATACATAAGCGCAAAGTCCAGTGTCCCCTCGCTGGGATTAATGTATTTGGTGCTAATGGCCTTAACGTGGAGTCGAACATCCCGGACAAAGGAGCGCCTATGCGCAATGACCAAATCTGGGTTTTGTTCTGAGTAGATTTTTTGAAAATTCTCGAGAGGGAACTTACTATCGATCGGGAGGATGCCAGCATCGGTCTTTACTATCGCGTCGACTTTTTCCCCTGATTTAAACGCATATTGGAGCACGTAACTACTCTTAGGGAAAATCTGACCTATTAGGTCGGCGAGGACCGCCTCACCAATATTGCCGCGTAGCTTAGGAGAGCGCAGATAATCCTGGAGATCCTTCATGGAGCGGCCGATCTCGCTAAAGGCCCCTGTCTCTTTTTTTAGTTCACCAATCACATAACTCGCTCGCTCTAGACGCGAGCTGATATCACGCGTCGTATCAAGGAGAGAACTGGCCACGCTAGATTTTGTTGAGTCAACGCTAGTTCTTATAGTATCGAGCTCCCGTCTAAGGGAGCTGATAAAGAGATAGCCTGCGATAAAGATCACAACGGTTATGGCGATTAAGAACAGTTCGAGAGACATAGATTTATTGTATACCAAGCATATAATGAAGTAATGCTAATGATACTTAAAATAATCTCGATAATCTCTTTGTGGGTGGTAGTTGCCGCGGCTACTATATATATAGACCCAGTAACGATTAAAGATGTATTGATCCCTGGACTATACCTACCTATGATCCTCATAATCGGAGTAGCGACAGGCTATACTGCATACTCGCTCTCTAGTGGGTGGAAGTGGGTGGCAATAAGCCTCTTTGTTATGGTTCTGACTGGTGTGTTACTGTTGCTTTAGAGTACTAAAGTTGGTACAAATATAGGTATGAACAAAAATATCCAATCCCAGGTGATGAAAATCTTTTACCAAGTTTTGGCTGATGCCAAAACAGAGACAGATATGGAGCTGATCCTCAAGTCACTTTTGACTGAGAAAGAATCCCTAACTATCGCCAAGAGATTAGCTATTGCTGTATTTTTGGACAAAGGACAGTCATACGAGCATATCCACGATACTTTGCAGGCATCGTCGGCGACCATTGCGGCTGTTGCTGAAAGCATGAACAAAAAAGGAATGCAGATGGCCCTAAATAGAGTTAAGGCAGAAGAATGGGCTGACGTATGGAGTATCAGAATATCGCGAGCACTAGAGAAGTTGATGAAGAACTAGGTTATAATTAGGGAATGGGTAAGTACTACATTACAACGACCGCGCCATACGTAAACTCTGATCCACATATCGGCTTTGCTCTCGAGATTATCCAAGCTGATACTGTTGCTCGATATCGCCAACTCATGGGAGACGAAGTGTTTTTTAATACAGGCACCGATGAGCATGGCAAAAAGATCTATGAAAAAGCACTCGAAGAAAAGCGAGATGTCCAGGATTATGTGGATGAGTATGCGGCTAAGTTTCGTAATTTAAAGACACTGCTCGGGCTATCTGAGCTACTACATTTCTCCCGGACAACTGATGAGTCACATATAACAGCAGCTCAAGAGATGTGGAAGCGAGTTGACGCAGCCGGCTACATTAGGCGCGGCGTCTACCAAGCCAAGTACTGTGTAGGGTGTGAGCTAGAGAAGCAGGAGAGTGAGCTAGAGGATGGCGTCTGTCCACTGCACCCTAACAAAAAAATTGAACTTATTAACGAAGAAAACTACTTCTTTTGTTTTTCTAAATTACAGAAAGATTTGCTAGCTCTATATGAAAAGTACCCCGATTTTGTAGTGCCAGCACACAGACAAAAGGAAATCAAAAACTTTGTGGCGGGTGGACTTAGTGACTTCTCGATATCACGACTTAAAGAAAAGATGCCCTGGGGTGTACCTGTTCCAGGTGACTCCTCGCAAGTAATGTATGTTTGGTTTGACGCGCTGACCTACTATATTTCTGCACTCGGCTGGCCCACCTTCGCCGAGGCTACGGCGGGTAAGCCAGATCTTTTTAAAGATTACTGGGGAAGCAAAGACCATCCAACTGCTGTCCAGGTAGCGGGTAAAGATAATCTGAGACAACAAACCTCGATGTGGCAGGCCATGCTAATAGCTGCAGGTCTACCCACCTCTCGCCAGATCATGATCCATGGGTTTATCACCAGTAACGGGATGAAGATCAGTAAGAGTCTAGGTAATACTGTGGACCCGGTAGAGTATGTCAATAAATATGGAGTCGATGCACTGCGCTACTATTTGCTCGGCAAGATTGACCCATTTGAAGACTCTGACTTTACTCATGAAAAGTTTGAAGAAGTGTATAAAGCTGACCTACAAAATGGGCTCGGCAACCTAGTCTCGAGAGTAGCGGCAATGGCGACTGGCCTAGCAGGACACAATAATACCGGGAGAGTAGTGAGTGAAAAAATAGCAAAAGCACTAGGTGAGTACAGATTTGATGAAGCAATGAAAGATATCTGGGACAGGATTAAGAAAGCTGACCAGCTGATCAGCGAGAGAAAAGTATGGGAGCTTAAAGGAGAGGAAAAGACAATAATACTTACAGAACTAATAACTACAATAGTTGGGATAGCCACTGACCTACTACCACTACTACCCACAACCGCGCAAAAAATACTTGATAACTATACGAGCCCATCGATCAGCAAAATGACACCACTATTCCCCCGTTTAACATGATCGATACACACGCCCACCTAACAGACGATAAGTACAGTGGAGAAGTAGAGAGTGTAATAAAGCGAGCACAAGAAGCAGGGGTCGAGACAATCACCAACCCATCTACCTCGCTCGACGATGCAAAAAAAGTGGATGCATTATGCAGAGAATACGAGCAAGTGTATGGACTAGTCGGACTTTACCCTGGTGAAGCAAGAGAAGAGAGCTGGGAAGAGGACCTAGCGAGTATGTGGAGCATGCTCCACGAAAATAAAAAGTTAGTAGGGATTGGTGAGATAGGGCTAGATGAGACGCCGCTTAAAATTAACCCTAAACTAGAGTATGCAGTTTTTAGCACCCAGCTAGAATACGCGATACATCATGATCTGCCGGTCGTCATCCATACTAGAAATACCGAACACGAGATGTGGGAGATTTTTAAGAACTACCCCAAACTACCTGCTGGACACATGCACTGCTTTAGTGGCAGTCGGGAGTGGCTAGATTATGTACTGGAGCGCGGATTTTATGTTGGATTTGATGGTAACGTCACTTATAAAAATGCAGAGAACTTAAGAGAGCTCGCGCGACTAGTGCCAATAGAGCGACTCCTTCTCGAAACTGACTCGCCCTACCTCCCGCCAACTGGACGACGTGGCGAGAGAAATGAGCCTGGTAATGTTAGAATAACGGCAGAGTTCCTAGCTAATTTGCGAGGAGAGTCAATTGAATCCTTGATTGCCGCTACTACTATTAACGCCAGGACTCTATATAAGCTCTAATATTTTATGAATAAACTGCGAAAATGGGTGCATCGACACCCCATCCGAACAAAGAGAGCGCTCGAGATACTACCAGGGACAGTGTCCTGGTTTTTGATACTGTTTCCCATCTGGGGATCACTAGTAATCCCTGAGATTGTGGCATATTACATAATTGCTTTTTCGGTGTACTGGTTCTACCGATCAATGAGCACGGCGCTACTCGCAGTACTCGGCTACTTTAAACTAAAGTCCTACGAAATATATGACTGGATGAGTGATGTAAAAAAACTCCCTGAGTGGAAGAAGACTCATCACATTATTATTATCCCGACATACAAAGAGCCGCTTGAAACACTAAAACGTACTTTTGAGTACCTAAAAAAACAGACCTATCCCCTCAAGCAAATTCATATTATGGTGTCATTTGAGGAGCGAGAGGGTCAGGACGCTCTAGACAAAGCAGCTGCCTTAATCGCAACCTACGGCAAGACTTTTGGACACGTCTGGGCAACACACCACCCCGACCTACCCGGCGAAGTGAAAGGCAAATCAAGTAACACTAGCTGGGGAGCAAAGGAAGCTAAGCGACTCTTAATAGATAAAGAAGGGTATAACATCGATCTGGTTACGATCACGAGCGAGGATGCGGATGCACTACTGCCCCCGTCTTATTTTGCAGCGCTAACATATCATTATTTAACGAGCACTAATCGACACATTACGATCTGGCAAGCAATCCTGCAGTTTTATAACAACATAGATAAGGTGCCGCTATTTGTCAGAGTCTTTGCATCGAGTGGGTCTGTCATGCAACTGGCCATTGTGATGAGGAGGGACCGGCTTATTAACTTTTCGACTTATACAGCCTCGCTTAAAATGATTGATGGGATAGGGTACTGGGATACGGATGTAATACCAGAGGACTGGAGGTTATTCTTTAAGGCTTTTTATACCCTACAAGGACGAGTGAGTGTGGAGCCAATATTTTTGCCGATCAAAGCAGATGCGGCCGAAGCTGAGGGGACCTGGAATACTTATCAGAACCAGTACGAACAGGTAAAGAGGTGGGCCTGGGGAGTATCGGATACGCCGTATGTAATATCTAGATGGATCACTAGTACGGACGTGCCATTCTGGGAGAAGACGATTAGGACACTCCGCGTAATTGAAGATCATTTCCTCTGGCCAGTTAACTGGTTTGCGATCACAATCGGAGCGCTACTACCCCCACTGTTAAATGCCGAGTTCTCGCGAACTATCATTGGCAAAACGCTGCCCCAAGTGACCTCAGCCATCCTCACCGTCTGTTTGCTAGCACTGCTAGTTATGGTCATCCTAAACTACAAACTAAGACCCCACCCACCAGGAAAGAGATTCCCTATTTTTGGCTATATATTTGAAGCGATTGAGTTTGTGACTCTACCCGTCGTCGGATTCTTCTTTACTGCGCTCCCTGGGATCGATGCTCATACCAGATTAATGCTTGGTAAATACATCGAATATAAGGTCACTGAGAAAGTATCGCCAGAGACCAAGTAATGTTGTACGATGGTGTTATGAGAGAGGCCATAAAACAGGTTATGAAGTTGCATCGCTTTTGTAACAAAAGAGAGTGGATACTAATACTTTTGATCTTGGTCGCAGTTTTTAGACTGCCTACCCTAGCTACCCCCAATTTTTATGGTGATGAAGAGATCTATTTTGTGATGGGGCGAGCCTGGAATACAGGTGTACCACTATATGAGGCCATGTTTGACCACAAGCCACCTCTTATTTATATAGTTGCTGGCTTATTCTCGACTGTCGCCATGTTTAGAGGATTCCTACTGCTGTCGATGATAGTACATACCTACTTATTCTGGCTACTCTCGCAGAAGTTTTGGGGTGATAAGCACCCATTCCTGGCCAAACTATCGAGCTTGATTTTTGTAGTGCTCTCGACCATACCAACACTCGAAGGGCATATTGTAAATGCTGAGCTACTCATGATGCTACCAGTGACGGCGTCACTACTGATGATTTGGGATGATCGGAAGACCGTGTCTTCGCAGGTTGGCACGGGGGTCCGCTTGGCTGCATGGGCGGACACGGGGGTCCGCCCCTACATAAAATACTTGTTGGCCGGGCTCGTGGCTGGAATTGGATGGCTCTATAAGGTGCCGGTCATGTTTGATGTCCTCGCTATCATGCTATTTATCTTTGTCTTTGCCAAAAATACGGTGTGGGAGAGCATAAAGAGCGTCTTTAGCCTAAAGTTTTGGCTGTACGGCATTGGGTTTGCGCTACCTTTGCTACTAACCTTTGCCTACTACTACCTCAAGGGGCACGGTGAGTCATATCTCGCAACTGTTTTTACAGTTAACCTAGGATATGTGAGCTCATGGAAGAGTGAGAGCTTTACTACATTTAATCCCTTTAAGAGCGGGTTAGTGGTCAGAGGATTTATCCTAGGAGTTTATACCTTAGTTCTTTACCTGTTGCGTAAAAAACTAGATCGCAGACTAGTCTTTGGTGCTCTATGGAGCGGGTTAGCCCTGTTTGGCGCACTGCTGTCGTACCGACCATACCCACACTATTTGCAAGAAGTAGTGCCTGCCGTGAGCTTACTTATCCCAACCCTTTTCTCGACCGCCAGCCTTTTGGGGTGGATCGTTTGGGCAGCAGTTATATCACTCTCGATCCTGACCCAAAAAGATGTGGGTTTTTGGGGGTATGAGAGCAAGCCTCTGTATACTAATTACTGGCAGCTAATAACCAAGCAAATCACTCAAGAAGAGTATCGTAACCGCTTTGATAATGCTCGTCGCAACTATACAATTGCCGACTTTATCAAAGTTCGACTCGGTGAAGGTGAAAAAATATTTGTATGGGGGAGTGACCCAACTATCTATAACCTCACCAATACTGTACCTAGTGGTGGCAAGTACATAGTGAGCTTTCATGTCCGCGACTTGCGCAAACATGACTATGTCATGGAGAACCTGGTCAAAAACAAACCCCAAGCGATCGTGACCCTGCCAGGATCAGACGAGTTTGAAGAGCTTGAGGGATTGATCGCCACTAAATATGTCGAGCTATATAACTACGATGGTGCCACAGTATACTGGCGCATAGACTAGGAAAAAATACTGTGAGTGAACTCGTCAAACATACATTTAATATCTCCCAGGCCGCGGAAGAGTTGGTTCCGAACAAAGTTAACCGGAACATGTATTTGTCAGCGATAATTATTGCGCTCTTACTCCTCGGCACCGGACTCCTTTTTTATTCCCGACTGCCCGAGCGGATACCAATCCTCTTAACCAAGCCATGGGGTGAGGGTAGGCTCGGACCGCGCATGTTTGTATATGGATACGGCGGGCTAGTCTTACTACTTACCCTACTCAACATTACGCTCGGCAAACTGTGGGGAGGTGGTGGCAGCCTAGTCCCACGCATCCTCTCGATTACGGCCGTGATTGTTGCACTACTCATGGGACTAGCTTTGTGGGGGATGCTACAATCATTCTTCTTATGATGTGGCAACAGTATGTTTTACTCCCATTTGGATTTGCACTAATAATCTCTCTGGCCATAACCTCGCTTACAATCCTAGCCTACCGAGCTCTCGGGATAGTTGATAAATCGAGCAGTCTCGACCACCCAAAGAATATTCATGTGACTCCAGTACCAAGGGGTGGTGGGATACCGATTTTTATAACAGTCGCCTTTACCCTACTCGTTTTTTTGCCGAGCTCGAGTGTGACAGTCGCAATACTCTCAGGCGCACTAATACTGCTCGTCATGGGGGTACTTGATGACATGTTTAATATCTCTCCGTACCTGAGGCTGGTTGCAGGATTTGTCGCGTCTACATTGGTTGTAGTTTTTGGAGTATCGATAGCTTATGTTAGTAATCCGCTAGGTGGTGCGCCAATTACATTTTTAGGATACGAGTGGCTCGCGACACTGATATCTATACTCTGGATTACCTGGAGCATGAATTTTGTAAACATGGGAGCAAAAGGGCTCGATGGCCAGCTGCCGGGAGTGGTAGTGATCGCGGCGATCGTGATGGGAATCGTGTCATGGCGCTTTGTGCCAGACCCATCGGCGCTGGAGAGCGCGTTTATGGCAGCAACGGTTGCGGGCAGCTTTTTGGGACTACTGTTCTTTAATGCATATCCACAAAAAATAATGCCAGGGTGGGGAGCGGGGTCGCTCGCGGGATACCTTTTGGCCGTGATCTCGATGATGTCGGGAGCCAAGCTCGCGACTGCCCTGATCGTGCTCGGGATCCCTTTGATGGATGTAGTCTATGCGATTATCAGGCGTATCAGGCGTGGCAAGTCGCCGGTCTGGGGGGATGCGGAGCACCTGCACCACAAGCTCCTGGCAATAGGTTGGAGTAAAAGAAGAGTAGCTTTTGCTTACTGGGGATTTACTGCGATACTCGGAATAATCGCTTTGCAGTTGAATAGCCAGATGAAGATCTATACAATCCTACTCATAGCCGTTGTGGTTGGAGGTGTTATTTTATGGATCAACTCAAACTTGCTCTCAAAGCGACCCGAGTAACGCAGTGGATAAAGAACATTGTGTTGTTTGCTCCGATTGTTTTTTCGGGACTCCTGTTTTTACCAGGTTACTTTATAACCGTGGTTTGGGCAGCTTTTTTGTTCTGCCTACTTTCTTCGTCTATATATCTATTTAACGACATTGTTGATGCCCCCAAAGACAGACTACACCCATTTAAGATGAAGCGACCGATTGCCTCTGGTGAGCTCCCGCTCCCCATAGCAATTTTTATGTTTATGACGCTACTAGTCTTATCACTCTGGCTGGGAGCGATTACTTCGACATTCTTTTTTGTCACCCAACTCGGATATTTTATGCTGAACATCCTCTACACGCTCTGGTGGAAGTCGATCCCGATAGTTGACGTGTTTGTGATCGCAGCTGGGTTTGTGCTACGAGTCTATGCAGGTAGTTTTGTGGTTAATGCCCATATGGATGTGTGGTTCCTACTGACTGTGATCTCGGCCTCGCTATTCTTGGCGGTTGGCAAACGCAGGAGTGAAATGACGCTAATGGCAGGGCATGCAGGCAGTAGCCGAAGCAGCCTAGTGCACTACACTCCCTCACTACTAGACGCTTACACCTCGATGTTTGCTAATACCACCTGGCTCACTTATGCCCTTTTTACCTTTTTACACCCACCTTTTCAGGCAGAGGGCAAGGTGCTAAAACTCTTATCACTGCTCCCTCGCACACTCGTTGCAGAAAAGTGGCTCATGGCGACGGTGCCAATTGTGATTTTTGGGGTTATGCGATACATGCAGCTGATCTACGAAAAGAATGAGGGGGAGAGCCCACATAAAGTGCTCATGAGTGATAAAACCCTACTAGGGACAGTGGCTATATGGGGACTGATGGTCCTACTTATGATCTACGGAGTATAGAGCTCTACTATTTGGTGATCGTTGTATATTTGGCTGAGACGTAACCCACGCTACCCTCGAACTCGATTTTGTGCCAGCCAGCGCTCGTGGTTTCACCCAGATACTTTAGGTGTTCACCGATATCGGCTCGCCCCAAACTCTCGGCGCTACTACTAGGCTCTTTGCGGACGTTTAGGCCCCCAGCAGATACAACATCCGCGGAGTCGCTCACGGTCACATAAGGTCTCACTGGCGAGGCTAGAGGAGCGGGTGAGGCGGAACTTGATGGCTTGGGAGTGGCGAGAGCTGCCTTCGTACTGGCTGCAGGAGTAGCAATCGTTGGCTCTGTAGGAGCCGCAGAGACCTCCTGCGTTGGCGTAAGATTAACTGGTTCGCTCTTTAGTTTGACGCTAACAACTAGGTTAAAGCCAGTTGTTGCAACGATCGGGATTTTTTGCTCGGCAAAACCGGGTGTGCCAACGATTATTTCATGGTTACCCGGACTTACCTCACGCTTACTCAGTGGGGTAAAGCCAGAGGGGACGCCGTCGATCGTTAGACTACTAGTATCAGGATCCGAAACGACCGAGATGGTCGAGAGCCCAGTCTTGTCTGGGACTAAGTTGAGGCTGTAGCCAAAACTGTCGAGGACGGTCTCGCCAAAAGTGCGGGAAAGGACGGTCGAGGCAGAGCTCTCTAGCTCGACTGTTGCCTCATAGGGAGTCAGGGTCGTGTCATCGGGGATCAGCCTGAGCGTATAGGTGCCGGGCGCGATATTTTGGTTTTTGAGGGGAGTTTTGCCTAGTTCTTTGTCAGATAGGTAGACTGTTGCGGGCGCGCTAGTTGAGATCTCGAGACCAGCTGGCTTTTTGACGAACAGGTTTTTGACTGTACACCCAGACAGGATCAAGCTAGATATAACGACCATAATTAACTTGAGCATATGACTCTATGTTACCACGGCTAGGTTAGTGAGCGCGGGTACTTGACAAGCTAACTCCCCTATTTTATATTAATTTTGGCAGTCGTACCATGAGACTGCTAGATTATGACCAACATGGTGGAGGTATAACTTATGACAATAATTCGTTGGGACCCCACACGCGCCCTCTTACGCTGGCCAAATGTCTGGGATGATGACGATTTTATGCCAAACTCTGCAGACAACCTAGACGTCTATGAGACAAAAGACGAGGTAGTAGTTAAAGCGGCTGTAGCTGGGGTAAACCCAGAAAAAGTTGATGTAACCTTTGAAAAAGGGATACTCACGATCACAGGATCTGAGGAGAGTGAGGAAAAAGAAGATAAGAAGTATTACCGTAAGAGTAGCCGCTCTTACTCATACCGAGTGGCGGTCCCTGGCAATATCGATCTATCGGTCGAGCCAGAAGCAAAAGTAGAGCACGGAGTAATTAGTATCAGCTTTAAAAAAGCAGAAGAGGCTAAGCCAAAGAAGATTGCGGTTAAGAAGTAAAAAGTACTGAGTAACAATTGTAAGACAAACCCCTGGGAAACCGGGGGTTTGCTGTATAATGAAAAACGTTGGCCCAGTGGCGAAGTGGAAACGCGGCTGTCTGCAAAACAGCTACTGCACCAGTCCGATTCTGGTCTGGGCCTCAGACAATATTGACTTCGGGTTTGTTTAGGATAATACTTAATTTGTGAAGAGAGATACTAGGGGTGGTTATAACAGAAAGAGTATAAACGAAAATTTCTTTAAGACATGGACGCCCTCCATGGCATATGTGCTTGGTTTTATGTATGCGGATGGGACAATAGTTGATTCTTATAAATCTAGTAGAGCGTACTATATTAGTTTTTCTAGTAATGACTTTCAGATTTTGAGTGATATCAAGGAAGTATTAAGGTCTAAACATATAATTTATACTGTTGCACCCAGAATCTTGTCTCACAAAAATACTAGATATATTTCCAAGACAGGATATGTACTCAGATTAGGTAACAGAACCATGTATGAGGATTTGATTAAACTTGGACTAAGTCATAGAAAATCGCTAGTAATGTCACTCCCATCGATGCCAGATACATATTTTTCTTACTATTTGAGAGGATACTTTGATGGAGACGGATGTATAAGCATTACAAAGGTAACATCGACAAGTAACAGGATTAGAGTTGTGTTTACCAGTGGTAGTACAGTTTTCCTATCACAGTTGGCTACGAGCATCTGTAGGCTGATCGACGTTCCACTGCCTCACTATTATAAAAGTGTAGGTGCTTTTAACTTAGTACTCAGCGGAAATGCAGCTATAAAAGTCTTGGACTATTTATATAACAATATTGAACTGTCGCCTTCTTTGAAAAGAAAGAGGAAAATTTACTGTGACTTTTTAGAAAATAGTTCTAAATTTAATAAATTGCCAGTCATTACCTAGTTTAAGCATTAGCAATATCTATCACTGTTTCGACCAGGCGATTGCTGTAACCCCATTCATTGTCATACCAGGCAAAAACTTTGACCAAATCCCCTCCGATTACCTGAGTTAAGTCGAGATCGACTATTGCCGACTCACTCCTACCGACTATGTCGGATGAGACGAGCGGCTCATCGGTAACTGCCAGGATGTTGTGAAATCTATCCTCGAGTGTAGCCTGGCGGAGAATGTTGTTTACCTCTTCTTTTGTAGTAGTCCTTTTGACGACAAACGTAAAGTCTGTGAGGGAGCCTGTGATAGTTGGCACCCTGATGGAGACCCCATCAAAGAGACCTTTTAGCTCTGGAATAGTCTCGGTGGTTGCGATCGCAGCCCCAGTACTGGTGGGTACCATGTTCTGGGCAGCTGCTCTGGCACGGCGAAGATCCTTGTGAGAGGCATCCTGGAGGTTTTGGTCGTCGGTGTAGCTATGGATAGTGGTCATGGCCGCTTTGGCTATCCCGAGTCTATCCTGAAGAACCCAGGCTACCGGGGCCACACAGTTGGTGGTGCAGCTGGCATTATTGAGAACGCTGATAGTATTTTTACGATCAGCTTCGACTATCTCTGCCTCGTTGACGCCGATTACACTGGTCGGGACACCGCCTCCTTTGGCTGGAGCGGAGAGGACTACCTGCTTGGCACCGCCTGCCAGGTGCAGGCTCGCCTTTTCTTGAGAGGTAAATGCCCCTGTACTCTCGATTACCACTTCGACATTGTATTTACCCCAAGGGATCTTGGCAGGATCACGCTGCGCAAACACAGGGATTTTGTGAGTACCACCGAGTATAAGGTGGCCAATGAGCGGATCCTCGTCACTCGCTTCTTTTGATGATTGATATTTTTCGTATGCGATCTCGCCATCAAAACGACCGTAGGTAGTGTCATATTTGAGGAGGTGGGCCCAGCCTTCGATATCCATAGATCCAGAGGTATTGATTGCGGCTAGCTGGATGTCGCTCCGGTGTTTTTGCCACCAAACCCTGGCAGCTAAGCGACCTATACGGCCAAAGCCATTGATTGAGAATGATTTCATTCATTCAGTATAGCTGTAAAGTCGAAAATCCGTAAATCGGTATATTTTGATATACTTTGATATATATTCCTAATCACCTCTGGTATTTACTACCCTCACATCTGGTGTATTATCCTATAATTAGTTGACAAATGGGGACTTTTTGGTACGATGTGTCACTTAAGCGAGGTTAATTAGCCTCGGTATATGAAAAAACATTGGTCAAGCAAAAATTTGTTAGACTGGCATCGATTCCGACGTTTGGTTGGAATGCAGTTTGCTAGTCTCGCCTTAGCTGTATCTGTAGTCTCATACCCTACCCATGCCTTTGACTACCACTTTAGTTCTGGCGTAGAAATCATGGGTGAGTCAGAAGAGGTGGTTACTACTAGTACCTATAGCACCTTTGAGTTCCCCCTAGAGTCGACGCTCGGCATGTCACAGAGCTACCACGGCCTACACCCAGGTGTTGACCTACGGGCCAACCGCGGCACTGGCGTCCTAGCCATGGCTGAGGGGACAGTAACGCAAGTAGAGAAGATCTGGGGCGGCTACGGCCACTACATCCGTATTGCCCACAAAGGAACGCTATCGAGCCTTTATGCCCATTTAGACGAGGTGTATGTGGTGCCAGGCCAAAAAGTGGCTGGTGGAGAGAAGGTAGGTACTGTTGGGATGACTGGCTGGACTACTGGGCCTCACTTGCATCTTGAGGTGACACAGGGTGAGCGCGCGGTTAACCCGCTAAGTTATTTTTCGATAAACGAAAAATAAGTCGAAAGTAGCAAGTACCAAGTTATCAAGTTGAGAACATTACTTTACTATCGTGCCGATTTTGGCGCCCTCGACTGCCATCTTGGCGTTACCCTTTTGGAAGAAGTCAAAGACCATGATCGGGAGTTTGTTGTCCATACAGAGGGCAAAAGCTGATGTATCCATAACCTCGATCCTGTTTTTGAGGGCATCCATAAAGCTTAGCTCCTCATATTTGACTGCATCTGGATATTTGACAGGGTCTCGGTCGTAAATACCATCGACCTTGGTGGCCTTCATGATGACGTCACAACCTAGTTCTAGACCGCGTAGAGCGGCTCCTGTGTCAGTAGTAAAGTAAGGTGCGCCTGTGCCGGCCGCGAGGATTAATACCCTCCCCTTGTCCATATGGCGGATCGCACGACGTCTGATGTAGGGCTCGGCAACAGCGGGCATCTCCAGACCTGATTGTACTCTGGTGTCTACCCCTATCTTCTCGAGAGCGTCCTGGATGGCCAGACTGTTCATGACAGTGGCCAACATACCCATGTAGTCGGCAGTGGATCTCTCGATGCCGTTGGCGGCCCCAGCGATGCCGCGGAAGATGTTGCCTGCGCCTATTACGACAATTACCTGGCTACCGGTCTCATGGACGCTCTTAATCTCTTCGGCTACGGCTGTTGCTGCCTTGGGATCGATCCCGTACTCCCGATCGCCAAGTAGGCTCTCGCCGCCGAGTTTGAGAAGGACGCGTTTAAAATGAGGTTGTTTGGTCATAAAATATTCTCCAATTATTGATACCAATGATTAGGATAACACAGTTGCTCTACTATTTAATTATGAATCTATCTATAGAGATCATTGAGTAAGGATCGGCGGAATGCCAGCTCGAAAATACAGACGCAGTATCTATGCCAGAATCACCAGTCACCACATACTTGCCTTGACTGTAATCAAAGGTAATAGTTATGCCATCCACTGACAGTGGAAGTTCAGAGTTTAGTTTTTCCATTGCACTGAGTTCTGTGTAATACTCTGGCGGAGCTATATCTAGTCTATTGCCTCCTGTTTGCTTGGGTTCTGCATTACGAATCGCCTGGTAAGATGCTATGAATGTAGTAACTAGAACTGTGACTATGACAGTAATCACTAATAATTTTTTCATATAGCCTCCGCTGGTGGGATTACTGCGTTGACCACCCATTTAGTTCGACCACCATCACAAGTATTAGAGCAGTCTACGTCAAAACGCTCTACTGGCATTTCGTAGTTTTCGCCATAATAGGGGTCATTAAGTATTATGCATGAGCCATCAGGACATGTCCCCACAGCTAAGGTTTGATGACCAAAACCTTTATCCCCATTTGGCTGATCGATATTGGAGTTTATCCAGACAGGTATCCCATACTTACTGTATTCGTTGATCTGGGATACTATATTAACCACTGAGCCAGCAACAGGTACTACGTCAAAACCTTGATTTTCAAGTATTGGCTTGTGCTGTTCAAACCAGCTAGTACCTCCGGCTGATACACCACCATTTTCTTCGAGCAGGGCATTATAATCCTCAGGAGTGATGCTCGGATCTACCAATGACATGACCATCGCTCCAGACATGATGCCACAGCCAACATCACCCCAATTTGAGCCATCAGGATTGGTAACTCCAGAGTAGTTCTTTTGATTAAAGTATGAAATATTTCCATGTGTTGAAGTAACATTACTTTCCACAATATTATTAGCATCTGCACTTAAATTAAAGCCGCCGGTGTTGCCGGCGGTTTTTGTTGCGTTTACATTATTTATTTGGCTAGGCCCCGTGTCATTTATCTGCGCAGGAGACTGTGTGTCCGTACCAAATGACTGCGGTTCATCTGGGGTAAATAGGTCATTTACACCACCTATAATTGCGCCTAACACCGCACATGGATAAATAAACGGCCCACACGTAGTAGCTCCACCCATGATGCCAGAAGTAAAGCTCTTGGGTAATGTTGGGCGATCAATGTCCAAGTAAGTTGGTGCATCTTTTGCCTCTTTGCCTATCACAAAATCTGCACCTGCAATTGATATGTTAAAACCAGTATATAGATTATCCCAGTCCTCTGCTTCACTTTTTACCTTGAAAGGACTAAAGTTGATTATTGGTAAAAATCTATTCTCTTGTGATCCGATGGTCAGAACATCCCTCCCAGCTAATGAGAAAGAGAAGCCTGAGTATATTTTGTCATTTAATGTATTGTAGGTTTTTGCTCTATTCATCGCACTTTTTCTGTCTTCTGTTCCTGATCCTTTCTGATCTGAGGCAGTTAATCCACCACTCGCCTGGCCAAACTCGAAGGAAGTGGGGCTAAGTATCTCTTGGTTACGCTCAAATACATTTAGCTGTTCTGCGACGTATGTCTCTTTATCTATCCATTTACCATCGTTACAGACACCGATCTCTTCTCTGGCATTACCAGAGGGAACTGTCTCGCCATTTGCTATACATGTAGCTAGTACTTTGGGAGTTTCTCTAGGGCTAACTTCGCTAGATGGCTTGCCTACTGTATATTCGGCACCTGCGCCTGTTGGCAATATAACCTGAGCGGGATTTTCCATATATACTTCGTGACAAGGCCTAGAATTGATGTGACCACACTTGGCATCTAACTGAACACATTGTCGTTGATTTCCATCACCTCCCATATTAAATCCAGTAGCTACATAGGTCCCAGATGAAACAGTTACGTTACCTGCTTTGCACTTATTAGTCTGCTCAGTCTGGCGTGCTGGGATATAGGAATTGGGATTGGTTGGATTGGATGGATTAGTAGCACTAGTATTTGATGGTGTAGTCACAGTAGCACCTCTGCCAGTATTAAGAACTACTTTGCCACCACGTGTTAATGAGGTCTCATCAACATACTCTCCATTCTCAGATTTGGTTCTCTTGAGCGTCGCTGTAGTGTCATCGACTGTTGTGCCTTTATCGTCTTTTACTACAATTTGTCTGGTTTGATTGATGTTGCCTGTTTTTACTTCTTCTTTTGTGGATACTGTGGTAGTAGTCTCACCACCTAGCGCGTTGCGAGCTGTGGTGATGTTTTTGCTTACTTTGTTTCCCTCTTTGTCTTCACCATCGTATCCTGCTCCAGCAAATGCGTCTTTGAAAGGATTGTCATCTACGGGTTTAACTACGCAATCATCTGTCATACATCTACCAGGCTTTTCTGCTGTTGCATTTTCTGCCTTAGGAGCTACGCCAAGAGATTGCTTTTCCTCTGGCTTTTTAATAAATCCTGTAATTATTTCGACAAAACCAGGTTTTTCTGTCGCTTTGGTTCCACCGTTTAGACTTGCCCCTTCGAATGGGTTAGATTTTTGAGTTGTAGTAGTTCCTCTCTCAGGAACGGTATTGGTAGCTGGTTTGACCGTGTCTTTTAAAGTAGTTTTTGTTGTTGTTAGACTAGAAGAGTCAACTTGCGTTCCAGCTTTTGAGCCAACTATACCTGCGCCGTTTAAAGTTCGGATTTGATTAACGGAAGGTGTAGCAGGAGTTACATAAAAATATATTAAATTGATCGCAACGACTAGTAATGCTAAACCTATTAGGATATTTTTTTTAGAAGAAATGTTGTTGCTTCGTAATACTTTTATGTTGTTTACTTTTTGTTTGGCTTTTTGCTTCATACTTATGATTGCTTAATAGTAGTTAATATAATCAATCCACTAAAACTGTCGTTGGGTAGGGGTACTACCGAGCCAGTGATCGTAACTTCTTGATCTACCAAATCTTTGTTAAATAACTTGCTGGAGCTATCGACTACTAGTATCCGACCATCAGTGAGCACTAGCTGATATGACATTGAGGGGTCTATAGATGGATCAAATCTAAGTACACCCTGAAGAGTGGCATCGCCTAGCACAACACTCTCTCCTACCTCGAAAATGTCAACAGGCTTTGGTCTTAGTCCGCGTTCGTAATCGGTATTGACTATTGCGAGTACTAACCATACCAAGAAGATAGATAAACCTATCACCCACTTCTTTTTATTATCTTTGCGCTTTTTTAAGGTCATATATTTATTAGAGCTTTAACGAGTCGTAGATACACAGACTCCGTCTTTTATAACACCCTGCTGATTACGATTATTAGCATCGCGGCAAGAGTCACCCTCTCTAACTAAGGTGTCAGTGTTTAGCTGAGTACCCTCAGAATCTTCTGAGCCTTTGGTGCCGCCATCTAGGTTACCGTCAAGATTTGGATCTACATTTAGACCCTGACTGTCGTTAGGCTGAGTTACATTTTCTATTAATCGCTTGACGGTGCTTCTCGCGAGACAGCCAATTCCTTCTAGTTTTAAGAAATTTACGTCACATTGTGCATTCTTATCTTGCAACTCAGGGTTTATTGACCCGTCTTCGTCAGGACAGATGTAGTAGCCTTTGTTGTTAACGGTAGCTCCGCGTAGTTTACAGTCAGTGTCTTTTTCGACAACTTGGTTAGTCTTACCGTCAGGCTTTTGAACGATTCTGACTGCGTCAGGACTTAAGGAACCTCCAGTTTCAACTTCCAATCTAGGGGTCTCAGACTGCTTGTCGGGACTAAATGTAGGATTTTTGGGAACGCAAATTCCTTTATTATAGACAACATTATTATTGGAGCATTTTTCGCCTGCTTCGCATGTCCAACTTATTCGACATTCTTCAGGCGCATTGAACTGACCGGAGTTCTTGTCGGCGCCCAGATTACCTGTAGCATCCCCTGTCTGAGGAGCCGCAGGAGCATTGAACTGACCTGAGTTCTTGTCATTGCCGAGGGTGCCTGTAGCATCATTAGTTGAGGCATCTTCTGGGCAGGATGTGGTCTTACTAAGGTATCCTCCCGTACACACTTGAACTGTAGTATTTGCATCTTTATTGACATGGTCACCTGGTCGGTAACACTTCTTAGCGTTACTATCCCACCAACCGGCGTTATCACCGGAAGCACATTCCTGTGAGCTCTTTGGTTCGTTAGCGTTTGTGGCTGACTGGGTAGGACAGTTGGTAGAGAGGAATGGATACTTAACATTAGGCCTGCCGCCTACAGTCCAGTCACAGACATAATTGCCTGGTGTGACTTCATCACCTATTGGATAACACTTGCCATTTAAAGGGAAAGCGTAGAGTCCACAGTTGGAGCCAGTAGTTGGAGCACAGACACTTCCTTTAGCCCTAGTTTTGACTAATTTTGTGTCTTTAGGACAGATAATTTCTGTTTGCTTGTCAGGACTGAGGGATCCGGCAGTGTCAGCACCAGTTTTTAGAGCTACAGGGACCTTGTTGGAAGCTGGTGGCGCGTAGAAAGTGTCAGACTGCTTGTCAGGGCTATATAGAGTCGTTTGCACCCCACTAGTGTTTGTTAGGTTGGTTATATATTTCCCATTTTCGTTGAGAGTTTTGGTTATAGTAGCGGTATTCTCGTCAATCTTTTTGCCTGCTGTGTCATACTTCTCAACTTTGGAGATCAAAATCTCATTACCTGTTGGAGAGACGATAGTTCTGGTAGTGGTGACAGTCTTGCCTCCATCAGCCAGAGTTTGTGTCTCTGTTTTTGAGGTTAAAGCATTACCCTGCCCATCACTGCCGGAGTAACCACCTCCTACATTTGAATCAAACATTGCGTTCATTGCATCAATTTTGATCTTTTGCTCTTCTTGCATGTCATCCCGATTAGTTCTCGGACTGGTTGGGACGAAACTCTTTGAGATCTCTGCGCCACCATCGTCAACTTTTTCGCCTGGGCGAACAGGTGTAACACCTGATGTGCTCTTGGTGATCTCTTGAGATGGCATAGATACTCTGCCATTTTGGTCTAGATCTTTCCCTGTTACTTCTTCTGCATACTTGATTGCCTCGGTGACAATTTTGGTGTTCTGAGTTGTACCACCACCTAGGTTGGCGCCCTCAAAAGCATTTCCATAGTCAGCTTTTGGAGAAGTCTTGGTGGTAGTAACACCCGAAGCACTACGAGTAAGCTCGGCTCCACCATTGTCTGTTTTTTCTCCTGTTCTTGTAGTTGTTACATTTTGACCTGCGGTTTGCGTGCTACCAGCACCATCTTCTGTCTTGCCACCGTTTAATTTGGCTCCTGCAAACACATCATTACCATCTTTTGGTTTGGTAGTAACTGTGCCAGTTTTTTGAGTCGTTTCGGTTGTTTTGTTTAAGGTAGTTTTTGGCGTTGTAGTTGTACTACGAGTAACCGAGCCCATACCAACTAGATTGATTGATGCTTGTTCTACAGATTGAGTAAAGAGGTAAATACCAATAAACACAAATGCTGTTATAGAGAGAACAAGGAATTTGTTTTTCTTAACATATTTGATAAATATGTTCTCTTTATTCTTGGTTGTTTTGTGTGTTATTTTTTTCATGAGTTTTGACCCCTTTTGTGTCGATAATTACTGAGTAGAAAGTACTTCTAATTTTGTTAAGATTAGACTTTGTGAGGAGGTAGCTGACTCGGCACTGAGCATACCTGTGACACTGACTTGTTTGCCTTCGAAACTATCTAGATTATCGGACGTGGATAAGAGAATGGCGTTTCCGCTGAGATTGAGGAGATAGTAGCTGCCTTTGACTCCAGCAGGCGTATCTTTGATAAGTACTCCCTCAAGACTGACGGTAGACTGGGAGCCGATTAGGTTAATGTCCACAGGCTTGGTCATCGAAGAAATTAGTGTGCCGACCAGTACGACTGATAGAACAGCTATAACTACAATTTTAGTTTTACTGGTTTTATTCTTACTAGTGTTACTTGAGTATTTATTGGTTTTTTTCATATTATCTCCCGCAGAACATAGATAATATCTCTATCTATTGTTTGCAATATACTATGTATCACTTAATATTATTTTGGGTGTAGTGTCAAGTAGATTGTTTTTATTTTTTCGGTCTCATTAATAAATAACCCCCTTGTGCAAGGGGGTTATTTTCTTGTCTTGAGTAAAGAAGTATTAGTTTTACATCATGTCCATGCCAGGGTTACCGGCTGGCGATGCTTTTTTGTCTTCTTTGATCTCGGTGACCAAACACTCGGTGGTGAGGATCATGGTTGCGACAGAGATAGCATTTTGCACGGCGGTACGCACAACCTTGAGTGGATCTATGATCCCACTCTTGATCATGTCGATCGCTTTTGCTGTCTCGACACTTTCGAGCGTCATAACATCAAAGCCCATACCACTAGCTGAGACCTCGCGTGCCTTGGCGATCAGCTGATCACCTGGGAGTCCTGCGTTCTCCATGAGTTTTTTGAATGGTGCTTCGAGCGCAAACTTAACAAGCATGTACCCAGTCTTTTCGTCTGGGGACATGGTGGGGTCTGCCACCATCTTGCCTGCAATATCGAGCAGGGCCACTGAGCCGCCTGGGACAATACCCTCTTCCAGAGCTGCCTTGGTAGCGGCTACCGCATCGATTGCGCGCTCTTTTTTATCTTTGAGCTCGACCTCGCTGGGTGCACCAATCTTTATAACGGCGACGCCACCAGTTAGTTTGGCTAATCTCTCTTGGAGTTTTTCTTTATCAAACTCACTAGTGCTCTTTTTGTATTCTGCCTCAATGTGGGTGGCACGGCCGGCGAGAGCTGCTTTGTCGCCTTTACCACCAACGATTTTGGTCTCTTCTTTACTGGCAACGACCCGGTCTGCACGGCCTAGATCTTCGACTCTGACGGAGTCGAGCTTGCGACCGACATCGCCACTAATTACGGTGGCGCCTGTTAAGACAGCTATGTCTTCGAGCATCGCTTTGCGACGATCGCCAAAACCAGGAGCTTTGACGGCTAGAACATTAAAGGTTCCGCGCATCTTGTTGACCACCAAGGTGGCTAGGGCCTCTCCTTCGACATCGTCGGCAATGATGACTAGGTTCTTGCTGACTTTGACAAACTGCTCGAGGAAAGGAACAAGCTCTTGAATACTACTGACTTTTTGATCAGTCACTAGGATATATGGGTTCTCCATCTCTGCCTCTAAGGTGTCTGGGTTCGTGACAAAGTAGCCTGAAGCGTAGCCTTTGTCAAAACTCATACCCTCTTTGTGTTCAACGACAGTCTCAAAACCCTGACCCTCTTCGACTGTGACTACTCCGTTTTTGCCACCGACTTTTTTGAGGGCGTCGGCAATGAGCGCGCCAAGTGCAGGGTCACCTGCAGAGATGGTCGCCACACTGGCAGCATCGTCGATCTTTATCGCTTTGGCTTTTTTCTTGAGCTCGGCAACAACTAGATCAGAAGCTTTGAGGAGTCCACGGCGCATGACCATGGGATTGGCACCGGCTGTGATGTTTTTGACCCCTTCGTTCACTATTGCCTGAGCTAGAACAGTAGCAGTGGTTGTACCATCACCTGCGACATCAGCAGTCTTAACACTCGCTTCTTTGACTAGTTGAGCGCCCATATTCTCAAATGGATCATCGAGCTCTATCTCTTTGGCGACGCTGACACCATCGTGAATAATGTTGGGAGCACCCCATTTTTTATCAAGGGCAACGTTCCTACCCTTTGGACCTAAGGTAACAC
Source organism: Candidatus Woesebacteria bacterium (assembly GCA_018060845.1). Taxonomy (GTDB): domain Bacteria; phylum Patescibacteriota; class Microgenomatia; order UBA1400; family UBA12108; genus GWF. The sequence continues at coordinate 99,021 of JAGOVG010000001.1, forward strand.
TTACGGCGTTAGCTAATTTGTTAACACCTGCAACGAGCTTAACTCGTGCATCGCTACTATATAGTACTTGTTTTGCTGTCATAGATAATCCTCTCCTTCGACTACGCTTCAGGATTTCGCGTAATCTTTAATATTTAATGTGCTCAACTTTATTTTATTGTTGCTAAGATGTCTTCGAACTTTAAGAATTGATATTCGGTGTCATTAATCCGGACGTCGTTACCACCCCATTTTTTGTAAACTACTCTATCGCCTACTTTAACTGGACTCTTGACCTCTTTGACGCCGCTCTCCCAAACCGAGTCACCGACGGCGATGACTGATCCTGCCTGAGGCTTTTCGTCATGGCTATCTGGGAGATAGATCCCACCTGCGGTCTGAGTGGCTTTTTCGGTTGGCTCGACCAAGACATATCCTGGCATTGGAGATAATTTTTTTGGATCTAGTTGCATAACTTCCTCCTGTTTAATAGTTAAATATACTTCTAATTAGCAGTGTGTGACTGCGAGTGCTATGTTAGCAAAAGGTGGGATTGAGTGTCAACTGCTGTTAGTAGATCAAAACCAAGTTAGGCGGTAAAAACATCTTTGTCAGGGAGGCGGAAGAGTGGCTCACCCAAACGCTTTTGGTCGAGGTAGTGAGCGATCAAACCAACAGAGCGAGAGAGGACAAAGATAGCATTAAAGAATTCGCTCTCGATTAAAGAGGCAAGCTCATCTCTCGTTAACTGTTCTTCGTGACTAAGCAAATCAAGCATGACAGCTGCGAGGGTACCGTCGACGTTTAATATTAAGTTTGGTTTTTTGGCTGTAGTTAATTTTTCGACTGCTCGAGCAAAATCGAGGTGAGGATGAGGGATGTCTTGATTAAGATCTGATAAGAGTGAGACACGTGGATCGGGTGCATCGAGTCTGTATTTGCGATGACCAATACCAGGAATATACTCTTTTCGCTTGGCAAAATCTTCGACGAGAGTGGTTGGGTCGACACGGGGGTCGACCCCTACAGATTCAAACCATACCTTGGCGGCACCATTTACCGCGCCACCAAAACGAGGGCCAATAGTCAGGAGTCCGGCAACCAGAGAACTGACCAAGTCTTTGCCGGCGCGTGCAGTAACCATGGTGTTGACCGCACCTGAGACATAGGGACCGTGATCTACCAATAAGCGAAGTGCAAGATCAATCACTTTCTCTGTCTTTTTTGACTTTAGCTCTCGACCGAGCCAGAGACTACCAACAATCCAAGATAGAGATTGGGTGGTAGCTACGTTGGTCAGATTTTTGCCTAGAATAGTGGGATCGCCACCTACGTCTCCACTAATAGTTGTGGTAAAGAGGGAGTGGGTGCGGTTGTCTAGGTTGTCCATAGTATGCAGTTTATCAGACAATCAGAATACTCGGAGAGTCTGAGATACGGATAATCAGATTTTCAGATTATTAACAAGATCAATGAATTCAGAGAAGGAGTTACTTACCTGAAAGCCAGCTTTTGTTAGCGCCTCACGCTTGGCGGTGGCAGTGACCCTATCTTTGTCGGCTTTGGCTTTGGCGTGACCAAACTGGGGTGATTCGGGGAAGAGGCTAGAGACGGTTCCGGCAATGTGAGCTAATACTTGCTTGGTAAATCTTCCTTCTTCTTTTAGTTTGACCAGATCATATTCGTCCTCGCCACCTAGCTCACCATAATAGAGAACCGATTTTGTCTCTGGATCATTTTCGGCTAGTATAAAGGCGTCTCTCGGTGATAAAACAGGAAAGCGGTCACCACCAAAGCTAAGGGCAAAAGACAATCGAGCGCCGCCACTGGTTGCGATATTAATTAGCTCGTTGGTCATACCACCACTAGCAGATAAAACTGCCACACTACCCGGTTCTGTAAGATGTGACTCGTTGATCTGGACCGGCGTAATCCCACCGATTGGCCCGAGCTTGAGAACACCGGGAACCAGGAGGCCGACTGATGCAGGTCCTACTATTAACTTTGAAGAGTCACTATTCAACTTGATAAGGTTTTGCGAGTGCAGCTCGGGAACATTTTCGGCAAAGAGAGCGGCGCCACAAGCGTGTGGTAAGTGCTTGAGAAATTCTTCTGTACTAGATAGCGTGCGGCGACCTGAGAGGAGGTTGAGGAGCCAGAGATTTGAATTCGAATTTCGAAGTTCGAAATTAGTAATTGAAGTAAGGGTGGGAATAAGAATTTCTTTTCTACCCCAGAAATACTTAGCAAAACCTGAGCGGCCAGTGACTATCCCTAGAATACTGCCCTCCCTTTTGCCAGATAAATAATCAAAATCGAGGATGCTCTGAATGATCCCGTCGTGGTTACCTAGGACTAATATTTTGTTGATGCCACTTCTGATGTCTTCAATACTAATCATTGTGACCTCATGAGATAATTATTTACTTCGGTTACTACCTGAGTAAGAGGCGTCTCGTGACCATAGACACACCCGAGGAGACTATTGTCGCTTAAGAAGTCGTGCATTAGCTTGAGTCCTGCCGCTTCGTTAGGACCGCCACGCCTGACAAACACTTTGACGCCGCTATTGTTTAGTGAGTCTTTTTGCTCAGATAGAGCTCTGATTATTCCTTTAAACGTCTTAGCTACATCGGTAAAGTTGGCGACGCCGCCAGCAATAATTATGGCTTTTGGCGTTTTGTTTTTGATCAAGAGCATTTGCTTGAGAATAATTTTGGTATAGGAGTAGACGTCGTCGTCAGTTGGGGCACCACTGTACTCACCATAGTTGGCGAGCTGACCACCTAGACCTAGATCTGCGACTTCGTCGGCGAGGACTAGGCTAGCCCCACCCCCCGAGAGGAGCATCCAGATACTTCCATCCGGATTTATAAGATGAAACTTAAGGCTAGCGGGGGTACTGTTATCCAGCTCGGCGATAGCCCGCTCTGACTCTGAGAGGAGTCGATCAGGGATTGCGGGGAGAGTAGAGCCAGCAGAGTCGATCTCAGCAGCCATATCGAGTGGAATAATTTTTTCACCCCTAATTACAATCGGATTCATCTCTAAAAAGGCGATATGGTGAACATCGAGTTTGGGGATTAACTCTTGATTAATAAACTCTTCGAGGCGAGTCGGGAGTTTGTCGGTCACACTATCCCAGTGAGACTCGATTTCGACCCCACCGCTTTTACTATATTTGATATCCCAACCTTCACGTGCGCGAGTGAGTGACAAATATCGCTCCGCCCCGCTATCGTGCTCGTAGACTGGTTCTATTAAAAAATTGGTCCACCCCTGCTTGGCCCAGTCCGCAGTTACCGATTGGACGTCTTTTGGAGAAATATTGATTTTGACGAGACCTAGTTTGCCTCTTTTTTTGATCCCTTGGTCGACCTTGAGGACGAGGTTGGTGTCACCAAAGTGTTTTTTTATCTCAGATGCAGTAGTTTCCGCAGTCGCGGCAAGACCCTGGAATTTGAGATCAAAAATGGGATAGAGAGTAGTCTTAGCTACAAATTCGGAGATTTTTTGTCGGGACATGGATATTAGTTTACCCTACACTCATCTCAGAGAGCAAAACGCCTTCACAGATGAGGCCGCGGTTCTGAAACTCTATATTGAGCTCAGTCTTGAGACGTGATTCGAGGTCGGCGCGTGAGGTCTTGATATTAACTGCGTCGACTGTGGTAAAGACTGCGGAGATCTTACTGCGACTAAATGGGCGGATCACTTTGCTAACAAAACTCTCCCCTATATTCTCCCAGAGTTCAGGAGCGTTTTGTTTGTCGATACGGAAGAGAATGCTACCCTCAACGATTACTTCTTTGCCGTCTTTGGTGCTAGTTTTGATTGGTTCATCCCCCAATTTTTCTTTGTTGCTTAAATCAAAGCCTTTGTGGATCGTATATTCGAGAACCTGAGCGTTAAAGAGTTTGGCGATCTGCCAAAAAGGGATCTTAATATGAAGTCCTGGACCATAGACCTGCTTGAGGACACCTCGACCACGATCATAAAGACAGGCCACATGACCAGGTGGAACAGAGATAAAGAAGCCGCCTACGACCTCGTCAGCCAAAAATGACACCACAAGATTGTCAAACATAAGCAAATTGTATCATGTCGTATGTGATTGCGCGGGTGGAGGGGTTGGTTCTGTGGGTGGAGTTGGCAGCTGTTCCTCTGGTGGTTTGGGAGTTAGTCTGGTCATCAACTTGTTCCCCCAGTCCTGAGCTAAGCGAAATGCGTTGTAGAGAGCAGAGATCGAGAGTGAAGTAATAACAAAGAGTTTTTTGCCTGAGGGGAGGAACATAAAGATAATATAGCTACCGATCGGGAGCACGACCTGGAGCAAGATCTTGTCTTTGCGTGACACTGGGAGGGGTGAGCGCATGGCAATAAGCACCTCGACCACAAAAATCATGATTGATTGGACTAGGTTGAGATAGGCGTTGGTATGACTAAGATCGTACTTGCCTAAGAAGAGCAAATTGATCGAGTCAGGGTGTGGCATAAAGTCGTATAGTAGATGAAAGTCTTTGCCCTCTAGGCCGGTCGCAAAGATGCGATAAAGCATCAGGATGATACCGAGCTGGATCAAAATGTTGGTAGTGGTTGCGAGGACAGTTCTGATGTTGCTGCGCATCACTACTCGAATTGCTTCTTTTTGACGGATTGGCTCATGGGCATACAGTTTTTTGGCTTCTTCGATCTTGTCGATTATTTTCTGCTTTTCTTCTTCGCTCCGCTCCCCTGCGATGGTTAGAGGAAATGTGAGGATGCGAACTATGATTGCAAAGATTATGACAGCGATACCCATGTCGGCGAGATCAGGGGAGATGGCACCTAGGAGAGCGTAGAGGCCGACTAGGATATTAAAAAATGGAGTATAAATGTATGTTTCGAACATGCCAAGCTATTATAGCTTGGATTGTTGAATAATATTAGTTGTTGAGACTGCGGGGTTGTGTGTATAAACTACCTGCAGCTCGCCCCCATACTTTTCAACTAACTTGGTCTTTTTATCTTGATGAGCAGTGTGACTACTAACGGCTAAGATAGTAGGACGGACGCTCGCAATCAAACTCTCAAATGCGGCTGGGTTGTTAAAATCTTTATCAAGAGCAATCAGGTAATCGGCGTAGGGAGTTAGATGATCTAGGCGGGTGGATTGAGTCTCCACTGGTCTACCCTCCCCCTTAAGGACTCTAGCACGCTCGTCTGACTCGACTGCAACTACTAATATGTCTCCTGCTTTTTTGGCAGCATTTAAAAAATTAATGTGCTCCTCGTGCAATAGATCAAAAAACCCGGTCGCGAGGACCAGCTTGTTATCAGTATTACGCAGCTGGGTAGCTATGGGCGCAAATGACTTGATACTGTAATGCATGCCTGAATTATAACCTTAATAATCGAACCTTTGGAGCAGGATTGCGGGGGTGAAAAAAGGCAGCGTCACGGGTAATATATTCGCGAGTGATCCTGGGCTTCATATAGAGGTATTGGAGTGAGTAGGCGAGTCGTTCGTATATTGGATATCGTGTGCCAGATACTTTATGGGTTTTAGTTATAGGTAGGGGGTAGTTGGGTAGATAAGTCTTGATCCAAGAGTTAGACGATAGTAGTTCTGCGTGAGTATTGTTTGGGTCATAGAGCGGAGTCATCTGCAATAGCTCGTAGGCTGTATAGAGTGAGCGGCGAGAGGCGGGCATTAAGTAAGAATCGGGGGTTAGATAGAGGTTGAGACAGAGTTTGCCCATAATATTAGTGGTCTTTGGGGTGCGACGCAGGCCTAGGAGGGAGGTGTACATAGTCAATAGTAGACGTGTCGTCCAGAGCAGCCCTGGCCTCGCAATAACTAGTAGATCGATGTCGTCGTGGCCATCGGTATTATTCATGGCGAGACTGCCTGTTAAATATATAGCCATAACAGATGGTATACGTCGTAGGATGGGGACGTAGGACATAGCCAAATCTTTGAGTGGCTTAGATAGCTTGTCATAAAGCAACCTCTGTTTGACGAGAATACTTTGATTGGGTAAGAAGTAAAATCCCGCTTTGGTTTCGATAGCTTTTGACTTTATTAGAGCTTTTGCTTCACTCTCTAGTTTGTTCTTGACTACTTTTTGCCCCACTAGCCTCACGTGGAGCTCATCCATAGTTAGAGGATAGTGAAAATGATTAGAGTAAGAGAGCGTTGTGATAATAGCTTTGGCGAGTGTCATTTGGCGTCTGGGAACTTGGTCATAACCTGGGCAACGCCTGCGTCTAATGTCTTGGTGATTGAGTCGACGGTGCTCCCATTATTTATTGTGTTGATCCCATCTTCGTAGTATTTGATTAGCTGATCGTTGATCCCCTCGTCATATGTGCGACTGGTCAGATACCAGGAGACATAGTTGGGTGCCTGAGCCACATAAGGGCCAGCAAGAGGATCGCTACTCAGAAGAGTTGCCATGCTAGTTAAAGGATATGGCTCGCCGATAGTATGGACTTGTGCGGCACCTGCATAGATTTTTTGGAGTGATTCTTCACTACTCATAAATTTGATAAATTTCCACGCCTCTTCTGCATTCTTGCTCGTTTTTGGGACAGCTTCCATCCAGTAACTAGCCCACGCGATCTTAGTGGAGGGCAAAGTAGGAGCTGGTGCGACCCCAAATTTGAGATCGGGATTAATCGCTTTGATCTCTGGGATCTGCCAACTAGGTGCTAGGATCATGGCAACTGTGCCGGTTGCAAACGCATAGACGGAGTTAGGCTGCGCGCTATCCCAGGATTTGTCTTGAGTACTAAAGATCGTATAAAAAGTAATGGCATCCTGAACTGCGCTACTAGTCGGCTTGGATGGATCACCCGAGTTTTGCAAGATTAAGAGTCCAAGAATATCGGACCAATGCTCGACATTACCTGTCGTACCCATCGCTGCACCAGCGCGCTCGATCACCTTGGTTTCGAGGTTAATTTTGGTTAGGTCAAAGGCTAGTTTGCGAAAACTGTTCCAGTCGGCAGGCGGTGTCGCCCCAACTTCTGCGAGCATATCCTCGTTATAGAGGAGAGCTAGGCCATCGATACCGATTGGGAGTGCATAAGTCTTGCCAGCGCTGGTTGCGTTCTTTTTGACGACTGGGTAGTAGGCGTCAATCGTGCTTGTCGGGACCACTGCCTCTGGGGCAGGAGTGAGTGAATTTTTAAACATTGGGAGCCAAGTGTTGTGGATCCTGGCAATGTCGGGGGCGGTATCACCATTGATTGCAGACTGCAAACGGCTCCTGTAGTTTTTGGGGCTTTGCATGGAGTATTCGATCTTTACGTTTGGATTTTGGGATTCATAATCGGCTATTACCGCTTGCATAACCGAGCTTGGTTCCCAGAGACCCCAGTAGGTGAGCGTAATATTCTCGACTTTCTTGCTGAGGCGAGGGAGGATGGTCATCGCGAGGACGACCAGGACTATGATGACGCCGAGCCCGATTAGGATCGGGATCATGTTGCGAAAAGGAGACGGTGAAACATATTGGTCTGCAGAAGTCGGAGTTGGTGCAGGTGGGACTGAGGAAGTATTAATAGGTGCTGGATCAGGCGCTTGGTACACGGGCACCTCAGCCTGCTGAGGCGTGTTGACTACTGGCTTGTTGGGATCAACTGGGGTCGCATCGTAGTTTTTTGTTGGATCAGGGAATTTGGACATAAACTTAGTATAAAGTACTTAGTACCGAGTTATTAGATATATGTATTATGATAGCAGAGACATATGAAAAAAGTGCAGAAGAAGAGCAGTGTTTTAAAAATGAGTGGTTACTACCTGCTCGGAGTCCTGGCAGGGCTGCTCGGCATGATTGCGATGACCCGGATAATATGGCATAGCAAGTTTTATCCTAACGTAACTATAGCTAACCTGGCGGTTGGTGGTATGACCAGAGCGGAGGCAGCGACCACTCTACAGCAAGCGATTGGTGAGAGAAAAATAACCCTTAACTACAACGGCTACGCTTGGGAGCTAGATACAAGCTCAGTAGACATTAATATTGACGAGAGTCTCAACCGCGCCTACCGTGTGGGGCGAAGACTAGACCTACGCGACTACGCGCTCGTGTTTGTGGCGCAGCCGCAAGAGTTTGGAATAGTGCTCGGTACTGGGACTACACCTGAGTATATAAAAATGGTTGAGGAGATAGCTCAGACTGTAGAGATCCCTTCTATTCAGACAGAGCTGAGTGTAAAAAACGGAGTAGTTAACTTGATTAATGGCCACGATGGACTAGCTGTTGATACTCAAGAACTTTCTAAGGCCATCGGTGAGCGAGCGACACTATTGTCCCCTGATCCTGTTGCTGTCCCCACTAAAGTTATTTTGACCCAGCTCAGAGACGAGGAGCAGGCAGTACTCAAAGAGCGAGCGATTACCCTTTTGCCAAAGCAGTTAATCCTAGGATTGGACGATGAGCGCATAAAGCTGTTGGGGGTCGAGCTTATTCAGTTTTTGAGTCGCGAACCAGGTCAGAACAAACTAGTCGATTCTAATGCGGTATCAGAGTATGTGAGTGGCCTAAAGGAGAGTTTGAATAGAGAGGCGGTCGATGCCAAGTTTAAGTACGAAGACGGTCGGGTTACTGAGTTTGCACCCGGGCGAGATGGGATAAAAGTTGACCTAGAAAAAACAGCACAAAACATAGAGCTGGCTATGGCTACGCTAAGCGAGAATGAGGAAAAAGAAACAAAGATAGAGATCGTGGTGGATAGAACATCACCAAAGGTGACGATCGACAAAATAAATGAACTGGGGATAAAAGAGCGGATTGGTCGAGGTGAGTCATATTATGCTCACTCCATACCCAACCGCGTGTTTAATGTAGGACTAGCTGCGGAGAGAACCAACTCAGTACTAGTGCCACCTGGTGAAGAGTATAGTTTTAATAAGAGTGTGGGTGAGATATCGGGAGCCACTGGGTATCGGACAGCCTATGTGATATCTGGTGGGCGGACGGTACTGGGGGACGGGGGCGGTGTGTGCCAGGTATCTACTACCCTATTCCGCGCAGCGATGAATGCAGGACTACCGATTACAGAGCGGTGGGCGCATGCATACCGAGTCGGGTATTACGAGCAGAATAGTAAGCCGGGGGTTGATGCAACCGTATACTCCCCTAGCAAAGATCTAAGATTTAAGAATGACACGCCAGGTCATATCCTCGTGCAGACTATTAATGATCCAAAAGAGCTCCACCTGGTTGTTGAGATTTATGGCACGAGTGATGGGAGAGTGGCCACGGTGACCGAGCCAAAAGTCTCGGGGATGAGTGGACCACTGCCGACTATCTATCAAGACGACCCATCGTTACCTACTGGGACGATGAAACAGGTAGACTGGGCAGCATCGGGCGCAAAAACTAGTTTTGAATATAAAGTTGAGAGGAACGGGGATGTCTTGCAAGACAAAGTGTTTAGCTCCAACTACCGCCCATGGGCATCGGTGTTTTTGAGAGGGACGGGGCAATAGATTAAATGATTTAACTTTTACCTAATTCTGTTAGCCAATTAATAGTCTCATTCACTGTCAAGTGCATAGTAGCGTCAAACCAAGAGGTGTCAGGGTGGCCAGTTGCCTTTATAGATGCCACAATTCTTTCGTGCTCAGCTAGGGTTTCTGTGCTCATTTGCCAAACTTTTTGATCATCTGGATTAAAACCTAGAGCTAACAATCTGTCGCGTCGTAAATGTAAATAATCTCGTGGAGCGAATTTTTTACTCTTGCGTTTTATTGCTGAGCTATAAGTATCACCAATATATTCGTTCCAAGTCGAGTCTGCGTCTGGTAGATTTAGTTTTTCTGTTTTTGCTGACATCAGATTATTCTACTATCCTGGTCAAGCCTGGTTTGGTAGAATAGCTGGATATGACAATGGCAAAGAACTTTGATCACACGGCAGTAGAATCCCAGATTTATGATGAGTGGGAGAAGTCGGGGGCTTTTCAGCCTCGTGAATCCGTAAACCCGTCTAACCGTAAATCCGTTAATAAACCTTTTACCATAGTGCTCCCTCCCCCTAATGCCTCTGGCAAGATGCACATGGGGAATGTACTGATGATTGCGATAGAGGACTTGATGATCCGCCACCACCGAATGAAGGGTGATCCAACCCTTTGGATCCCAGGAACAGACCATGCTGGGTTTGAGACGCAGATCACCTACGAGCGAGAGCTAAAGAAACAAGGAAAGTCACGGTTTGAGTTTGACCGCAGTACTCTATACCAAAACATCTGGGAATTTGTGCAGAATAATAAGAGTCAGATTGAGGGACAGATCAAACAGATGGGTGCCTCAGTTGATTGGAGTCGCTACACCTTTACACTCGATCCACACGTAATAGAAACGGTTTATACAACATTTGCCAAGATGTATAAAGAGGGATTGGTTTACCGTGACAACTATATGGTTAACTACTGCCCCAAATGTGGGACGACTTTTGCTGATCTAGAGATACTGCACGAAGAGAGAGTGGGGAAACTTTATTATATTCGTTATGCCGTAAATCCGTTGTCCCGTAAATCCGTAAAGACAGAATATATCCAGGTAGCGACAACGAGACCTGAAACGATCATGCTAGATACTCATATTGCGGTGAATCCTAAAGATAAAAAGCGAGCAAGTTGGATCGGAAAAAAGGTGATTAATCCCCTAACGAATACCGAGATGGAGATAATCGGCGATGAGTTTGTGGATCCTAAGTTTGGGACAGGGTTTGTTAAGTTAACACCTGCTCATGACAAGAATGATTACGAGGCTGGCAAGAAACATGGATTGCCATTTATTGTGGGCATTGGGATGGATGGGCGGATGACTTCTGCAGCTGGCCGCTGGGCTGGCAAAACTGTGTTTACTGCAAGAGAAGAAGTGGTCAAGGAGCTAACTGAAACAGGGGCGATCGAAAAAGTAGATGACAAATATAACCAAAGTGTCACGGTGTGTTACAAGGGTGGCCACGATATAGAGCCAATGATGCTGCCCAACTGGTTTGTAAAAGTTGAGTCACTCAAAAAACCTGCGCTTGAAGCAGTGACTAGTGGGAAAGTAAAGATTTATCCCAAGTGGCGAGAGATAACCTATACCAAGTGGATGGAGGAGATGCATGACTGGCCCATTAGTCGACAAGTGGTTTGGGGGATCAGGATACCAGTGTGGTACGAGGTCGGAAAATCCGAAAATCAGAAAATCCAGATAACTTTCTTAAATAAGGAGAAAAATGTAGTGAGTGGCACGATAGGTGAACTGCTTGCAACATATAGTTTTGAAGAAATACGGGACGGTCTGCAGACACTGATTGCACCAGCTGGGTGTGAGATGGTGGTGTCGGCGACTAGTCCAGGTGAGGGATGTCTGCAAGAAACAGATACTTTTGACACCTGGTTCTCTTCTGGACACTGGCCACTAGTTACGCTTAAATATCCCGACTCAGACGATTTTGCCAAGTTCTACCCCACCTCAGTACTAGAGACTGGATGGGAGATCATCCGGTTCTGGGTGTCACGCATGATTATGTTTGGGATCTACCTGACCGGCAAACCTCCATTTGAGTATGTCTACTTACATGGACTAGTTAGATCGCTCGATGGACGCAAAATGAGCAAGAGCCTGGGCAACGTAATAAACCCCGACGAATACATGGAGAAGTATGGAGTGGATGCTCTGCGAATGGGGCTAATATCAGGTACTGCAAATGGTAAGGATTTCGCTTTCCCCAAAGATAAAATTATCGCTTACCGCAACTTTGCTAACAAGCTCTGGAATATGGCACGTTTTTACCACATGATGGTAGACCCCACTTCGTCCCGCGAGGGCGGAACTTCGTTAGGGGCAAGGGAAATTAAGTGGTACGAGCCAGGGATGGAGGGGTTAACAACCAGCGACACTGAGATCATGAGCAAGTTAAACGACACGATAAAAATGACTGATGAGCTACTAGAGAAGTTCCGCTTTGCGGAGGCAGCTGAGACGATTTACCATTTTATGTGGGATGAGGTGGCGGCAAAGTATCTAGAAGAAGTAAAGAATCGAGAAGATCAGGATATTGCCCTGACTGTCCTTAGACATGTACTACTAACAGGCCTCAAACTACTGCATCCATTTATGCCGTTTGTAACAGAGGCGATCTGGAAAGAGATGCCAAGGAAATACAATGACATGTTGATAGTTTCGAAGTGGCCCTCCTACACTCAGGCACCGACGAGTAAATGACCGGAAACATTTCGCGGATTAAGACGATAGAGGGTTTACGAGGGCTAGCTGCGCTGTCAGTTACGATACACCACGGACTATTGGTTTTGGCGATTAATGGAGTAGGTAATCTGTGGATGCAGCCCCTATATGCTGGACTAGGTACAGAGAGCTTGATTGTGCAGACTCTACTTTGGCTAAGCAACGGCAGCTTTTTTGTAATGGTGTTTATGGTGATATCAGGATGGGCGAGCTCAGTTTCTTACTCACCGAGTAATGGGCTCTACTCTTATTACACCCGTCGGTTGTCCCGACTAATGCCGGTGTACGTGGTTACAACTCTACTACTATATTTAGCAGTCGTTACTAGAATGGCGCCTGTCACTATACCTAATGCGAGCTTGTGGTGGGGGTGGTGGCTGCAGGGACCGATTAGTATAAGAGAACTGTTTGAACATCTATTATTTCTAAAGCCTGGACTCGGAGGTGCTACCTGGACAATGAGTGTGTTTGTGGTTGGAGCAATAGTTTATCCACTGCTCTACAGATTAAAAGATAAGTTGAACGGGTGGGTATACAGTTTAATATTTCTCGACCTAATACTACTTGCTTGGATTACAAGTAAAGATGAGTACCTGCTCTTTGGGGCATTTATATTGGGCACGATGATAAATAAATACTCATCTAAACTCGCGTGGGTCTATAACAAGCTAAGCGGGCACGGGCTATTTGTCATAACTATGTTAGTAATGAGTTTGCGCTATCTAATATTCACTAGGTGGGTCTGGATTATTGAAGCCATCTGGGCATTCATCCTAGTTGGGTCGGTGATCTACAACAAGCTCCCAGTGTTTGAAAATAAACCTCTGATATATCTTGGCAAGATTTCTTACAGCTATTACTTGTGGCATTTTTTGGTTTTATATGCGATTACGCCATTGTTGGTAGGGAGTATGGGTGGAAGGTCAGCAACATTACTACTAAATACTGCGCTTAGCGTGGTGGCTACTGTGCCAGTGGCATACATTAGCTACCGTTTTATTGAGCAAAATCAGTGGATGAGAAGAGTCTCTAGAGAGTAATTATCCTATCTTTGGGATTTTGTAATAAGTGGCGCGGCCTGATCCGAGGCGGCGCAAAATCTGATATTTTACGAGACGAGAGAGTCGTGACTGTGAAGTACGCAATGGCACTGAGAGAATATCACTCACGTCACTACTACTAACTTTGCCAAGCGTTAAGACAAAGTCGATAATTTTGAGATCAGATGAGTCAAGATTTCGATCCCTTAGAGAGCCAGTACCAGCGAGAAGTGAGTTAACAGACTCTTGTAATTGAAGTGCTTCGACCCAAAAACCTTGGATAAAATAGGTAAGCCAAGAGGTTAAGTCGTCTCTGCCCTCTTTTAGTGCTTGGTAATACGCAGAGCGATCTAGGTTGTAGTATTCCTCTAGAACTAGCCCGCGACGAAAATCCCAACCGGACTGGTAGAGTGAGAGAAGCGTTAGGAGGCGACCAACGCGGCCATTGCCATCAGGAAAAGGGTGAATAGACTCAAACTGGAAATGTAAAATACCAGCTCGGATAACAGGATGAACATTACTGGCAGATTTGTGCCAAGAAAACAAATTTTTGATAAGAGCTTTTACCTGATCTGCAGAGGGCGGGGTGTAAACTATTTCGTCTGGTCTGCCGAGGCGAGTGTTAACGATGTAGACTGGACCAGTGCGAAGTACGCCTATTTTGGCAGAGGGCAATAATCCCTGCATTGTTTGACGATGGAGTGAGAGGAGGTGTGACAAGGTAATACTCGACTTGGTAGCGAGCTGGCTAACTGTTTCGATTGCTTTGAGATAGTTTTCGACTTCAAGTCGATCTTGATTTGGCACCAATAGTGGTTGCTTGGCGGCGACTTTTTCGACCTCTTCTTCGGATAGAGAGTTTCCTTCGATACTAGTACTACTATGCGTCATTCTGATGATCGCCCGTCGACGCAAAATGGTCTCTCGGACGGGGAGCAATTGGGCTTGCGCTATTTTAGCGCGAATTTCGGCGATATCTGACAACCAGGCTAGAATTTGATCTGTAATCTGGTATTTTGGGTTGAACATGAGTTGATTATAACATAATCGCGCAACTATCGCGCAATGATCTAGATATTATAGATTGAGGGGTAAAAAGTCTTAAAGACGTGGTGCCAGGCTTCGCCAAAGTTGGCTGGGTTTGATTGGACTAGTGATTTAATGTCTTCTTTGGTGAACCATTTAAACTCGACTGATTCGTGGTTTAGAACTGGGTCTTCGTCTGTATAGATCTCATAAACTACAAAGAAGTGATTTTCGCGACGACCGATAACTTCGCGATTATATATAGTTGTACCTATGAGCTTGTAATTTGTTGGCGTGATGCCACACTCCTCCTGGCATTCGCGGATTAGTGTCGCATCGTCCGACTCCCCGGCGCTAACATGGCCGCCAACGGGAGAGACAAACTGTCCTGCATCCTGCTTGTCGCTAGATTGACGGACAAAACAAAACTCGCCACGACTATTAATAAGCTGAGAAATAACTGTTTTATGAAGCAGTCCTTCTTTGTGAGCTTGCGACTTTGGCACAGTCGCCACAACTACTTCAGTGGGATCAATTATGTCGACTAATTCATCCATAACTTTTATTTTAGCGATCTTTAGCTTTTTCTGCCTTTAGATATGGATTGGGCATCCAGGACTCAATCATGTCCTTGGTAACTGGATCTGCCAACTTCCAGAGCGCTTGGTGGAGAGAGATCAATGAACTTGCGAGATTACTGCTTCTGATTTTGATTCCCCAGACTTCTTTGTCTTTGACTGAGACTATCCAGACACGATCGCCTTTGAGCCGGACCATAATATTAAAGTTTTGCATCTCAAATGGGAGGTAGCGAAACTGAGCACGATCTAGGTAGTGAGGGTTGCGCTCGACCTGATAAGAGAGGACGTGTTTGGTCCAGTCGGTCATTGGGGTTAGATTGTACTCAATCCCCCTCCCACCCACACGTTTTTTAATACCTCGATCAACCCCTTTGTTCATTTCTACCCCACCGGTCGCATCCATCGGGACTTGATAATCAAAAACATAGGAATCTTCATCGACTCCGTCGTAGTCAAACATGACGTAGTTGGCGCCCTCCATTCCTGGGAAAAACTGAAAATCAGAATCTGTTGTGTCTTTGAGATATTCTTTTTTTAGCCAAGGGAGGATTTCAACAATATCAACTTCCTGAGAATTTAGTGATTTTTGTTTGGTGTGAATGATGTCTCTGAGGACGCTCGGGTTTTTGACTATCACCTTGGTTTGCTGCTTCATGAGCCCCGTTGCACTCTCTAGTTCGACCAGACCCTTTAGAGCGAGATCAGTTAAGACGGCATAGACAGTGGTACGAGCGATCCCGGTCGCTTTGGCAATTTTGAATGGCGAAGTTTGACCTAGCTCCACAGCTTTTTGGTAAACAATGGCTTCGTTGTCTGACAAGCCAAAGTTTTTTAAGACTTCGATTGTACGTTTTTGATAATCCATTTTTCCCTCCCCTACTGTTGTTTACTGACGACAGTGATCGTCACTTTTGACACTAAGTATAGCAGGGGAGTAGGATACGAGCAACTATGGAGGATAGATATGTGCACGCAAGCAGTAAAGAGAGTAAATAATACCTGGTACCTTATGAAGACCCGTGACCCAGTGTCATGGATGCGGCACGAGGATGAGATCAAGCTCTTTGACTCCCCTACTGATAAGTACCGCAAGCTGATTATCCAGAACCCAGTGCCTTACGAGGATGGATATTATGGAGGGATTAATGAGCAGGGAGTGGCCTTTATCTCGACATTTGTCAGAACTAGCGAAGACCAGATCAGTTATATTCGCAAGCCATATATCAGGTTAATTTTGAATGCTGCTACTGCCAAAGAAGCTGTCGAGATAATCAAGAGCTTTAACCCAAAAATTGGTGGGAATATGTTTGTCGCAGATCCAGATGAGTGTTACGGGATAGAAGCTACAGCTCATGAATACTTTGTCGAGCAGATCGATGATCAAGCAGTAAAGGCTAATCATTTTTGTCATATACCTGATCGGAATATCAACTTTAACAATGATCCAGAGTTTGAGATATGGAGTAAGACGCATGAGACCAGAGCTACAGAACTTGTTGCAGAGGTAGTTACTCTAGATGATTGCGAGCAACTACTGTCAGACCGAGCTAACAGTGGTACTAAACGGGCGATCTGTACCACACCAGAAGAAGCCCCGGTATATACCTACTCAGCGTTCGTGCTTGATACTAATAACAAGGTGGTGAGATATGCACAGGGATGCCCGGGTATAGTCGGGTTTAAGGAGTATTCGTTTAAGAAACCACCAAAGAACACTGCGACAGAACAGGTCGACTAGATTACAATAACTCACATGGCAATAATCAAGATAGCAGAGCGAAATATTCAAACTTTCTTTTATACCGAGGGGTTTAGGAGTCTGGTTTTTACAATCCCTGTCTGGATAGCATATCTACAGGAGCGGATCTCGATCCCACAGATATCACTGTACCTGGCTATTGGATTTGCCACCCAGCTCATCCTAGAGCTGCCAACGGGAGCACTAGCAGACCTAATCGGGAGACGTAAAACCGTTATTCTGGGTCACCTAATCGACTTTGTGCAGTACGGATTGTTTGCATTCGCCGTAACATTTCCCCAATTTGCTGTCCTCTCTGTTTTGTCTGGGACAGCTGAGGCGCTTCGCTCTGGGTCGCTCGAAGCACTGGTGTATGACTCGCTCAAACAGGAAAAACGGGAATCGGAGTTCCAATCCGTGATGGCAAAAATTGGTAAATGGTTCCAGATAGGGCTGATGACTGGGACACTGCTCGGTGGCTTTATGGCGAGCTGGTGGGTGGCCCTGCCTTACCTGGCATCGTCTTTTGCCGTCTTTTGTGCAGGGATCTGTGCCACGCGCTTTGTTGAGCCAACAATTGATAGCGAGAAGTTTGGGCTGCGCAACTACCTCCGACAAATTAAGTGGGGAGCGATAGAAGCCTTTAAGACCCAGAAGCACCGGGATATGTCGCTGTACTACATAGCTGTTGGGTCAATTACCTGGCTGTGTGCCACCTATTTTAACGATTCGATGTTGATTACCCTCGGCTTTGGTGGTGAAGAGCGCGGGATGATAGCGGCAGCACTAAGACTAATTAATGTGGTCGTGATAGCCAAACTACTGACTCAAGAAAAGTTATTCGATTTTCGCCGGACGATCATGTTCTTTCCTATCCTTATGTCTTTGGCATTACTACCCGGGTGGTGGCTGCAGGGATACTGGGGAGTCCCGTTTGTGGGTATGGCGATGATGGCTTCGACTGCTCGGTGGATACTGCTCGGCAAATATACTAACGCGGTTTTTTCCTCTAAATATCGGGCAACGGCGATCTCGGCCCTGTCTATGGCAATTAGTGTCATCTATATTTTAGGGGTAGTCTTGGCGGGACTGATCATGGGCAAGTACGGAGACACGAGACTCATATATAGTCTACTCGGGTTAATCACAGTGTTCACTGTACCTTATCTTGGATACAGGCTAGTTGCAAATAAAGCTCGTTAAATTAGTAAAACTGCACCAATAAAAGCCAAAACTGACCCAATTATTTTATTGGGGATTCTGTTTCGCTCTTTGAGAAAAATGTAGCTGAGAATTGTTGTAGTAATAATACTTAATTGTTGTAGCGGTGAGATGATACTGGCCATACCTCCTGCCTTGTAAGCTCCAAATATTGTGATGGAGGAAAGTGAATAAATGATACAGCATATTATCAGTTTTGCGAGAGTAGCTCTGTCGAAGTAGTGCGGGATAGCTTTTATTGAAGATGGTTTTACAAATAGTGTGAATATCCCAGGAAGAGTGAATGCTACAATCATATATGATGCAATGCTGTTGTATCGGCCAATAATATAGGCGTCATTTATAAATGCAACACCAAATAGAAATGCACCCGCTGCTGCATAAAGGTGACCCAAGCTTAGCTTCCATTTTGATCGAGTAATATTGATCACCACTATCCCACTGACTATTAATAAAATGCCTAGGTAGTTAGAGACCTTTAAGCGCTCTCCCAACAATACTGAGGCAGAAATGATTGCCCATATAGAGCTAGAGGAAAAAATGACGGCAACTTCTGAAGCATCGGCTAGTTTAAAGGCTTTGAAGGTAAATATATTGCCAAGACTGTAAAAGATGGTCATTACTATCAGGTTTACCCATAGATCGGATATGTTGGGCAACTCTAAACTGTTGGTTGCTAAGGTATATATCAAGAATAATAGAGCAACTATTGTTTGAAACACAAATCCTAGAGCGTAAGCGTCCCCCTGCTTGTTTGATAACAGTACCTTCTGCAACACCCTGGCAATAGAACCAAATAGTGCGCTAAGCAGTGCGAGCGTAATCCAACTCATATGAGAATGATATCACTTATCTATGCATGAATGATCTAGTTTTTGTAAATGATCTTTTTAGTGTGATTGTTAATAATATGACGACATATATCGAGAATAGCGTAGGGAGGTTTTGGATTTCAGTCATGTAGGCGAAGGCCATGGTCAGAAAGATATATGGTATCTGACTAAATAGTGCGAGAGTGGAGAGAGTGGTTGCGCGGTGTTTGGAGTCTGTATGCTCGTTGATAATGGTAGAGGTTAAGGGCTTAACGACATTCTCAATACTATTAATGATTAGGTAGTATGCTGCGCCAATTAGAGGGTTATTTGTTGTGGCGGCAACTAGAAAAGCAAGCGTGAAAGCAAGTAGACTAAATGTTGTTAATTTCTGATCTCCGAATCGTATGCGAAGTTGTGCAAATTTAAATGATACATAGATGGCGGGAATTGAGATCGCAGCAAATAGGTATCCGAATGTCTCACCGGAGTAGCCAAAATAAGCGGC
Organism: Candidatus Woesebacteria bacterium; assembly: GCA_018060845.1. Taxonomy (GTDB): domain Bacteria; phylum Patescibacteriota; class Microgenomatia; order UBA1400; family UBA12108; genus GWF. Next base: position 118,164 of record JAGOVG010000001.1, read on the forward strand.
GGTCGACTGGCGAACAATACCTTGGTAGAGCTTAATGAAGGTGGCAAAGGTAAAGAGAGACAACAAGTATGGTCTAAGATTGTTATTAAAAAGTGTGATAGTCCCCTCTTTAAGATGCGCTAGGTAGTTACGAAAATTAAACCTGACAGTGTCTACTTTAGGTTCTTTCATAAAAATGAGAATAAGAATTGAGAAGATTAGAAAGATTGTCCACGCATAAAATGGATAGGTGGGACTCTGGCCATAGAGATAGCCACCAATAACGGTTGAGAAAAGAGTGGCAGAAATGGTGATCGAAGATGATTTACCAATAACTTCGGAATATTTGTCTGCTTTCTTTTTTTCTTTGAGGGAATCGTAGGCTAGAGCTTCGGTTGCGCCAGAGTGAAAAGCAAAACCAATAAACATAATTGAGTTACCAATGAGGAAGTGTTCGAATTGAGTAGAGTTAACAAGTATTAGACAGGAGATTAGTTGAAAGAGGCTTCCCATAATCAAAGTGTTGCGTTTACCTAAAAGGTCTGCGAGTACGCCTGAGGGAACTTCCATGATAATACCTATCAAGACTGCGATTCCTTCGACTAGTCCTACTTGGCTCTGTGAAATATACTGGCGGAAGTAGAATACCCAATTGGGGAGAATAAACCAGCCGTTAATGAACAAAGTTAACCAATAAAAGAGCCGAATATTGCTGATGCCGAAATAAGGGAAGTGTCTTTTCATAAATCCCCCGTCACTATGATTTTTGGAAGATTTTTGATGGTAAGTTACCAATGATAATTGCTATAACGATTAACAATCCACCATATAAATCTGTGGTGCTAGGAATTTCGGCAAAAAGTAGGTAGCCAAATAGAGTTGCAAACACGACTTCAGAAGAGATAGCTATAGTGCCTAGGTTTAAGTCAAAGTGTTGAAAACCATAGAGTAGTAGGTAGTTAACACTAAAGAGTAGAGCCCCAAAAATAATACCTACTACCCAGCTAGATGTAGTTATTGTGGGAATTTGAAATGTTGCTGATTGGATCATAAAAATAGTTGCGACTATTATTCCCCCGATTTGTGGAATTAATGTCAAAACTACGCGATTTATTTTGCCTGACAGGTGTTTTCGGAAAGAATTGGAGACCACATCAAACAAACCGCCAACTATTCCTAATAGTATTCCAACATTAAATGAGTCAAATCCTTTTGCAAAGAAAGAAAATCCGACCACTACCAACGCAAGGCTAAGAGCTTTTTGTAATGTAATTGTTTCTTTAAACACCAACATCCCAATTAAAAGAGAAGAGAAAATAGAACCTAGATAAAACGAGAATATTGATAACATTATTGTGGTATTGAGAACAGATAGTGTGTAGCAAATGACGCCTATTGGAAAGGAGATACCAAATAGTAGTAGATATTTAGGCGATACTCCCTCAAAATTGAGCTTTATTTTGGTAGTTATAATGATTAACAGGGCTACACCAAGAGCCATAACATTTCGAAAAGCAATTTGTTGGTAAGATGATAGATCGACAGACAAAAGTCTAACCCACACACCAAACGAGCCAAAAATAAGGCCTGCAAAAATTAGTGAGAGTAATCCAAGAGTTGATCGTTTCATTGGTATATGATAACAGAAATACTATAGTTTAATCATTCAAGTGCGCAGCTCCGCGAGAACTGGAAATTGTAAATTTGACAGCACCTGACCAGAGATATTCAAAGAGTTGTCGCTGCATGTCGGCGAGCTCGCTAGAGTGGATCTCGACGCAAAAAATGTCATTCCCTGTGTATTTGTACGTGCAATAGACGTCGTTGTAGATGAGGATCTCAAACTGGAAAGGTTTACCATTCGGGTCTAAGTGTTTGATCTCCCAATATTTTTCGACTATCTCGGTGACGTTGGTATACGCATCTACTTTTGTAGCATTGGTAAGGGTGCGAATTTTAATCCGGTTGTCCACAAATCTCTGACGTAGTTTTTCGGCTTCGTACTGATCCATAAATGCGTTCATTGTGGAGAGTTCGTACGTAAGGAGTTCTCCTTTGGCTTTTAGAGAGTTATAGGTAACCTGCTTGAGACCATCTATGCCATGATAATAGAGTACCCTTGACTTGGGAGATGCACTACTTATACCTGATAGTTCGGATTGGAGCGTAGGGAAAGTTTGGCGGAGTTTCTCTAGTTCGTGCTCGCGGTCTAAGAGGAGGAATTCTAGCTGGTCTGGTAGAGTTGCGACAAAACGCATGCCCCGCTCGCCTACCCTAGTCACAATTAATTTTTTAGCGAGCAAATTGTCCAATAACCTATACACCTTTGTTCTTGCTAGTTTAATATTGCGAGAAATAGTGAGAGCTGTGTCTGCCCTTCCCGATAATATCTCCAGGTATATTTTGGCTTCTAGCTCACCAATCCCAAATTGGGTGAGAAGAGAAATAGTAGTGTCTACTTTTTCGGACATCAGATTGAATATTAACAGATTTGTGGCAGAATGCAAGAAAAAGGAGGAGTTATGACTGAGTTTGCTAAACCATTATTGGATCTGGTGCCTGGGCAAGAAGGATTACTAAAAGATGTACAGGATTTAATGCTTGTCGGTGGCATGGCAATAAAACGAATTGATTTTGAGTCTCGCAAAAGGCTAGAGCCTGATCTAGAAGCACATGGTGCTATGAGATATTACTCGATATTAGAATTGATGAATATTTTAGCTAAGTTAGTTGAGAGTGTTGATATGCAATCTGCACGATTGGGAATATCTTCTGAGACCTGGATGGATCATCAGGGATTTCTCTTAAAAAGAGCTCAAGATTACTGTATGCTTGGGAGAGCTGAAATTGTTCGTCTACAAAATCGAGCTTAATAACTGTTTATGATTACTACTAATTTATTTTTAATATTCTCTATAGTTGCAGGATTTGTGTCGCCAATTATCGGCGTGACTAGTGTGATTAAGGGGAGTTTCCGACCCCAGAGAATGACTAGATTCCTTATTTTCCTGGTATCTCTCTTATTTGTTGGAACGCTGTATGCTCAGGGCGACCGAAATTCTATATATATGGCGAGCGCACAACTCCTGGGGAGTGCTGTTCTTTTTTACCTATCTCTCAAGCGAGGAATGGGTGGAAACAATAGACTAGATTGGATTGTTTTCGCGATGGCGATAGTGTCTCTGGTCGTATGGCAAACGACTAACAATCCCCTATTAGGCTTGATCATGTCGATAGTGACGGATTTTATTGGCTTTGTACCAACCTTGATTAAGACGTGGAAGTATCCAGACACAGAAGACTGGAAATTTTATATGTCAGATGTCGTGGCAAGTTTTTTTAGTATTTTGTCGATTGGAGTATTTTCGCTTAGCAACCTAGTCTTTCCGATATACATTTTTATAATAAATATTGTGAGTGTCGTGATGATCTTGGGGAGAAAAAGACGTCTCGCCAGGTAGTGTTTTGGTTTATCGGTTCAATAGAATTTTTAAGACAATTTCTTTAACACTTCATTTGGTTTTCCAGATATGTAGATTGTGTCGGCAGGGTTGATGCCGAGATTCGTTTGTATAGATATGTTTGGAAATATTGTTGATCTGGTGATTTGGTTGTAGTCCGAAAAGGAATTGTCCAGCGACGAATGATCAGTCTGCGACGATATAGCAAAATTGTTCATAGCGCTTCCCATCTTTATCTGGTGCAAAAAAGTCAGTGGAGCCTTGAGCGTTCTCTTGAGAATATTGAGATTTGTGGCACGCGATCGCCTGAGTTCTAATCTTCTCCTGATCGGTAATATCAATAAAAATTGTATCCTCGTGTCCCCACGAGTCGACAAAGAGAAACTCGGAGCAGGAGTGGCCTGACAACCCGTCTTTAATATGCTCGGGATAGAAGAGGAGGTCGCGACTGTAGGGATAAGCGGCATCGACAGTCACCTCGGCGGTATGGCGGTGATCGCGGTGATTGACGTAGTATCCCCCACTCTCGTCACGGATTAGTGTTTTTTCGGGATTGTGAGTGACAATGAGATCGGGCTTAAATTTACGGATCTCTTTGACTACTTTGCCTATTGTTTCGAGATTAGTTTCGATCTCGCCATCACCTAGATCGAGATTAACGCTGTCAGTATATTTGAGTCCTAGGACTTTGAGTGCCTCTGCATCTTCTGACTCTCTGGTTTTGGCCAGGTCGGCTTCGGAGATAGTCTCGCCGCGAGACCCCTTGTTCCCTGTCGTCATCTTAATGAGTTTTACCTGCTTACCATCTTTGGCTAGTCTTGCGATTAGTCCTCCACAATAAATCTCGGCATCGTCGGGATGAGCAAAGACAAACATAACTCTTTGTTTTTCGCTGAATATTTTGGAGTATGAATCTTGCATTTGTATATTATACAACTGGATCTAGCGCATGAGGTAGATGGCGATGAGGACCAGGATGCTAGAGAAGATTTTGCGAGCTAAGGAGTCGCGCTCGCCCAGAAGGAGGATTCCAATTAAGACCACAAAAGGGGTGGTTGAGGTGGCGATCGGCATGACGTTGCTCGCCTCCCCTAGCGTTAGCGCTTTGAGCATAAAGCCATAACCAATGAGATTAAAGAATCCAAGTACTAGGAACTGCCACCAGGGAGTGAGTTTTAGCTCTCGTACTAATTGCTTCTTTTTGATAGTTGGGAAGAATGAGCTCATGACGACTGGCGCAAAGAACGAGAACATACAAAACACCCCTACTCCCCAGGCCTTGACGTTGACGGCGTCAAAGAGCCAGGCGACTGAAAGAATGAGAGCGAGTAGTAGTGTATATCGCACACCTCTTGGATCAATTTTGGCGTGTCGGAGGTTGCCTGCTAAGAGAATAATGTTGGCCGCGACAATTAAGATAACCCCGGCGAGTTTGGAGTAAGTAAAAGTCTCTCCAAGAAAAATGAGAGCTAGGAAAAAACTTATGACAGGACCTAGTTTGATTATGATCGAGAAAACTGAGGCCTCGGTGTGTTTTTTGGCAAAGTATTCAAAACGTCCGTTGAGTCCCCAGATAACGAGACCGAGAACAGTCATAAAGATGACGTAGGGAGTGATGCCTGTGGGCATGGTCTGATCAAAGAGGAAAATAATGGGAGACATGAGGGCGACGCCTAGGTTATAGATGACGGCAAATGCCTGAGGGTTCTCGGAGCGAGTAGCTAGGTAGCGGCCAGCAACGTCGTATATGACAAAGAATGATACTGCTAGGAGGGAGAGAATAAGCCAAGACATGAATTAATTATGACAGATCTTCTGGTGATTGGAGTAGTTGATTCATTGCTTGTTGGACTCTATTCGCGTCAAAACCTTCAGCTTCAATGTTTTCAACGCCAACCAACTGCAGTAAATAGACTGCCGAAGGGTAACCTCCGTCTGAGTAAAGAATTCTTTCAATGAGTTGGAAGGCGACCTGCCACGGGGGAGCGCCCGTGTAGACGTGCGAGCGAACATTGTCTGGAAAATGAGCTTCTATTAGTAATTCCCATCGTTCTTTTGCGTCAAGGGGTCCGACAAGTTCCACTAATTCTTGTTGGACTGTTATGCGTGTGGCACTGGAAATAAGACTTTTTTGAATAATCTGGAATTCGACTGATTGATCTCCTCCTCCAATGACTTCCCTATATTTGGTATTCATGCACGCGATTTTAGATTAATCTGGATAAGTAATATACTTGTTGTGTATAATTTGCACAGTATGAGTAAACATAATAAAGATAAGATTATTGAGTTTGTGCAGAAGATGGGATTTTCCGCGGAAGCAGCGAGGGTATACCAAACCATGGTTTTGCGTGGGGCGATGAGCTTGTCTGAACTATCGAGAGAGTCGGGGGTAGAGCGGACGAGGTTATACCGCCAAGTACCAGAGTGGGTGGCGCAAGGTCTACTACAAGAACTACTGGCATATAAATCACGTCGATATGCGGCAGTAGAGCCCACAATGCTTGCCAACAAACTTAGTGTGCAGAAGAAGAGAATTGAGGAGTTAGAGCTACAAGTTCCCGAGATAGAGCAGATAGCCAGCGAAGCAATGGGCCAGCAAAAGACCAGGGTTAAGTACTTCCGGGGAGTTGAAGGGATCAAGCAGATACTTTGGAATGAGAGTAAAGCCAGGAGCGAAGTAGTGGGATATACCTACCGAAACTTGATTGAGGTGGTGGGGAAAGAGTTTTTTGAAGAGTATGCGAGAGAGCTTGAGAAAAATAAAGTGAAGATGCGTGACCTGCGCGCAGACGCGTTTATGGAGAGCGTTAAGAGCGAAGGGTTTGTGAGGAGACACATTGAACACTCTGGTTGGAGGTATCTACCTGACTCGACCATGAAGCTGACCCACAACTTAGATGTTTACGATGATGTGGTTGCTATGTACTACTGGGATGATAATGATGTCTGGGGAGTGGAGATCCAGAATGCGCGCATGGCGAAGATGCAGAGGAGTATTTTTGAGACTCTGTGGGGGATCGCTAAAAAAGTAAAACTAGAAAGCCGCTAATCAGGATGAATGATTTGGCCGGTGGCGTAGCGATGAAGGATACTACTGGCTAGCGTTTGGTAAGGCATACCCAGCTTTGCTGCTGACTCCCTAAGTTTCTCTAGGGTCGTTGGCTGTAAGCGGATATTAATGTTTTTTGATTTAACAAGTTTAAGAGTCAGAGCTGCAGAGCGCTTCAGCTCTTCGCGGCGCTTAGTAATGTTTTTAACTGACTTCCACTCACCCCTATTATAAGAGTCAAGTATTTCTTGCTCTTCTTTGTCAAGCTTGTAGACTGGTTCTAATATAGATTTCATATATTTTTCTCCTTGGTTAGATTATATTTTTTATTAGCTTTGCGGCTGGGAATAATTGTCTTTAGAAAGCGTTTTTCTGAGTCTTCGACGTATGGAACTAGATAGGTGTAGTTACGAATAGAGACTATGAGCATTTGTTGATGTGGATATTTTGATTGATTGGGGTGTGGACCATCAAAGAGGACTCTTTTTGCTTTAACTGCTCTGACTACTTGATCAAAAGTAATTTTCCGCAAAGCTTTTAATGTGCTATTTTTATCTGGATCCCACTCGAATGGCTTGTCCATACTTGGATAATATGACAAATGATATACAATGTCAACTACTTAATCTGTTTACTGAGATAAATTGCAGATGGCAAGACGAGGATGAGACCAATAATAGCGGAGTAGCCGAAGGTGGTCGCAACACTCCCCTGCTCCATAAGATAGCCGATGAGTGGTCCTACGCCAGCGATTAGGATATTACCGAGGAGAGAGATGGCAGAGAGACTGGTCGCACGATAGCGGGATTCGAGTTCGACGTTCTGTAGTCTAGTGAGGATAGGGCTCCTCATGCCGTCGGACATTTTGCGCAAGTAGACACTACTGACCGCCCCAAAGCTATTTTCAATAAATGAGAGAGCAGAGCCAAATGCCTGGAAAAGAGTAAGGAAAATTGGGATATTCTTGTCTCCGAGCTTCATAACCAAAGGAATCAGCTTGGTGCCGAGTGCGCGAATTACGTATGTACCTGCTACCAGATATCCCAGGTAAGAGGCGGGAAAGTTGGCTTCGGCGAGCCTGGGCTCATACAGATACCACAAGCCGACATAGGCTACAAAATTGATCGCAATGCTGAAAATAGAAATGGCGGCGATACGAGAATGGCGGAAGATGTGGATGGTCCCCTCCCAGTTTTGGCGTAAATATGATTTGAGAGTAAATTTCTCACTATCTAGCTCTGGTTCTTCGAGGGGAAGCGCAGTAATGAGAGCACCAATAGCCACTAGTGTGGTTAAGGCATAAGGGAGCTGGGGATGTAGCGTATAGAGATAGCCGCCCAGCACACTACTGATTGCCATACCGATAGTGCACCAAAAGAAGGTGTCTGCCTCGACTTTTTGATACTCTTCTTCGCTACGACCATTTTCTTTCATAGAGTCAAATAGGAGTGCAGAGAGGGCGCCTGATTCAAATGCCCAGTTGGCGAGGTAGAGAATGTTACCAAGTAAAAACATCCAAAAGTTGGTTGCAAAGGTGAGGATGCCAAAACCGACAACACCGAGGACGCGACCAAGTAGGACGGTGTTTTTCCGTCCCCAGAGATCAGCTAGAGCACCTGATGGGAGCTCAAGTAGTAGTTGGAGAAAAAGACTAATTGAGGTAATGAGAGCTATTTCTTGCCACGATAAATAACTGCGCCAGATAAGCACCCAGACACCAATGACTACAAAAAACCACTGAAAAATCGACGTGATCATGAAGTATTTGATGTTTTGTTTGACGTTGGTTTTGGCCATAGTATTTATTTTATGTTATCCACATATGTTTGTGGTTATCAACATAGTTGTCCACATATTCTATCTGTATTATTGAATATGTTAAACTGATGTTCACTATGGTGAACAGGTCATTACTCAGAATAATTAAGCAGATGGGGCTGACAAGTAAACATGCTTTGATATATGAGATCCTCAATAAGAAGCCTGCCACTACCCCACTACAATTATCACGTGAAACTAAGTTGAATAGATCGTCGCTCTACCGCTATCTCGAAGAACTGAGAGAGAGAGGGTTAGTTGAGCTAATTTTAGGTGACAAGACGAGCAAATACCGGACAAGTCCAGATGGATTTGACCGATACCTCGCAAGCGAAGAGCTGCGAGTCACAAGCCTGAAGAACGAGATCCCCGCCCTCCTGCGAGCGCTGCCAAAAAATGAAGGTGGAGAGCGGTCTGAAATAAAGTACTTTCAAGGTAAAGATGGGCTTAAACAAATGCTGTGGAATGTGGTCTCTAGTGGGCACGACTTCGTCGGCTTAGGATATGAGGATTGGAATACCAGTGTAGGTAAAACTTTTGCTGAGAGATTGCGCGTAAAGAATATAGAAACTGGGGCAAGATCCCGAGAAATAACAAATGATAAAGATGATGATTATGAATATACGACTCTTGGAGAGAAGTATCATAAGGTTTATGAACACCGCGGAATCAACGCAACCGTCCTAGAGATCAAACACGACACGTATATTTATGGCGAAGTTTTTTCCTATTACTACCACTATCAGGGCGAGCACTTTGGCGTCGAGATACATAACAGAGAGATTGCTAGGACTGAGAGACAGATGTTTGAAATTTTGTGGAAAATAGCAAAATAGCTCCGACTCAGAATTTTTTGGTCTAACCAGGGACTGATATACTCGGTTTATGAAAAAGCAGGTTGGTTTTTTGGGTAGTTTTGAAAATTACACGTGGATAGTATTAGAGAGAGCGTCACCTTCCCTACCCTATTTTGCGGCAGGGTTAGTGTTCTTAATGATTGGATCATCGATAGTTAGAAGTAAGGCGAGTTTGGCGGGCGTACGCGACCTGCGAGAGGCAAGTATTAGGGCGGCGGGTGTTGGAGATTACACGAAGGCACAGGATTTGTTTAATCTTCACAAATCACAAATCATAAATTCTCAAAATGTTTTGGGGGTGGAGAACGAAGAGGACCTAGTTTTTCCGTATAGAGTAATTGAGCGTGAGATAGCAAAATATGAGGAGATGCTTGAGAGGTACCCCGGTCACCGAGACATATATCTAGTGCTATCTAAGCTGCACAACCAAATTGGGGAGAGCGAACAGGCTACGGCTTACCTCGAACTGGCAAGAGAACTAGATCCGAACAATGAGATGGTTATTCTTTTTTAGCATCGTCAGCTTTGGGAGCGTCAGCGCCTTCGGCAGGTGCGGCTGCGACCTCTCCCTCTGCTGGAGCGGCTGCGACCACCTCTTCTTCTTTGGCTGGCTCTTGGATGGTGGCGATCACTTCTTCGTCCTCGACCATTAGGGTTACTTTGGAGCGATCAAGCTTGAGATCTTTGGCGTGAATGGTAGCACCTACTTCGGTTAAGACAGTGATGTCGACCTCGATCTCACTTGGGAGATCGGCTGGGAGTGCCTCGACTTCGATTTCGTTTCTTTGGAGAGCTAAGACGTTTCCTGCTTTGACAGCCTCTGATTCACCGACTGGTTTGAGAGGTACCATGGCTGTGGTTTTGACGTTTAGATCTACTTCGTGAAAGTCGACGTGGAGGAGCTCACCACTAACTGGATCCTGGGCATAACCAGCAACTAGTACTGGGTGAGCCTTACCTGTGTCAACAACTAAATCGATTAGACTAGTTTCGCCGGCTTTTTTGAGAATTTCTTTGAGAGCTTTGATTTCGATCTGGATCGAGAGAGATTTCATCTTTTTACCAAAGATGTTAGCTGGAACAATGCCAGTCTTTCGGAGGGTGCGGACACGTCGTCCGAGGGCGGTGCGAGTAGCTGCTTTGACTGTAAAGTTGGACATAGTGTTCCTTTAGTAATTAGTTATCAGTAATTATGTATGTGCAGATTATAGCAGATTAGAACTAAAATTGAATCGAGAGGCGGTGGTCTGTATCGTTTAGGAAATCAAACCTTAGTTTTTGCGAATCTAGTACCGAAGGCTCGGGCGAGAGTTTGGAGGGTTTGAGGTAGAGAGGTAGGTTGTAGTTTACAGTTAACTTGTCCTGCGACCTAGTGCCAGATTGCCTCTGGTAGTAGAGAGTATAGAAAGAGCCAGACTTAAGCTGGGTGCGGTTGGTATATACCACTGTGCTCGTGGTCAGTCTGTTGATCGGAACAGTCACTAGGTATGAGACTACGAGGCGGCCATGCTCCTCGGCAACAGCGTAGTCAGATGGAGAGAGAGCATTCTCCCCTACTCTGATCTCGACAAGGCTCGAGGATGGAGGCAGATAAAGCCGTGCGTAGTTTTTGTAGGAGCCAGCTGGCCAAGCATTACTGGTCGCGGCATTTTTCCAGGTAGTTGTTAGGGTATGGGTGGGCTCGCCATCTTTACTGACATTAATATCCAAGTTCATATCTTTGGTGATGTAAAAATTAGCTTTGTTGACACCAAAGTTGCTGTCGACGCTATAGAGATAGTCGTCGTAGCAAGGACTGGTTGGACAGGGCTTATTTTCGATCCCACCATTCCAGCCGAGCGTCTGGAGGATCCGCTCGGAGTTGGGACTGGTCACGCTCACTTGAGTATCGCTACTCTCAAGCGAGCTCATGAGGGCAGCGCTTACGCTCAGGAGTGATTTGGCGTCCGCGGTTTTTATTTTTTCGAATAAGGCGTCTGCCACACTACTTAAAAACTCTTTTTTGGCAGTGCTACCAGGAAAGAAGTTGACCTCGGCGTGGTACTGAGCACGCTCGGCTAGGTTGCCTGCATTAATCGTTTCATCATAGTCAGGCAGCTCTAGAGGACCGATTGCGGACAAGAGGAGCTTTAAGGTTTCGAGATTAACTGCGATTGTACCTGAGACATCTTGGTTCATCGATTTTTTGAGGAACCACTCGGCACGCCTGGCACTAGTTGGGAAGTCGGGGTCAAAGTTACTGTCTCTTAAGTACCATTTGGCTTCGCCCAGAATATTTTTGATCGGAGCGGGCGGTTCGACGTGCCCTTTTAGTGCGCCGTCGGCGGTATAGACGTCATAAACCTGAAAATCGTAGAGCTTACCTTTTTCAAAAGAAATGATGCCGTAGCTGCCAATAAAACCACCAGTCCCCCGGAGCTCCATATTATTTTGAAATAACACGAGGTATTTAGCCCGATCACTGAGACTGATCAGGTCTGGGAGGATGCTAACAACCCCCTTGCCTAGTAAAGTATTTTTTTTGAGACTTGGTAGCAAGTTTTTGATAGCCTGATAATCGTCGCTCATGCTCGTGATGAGATCTGGCGTCTTTGCGGGGAGCGTGCCATCGAGGAGAGAAAGCTCTTGGTAGAGTGTCTCGACATCCAGCCTGGCGGTGGTTAAGGTGCTAGCCAAATTGAGATCAACATCGCTCAAAATGTAAGAAGAGATGTCGCGCGCGCCGAGTGAGAGATTGGAAGTGGTCTCGCCAAGCTTTAGCGCCTGTTGATAGGCATCAAGAAGCAGAGATGCGTCGGTTAGCCCAAAAGCCACTGAGTTGGTGTATAGATATTTAGCGGCAGTCTTTGCCACTGGGTTGGATTTAAGATTATCGAGAGAGCCGGCCACAAATTGATTTTTGTAGTTGGTGATAGTGACCCATGTAATACCGAGAGTGAGAGCAAGCGAACCTAAGTAAAAAATTAACCCAAAAAGCAATCCTTTGGCGACTACCCTCAGGCCACGCTTCTTGAGAAATGAGGGAACAGTCAACTTTCTTTTGACCCGAGTCTTCTTCTTTGGCACAAACTCGAGTCCGGTTAGGTTGTATGTTTTTGGCTTGACTGGCTCCGACTCAGTCGTCCGAACAAGTTTGGGGAGGCGAGTCTTAGGGAGAGTGATAACCGGTTCTTTTACTGATTCTGTCTCTGGTTCTAGATTTGGATCAGGCAGTGGCACTGGAATAGGTTCAGTTTTTGGAGTTGGATCTCCCTTGGGTTTATGTTCCTTTAAGTAGTTTATCGCCAGATCGAGCGTGCTCTCTTTGGGTAGATCACTTAGGAGCTGATGAGTGGAGCGATAAAAACTGGGAGAGACTGGGGAGACTATACCATCATCTGAATAGGTGACCTCACCTCTGGACTCTTGCGAGTCAGTAATCAACTGCAAGAGTGTGGTTAGGGAGACTCCGCTCGTGTTACCAATATTGATCTGGGGCGCTTCGGTCTGACTAACTAGGATCCTAATAACCGCATTAACTAAATATTCTTCACTCATCAAGTGCAGCGCAGACAGGCCGCCCTCCCCCAGACTGACTGGACTCATTCCGTTAATCTCTCGCTCCAGGCTAGCGAGTGTGGGTGAACCTTCGCCATCCAACCCCAGGTACTCCCCTACTACCAACCTAGTGGCCCGACTCGAGACTTCGAGGGGGATTTTTTGCCAGGCTCGCTCAACCAAATAGAGATGAGGGTGTGGGTATGAGGTGAGCATGCTCCAGACTCCCCTGCCCTCGCCAACAAAAAAACTAGCTAGTTCCGGCGTCAAAAAAATGAGCCAGGCGTCGTGTACTGGGAAGGATTGATCTGTAAAGCCGAGCATTTGGTCGAGCGAATAGTGATGAGTCTCGAGGTTGTGCTTTTCGGCATATTGACCGATCACACGATCGACATCTTGAGCGTTCGAGAGAATCGCAACATTACCACGCACGGCTTCAACCGCAAATCTTACAGCAGGCATGAGTTCAGTTTATCGGCATTTAGCTAAATCAGCAAATAGCGAGATTGTTGATCGTTTACGACCTATATATTCTATTGACCTAACAACACTCTTCGTTATGACGTTTTTTTGTTCCGTTCTTTTGTTAATCTCTCTTGATATGTCGCCTACTGTGTTCGTTCTTACGTTTTTTGCACGTTCTGTTTGGTCTGCACTGTTTCTTTGCCGGCTTCACTCTTTTTCACGTTTTTGTAAACCTATAGCTATCAAAGATTAAGACACGAAATTACCGCTTATTAAGAAATATGACCGACTAGTAAAGATTTACTGGTGATTATCTAGTGCATCGTTAACGAGGCTGTCTGCGAGAGAGTTGCCTTCGCGATAGGTGTGAGCGATACCCCAGGACTGGATTTTGCTAAGTAGTCCCCTCACCTCCTGAATCCTCGGGATTAAGTCTGGACTTTTTACCTTGTAGAGGCCTTTGACCTGGTTAACGATAAGCAATGAATCCATTTTGATACTCAACTTGGCGGTGGGATGATTGGTCGCAACCCAGGTTAAGCCGGCAATTAAACCCTGGTATTCTGCCTGATTGTTGGTAGTGACCCCTATGTAATTACCGCATTTTTCCAGTACGATTCCCGCACTATCACTAATGTCGTACACTACATAGCCATAGGCAGCGGGACCGGGGTTGCCGCGTGAGCCACCGTCACACTGGAGGAGGATTTTCATAAATCTCAAATCTTAAATTCTCAAATTCTCAAATGGGAATCTTGAGTTCTGTGTGAATAATACAGGAGAGAGATAAAAATGAGAAGCTCGGTAACACCAGTAATAATAGCTGCAGCAACTACTCCATGGTGGGGGATAGCCCAGAGGTTGGCGGAGACGTTTAGGAGTGCGGCGATTATGTATATTTTTAAGACTAAGCCATCTTTGGACTTGGCCACAAGATCCCACATGAGTGGTGCGGTTAGGTAGAAGAGTGGGAGAGAGAGCGAGAGTATGCGTAGAGTGGTTATCGAGAGACCCAGCTCTGGCTTGATATAGATTATGAGAGGAGCCAGGACGTAGGTAGCAATACCAGCGAGGAAGCCGAGGGAGCCGAGTGTTTTTAGGGTAGGAATGAGCAGACTCTCTTTGTTTTTGAGCATGAGAGGGTAGAGAGAGTTCATGACAAAAACAGGCAGAACTAGGATTACGTCAAAAATGCGGTAAGCAAAAGCATACTGCCCAACCTCGCTACTAGTGCGAAAAACACCCAGGAGAATAGTGTCCACTTTGCTACTTAGGATACTAAAGATTAGGATGGCGCCCAGAGTAGAAGCGCGAAGAAGTGTTGGCACTACCTCCCGAAGATCACTAATCTGGATGTCTTTGAAGAGCAATCTGGGAAGTAATAAGAATGTTGAGACTGCCATTACAAAATACCCAAAGGTAATTGAGAGAGTAAGGCTCGGGAGAGTAGGGGATGAGCTTAGGTAATATAGCGTTAAGATGGTTGTCACTATAGTGCCGAGAATTACTGAGATTGTGGAGCGCCAATAATTCATGCTGTACTGAAAATAAGCATTGCCCGAGGTATAAATACTCTGGAATAGTATACCTATACTTGCTACCCAAAACAGCGACTTGATCTCTGGACTATAACCCCCAGGGAGTAGAAATACGAATGTGTTAAGCACCATGATCGCAACGAGTGCGAGCGCTAGTCGGGTAAGCATCACTCGCCGCGTTAACTGAAGCATCGAGGATACCCCTGTAGCCCTACGAACTGCGTCGGCATTTAGCCCAAAATCTATTACAGTAAAGCCTAGTGCGACGAGAACTAAGATTTTGCTCAAGTCTCCATACAGATAGAGTCCGGCGATTCTGATGGTAAAAAAGGTGGTAAGTAAGGTCAGGCCTGCCCCAAAGAACTTGGCGGTTAGCTGGGCTAGGGTGTTACTCGCGATGTTTTTGAACATGGGAGTAGTTTACTACTTTGAGATAGAGTAAGAGGATAAGTAATCCCTGTGGAGAAGTCAGAAGGTAATGATCGAGGAGAAGAAGAGGAAATAATGGGAGATAATCGTAAAGCCGTATAGCCGTATAGCCGTATAGCCGTATTAAATAAATGATTGATAGGATCCCAGCCAAGCCAAACCAGGAAACGAAGAGGGTAAAGCTATTGTGGTCGGGCTGGAGGAGTCTGAAAGTAGTGTTTAGTTGAGGGTAAGAGGCAATACTAGCTTGAGCTCCTGTACCAAATATCGGGTAGTTAGCGATAGCTTTTAGTGAAACAGATTGCAGCGAGAGGCGCTCGGATAGGGATAGATCAGCTCTCTCGGGAACAACCAATGACCAATAACCAATTGCTAGTGAAAATAGGATTGCAAAATACAGGGCGCGGACTCGGAGAGATTTGAGCATATAAACTGGGATGATAATGCCAAACAATGACAAGAGAGCCGATCTACTCTGGGTTAGCAACGCCCCTAGAATAGTTATTAAGAAATAACTGTAATTAATTACTATATTTTTACTAAACCGAAGAATTATGAGGAAGGTAATGACTAGCCATCCAGCGAGGACGTTGGGGTGACCAAAAGTACCATAGGCGCGTAGCACTACCTGGTCCATAAACATGGCCAAGGCGACCCCAGGCTGGCCCACAGATACCATCCGCTCGCCTAGGTAGTAGAGAGGTCCCTGAATAGAGCGACCAAGCCATACTTGGGTGACTGAAAGTGAGAGTTGAAAAAGCGAAGCGAGGAACAAACTAGTGGTTAATAGCTTTTGATTAATAATCAATGAGAATGAAGAAAAAAACGAAATATAGAGCAAGAGATGAAGAGACCAGGAGAGGGTGGAGAGAGGGTTAATACTAAAGATAAGGTTGGATAAGAGAAGAATAATAAAATATGGTGCGCCGTAAATCCGTAAACCTGCCTGCGCAGGCAGGCCCGTAAATCTGTTTAGTGATAAGTAAGATATTATTAATAGGTCGAGGAAGTAGAGGGTGGGGGAGAGATAGTCGACCCGGACCCCATAGATAAGGGACGAGCTCGGCCAGAAATGCAAGCCCAACTGGGTCGGGATGAGAAAAAGGATAAGAAAGAGTACGACCCTCTTAGTTTTTTGGAGCCAAGATGAGACGGCGATCGACCCCTTGTCCCTCGGAATAAGTTGTGAGCGTTTCATGATCTTGGAAGATAAGGTGAACAGCGCGCCTGTCGGTCGAACTGAGAGGAGGGAAAGCGTGAGGAGTGCCAGTTGCCTCTACCTCGGCGCTTATGCGCTCTGCCATGCTACCCAACACACTCATTCTCTCTTGTCGATAACCACCAACGTCAACTGAAACATGGAGATGGGAGGTATTACCATTATTAATCATTAAAGAAATAATTAACTGGAGCGAATCGAGTGTGGCAGCATAGCGACCAATAAAGCGACCAGATTCTTCACTTGGAACATCTAGTGTTATGGTTAGCATGTCGCCATCTTCACTGATCTGAACCTGATCACTAGTTAGACCAAAGTAGCTAAAGAACTGATTAATTAGATCTTGATATTGCATAGATTCCTTTTTATTTATTAAACATTTTGCTAATTTTGGCCCAGTAGAGAGTAATCCCGCCGGGACCAGAGACTACTAATTGCTGTACGAGTGAAAAGCCTGTGGTAATAACCCAGTAGAGAGCGAGGCCTGAGGGGAACTGGAGTGAGAAGATAACCGTCATGATTGGCATCATAAAAACCATTTGTTGTTGCATGCTCGTTGCCATCTCGGCAATGTCTTCTTTTTGTTCTTTGGTACCTTCTCGCTTAGCTGGCTCGTTTTCTATCGCAGGAAGTAGGGCAACAGAAGTAATAAACTGTAAGATGCCGGCGAGCACCGGGAGGACGTAGGTAGTGTCCTTAACTTTGAGATCCCACCAGAGGAAAAGTGAATTTATCTCGCCCATGCCATTGCCACCCAAGGTGTTCATAAAGACCTGGTACAGTGCAATTAAGACTATAAACTGGGCAATAAAGGGTAGGCAGCCAGCAGCGGGGTTGATCTGATTCTTTTGATATAGCTCGAGAGTCTTTTGCTGTAAGAGCTTGGCATCGCTGCCGTGTTTTTTCTTAAGTGCATCCAACTCGGGTTTAAGCGCAGCCATCTTTTTGGCTGATTTCATCTGGGGGAGGGTGAACGGGATTAAAACTGTGCGAACCAAGAGGGTGAGCGCGATGATAGCAAAACCTAGATTGTTGCCGGTTGCACCATAGAGCCAGGTCAAGGTATTTAGAATGGGTTGGTAGACGAGTTGGTTGTACATAGTAGTTTTTAAGTTTAAAGTAGCAAGTTTATAAAGTTAGGGGATGGGATCATAACCACCCTTGCTCCATGGGTGACATTTTAACAGCCTTATGACAGATAACCAAGCACCCTTGAGTAGTCCGTGTTTTTTAAATGCCTGACTGGCGTAGAGCGAACAAGTGGGAGAGTAGCGACATGAACCTCGAGAGATGCCAAGGTTTATAGAAATTACTTTGAGGTAAGGTGAGAGCTTTCGGTATAGCTTATACATGGAGCTCGGTGAGTAATAGCTGCTTAGTAGGCGTAGTTTTTTTTAACGACATAGGTTTGAACACCACAACCACGTCCATTTTTTGGTCTTTGATTTGGGGCCAGAGCGTATCGTATACCAGGCGCTTGAGATAGTTGCGAGTAGTTGCGAGTTTGTTTACTTTTTTGGGGATTATTACTCCGAGGCGAGCGGGGGAAGAGGTAGCTAGTATGTGTGTGGTAAAAACTGAGGAGACTACTCTTTTGGCGCGAGAGCGAAATCTAAGAAAATCGGTACGGAGAGGGAATTTGCGGGAATGAGGAATCATATACAACAAATGTACACCAATTATTAATTTACAATTTGAAAGTTGAGAGACTTAGACGGTTAGGCTACGTCTGCCAGATTGGCGGCGGCGAGAGAGGACGAGGCGACCCTTGTGGGTAGCCATGCGGGCACGGAAACCATGTACTCTTACTCTTTTTTTCTTTTTTGGCTGGTAGGTTTGTTTCATGTGATGGATTATAAGCGATGAGAGGGGATTTGTCACTGTGGGATACAGTTGTGCCCTATTTTCAATTGTGGAAAAAATGGGGATAATTGATCCAATCACTAGTTTATATAACTGCCCCGGAATAACAGAGTATGGATGCTACCTCAGTATGGAGAGCGGTATTAACCGATCTAGAACTTACATTGTCTAAGACGTATTTTGCTGGATATATCAAACCTTTATCGCTCATCTCATTAGAACAAGAGGGTGGTCGCGTAACCGCAACCATATTGTCTCCCACCAAATACCACGTCCAGATGATGGATGAAAAATATGGGAAGCACGTAATAAAGGCGATTGAGAGAGTAGTTAACAGCCCATGCACCATTAAGTACGAAATAGGCAAGGAGGGGGGAATGGAGCAGACTGGCTCTATGCCACTATTTCAGCCGGCTCCCAAAGTAAGTGCTCCGATAGGGAGCGGATCACACAACCTTAATCCAAGGTTAACTTTTGACACTTATATTGTTGGTTCTTCGAACAACTTTGCATATGCTGCAGCACAAGGAGCGGCCAAGAGTCCTGGAACGAGATATAACCCTTTGTTTATTTATGGCGGAGTAGGACTTGGTAAGACCCACCTTATGCATGCCATAGGTCACGCCGTGTACGCAGACCATCCAGACTGGGACATTATGTATATCTCGGCAGAGACCTTTGGGAGCGATTTGATTGCGAGCTTACAGAACAAGAGAACGGCGGCGTTTAAAAAGAAGTATCGTGCGCCAAACCTACTACTAATCGATGACATTCAGTTTATTGCCGGCAAAGAATATATACAAGAAGAGTTTTTTCACACCTTTAACGAGTTATATATGTCTCAAAGACAGATTGTCCTCACATCTGACAGACCCCCACAAGAGATCTCACGACTAGAAGAGCGGCTCTCCTCCCGATTTATGGGTGGACTCATGGTGGATGTACAAAGCCCTGACTTTGAGACAAGAACTGCGATTTTGACGCAAAAATGTATTGTGCTAGGACTCGAGGTTTCGCCAGACCTAATTGCACTAGTTGCCGAGAAGGCGGTGGGTAATATCCGTGAGCTAGAGGGAACTCTCCAAGCAATAATTGCCAAGTCACATTCAGAAAAGAGACCAATAGATCAAGACCTGATTAGAGAAAACTTTGGAGCATCGTCTGAGCGGCGAAATCACCGGATTAGGCCACAATCAGTAATAAATAAGACTGCTCAATATTTTAGTTACAAAGTAACAGAGTTAACGGGGGCGAGCCGCAAGGCACCGCTGACAGCGGCAAGGCACACTGCGATGTATTTGTTATATGAAGAGTTGTCACTACCATACGTGCAAATAGGGGAGCTGTTTGGCGGGAGAGATCATACAACCATAATCCACGCGGTTGAAAAGATTAAAGAAGAGTTAAAAACTAATCCTCAACTCTCAAAGACTCTGGCAGACATAAGACATGATTTATGAGGCCCGCAAGTTATCCACATCAGTTGTGGATAAGTATGAGGAAAAGTAAGGGAAAAGATGAGGATAACTTGAGGATAATGGTGGATAAGTCGGTTATCAACAATAACCCTTTACTTATCCCCAAACCTATCCGAGCGGTTATCCACACTACTAGCAGATAGGTATCCACTTATCCACTGACCCTACTATAATTACTAATTAATATTAAAGTGAATAGTCTATAGTACATATAAGGGGAAAAATGAAAATAGAAATCTTACAAGAAGAGTTATTAAAAGGCATGGCCGTTGTAATGAGAGCGGTTTCGAACCGTACCCAGCTACCAGTTTTATCTTCTATTAGGATTGAGGCTAAGCCAACGGAGATCGTTCTTTCGGCGACTGACCTAGAGATAGGGATCAGGTTAGTCATATCTGCAAAAGTTGAGGAAGTAGGAGTTTTTGCAGTACCTGCAAAAACCTTTAGCGAACTACTCTCTACTCTCTCGCCAGGCAAACTCTCGATGGAGCTAAAAGAGATGGTATTGACTATAAAGTCAGGAAGTTTTAAGGGCAAGATAACGACTGTCGACGCATCCGAGTTTCCGGTGCTACCCACAATGAAAGAATCTTTGATTGAAATGTCTTCGAGTGAGTTATCTCAGGGTATTTTGAATGTGGGCTTTGCTAGCGCCAAGGATTCCCTACGTCCCGTCTTAACTGGCGTGCTTATGGAGGTCTCACAGAGTCTGCGATTGGTAGCGACCGATGGATTCCGCCTAGCGGTAGCTACGGTCAAAATAAAAGGCTCTACAGCGACCCAGGGACTATCACTACTAGTTCCGGCACGAGCACTTTTTGAGTGTGGCAAAATTATCAAAGAGGGAGTGATTAAAATAGGATACCTACCAGAATCTAAGCAGGTATTGTTTGAAGGGGAGCAGTTGTTGTTTATTACTCAGATAATAGAGGGCAACTTTCCTGACTACAATAAAATCTTGCCCAAAGAGTTTGTGGAGAGGATAACTCTATCCAGAGAAGAGCTTCTGGGTGCTGTAAAAACAGCGCTTGTTTTTGCGAGAGATAACTCAAATATGATGAAGTGGACGGTTACACGTGGCAAGCTATCGGTAGCTGCTAGCTCGACAGGAAGTGGGGAGGGCTCGATTGAGGTGGGAGCCAAGACGGAGGGTGAGGAATCGCTAGAGGTTATTTTTAACGCAAAGTATGTGATGGATTATCTACAGCTATTGAGCACAGAGTCGATCTGGATTGGGCTTGGTGGTAAGCTGGCACCAGGAATGATTGCGGAGAGTGACGCGGGTCGCGAAAATACTTTTTATGTAGTGATGCCGATAAATGCGTGATACTGGACAATCGGAAAACTCGGGGTGTCGGCTGGTCGGCGATTCAGTAGATCAGATAGTTGGTTTATCAGGTGGAGTCGGTGGAGTATTGAGTTTTTGGGCGAGGGTAACCTGAGCTTGTTTGATTGCCTGAGCCTCGGCTTCTTCTTTTTTACGAAGAGTCTCTCTAGGATCGGTGGTAATGAGCGCGTGTTCTTCGGGGGACGCGACGACTCGCATGGCAACGTGGTTTTGGCCGGCGAAGAATAGAGACTCCCCCACCTCGGCAGTGAGGAGTAGGTGACGCTCACCCTGTGAGAGATAGAAGACGTTAGCTAGTTTTTCAATAGCACTAGTGCTTTGTTTCATTAAAACCTGAATACTGGCGTTACTAACAATAGCCTTCCCGTGATCGTCTTTTAAGAAGTCTTCGACATCTTGAGTAATGGTAGTTAGACCCAAGAAATATTTGCGAGCCCGTTTGGCAATGCCATAGAGGAAAGTGGCGGAGTCCTCGTTTTTCATAAGATACCAGGCTTCATCAACCACCAAGAGACGACGCTTTAAATCTCTTTTTACCTTGGTCCAGATATAGTCGAGAATAATGAAGATGGCGGTAGGGCGGAGCTCATCCTGAAGGTTTTTAATACCAAAGACAGTTAGCTGTTTGCCAAAGTCCACATTACTTTTTTGGGAGAAAATACCCTGAAAACTACCCTTAACATATTTTTCGAGGCGGTCGGCTAGGCCGCGAGCTACCGCTTCTTCCATTCCAACTAGAGCTTTATAGAGATCTTCCATCAGGGGTGGTTCATTTTTATGAGTAGCAGGATCACGATTTATGCCTTTCATTTGATAGGTCATGACAAGAGCGCGGTCGAGTAGGGCCTCTTCTTGGGCAGTCACGTCGCCGAGCATGATTTTGAGTAGTGAGTGGAGCGAGATAATTTTCATAGCCAGTTCGTTTTCGTCAGGCTCGGCAAGTTGAGGGAGCTCAAAGGGGTTAATACGATTGGGGCTAGTAAAACTAAAGTCGATATAGGTACCGTTTACGGTCTGGGACATTTTACGGTACTCGTCTTCGGGGTCGATAATGATTACCTCGGTCTCAAATAGTAGTGAGCGGAGGATCTCTAGCTTGACCATGTAACTTTTACCAGAGCCAGACTTAGCAAAGACAACCATGTTGGCATTCTCGAGACTAAAACGGTCAAAAACCACAAGACTATCGTTGTGTTCGTTGATCCCGTACATAATGCCTTCGTTGGCGGTTAACTCACTGCTAGTAAATGGGAAGGTGGTCGCTAGGCTGGTCGTGTCCATGTTGCGGTTGATTTTGAGGAAGTCTTTACCCATAGGGAGAGTGGTTTTGAAGCCGTCTTCGATCTGGAGAGTGGCGGTCTTGGCTACGATAAGGAGAGCTCCTAGAGTTGATTTAATATGATTGGTAACTTTGTCGAGCGCGTCTTTTTTGTCGTCGCGAATAGTAATGTAGAGACCAAACTGGAAGAAACGTTCGGCGCCTTTGGCGAGTTGTTCTTGGAGACTACGTGCATCTTCTAGTTTGACCTGGGTATCAATATTGATAATCTTGCCTCGTTGAATATCACCTTGTAGCTCCGCCTCCATCTCGGCAATCTTGCGTCTTAGATCCTCAATAACCCCCTTGCCATCGACGGGGTAAATAAACATTGAAATGGAGAGGGAGTGGGGGAAGTTGATGAGGGGAGAGAGCCAGTTGGCGTTGACGAAGCGGGGGTAGCCGGCGACAAAGAGAGTGCGGTAGTAGGTGTCGTTAATCTTGACGTCTGACCAGTCAACTTCGATTGCCTCTGGTGCAATTATATCTTTGACGTTGGTGGTGCCAGTTGAGAGGACTTGGACGGCGGCAGGAACTCCGGAATTAGCGTCTTCGGTCGGTTTCTTTTTGCCAGCAAAAGGAAAGGGCAAGTTCATATGGATTTAGTATAACGCATTAATTAGACTGAGTGTCGCGATTTTGCAGTCCTCACAGCTATCTGACGTATCAGAGGAGACGCTCCGGGCTGAAAATCATCGCCACTCAGTCTTTGTAAATAACTTTCTTAGCAATACTTAGAGAGATGGCGGTAGTTATGTATGGCCAGGCCTGCGCTAAATTTTTCTTTGTGAAACTACGTCTACGCCGACACACAAAAACTATTTAGCAATATTTGGGGCGACGACAGGTGTTTCGTAATCTGAGGCGGTCGTGAATTTTTGACCTTTAACGGTTGAATTATAGTAACCGTGGAAGAGTTTCATGAGGTTCTGGCTATTTAACTGCTGGGCGGTTAAACCAATCCTAGTTAACTGCTTGATAATATGGTCTCTTTTTGGCTCGAGGTCGGCCTTGGCGCGACTTAGGAGTTCTTCGGTTACCTCAACTTTGCCTGACAGTGTGACCATTTGGTAGGAGACGATGATATAGAATTTTTTATCGAGCACATTTTGCTCTTGGATGGTGGTCTCGATAAAGTTCCTATACTGCGACATGCGGGTTTTCATGGTTTCGTCTTTGAGTTTCTTTTCCTGAGTAACCAGGAGCTCTAGGTAACTACTGATGTCTTTTTTCTCGGATTTGATTACCATCTGGACGGGGAAGCTAAGTGAGTTGAGGAGGCCGGCATACGCGTAGATGGTCGCATCCTGTTCTTCTTCGGAGAGGAGACCAAAGTTGATGGCTGAAGTTTGGATTACGACGCTTATTAGGCCACCGCGGAGGACCACCACATCATCTTGAATGGTTTCGACCTCGAGATGATCTTGGGTTGTTGCGACGATGATTGAGTCAGACATCTTTTTAGTATATCAGCTTCGGTTCGGTGCGTTTCACGCGAAAAAGCGGTCTGACTGCGTCTGGTGTCGCAGCGACCTCGAGTTCGGCCTACCCGGCCTGCACTAAATTTTTCTTAGTGAAATCGCGCCTCGCCGGCCCTGCTATTATCCTGTGGCCTGTATCTCGAAAGGTTGGATAATAGTGTCGTTGATAACTAGTTGCTGAGCGGGGAAGGTGTGACCATCTGACTCGACTTCGAGGCGGTAGGTCCCAGGAGATAGAGGGGTGCTAGTCGCAAACTGGCCGAGTGCGTTGGTTTTCATGGCGCGGGCTGGGACACCAGTTGAATCTAGTACCTGAACTATCGCACCCTCGACCAACTTGCCTGCTGGGTCGGTTGTGATCCCAACAATAAGATTGGGTGAGCGAGGTGGGACGGGGAGATTAATTGATTTGAGTTTGGTGGTGGCTTTGGTTTGGGGAGCTGGTGTGGCTGCTATGGGCGCGGCAGAAAAGATGAGATTGTCTGGAATTGACGACTCTTGTGGTTTGTCTGACTTTACCACTGGTTTGTCGACGACGGTCGGCTGGACTGGGGGAATCACGACAGGAGTAGCTTTGGTCGGGGGCGGGGCAACTGTGTCTTCTACTGCTTTGAGTTTGCGTACAGTGACACCAGGCTTGTCAAAAGTAATTTCTGGTTTAGGGGTCGAATTAACTGGGGCAGATGGCATAGTAGTAAAAATGGAATTAAGGGCTTTGAGTTGCGAATTTTCTCCTTCGCTATAATCGGAGGGTGCTATAGTAGTGGATTTGATTGTGGGAGCCTTGATGGTTTTGGTGACTGTGTTGGTTGGGGCTATCTGATGAGCCGTAAAGGTAAAAATGTTAGGGATTTTGTTAGTTTTTTTCCAGGTGAAACGAGTGGGTTTGTAGATAGCGTGTACAAAATTAATAATCCATTGATCGAGTGGGCGGTCTTCGATGGGGAAGAAAGCTAGGGCGATACCAAAAAAAACGGAGAGGAGAATCAGAGGTGCTTTAAAGATAAAGAGTAGGTTGCTACTGTAGAAAAGAAATGCGAGCACTAGTCCGGATGCTAGTTCGAGAAACTGTTTGAGAGTCATGTCTCCAACAAGACGGAACTGATACTGAGTGACGTTTTGGGGCACTGGATGCTGGTTCATTAATACAGTATAAAGTACCGAGTAAAAAGTACCTAGTGTGCGAAGTTAGTTGGAGAAGGAGTAAGTGTGGCTATCTGGGTCTAGTCCATTTTCTTTGACCCAGTCCCTTAAAGAGTTGATGATCTCGCTTCGTTCTTCGACCCCCTCTTTAAGAGTGATTTCGAATGCCATTGGGGATTTGTACATAACAGTAAAACCTGGTGCTTCGTAGGGTATTTTGGCGGCCAGAGGGTAATCGCGCGCAATCTCCTCTCCCACCTCTTGGGCGTGACGAGGATCGCTTTGTTGTGGTTTAACTGTATAGGTGAGAGATGCGATTGGATTATTTTGATAACTTATATTTAGTAAATACTGTGTGTTGATAAGGAGGTATTTTTTGGACTTAAGTATTACGCTACCATTCGATTTAAGAGATATATCCCAATCTTCTTCGGGAATGGAGTTCACTACGAGCTCGTCTGGGTTGATATCCTTATCAAACCTGAGTTGTATCTCGTCAAAATAATTAATAGAAGATCGATCTTTGGGGGTGCTGTTTAGTAGAGATGGGGCGGGTGGGGTGGGGCGATAGAAAAGAGAAAATAGAAGTGTGGCTAGAGCTACAACACCAAGAGTAATTAGAGTTAATTTGTTGGTCAAAATTTTGTACATAGGTATATTCTAGCTTAGATTTTTTTTAGACACCCCGCGATTTTACTACTTAACCAAGTGCCGCTACCTGGGCCTCTTACAACGCCTGGACCTGCTCCGTTTGCATCGGATACTTGAGAGGTTGCACCACCATTCTTGATAAAGATTCCAGTGTGACCCCAAGTGCCAGTAGTATCGACAAAGAAGTCTCCTGGTGAGCAGCTGCCGACACCAAGAACAGGCTTATACCCGCTAGGAGGGTTAGATAATAGAGTTTTTGCATCTCCAAAGCCTGTGCCAGTGCCTCCGTTTGCAACATCGATCGCGACAATAAAGCCCACACACTGTAGGACACTATAGTTGGTGGCTGAATATTGTAGCGCTGCTAGGGAGCTCTGGGCCAATGTACTCGCCAACATACACTGCCAAGTAGACCCCTGAGCATTGCTAGCAGTTAATGGATTAATACTACATTTACTTAATATTTCGGCGATACAGGCTGCTGTTTGGATGCGAGAGTTGTTCTGACCTCCTCCCTCGCCTGAGTTACAGAGAATATTGCCGATAAATTCGCCCAGGCCTGAGTCTAAGTTTATACTAACATCGAGTCGAAAAGTGTTTTTTATGTTATTTTGAGTAAAACTGGTTATAAATGGCAAGCTCACACTTAGGACAAAGGCAACAAGCAAATTGATGAATGCTCCAGAGATCAGTCCTGATACTGTAGTAAAAAATCCCAATATTGCCGCTGGAATACCAAGTAGTACTGCACCGATCGCAGCACCACCAAGTATTATGCTTTCACGAAAGTTGCTGTTTGATATAAACTCTTTTAGTAGCCCCCAACCTAGTTTGAATAGTTCAATGACTGTTTGAATAGCAAAAACCACTGTTAATGCAATGCCCACACCCGACAGTGCAGAGAATAGTGCCAAGACAGTCTTTGACCCGGCGCGCGCTAGAGATCTCCCGCCCAATTTTAGTAGTAGTCTTGTGACAGTTCTTTTTACAGAAACTCCTGAATACTTAAAAACGGATGTAAGTCCGACCTTGGCTATCCCCCACTTGATTGCAGAACTCCAGGCTGCTTTGCGGATGTGTGCGAGAGCACCGTTATAGGTATATCCACCGAGCTCGTACTGTCTAAATGACCAGTTAACGAGAGAGCCAAAACCCGTACTAGTTTTTGTACTAGATATTATGGATTTTACAGATGATTTTTTAAACTGTTTGAGCTGATCGGTAACCCATGGAAAAATCTTAAAAAGAGGGATCTTGGTGCCAGGAATACTAAAATTAGTCGAAAACTCGTCCCACTTACTATATATAAACTCATGAAGTTTTTTGCCAGTAACAATGCTTTCAAAGTCAAACCACTTTTCCCAGCCCAACCTCTGTGCCTCCGTTAATCCAGAGCGTAGTTCTAATACAAATCTTCCAAACTGAGTCCTTTTAAGTAGACGAGCTTGTTTTGGGGTTAGGTTCTTATAATAATATTCGTAGTCGCTAAGCGATCTAATTTTTCTTATTTTTTGTATGTTGGGAGAAGGAGAATTTAACTCATGTTCTTCGAGTTGTTTGAGAGTGGTGAGTCTGCTATTACCACTTAGGTTGTTGGCTTGGTTATATTCGTTAATGAGCGAATTAGTCTCAAAACCTAGTTTTAGCTTTGATTTAAATGAATAAAATGGGTTTATTCCTAGTTTAATTAGTTTTAACTCAGCTCTAGTTAGTGCGTGACCGTTGACCAATAGAGACATCTCATTCTGTCTATATTCAATTACTGAATCGAGGCCTGTCTCTCTTAAGCTTTTTTTAATTAACAATAAAGTAGCAGCGTCTAGATTTTTTAACCCAAGTTTTTTTGAGACTTTTTTTGATGCCAGTATTAGTAGTTGGTCTGATGTAAGTTGTTGGGCAGAGGACATCGTGATCTCTGTAAGAATGCTCTCAGAGATAAGATCTCGTTCTTTTTGGCTAAGGTTGGGTGGGAGCGCTGACTTGATTTCTGATAGGAGAGCTTGTTGTCCAGGGATAAAATCGGTACTACTAGTGGATGCTGCAACCTGAGCTCTTTTATACTCAGAGAGGGGGGTAGAACTGTTGTCAAAGTATCCTACCTTAATCCTGTTAACATAATTTCTGACTAGTGTTCCGGCTTGTCTGTCATTAATAAAATTGAGAAGGCCCGATGCATCTGGATTTTCTTCTTTGATTATCTTGAATAGTTCCTTAGTAACTGCAAAGTCCCTTCTTTCGTCACTATCACCAACCGAACCGGCTGAGTACAGCCTATCAAAATTTTTACAGATGATTTGAGCAAGCAAAGTTTTCGTTAGATTGTGTTGATTTTGATCAAGGCCATTGGGAACTAGTGTGCTTAGAACATTACCAGGTACACCAGATTGTGAATACCGAAGTAATTTAAAATAGAGCCGATTATACTCATCGAACGCCTTGCCGGTATCAAATCTAGAAGGTTGAGCTGAATTTATTGACTGCTGTTGCTTGCGATAGGTTTCGAGGTTGCTAATCCTGGTTGCGTTGAGTAGTTTATGTGGATCAGCAATGCGGTTCGAGTATACTAGCTGTGCATATCTGGCAAACTCAGCAAAACTGTTAATTGATAATAATACTCTTTTATCTTTTGTTAGGAGATTTTCTGTTGAATCTAAATATTCAACTACCATTTTTTTGGCTTCGTCGAGAGAGATATACTCTGGGCTTTGAGTAGAGGATGGCAGCTCGACCCCTCTACTACCAGCTGCAATCCTGCCTTGTGTTTCTAGTCCTGGTAGTAGGTAGTTTTCGATTAGATAGCGATCACAACCACCGTTTATTCGATAATAGCTAGTTTGGTTGAAGAGACTAGGGTTTGCCATATCATTTATTTTAGCATTGAAATTTGTCTGGTGTGGTAAAATTGTGATATGCCACCAAGCCCAGAAAAAACACTAGTTAGACCTACTGAAAAAAGGATTGCTGATTCTGTTGTTGGCCAGCCAAAAAAAGAAGCAGAGAATGCAATTATCGAGTTTTTTAAGAAACTGATTACCCAAGGTGATCTAGAACAGAGCACCAAGGCACTAGCCGAGCTAGAGAAGAAGACCAAATGGGATGAAGGTGATTTAAAGCTAATCAGTGGTCTGCGAAAAAGAGTGGTAGAACGAAAAGCAGTAATTGATGATGCGGTAGGGAAGATTTTTGAAAAGGCAAAGGGTGGAGCTGCTGACGTGAGACTAGCCAAGCAAGAGGCTGCTAAACTCTTAAAAGAGCACGGTCAAGATCTAGCGTTTGCTCGATCTCCAGACGAACGAAAAAAACTTAAGGCATTTGTAGAGCAATCGATACATGTATTTGGGCAAATAGAACGAGGTCCGGTTAAGCTAGACGACGCTAACTCACTAGAGTATGCAAAGGTCGTGGTTACTGCCAAGAGGTACGAGAATATGGGTGTTGATAGAGAAGAGTTTGAAGTAAGAGCAGAGCAGCTACAAAGCACTATCGAGAGAGAAACTACTATAGTAAGCATGCATACAATAATGGCGGGTGCACCTAACGCAAATCCCAGGAATCAGGCTAAACATGATAGAGAGAAAAGAGAAAAGGTTACCCTTAAAGACATAGGGTTGCGTGGAACAGATGAGATAGATAATAGACGAAAATCTTTTAGAGCTGAGGCGTTGAGACTTAGGGTTAGGAATACGATGACGAACAGAATAGATGAGTTTTATGGAGATGGAGCCAACGACCCCAAAGACTCAGATTATTGGAACAGGATAGAAGAGCGCGTTGAGGCTATAACTAAGAAAAGCCAAACTGGATATGATGTACCAATTGACGAGCAAAAAGAGCAGTTGAGAGCAGTCGCTGAATGGATAAGAGAGGCTCGTAAACCGATGGCAAAGGTAAAAGAAAGAGCGATTTTAGAGAATATAGACCAAAATTTGTTGGCAAATACACCAAGAGCTAAGAGTAAGATTAAAGAGAGAGGGGTACTACTCGAATCGTTGAAAGGTAGTGCAAGAGAGCGAGTATTAGCAGCTGTGAGTTATGTTGAGATATCAACCGATCCAGCTACTGCTGCCAGAGGCGTCGAACTAATCGCTGAAGCACTGGAGCCTGGTTCGAGAACTGGTACTCACCCAATCATTTTTAATGAAGCGGCGCGGATATATGGCAACCTAAGGAACTGGGATCAGATAAACGGCGAGTTTGAACAAGCTATATTTAACACTCAGCGCAGCGTAGAGACAAAACTACTTAATCTTCATAGTGGTTCAGAAAAGTTGTTGCTTGAGCAATATGGGATTGACGCTAAATATACGATGACTGACGCACAGTGGGGTCTCATGCATGGACTAGTAGCGCCTGGTATGGATAATGCTGAAGGCAAGTTAAACATGACTCCGAGAGGTAAAGAAAAGATCGAATTTATCCGTGCCAATTATTCTAGACAAGAAGAATATATAGATAACACGGGAGCTGTTGTAAAGAAATACTTGGACAATGATATGTATTCGGAATATGAGCGTATGAAAAGAGATGGTCAAATGCCAAGCAGTGTCAAGGATAGGATGAATCAGCGTGGAATGATGGCACAGATGTTTGACATACAGTATGAAGAGTTAATCGCCCGCAAAACCCCACCAGATGTGGCGGAGCGGATAATGCAGGGTAAGATCCACGAACGAATAGAGTCGTTAGTTTTTCAGATAATGCGTACTCAAGACGGGTCTCGTGAGGCAGTGAACCAAATGTCTTCATGGGAACTATTTGAATTATTTGGACACCGTTTTGTCGGCTCTGATGCCCGAGACCTCTGGCAGGCGCGACTAGGGTTGTACGATGTGTCCGTCTATGCAGGTAGCGCAGAGTCGATTGAGGATTGGTCAAAAATTGCCTCATTTATGCCAAAGGAGTTTTTGTGGATGGTGTTTGATGAGGATACAATTAAAAATGTTATTCAGTTCCAAGTTGAAAATCCGTCGACTGGTGTCAAAGAGCTCAAATCAGTTTCTCTAAGTATGAAGGGGATGTTGAGTGCATTAGAAATGAAGGTGCCAGGAACAGATAAGAGTGCACGCGAAATCTGGATGGGTGAGATACTGGGATCGGATGATATGAGTAAGATTGATCGGAATAAGAGACGTTTTTTTGCTTTTGCACTGGGACAGCAGATGGGGGTAGAGTTTGAGATGGTGGGCGACAAATTTCAGGTTAAGAACAACCCCGCTAATAATGAGCGCGCGAGGATTGGAATAGAGCAGGGTAAAGAAATAATGATCTTAAATATGGTAGGACTAGACAGTAATGGAGAAGTAGTTAAGATTGACTACTTTAAGAACCTGACCAGCGGAGATGAAGTAAAGGCGACAAGAATGCTAGCTGATTTTGAAAAGAACGACATCTGGGGTCAGTATGGTTGGTATGTTAATAACGCTCTCATGTTTAATCATCTAACTCTTAATTCGGTTGAGTTAGAGCGTGGTGGCAACTCCAAGGGGATGTGGAAATATATGCCCAATGTGCTACGCAAGTTACATGGGGCGGCAATGAAACATTATTTTAATCAGAAAGACATGGGGATGGTGCATGCGCGCGAGATGGTGGATTCTTATTGGAGGTCTTTTGTCGCCTGGAAATTGAGGAGTGGTGTATTTTCGGGGAACGAGAATTCTGTTGGCGACATTAAGGAGGCGGTTAAAAGAGGAGGAGTGGGTATAGCGGGAGGAGTAAAGTGGTCAAGAAAACATCGCGAGGGAATTTTGGCTGGAGTTGGGATAGGTGAAGTAGAAGAAGTTGGTTTTGATCAGCTCTACTACGAAGTAGCTTTTTCTGAAGACCTACAAAATAATGAAGGTGTTAGTGGTTCTTTGAGAAGCATAGAGGATGTTAGAAATCTCGCTACGGCTGAGGGTATTAAAACCGATGCTTATAAACGAATTGTAGAGAAATGGAAAAAGTTTGATACGACTGGAGCATTTAACTGGGGGCCGCTACTAGAGGCCATGGGAATCACGAGTCTTCCGACAGTTACAGGAGAGAGTGGCCTCAGGTTATTTTTGCAGAACTACGATAAATATAAACTAATGAACTGGAAGGGTGTGCAACATAGTGATTGGCGCGATTTTATTAAATATACCGGCAAATCTAACGAAACATTTAACAACCTTATTCCTGTTACTGAGCATCCCGGTAGTGATGAGTTAATATCCAAGATCGCTCGACATATTGAAGGATACTTGGGCATAAAAGGAAAGGAAGCCTTTGCTACCAAATATGCCTCTTGGAGTATGCGGATGAGGCGCTCATCCTGGAGCTATGAGACCAAAATTAATAGAGAAGGTAAAGAGGCGAGCGAAAAATGGGATATTTATGGGCGTGATCGTGATGGAAATATTGATAAAAACACTCAAGATAGGAGAGAAGTTGCACGTGCCAAGAAAATGGGATATGTGATCGGGAAAGATGGCTATGTATATGATAAAAAGGGTGAGGTGGTCTATCGAACAGCCGAAAAAGCGTGGTATTCGCAGGTTGGATTATTTAAGCCTTTTGGTTGGGGATCGCCAATGATTGCACGCGGCATGCCACAGGAATCTTGGACTGATCAAAAGAAAATACTTAAGCAGTATTTACGTAACCGCACCTGGAGTCCTGACAGATATGCTCAAGAGAACATGAGGTTCCAGGCAAGGTTAATGTTTGGAGCCAATCTAGAAAAACTACCCAAGAACGTGTTTGAGATGACCAAACTAACTGCCAAAGACCTCCTATACCATCCCTGGAAACTACCGTCACTACTTTATACTATTCCTCGAGGAATACTGGTTAATATGGGTATTGATCTAGAGCTAGTTACTGACTTCTTCAATCCTGGGATTAAGGCTGTTCAGAAGATCTGGGCGAATTAGATTAGCTTACAAAGCTACGGCGCGCTTTTTAATTGATGAGTTTCTAATGATAGCTAGGGTTTGTTGGGCGCATTTATCTTGTCGCCGATTGCACTGCCAATTTCGCCATACATAGTTTTTTGTTTGTTTTCGCTCTGTCTGCGTTGGTAGCCTGCGTAAGCACCTTGTACAGGCCAAGCAGCCAGACCTCCAATGCCTGAGAGAGCTTGTGACACATATGGAGACTCTTTAACTTGTAGCCACTCCTGGGCCATTTTGGCAGCTTGGGCAGAAATACCTATTATAAAGAAGCCAATGATGACCATTAGATCAGCAGGATAGGCAGAATACTCTGTAAGAGTAAATGGAGGGAGCCAAATGGTGGCACCAGTTGCACCACTATCGTTAAAATCTCTTCCATCGCCATATCCAGAATAGAATTCGTTGTCTGCGTTAATCCCAAATGGATTAGAATCTGCGTCGCCATACAGAGGTGCACCGTCTTTGATCAGTACTGCTCGACTTGGATCGCCAATAAGCACAGCTGCCATAAGGAACATGCCTGCAACAACAGGGAAGGGGATGAGATAACTTGCCGTTCTTTTTAGCCAGCTTGAGAACGCTTTGCTACCCGGCAATGCGTTCATGAGGATCTGAATAGGTGCGGTTACGACCTGTACGATCAGCATGACATAGCATTTGAGAAGTTCCCACATTAGTTTTAGCATGCTGAAAGCTAACCAGATCGCAGCGATCAAGTACCCAAATCCCATCCAAGAAATGAATCCTGCAATACCTGCTAAAGCGTTAATAGCTGGGTCTCCACCATTAAACAATCCCTGAGAGGCTATACCATGCAGAGCGCCACTAATTGCTATGGATACAGCAGAGATAATACTATCTCTACCAGCGAATATAACATTAAAAGCAGAGTTAGAGAGTAGTCTGGAGATAGCTTTGGTTGGAGTTTCAATAATTCCTATGCCGGGTGAGGATAGTAAATATACAACAAAGTAGATTAAAAAATACATGATGTCGATCATAAGTCCGACGATCGCATAACTAAAGGTGATGAGTAGGAGGGTAATGAGTAGATTGGGCAGAGCAGATTGGATGGTAATCACTGTCTGCGCGTTAACCTTGGTACGTAACATTATCATGATACCGACGACCACAAACATGACAATATAGAGTGAGTAAGCAATATTACGGAATATTTTCCAGAAAGGAAGGAATGAAGACATGGCTGAATAACCTGTGCCCTGTGCGTATGCGCTAGGAGCAACTTGAGGTATGCCAATGTTGTCTAATATATCTGCAAAATATTCTTTTGAAGAGAGGTTCTTTTGAAAAAGCATTGCTATAAACTGACCCTGTTGAGGTATAAGGCCAGATTTGAGTACTACACCATCTTTTGTATACCCTGTTAATCCTAGGCTAATTGGCGCTATGGTTGTCGCTGCAAAAGCGCCATATGATTCTTCGCCTGTCCCGTCGTCGTTTTTTGACATACCGACAGAATATTTTAAGAGATTTTGTGGAGCGTTGCCCTGTATTTCGGAAATAGGGTCTGTGACAGCGAAAGAATGCTCCACTATCACAAAGTTTGAGACTGTAGCTAAGATTAATCCTACCAACCACTTCATACAATGAATATTCTAGCTTATACTCTGAGATTTATCCACAATTGACGCGAAAACAAATTATCGATTATTGATTCTAATCAATCACATCAACCCAGTAATTAGCGGTAACCCTGACGTAGTCGGCTTCGCCGTAGCTAAAAATTAGTTGTTTGGGTTCGATACCAGACTCTTTTAGTAGTTGTAGAGCCTTAGCGTAGCCTTCTTTAAAAGCTTGGATGTTCGGATTTTTTTTAGGATCTGTCTCATCTTTGTTTAGATAAGATAGTCCTGTGATGTCTAGGCGGGTTAGTGAGGGCTCTGTGGGGTGCGTGGTGATATCGATAGATAAGCTAATGCCGACCGTGGTTTTGAAGTCCCTCATTCTTATGGGTAGTCGGTCTTGTATGATTTTTCTGTAACTGATGGCATTGTTAACTTTTTCTTCGGTTAGATTGGTAAACTCGGCAAACGGGTTGCTCACCGAATCTTCGCTATTTAGGTCGAGGGTGGTAGTAGTAGATGGCTGGCGTGAAGAGATGATAAGGATAATAAGCAGAATGGCAGCTGAGATGCTAACTGCAGTTAGGAGGAATTTGTTGGCAAAAAGCCTTTGGGTTAGTTGATTGATCATAATGTTTTTATCCCACTTCGCCATAAGGCTTCGTTAGGGATGAGGTACTATTATATTTCTTAATATCGAACCTCAAAACCCTGGTAATTTGAGTATATCAGCAGCAATGAGGCGAAGGAGTGAGACAGAGAAGATGACTAGAAGTAGTCCGGCTATTCCGGCTGAGAAAAGGTCGCGACCGGACTGTATGGCTTTTGCATCACCAGAGCTTGTCATGAGACGGAAGACGCCAGTTAGCATAACAGAGAGTGAGATGGCACCTGAGATACCTATAAGGAACTGCAGGAGCGCAGTAACAAATGGCTGGTAAGTGTAGGGGAGACAGCCAAGCGCTGTTGCAAGACTACCCTCACCACAGGTGATGGGTCGGAAAGCAGCTAGACCAGTGCCTGGAGTCCCGGTGGTAGGAGTAGTGGGGGAGCTAGCGGGATTTGTGCTCGGCGAGGCTGCTGGAGATCTAGTTTTGAGATATTCATGAACAACAAGCGCTGTTGGGAACACGCCCGGTCGTTGACCGTAGGGTTTTGGAGGGATACAGGGTGTAAAGTCACCACAGTACAACAAATACATACTTTGATGCGTCCCGTCGACCATGTTCATGGCATATGGATCATCTTCGCCCTGGAACTTTCTAGGACAGCCACCATAAGGGATGGTCCCACCAGGAAAGCCGATTTGGCAGTTGCTGTTACCACCACCATTAAAGTTGCTGATTGCGGTTATTAGCTCTGGAGTTGTATCTATTGTGTGACGCAAGAGCCCGTTGGCCGCTGATCTAACTGTCGCCTCGAAGCCGCCCTGTTCACCGACTGGGCCACCGTTGGCCGCAGAGCATTTTTCGGGGTTTCCTGTCGCAGTAAAGCAGGTTGTTGCTTCTTCAAAATGATGACCTGCTAGGACTTCGCAGGGGACACCCGTTTCTTCGGATATTTTGGCGTAGGCCTCTTCGAGTTTAGGATTAAGGATCCCACCCTCAAACATAGCTGAGTTTTGAATAATACTAGTTACATTACTTGGCGCAGTCTTCCAATCAGAGTCAGCGAGGATAGCTTCGAATTTGTCGGGTAGACACTGGCCAGTGGTACTGGTCCCAGGAGCACCCACAGTCCTGTCGCAGCCTATTCTAGTGCCGAGCGCATACTCTTCGACAGAGGTATCTAATTGACTAGAGAACATTGGATCTGCACAGGTATAGTACCCAAAGCGACGTCTAGCGTCGGCAGGGTTCATGGATTTGCCAGCATATAAGAGCTCTGCTTCATCATCGACCGTACTACTTAAGTCTTCGTTAAAATCCTGGACACTTTCGAGATTTGCTAGGGTGTCCCTAGTATCGTAGTAACCTTTTTGGAGTTCGCTGATTGACTGACCCATCGCTTCTGGAACAGTGTAGAGGTGATATTTAACCTGCTCAACTTCGTCGATTTTGTCACCGCCACCCCAGCCAGTAAATGCTAATTGGAGGAACCATGAAAGATTGAGTTCGGGGTAGGCTCCGCCCTTATCTTTGGTAAGAGTGGGTTGGAGCTTGTAGTTAGGACACTCGCCGTTTGGCCCTAGCTTCATGTCATCTTCGAGGTAGTCGATCCACTGAGTAAAATATTTCCAGCTAGACCAAGGGATATATTTGAGACAACCATCCTTGAGTTCGCCGTAGAGCTTTTCGTGGATAAAACTGGGAATCCCAAACTCACTACTAACACTGGCAAAGCGAGCGAGAGGATTGACCGCCACAATGTTTTTGTAAATCCGCATAGCGTCACTAAGTGGATAGGTCATAAAGAGCTGGTCTAGGGCTGCATTAAATGATTGTGAGATAGAGGTGTCGTAGAATAAGCCGCGCCGTATACCTACCAACATTTCATCTGGTACCCAACACTTGTCGGGATTTTTGGGACAACATACATTCCAGACACAAATAGTAGGCCTGATGTACCCCTGACGAAAAGAGGGGGGATAGAGTGGGGCAGACATTAGGTTAATAAACCATTCGTCTGGCTGCACTTTACCGGCTTCTTTGTTGATCACATTACAGATCGCTTGTTGTGTTTCGCCCAGTCCTTCGAGGAGTGCGTAGTTGCCAGGATTAATATACATATCATCTAGCATCTCAAGCATTCCAAAAGTTGGGGCAGCCACCGCGTCTGGGAGCTCATCGGAGATCTCGAGGAGGGTCTTGGTACCTACAGTTGGAGTGTCGGGATCTAGGTCGTGATCAATGCCGACTTGGTAGCCCCAGTCTACCCATCCTAGTGGCCACTCGCCGGTCTGTGCGAGAGTTGATTTGGTTTGCTTGGCGCGTTTGACGACTATCACTTTGCGCAGAGCGACATCACAAAAACTAGAGTTGAGATATTGCGATCCCCAAGAGATATCATTACTTGTTCCTACATTAGTAAACGCAAGTGCTTCGCTTTGCAGTTTTGGGTAGGTTGGCTTTTCAGCTGAGAAATCGGTGCCTTTGACAGTACGGCTAATACTGGGTCTTTTTTTGTAACTACATTTACCCTTGGTGACCCCACCCAGATCAGGGTTGGCTTTGGCAGTACAGCTATCGTTTGGATCAGATGTCGCATCTTTGACATATTCGCCACTGTCGCGGTTGCAGAGACCTACTGTTCCACCCTCACACCCATCGACTAATTCTTCTGTTTGGTTGTCGACTGCACAGACATAATCGCGCTCATCACCACCTGGACAGAGCATGAGATTTTCGTATTCGCGACTACGATCACGGTTTTCGTATATTTTTAAAAAAGGAGCTCGGATGTATTTGTAGAGCGGAAAAAAAATCTCAAAGTGATACTCTTCATCAGGATTGCCCTCGACTGAAAAGGGGGCAAACGGTTCTGTTGATTCGGCACGAGCTGGAGCAATGGATAATGAGGAGTGAGCAAGGAGTAGAGCTAAGAGCGAAGTTGTGATAAGGCGCAGCAATCTCATGATCAGAAGCCAAAGTTGAATTGAGTAACTGGTGCACCAGTGAGATTTTCGATTAAGAGTAAGATCAGCCAGGAGACAATGGCAAGGACCAGGCCACCAACCGCATAGCCAACAGTTTG
Source organism: Candidatus Woesebacteria bacterium (assembly GCA_018060845.1). GTDB lineage: Bacteria > Patescibacteriota > Microgenomatia > UBA1400 > UBA12108 > GWF. The sequence goes on from JAGOVG010000001.1 coordinate 155,994, forward strand.
TTTGCCACCCTGCAACCCCTTAGGGTCTCCACCACTGGTTAAGATCTTAAAACCACCAACTAAGATCATGATAAAAGCTACCATGCCAATTAGTGGGATCATGGCGGATAGAACGTTGCCAAAGTAATCTGGTAGTTGGTCGAGGCGTGCGGCGTCTGAGTCCATGTCTGTAATTATAGTACAAAAACCCCGCTTACGCGGGGTTTATTGCAATGTTTGTAACAAAAAGTCTTAGTAAGCAGTTGGAGGCGTAATGTTGTCGTTGAGGATGCTGATACCAAAGAAGTATTGGATGATCAACATGACCGCCCAAGCAGAGGCTACGACTGCGAGACCAACTAGAGCTGCAGTGATGCGATCACGAGCTTCTTGGGTTTTGCCTTTGTCACCACCTGATGTAATCCATTGGATGCCACCCCAGATTAGATACATGAAGACGAGGAGAGCAGAAACGAGTAGTGCTCCCTGGACTGCACCCTTGATGAGAGTACCAATATTGGTGATTGCGACGTTGTCTGGCTTGCCAATTGAGAGGTCTGGAGCTGCTGGAGCTGCTAAGACTTTGGAAATTTCGAACATATGTTCTCCTTTTATTACTTTATGATCTAAGTGTATCAATTATAGCAGGATTAGCAAGTTATTTGGTAATGCCAATCCCAAAGAAGTAGTCGACTAGTAAGTAGACGGCCCAAGCCGAGGCTACGATAGCTAGGCCAACTATAGCCTGGGTAATTTTGTTTCTAGCTTCTTCCAACTTTCCTTTGTCACCACCGGCCGTGATCCAGTTGATACCTCCGTAGACTAGGTACATAAAAGTGGCGAGCCCAGCTACTAGAATGACGGCCGAGAAGCTGCGGGAGACAAAAGTGCCAAGATCTTCGTTGATTGCCACGCGAGATTTGACTTGGTCATCCACATTGATGGCAAAGCTACCACCGGCGGCGAGTGCTACGGGCGTACTAGTTAAAAGTAGAAAGGTAAAAGTTGAAAGTCGGGTGAGTATTTTTTTCATATGTGGTCATTCCCGCCAATGCGGGACTTCGCTTACGCTCAGCCTGCAGTGGGCCAGATAATGTTTAAGAGATCGACTCCGAGCGCTGATTCGATAAATTTGATTATGACGTAGCTTGCCGCGAGAACTGCAAGTCCAACTAAACCCTGAGTAATTTTGGCTCGACTCTCGTCAAGTTTTCCTTTGTCACCACCAGCCATAATCCAGTTGAGTCCACCCCAGAGGAAGTAAAGTAGAAAGGCGAGACCGCCTACGATAATGATGGTTTGCCAGAGCGTGGCCATGGTAATAGCAAATTGTTGAGGAGCACTATCAGGAGAGTCGCCCCCTGGCACGGCTGTATTAGTTATCGCTGCGTGTACTTGAGTGACAAGTTGAAAGTTTGTAAAGTTCATAAAATTAATTGAAGGTGATCCCCTGAATAATACTACCTGGTTCGAGGATGTTTAGACCTAGGGCAGAGCCCACGATCCAGACAATGGAGTAGGAGAGGACGATAATGATCAAACCTATGGCGCCACCCGTCATCATGCCCTTGGCTTTGTCGATCTTACCTTTGTCACCACCGGCCGTGATCCAGTTGAGGCCGCCAAGGAGGAAATAGAGGACAAAAGCAATGCCAGCAACTACGGTTAGCACAACTAGAGTATTGCTGATTAGTTTTTCAAAGGCACTAGTACTGCCCTCGATGCCACTACCAGGTTGGTATCCACCAGGAGTAGTAATCTGACTAAAGCTAGTGTCTGCCAAGATTTTTGACATAAATTAAAAACTCCCTGGTCCAGTAATGGTAGGAGATAAGATAGCTCCTGCATCGCCAAATAGGACAAAGGAGACAATGCCGGTAATCGCTGCTGCGCCTACCATGATGATTAAACCGAGGAGAGACATGTTGATTGAGTACATAGCAGCCTGGATCTTTTTCTCGTCCCCTCCGGCCGTGACGTAAGTAAAGCCAGAGATCATGAGATTAAAGAATGCGTACAATCCCGCTGCAACAAAAATAACGGTCACAATATTAGTGATAAAACTTGGTAACCCAGTGTTGACATCACCGTAGTTGGTTACTGGATTGTCGATGTTACCAAAGACGCTTGCCATAGATTTATAGAATCTCTAGTCCGGTGACGATCTGAATAATCTGAATTATCCAGTACGAACCGAAGACTACTAATAGGCCCATTATAGCAAAAGTAATAGTTTTTTTGCCCTCTTCCATCTTGTGACTATCGCTGGCGCCACTTATCACATTAAATCCGCCGAGTACAAACATAAAAAAGAGCACTAGCCCTGCTGCGACATAGACGTTCGGGAGGATGGCGTTGATTAAGTCGCTCGCACTACCGTAGGTCGAGTCTGCGCTACTACCCTGGAAAATAAGCTTGTCACCTAAGTTAAATCCTGCCATGCCATTTATTATACCCTTTGGAGTAGAATATGGCACATGGAACAAGTGATAAAGGAGATATTAAAAGGAAAAAAGGGTGCAGCAACTGTATTTTACCGAGAGTACTCACCTAAACTAAGGCGATTTTTGGTGGCTAAACTCCCGAGCGAAGCAGATGCGGAGGAGCTACTCCAAGACATATTTTTGTCTGTGTTTGACTCTCTGCCGATCTACCGGGGGGAGTGTAGCGTTATGTCATGGATTTACTCGATAGCACGACATGAGGTGGCCGACTTTTATCGCAAGCGCTACGTTCGAGAGCTGGTAGAGAAGACCAATCCTTTGTTTGAAGAGTTGATGGAGACGGTTGAGACCCCAGAAAAGGTTTTGGATAAAACTAAAAAGCGTGCTCAGTTTTTTGCGGTGTACAAAGGTCTTAATCAATCATACCAAGATATACTGTCATACCGCTACGAATTATCTTTGTCAGTAAAAGAGATAGCGGCAAAAATGAAACTCACATTTAAGGCAACAGAGTCATTACTTTATCGGGCGAGGACAGCTTTTGCCCTAGCTTACGAAACATATGCAGAGTGAAGCCAAATTTTTGCAAGTAATAGAAAAGAAAGCTGTGGAGGAGAGAAAAATCCTAGATACCGAATTGATGCCAAGCTGGGCTCGGGGGGTAGGAGAGTGGTTGGTGGTGAATCCGTGGCGGGTGATGGTACCTGTTTCGGGTATTTCGTATATATTGTTTCGGACAGCGCTTGGCACTAATTTTCGGGAGTTGATATTGGGATTGTTTGGAGGATATTAATTCGGACAACCGGAATACTCGGAGAGACAAGATGAATCAGAATAATCAGAAAATCAGAACAGGAGGAATATTGTTGCTTGGAGTGTGGGCGAGTTATGTATGGGGGACGACTCTTGCGGGACTGGCAATCCATCCGTACCAATCAATCCGACGTATAGTGTTGGGTAAGAAAATATTGTTGCCAGTTACACTTTCACCTCTGATAGGCCTGATTGTATTGTTTGTAGCCGGCCGGATGGGGAGCTATGTTTTTACTCTAGGTAATATTGGTAGGGAACTAACGGCGCTAGTTCTGGGATCGACTCTCATTGGACTATTGATGTGGCAAGGACTACTACTTCTGTTGGTGCTGAGGTTTTGGCGGGCGCGTTAGAGGTGATCGACAATGGCGGTTTCCCCAAAGTATCCCAACTTAAGGAGGAGCTTGTCTCGTGTTAGAAAATATTGACACTTTCCTTGGGTTGCGGAGTGAAGTTGAAGATTATCTTCTAGGTCGTTGGTTGGGCCAACTAGTGCTCGCTGAAGAACGACATTGGACAAGTTAACTATGCCCATGTTTTTTAATAATAAATCTAATTCTAGGGTAGGTATATTTGTTTTTGTTGCATAACATAAGATGTGACAAGAGAGGGGGGAGATGTAGAGTTTGTGTTCTGCAAGTTCTGCTAGTTTACTAGTATCACGCTTAAATAGGTCGATTAGGATGTTGGTATCAAGATATATGTTTGCCATACTTTTTTTGGATATATTCGTCGTAGTTCTTCTTTCTTTGTGCATCAGAAATTCTGGTAGTTTTGAGGTTTTTGGTGAGTTCTAGATATTTTTTGGCGTCAAAAGGCTGAGCAGGTTTATTTTCTGGCGGGGAGATAACACCAAGCACTTGAGAGCGGTGAATTAACTGGACAGAATGACCTGCCATGAGGGCATCAACTAGTTTAGTAGTGTTGGTTCTTAGTTGAGTAGTGGTAATGTAGTTCATATACACTTAAATATACATTTAAATGTATATTTGTCAAGCGACGAATGATTAAATCAGATGATGCGACATAATTAACATGAGCGGTGAAGAATTAACTCCTGGATGGAATATTCCGAGAATCTGGAGGAATAAGCAACAAAGATATGGACTAGTGGGAGAGGTGTGTCCTCACTGTGACCATAAGATATTTCCGCCGCGTGATGTTTGTCCATACTGTGGTGATGAGGCGAGATCTACAATCCAAGCAGTTGCTCAAGACGAGACTGGTGATACTACAATAGCTCTAGCCATGAGAGTAAATGTGAGCGAATGATTTCTAAGAATTAGGCGACATCTATTTTTATGCAGAATATGGACTACAGCGTATATCAGGGGAGGCAGGTAGTACTCGTGGATGAGAATGACAATGAGTTGGGGGTTGAGGATATTCTAGTAGCTCATCAGGGAGTAGGGAAGAAGCATAGAGCTTTGTCGGTTATTTTGTATAGACGAGTTGGTGACAGAACAGAAATCCTCATGCAGAAGCGGTCGCAGGCGAAGCCAGTTTTTAAAGGTCTATGGAGCAATACCTGCTGTACTAATTTGCGTCCTGGTGATACTTATATCGAGCGTGCAGTGTCGAGGCTAAAAGAAGAGATGGGGATAGAGATAAAACCAGAAGACTTGAGAATTCTTTATCGCTTTAGCTACGAAGCACCTGATCTAACCAATCCAGTCCATTCGGCCCATTCGACTAGCTCAGGGCAGGCAAGCTCAGGATCTACGAGCTGGTGTGAGAACGAAGTGGATACAGTAATAGTAGGGATGTGGGATCCTTCGGTTCATTCGACTAGCTCAGGACAGGCAAGCTCAGGACAGGCTGGAATGAAGTTAAACCCAGATGAAGCTGAGGATGCAAAATGGATGGAGTATGGAGAGATGAAAGAGGATATGGATAAGAACCCAGATATTTATTCACCCTGGCATAAATTAATTATTAACGATCCACGATTTGTGGAGGAGGTAGTATGAGCGTTAGTAGTCCAATCTTTAATCCTACTGTGGGATTTTCGGCAGAATTTCGTGAAAATCGATGGGTGGCGGTTAATGATGGAACTCAGAATGTTGAGATGCTCCCAAATGGGACACCCGTGCCAGTTTTGATTTCAGACGAACTAGACTCAGGAACAATTAATGACGGTAGCACTGGGACTATTTTGCAAATAATTATACATAACTATAGCTAATCCATGACACAACGATCAGAAGGTGTTGTCGGAATTGTTAGAACTAGAAAAGGCTATCTATTGTTGCCTAATGGTAAAGAAAACGATGGAAAAACCGAGCGTCATTTAGCTCATCGAACTTTTTCTCCTGTGTCTGGACTAGAAAATTTAGGAGGTAAAGTAGAGCCTGGTCAGACTCGAATAGATGCATTAAAAGCAGAATCTTGGCAGGAAGGGTGGATATCGCTATATGACCATCAAGTGAATGACGCAGGGTTTGGGGTGATAGTTGAACAGGGAGGGCGAGGAACTTTCGACGTGACTGTGTATTTTCTTGAACTTTACTGGTGGCAAATAGCAATATTAAAAATATTTAAGAGAGCTAAAGAGATTGATCCCCTCAATCTTGACTCTACAGAGATTCGTATGAGAGATTTAGTTATTCTACAGTTAGCAGAGGACAAAATATGAAGCAAATGTTAATGGTAAAACTAGGTGGTGGGGTAATAACAGACAAGAATGTGCACTATGGACTTAGAGAAGATGTGTTAACGAGATTAGCTGGGGAGATCGCTCGAGGATACGCGAAGCTTGGAGAGACTAAACTGATTATTGGCAATGGTGCGGGTAGTTTTGCACATTTTTCGGCTCATAAATACAGGACTACTGAAGGTTTTGTAGACGAGAGCTCTCGGGTCGGGATGGGGTGGGTGAGGCATGATGCAGTTAAACTTAATCAAATCGTGTTTGAACAATTATTGTTAGCTAACGTCCCTGTTTTCTCCTATTCACCCTCATCTTTTATGAGCGTGTCCAATCGGACTACTAAGCAAATTTTTACTGAGTCGATTGAGGACGGACTCAAAAATGGAATTGTTCCCTTAGTCTATGGAGATGTAGTGGTGGACGCAGCGCGTGGGTGTGATGTTTACTCGACCGAGCGAGTGTTTGATGAGCTAGCCAAGTATTTTGCTAAAGATTACCAGGTTAAAGTAATCCATGTTAGTGCGGAGGAGGGGGTATATAAAACTGGCCAGGCAAGCGTGTTTGAAGAGATCACAAGAGAAAACTTTGAGGAAGTAAAACAACATCTAGGAGGATCAAAAGGCGTGGATGTTTCTGGTGGAATGTTACACAAAGTAGAGGAGTGTCTGGAGTTAACTAAATTGGGTATTAATAGTGTAATAGTTAGTGGGATGGTGGAGGGAAGGGTCGAGGAGGTGATTAGTGGAAAGAAAACAGTTGGAACAGTTATATGCTAGATACAAAAACGATACCAACACATATTGCGGTGATAATGGATGGAAACAGAAGGTGGGCTAAGGCAAAGGGACTACCTGCTATTGCCGGTCACGCATATGCAGTCGAGAAGACGGTCGAAGCACTGATAGAGCGAGCAGGAGAGACGGGAGTTAAACATCTTACGTTATGGGCATTTAGTACAGAGAATTGGGGGAGAGCAGAAGATGAGGTGACGGGACTGATGAATCTGTTTAGAAAAGCGATAGAGACCAAGGCGGGCCGGTTTATCGCAAAAGGGGCAAGACTTAGATTGATCGGAGACATGAGCCGATTTAGCGAAGATATCCAGGTAGGAATGAAGCGAGTAATAGCTGAGAGCGAGAAAAATGAAAAGATCACAGTAACATTTGCACTAAACTATGGCGGGAGAGATGAGATTAAGAGGGCGGTGCAAAAGGGTGGAGTGGATTTTGAAAACCAACTAGATACTGTAGGGATGCCTGACCCTGACCTGATTATTAGAACAGGTGGAGATTACCGTCTATCTGGATTTTTGATGTGGCAGGCGGCGTATAGTGAACTGTATTTTACAGAGACCCTGTTCCCTGATTTTACGCCAGAGAAGTTTGATGAGGCGGTAGAGGAGTATCAGAGTAGACAGAGACGGTTTGGGAAGTAGTATTTTAGCTCGCCAGGTATACGATTTTGCAGTCCTCACAGCTATCTGACGTATCAGAGGAGACGCTCCGGGCTGAAAATCATTCACCTGGTTCGCTATGGTCAGTAATATTTGAACTTGTGCAAATAGTTCGTAGAAAATTTACCCGACGATGTCGATCTTGAAGATAATCTGGAGGAGCTGGGCGATCCAGAAGGCTAGAAAGATAACGGCAAACCCAAATAGCGCACTAGTAATAGTTTTTTTACCTTTTTCTTGAGCTTCTTTGTCTGCCGCACCAGCGAGCATAGTAAAGCCACCTGAGACGAGCATGCCAAAGAGGATAATCCCTGCGAGTGTTAGTAGGGTGGGGAGGATGGAGCTAATGATACTACCCACGTTACTAGTATCTACCTGGCCACCACCGAGGCCGATGGCATTCTCGTAGGCGTCGTAGTCTGCAAAATCTGCCATATAATCCTTTAATTAAATCCTGGTAATTGAATGATATCACCTGCAATGATGCGCAGTAGTGTTACAGAGAAGATGATAAACAGAAGTCCGGTTACGGCACTGGTAAAGAGCTCTTTACCTTTTTTGACTGCTTCAGCATTGTCGCCACCAGTCATGATCTGGACTGTTGCAATGAGCATAATAACCAAAGAGATGGCTCCTGCCGTACCAGCAAGAAACGTAAGAAGGGAGACAGTGAAACCTTTAGTATCTACGCTTAAGCATCCTAGCGCCGTGTCGATTGCTGTATCACCGCAGCTGCCATTGGGATCGATCGCCTTGACTTGATTGGTCGAAAGTAGAAAGTAGAGGGTAGAGAGGAAGGGAGCAACTAGTCTTTGTGATAGGATGGATATATGTTTTCTGTCTGGAAAAAGCTTTTTCATAGCATAGTAATTGTACTGCTTCTTATCCTGACAATTGTATCACACCAGACAGCGCACGCTGAGACTCTGGAGGAGATAGAGAAGCAGCTAGCGGACCTTTCTAATCAGCTCCAGCTATCACAAGCAGCAACCACTCCACTCGAAGCCGAGGTCTCCAAGCTGCTTAAGCAGATTGGGACTATCCAGAGTCAGATCAAAGACTACGAGAGTAAAATCAAGGATTTAAGTCTAGATATTGATGAGAGGGAAGTAAAAATTAAGACCCAATATGTAGTATTGGGAGCAAAGGTTAGGGACTACTACAAAAAATCCAGGTTTTATTCCCCTCTACTGACACTACTATCCTCACAAAGTGCGGGCGAGCTAACACGCGAACTTACGTATGCTGAGGCGACAGCGGATGAAGATAAAGAGATGATTGTCTCGATTACCAAAGAGATTATTGCTCTAGAGGATGATAAGACAAAGCTTGAATCTGACAAAGTCAGATTAGCTTCCTTACAAAAGAAGGTTGATGGTCAAAAAGCATTTTTTGAGAAAGAAATCGCGGGTGCTAAGAAGTGGCAACAAGAGCTCTCTGGCAAAATAGCGACTTTGACAGCCAAACAACAATCAATCCTTTCGGAGAAATCGGGGACATTTCAGACTACGGTTGGAGACGTGCCTCTCGCAGATGACAAAGCATCAAGACCAGACTACAACCCAGGATTTTCACCAGCGTTTGCCGCATTTTCATTTGGAGCGCCGCACTTTAAAGGCATGAGTCAATACGGGGCATATGGCCGGGCCAAACAAGGACAGAGTTACGAGACTATATTGAAAGCTTATTATGGCAACGGTATCGAGATTAGAGACCATAACCCAGACGCGCAGATAGTGGTCGAGGGATATGGGAGCTTTAGTTTGGAAGAATATGTAAAAAGAATCTATGAGATGCCGGGTTCATGGGGAGATGAGGGTGGGATGGAGGCACTTAAAGCGCAGGCGATAGCTGCACGCAGCTACGCACTAGCACGCGGTGGGACTATATGTGCTACTGAGGCATGTCAGGTATTTAAACCGAGTCCGAAAGGTGGGAGGTGGGAAGAAGCCGTAAATGCGACTAGAGGTAAGGTGGTATATGCAAACGGCAGTCCTTTTTCGACTTGGTATGCATCTACATCAGGAGGATACCAACTCAGCTACTCAGCTAACGGGCACTCAACTCCAGGATTTTGGGATACGCCATCAGGACAAGCTGGCTGGACTGGCCAAGCATATGAAAAAGTGGCTGGCTCACCCTGGTTCTACAAAGCTTGGTATAAAACAAGATCAGGTGATTCGTGCGATAGATCACATCCATGGCTCAACTCCGAAGAAATGGCCGACATCTTAAACTCTTGGGTAGTTTTATTTAATGGAGGAGGGGATGCGGGGCGAGTGACCCCAGAGTCATCTTGTTGGGGAGGTAGCCCGTATAACCGAGCGGAACTCAGAGACATAGGTGGGTATAGTAGTGTCAGTGGAGTTAGCGTGAGCTACGGCAATAATGGTGTAACCGCGAACATTACTTTTCAGACCAACAAAGGCAGCACTACTATCGCGGCAGCAGACTTTAAGAAGGCCTTTAATTTGCGAGCACCTGGTCGAATATCGATAAAGTCAAACCTGTTTAATATTGAGAAAAAGTAGACGCTTGTATAGCGTAAGAGATTTTGCAATCCTCACAGCTATCTGGCTGCTAACGCACCAGAGGAGACGCTCCGGGTTGAAAATCATCTTACGCTATACCTTTTAATCAAGACGAGTTCTTTGTGATACGATATACATATGCCAGATGTGTACGTAGCACCAAAGCCTGAAGGATCAAAAATTATGGACAAGCACCCAGAACGCAAATCTGTTACACAGCTAAAGAAGATTATTGGCGCTGGTGGTGGTGACTCATTGTTTACTTCGTTTGCATCGTTTCCTACACACATCTGTTTTCAGACCCAAGAAGACGAAGAGGCAATAGTGCTCTTTATGAGACAACACTTTTTAGTAAACACTCCGTGGATTGTCCTCTCTGCGTTTATGTTGACCCTACCTTCAGTTTTTGCCTTTTTCCCGCCCTATGCAGCACTTTCAACTAGCTTCCAGTTTGTAGTATCACTCGGCTGGTATTTGTTTGTATCAGGCTATACTCTAGCCAAGTTGATGGGTTGGTTTTTTAATATTTATATCGTTACTGACGAGCGGATAGTAGACGTTGATTTTAAGAACATCTTTTTTAGAAAAGTCTCGACTGCCAAGATTGATGAGATCCAGGATATAAACGTTCTATCATCTGGATCTTTTCAAACCTTGTTTGGGTATGGGAGTGTTTTTATCCAGACTTCTGCTGAGGTGCCAGAGTTTGAGTTTATTGCGATCCCTCACCCTGACCGGGTAGGGAAAATTTTGAACCAGATGATTGATCATGAGGAGCAGGAAAAGATTGAGGGGAGGGTTAAATAGTATGGATCCAATATTATTTATGGACAACCTTAACTTGATGATGTTGGTTAAGTTTTTGTTGGTTACACTGCTTACAGTTTATGTAGTTTTTGCATTTCTAATGATGAGACAAATCACCGCAATGACAAAAGCTGTACAGATGCAAGATGACTATATTATTCGTGGCTTGGGAGCGCTGCACTTTGGGTTTGCTGTAGTAGTGTGGATACTCTCATGGCTTCCGTCGGTGTAAAACTTGAATAACAATGACAACTATAAATGCCCATAGTTTGGTAGGTAGCCCCACAAGAACCTGTTGGTCACAAGCGCAAAGTTTGAGTAATTCTGAACAATCGATCTCGTTGGTTTTGATGCTCAAAATACAAGGTGAAGAGGGAGTAGTTGAACTGTCCTCGATTGGTGGGGCAATATTTGAAAAATTTCATGAATATGGTGAGGTTACCCACACACCGCTAGAATGGCGGGACTTTGTGGACTCTGAGCTATCGGAGGTGTCCCCATCGGTCGAGCGGTCGATGATCATCGCGTGTTTGTACGAGGAGAATGTGTGGATCTTTGGGAGTGGTGAGGTCAGCGCTCAGCTATATCGTAATGAGCAGTTTGTAACTCTTACAACAGGCGAGAACTGGAGCCAAGGATTGACAGGCAAGATGCTCAATAACGACATCCTAATCCTCGGGACTAAGTGGGGGATGGAGGTAAGTCAATCTGATGGTGTTAAAGAATCTATTAGTACTGGGCTCGATAACTTTGTTGAGACATTAGCCCCCTTGATTCATCAAAAAACTGGTCAAGCCGAGATTGCTCTGTCTCTTCTAGGCTTCTCTAGTTCGGAGGTAGTTGTACCAACAGAAACTAATAGTGTAAAAGAAAAATTTCCCGAAATAGTGGTGCGGCGAATGAGGGAGGAGCCTAGACGATTTAATTTGATTGTTGGCTCTATCGTAAGTATTGGTTTAATCGTCTTAATCATCACCGGAGCCATGGTTAGGATCGAGAAAAAAGCTAAGAGCGAGTATGAAGAGACGATCACTCGATCAACTGCGATGATTACCGAAGCAGAGAGTGTGGCGCAGAGCAACCCAGAGCGAGCCAAGATCCTACTTTCACAGAGTATAGAGCTCTTGGAGATTTATTTAGGGACTGAGCCAAAAGCAAATTACCAAAAGGAAGCGGTTGCAGCACTGTCGATCATTAAGAGCAAAGAACAGGAGATACTCAGGGTAAGGGGTATAGCACTAGAGCCTACACTTGAGCTATCCATACTCGCTGACGGACTAAAAGCAGATACCTTGGTAAATGATACTCTCGGATCGATGTATTTTTGGGACGATAGTAGTCGAAGTATTGTAGGTGTATCGACCAAGGATCTCTCCAAAGTGAGTTTTAGTGTTGAGAATGAGCGATTTATTAGACCATTTAGCGTTATCGATAGTAAATACGTGGGTCTGGCGAGCGGTGGGGTGTGGAGTGGGAGTAAAGATGAGCAAAAAATAGTGATTCCAACTGATGAAGAATGGGGTGAAATAAGCCAGATCGCAACATTCGGGAACAATATTTATTTGTTAGACAGAGGACAGGGAGAGATCTGGAAGTATGCGGCGACAGATGCAGGATATGGTGAACGCAAACGCTGGTTTGGGGCGGGCATAATACTAGACCTATCAAAAGTCGTGGACTGGGTGGTAGATGGCGATATTTGGCTACTAACTAGTAGTGGAAAGCTGGAGAAATACTCTCGTGGTGCGCCAGCTAAATTTGCCATGACAGGATTCCCCAGCAACAGTGACACGGGTGGATTTTTGGACCCTATTGCCGTGTCCATAGTTGATGAAAAAGTGTATGTGCTAGAGCGTGGAGCAAAGAGGGTGGTGGCACTTGATATAAGTGGTCAATACTTAGAGCAGTATGTGTCTGAGGACTTTGGGCGAGCTAGTGACATTATGGTGTATGGGGGGAAGGGGTATGTGCTCGTGGATAATGTGGTGAAAGAGTGGGGACTGTAGGGATATTTAATCTGGAATGCAATTTATTGCTCCGGATTGCGCGTCAGTCAGGAAAAATCTCCTCAATTGCTAGCGCGCTTCGTCGATTTTTCTTTATCAGATGCTCGTATGTCGCCTAAATTGATCCCAGATTAGCATGAGGTAGAATATAAATATGATTGTAAATAAATTGGCCAGAAGAGACTACGACATTACTGACACGTGGGTGGCAGGGGTGGTTTTGACGGGCGCGGAGGTTAAGAGCTTGCGTGGGGAGCGAGGTAGCGTGCGCGAAGCATACGTCAAACTAATTGGTGGCGAACTATTCTTGGTTGGGGCTGATATCCCCATGTATGGACACTACTCGGGACAGACGTACGATGCCAAGCGGTCTCGCAAACTACTTTTAAAAGCCCACGAGATCGGCAAAATAGTGCAAAAAATAGAGGGAAAAAACCTGACATTGGTCCCGATGCGATTATTTTTTAAGGGCAGGTGGGCCAAGTGCGAGATAGGGCTTGGTAAGGGTAAAAAGGAGTGGGAAAAGAGAGCGGACATTAAGAAGAGGGACGTAGAGCGAGAGATGGCAAAGGCGCTAAAAAACTAAACCAAGCGTTTGTTACGAAACGCAAATCCAGAGTGGGTTTTAAGATATTTTTCAAAATTTAAAGCTAGTATTTTAGATACGAACGAAGAGTAATATATGAGCTTGATCGGACGCAACTTGCGAGTTTGGGGAACATTACCTAACATATGATCATTGATTCTAGTCTTTAGATCAGACGAGAATCCTGTGTAATAAGTATTATCTGAGAGTTGAAGAATGTAGGTGTAGAACATTAGTGTAATTATAGCCCCACTCCGCATAAAGCTTCGCTAGGGACACACTTCGCCTGACATATAGAATCATGTTCCATGAATTAGTTTTGTGTGTGGCCGTGCCACTGCGTAGCTCCGTAGGAGCGAAGTGTGGAGACGGAGGGCAGTGAGCCCTCGTCCGGAGCGAGTTTTTAACACCATCTACATACATAGATAAATTTATTTTTTAACCTCTCAACTATTAGGTATTTATCAGACCAAGATAGTTTTGAGGGTAGTCGTTTATATGGCCACGCCTGACTAGGGCGGGGTTATGGCTCATGTTTGTTTCCACCTACACCATTGCCATGAGCGACTCGGGTGTAAATGTCCTGGTTAAGCTCTATTACCCGCGAGGGTGTAGTTACCAAACAAGGAAGCAATAGCGCGATCTGCACTCTCTAAGAGAGAAACAAATTTACTATATGCTGTCTGTGCAGTTTTAGTGACAGATATTTTTTGACGCTGTTTTACGACTTCTCTCGTCAAAGTCGGTATGCAGATGTTAAAGAACTGTCGCCTCGTCAAAGCAAGACGTCCCCAATAGGCTGTATTATAGCATAGTATGGCAATATTAGACTGGATATATCCGAAAAAATGCCTGGGATGTGGGGAGAGTGGTAGGTATATTTGCCTGACCTGTCAGAGAGGGATCCAGAGGAGGGGCGAGAGCCTAAAATACACTGGAATAGTGCGAAAGACAATAAAGCAGGTTAAGTACCGTGGGAGCTACGACCTGGTGCATGAACTAGTTGAGTTGTGGGCGCCCATGAGGCCACTGGGCTTGGTTATAGTGACTAGTGTGCCCATGTGGGAGGGAAAGAAGAGAGTCAGGGGTTATAACCAAGCTGAGTTAATAGCCCGAGAAGTGGCTAGTCTATGGAGTGTGGAGTATCGTGAGCTACTAAACAGGAGTAGAGAGACTAAGCCGATGTACGGACTAGATAAACAAGCTCGTCTAGCTAATATTAGTGGGGCATTTGAAGTTAAATCACAAATCATTACAAATCAAAAAACCATTGTTTTGATTGACGATGTTTGGACGAGCGGGGCGACGATGCAGGAGTGTATGAGAGTACTCAAGCGTGCGGGATGGGAAAGGGTAATACCGATATCGCTTGCTAGCTAGAGTAATTTATTCTTCGCTTGGCATGGTAGCGCCATATTTTTTGGCCATTTCTTCTAGAGCTTTCATATCGTATTCACCACTAGCGTTGGGTGAGGGGATGGCCTTGGTCATCTCAGAGAGATCGGTGAATTTGACTGATTGAGGTGGGACGAAATCGGAGTCGGAGGCAGCTGACTTGTCGCAGTTTATGGTGTAGCCGTCTTCTTTTAGGGTGTCAAAGCCAGATTCGGAGTTAAAGTCGGGAGTTTCTGGAGTGTTTTTACTGTATTCTTTGGCGGATTCGGCCATTTTTTTGGCTTCCTCTTCGGTAGGGATTGCCATTTTGGTGCCTACTTCTTTTCCGTCTTCCCACATGTAGAGATACTTTTCGTCGTTGAGCATAAACGAAGTCATTTTGGTGGACTCGACCTGGGTAAGCATGGTTGCTTTCATCTTTTTACCTTTGATCAGGTACTCTGTTTTTTCTTCACCTTTGGTCATGGTGCAGAGAGTGGGGTTGCCTGAGGCGATAGCTGCTGCCCACTGAGTGGCCTCTTTGACTTGCTCTACAGCAGATTGGGGAGCGTCTGTTTTTTTATTGTTCATATAAAAATAGCCACCAAAGGCTAAGAGGATAGCGACTAGTACTAAGGGGAGTGCTTTTTTCATGAATGCCTTTCTTTAAACGTTAAGTTTATAGACAATTAGGACTGTGAGCATGGTTAGGATGCCACCCCAGAACATGTCGGCGAGAGCGAGACTCCAGGTATAGCCGCGCATAACTGCGAGATTGGTTAGGTCGTAGGTAGCATATGCGGCAAACCCAAAGAGGAAGGACTGGGTGAGGAGGGTGTTGAGAGGTAGTTTGTTTGCTAGGGCTGGCATGAGGATGAGGTAGAGGAGAGTAGAGAGATAAATTATATAAAATAAGCCGGCAGCGAGTAGATTGGGTGTAGCGGTCATAAGGTGGGGGACGACCTTTTTCATCCAAGGCGAGGCGACCTGGGTGATCCAGATACTGTCGATAGCGAGGAATGCAACGAGGGATTGGAGCAATAACTTGATGAACATTAAATATACTATAGCAGATTAGTATGCTCTGGGTGGGAGCTGGCGAGGACCTAGAGGTGAGAGAGTTAGCGAGCAGGCTTGGTTATAAATGAGCTCGATTTTTGAACTTAGGTCATCGATATTTATTCCTTGCGACTCAAGGCTCGTTACAACTTCTTTAATCCCTGCATCGTAGTCATTTTTGTGTTTGGTCATGATATCTTTCCAGACTATATTACTTAGTGGAGAGAGGAGTGAATGGTCGTATGGGAGATCACCTCGTAGCATGAGGAGGGTAAGCATAGGATAGCTGATGCTGTGAGTATAGTAGGCAGTGTTATCATTGCTCATGATCTGCATGGTATGGGGATCGTATTTGACTGTGTAGAACTTGCCGCGGCTAGAGCTAAATAGTTTTAGCTCAGTATCACTCACTAGTTCATAACGTTTGTCGGCAATGGCGGTTAGAGCCTCGTAGATTTTGCTGATGTGGGGAGCGGCGTAGGGTTGAGACATAGGGATATAATAATCTAAGAAGGGATATTAATGAAGAACGATAAATCCAATCTGTTACTAATAAGCGATGAAAAGAAGCGAGGGGCGGTAGAGGCGATTATTGCGTTTTATAAGCGGGAACGAGATGAAGAGATTGGAGTGATAGCAGCCGAAGAAATATTGGAGTTCGTGATCGATTTGGTAGGTAAAGACATTTTTAATAAAGGAATAGATGAGACAGTCCGACTCGTACAGGACAGGCTCTCGGGCGTGTGGATGGATGTTGAAGCAATTGTGAAGAAGGGCTAGTTATAGATAGTGGGTATTATCCTCTGATTCCGCTGGGATCATGATGTTGAGAAATATTAGATCAGAGTTTGAGTCATTAACACCCTCGTGTACCGTACCCCTTTTGCGAAAGTAAAACTTGCCTTGTTTGTGAGTTTTGGTATTTCCGCGAAACACATACTCAATCTCAGTCGCATCATGATAATGAGGCTTTTCGACCCCACCTGGAACCATAAAGTAGATGTAAATTGAAATAGGCTTAATATCTAGGATTTTTATAGATTTGCGGTAGGGAGTAGTAGTCATGTTTGGCTGCACGATATCTAATGTAGGAACCTATTTTACTGGTTTCATGAGCTCAATCCCGTACTCGTCAAAACCAAATTTTTTGTAAAGATTTAGGGCTGGACTGTTTCTATAAAGGACTCCAAGCCCCACGTAAGTAAATCCAAGTTCTCTGGCTCGAGCTTCGGCAGTTTTAAGTAATTCTGTAGCAATGCCTTGATTACGAAAACGACTATCGACATAAATAGAATTGATTCGGAGATATTTTTTGTAGGTGTTTTCGATTTCGTCTTCAGAACTAAACTCAATAAATCCAGATGGGACCCCTTCTGTAAAAGCAATATAGTATTCATAACTACTATTTTCCTGACTAGTTTTTACGTATTCTTGAAACATTAGCTCAGCCTGTGCTTCCGTGATATCTCGATTAGATTCGAATTCGTGTTCACCCATCTGCAAACCAAGATAAAAAAATTTGATGATATCGAAAAGTTCGGGAGTGGGGTAGGTGATTTTCTTAATAGTTGTTGCCATAAGGAGAAACATACTGGATTTATAAGTTACCCTGGACTTTTTATAGTTTATTTATAAACTGCGGGGTACTATATACGATGTTATAACCTATCTTTCTAATGATGAAATTAGTTTAGCGAGATTGTAATACTCTATCGAGAATTGCGTGA
Organism: Candidatus Woesebacteria bacterium; assembly: GCA_018060845.1. GTDB lineage: Bacteria > Patescibacteriota > Microgenomatia > UBA1400 > UBA12108 > GWF. The sequence goes on from JAGOVG010000001.1 coordinate 173,423, forward strand.
TAGTTAAACATATCATGGGAGCTACTTCTCTTGTCTATTTCTGCTTGAGTAATCATTTCTGTCGCCATCATTAGCCAAAGTGCATCAGGAATTTTGCTTTTTTCTAGTGCTTGCATTGCATTCCAGATGTCTACTTCAACAAAAGCTGTGGGTTCTATTGGTAGGTTAGTCGTGGTGAATTCTTGGAGTTTAAAATCTGGGTACCCGAGTTGTCTAGGGATAAATGTTTTAACTTTCTTTATAAACGATTTACTCACACCAGTTTCATATTTCGCAAAACTAACAGCTGCTTGAGCTGCTATTGTCCAAAAATCTCCGTCTACATATAGGAATTTTTCTGGGTTATCGTATTGTGAGTGGTCGGTAATTGGTTGATAAAATATAGAGAGACGAAAGTCTCTTCCTTGAGCGATAGGATAGCGATGATTACAATCTACTGTATTTGTCATATTGTTCCTCCTTATGGCAGTGTGTATATTGTAGCAGGGTAGGCAAGAGAGGTTTTTTATAAATAGGTTATAAGTTACTCTGGTGTATTTATAGTTGATTTATAAACTGCGGAGAACTATATCCGATGTTGGAACCTATTTTTTGAAATAAATACTGCAAATCATGTCATTTTTCCTAAATGGGCGAGAGGAAGTAATGATTGTGTAATTGGGATCTGGTGAGTGAGGAAATGTTTCAAGAATGGCAGTGATATCATCATAATGATTGATTAACTGTTGTAAATTGTTTACCTGGAAGGGGAACCATTTTTTGAAGTTGCTTTTTTTGCGTAAATTCAAGAAAGCTCCGACAGTTGCATCTTCTGGACACATAAATCTTGTGTCAAAATCTCTAATCTTCAGAACATATTCTAGTCCTTGTATTCCATATAGTACGTCTACGGTACCTTTCTCCGGAATTTCTATTTGTGCAGAGACTCCTCCTTCAAAAACACTGATGATTTTGGTTTTTATTCCTGGAATAGTGGAGGCTTCTTTTGAGAATTTTTGTTCAGCATATTGATCTTGGAATGCAAGGACGACTATGACAATCGCCACTAAACCTATAAACGCGGCGAGCAGTAAAATACCAATTTTCTTAAGTATTGATTTGTATTTACCTGGTTTTTTCATAGTTTGCTTGTAAACCACTCTGGGTGTTTTATAATCTGCGGAGACGGTGAGATTTGAACTCACGCGTGTCTTGCGACACAAGAGGTTAGCAACCTCTCGCAATGGGCCACTATGCGACGTCTCCTTTGATATTCTCTGAATGATTGAAATTATAGCATTGAACTGCGGAAGGGAAGGGATTCGAACCCTTGGTGAGTTTCCCCACGGAGGTTTAGTAAACCTCTGCACTAGGCCACTATGCGACCCCTCCAGGCTTTTTATTTTAACACGTGAGATAATGGCTTTCATGCAGACAACCAAAATAGGTAAATACACGGTGTGGTACGAGAACTCGGAAGAGTTTAACGAGCTCAAAAGAGAGGTCTGGAGTCACCACGCATATTACCTAGAGGATCTGGACGAGCCAGAAAGAGTTGTCGATATTGGAGCACACATCGGACTCGCCACTCTTTACTTTGCCCAGATTTATCCTAGCGCCAAGATATTGGCTTATGAGCCAGATCCACAGAACTTTGAAATATTATTAAAAAACATAACAGAGAATGGCCTACTAAGTAGAGTTGAGTGTATAAACGCAGCGGTTGCACCTAAGAGTGGCAGAATCAAACTCCAAGCACCAATCTACCCAGATGAGTGGCGCAGTGGGGTGGGAATAATCCCTAAGGGATGGCGCGGCGTCCTGCATACCAAAGAGATGGAAGTAGAGGCAGTCGGGATCGGCGAAATCCTAGAAGAGGGAGCTGACCTGATAAAGATGGATATGGAGGGCATGGAGTACGAGGTGATCACACATGGGATATGGGATAGGGTCGAGAACTTGATAATGGAGGTCCATCCACGCGATGGTAAGCGAATAGGTGAGATAGAAAAATATCTAATTGACCAAGGCTACAAATTAGAGAAGCGGATGGACGAGAGTAAGTATGGAGTGGGTCTGTGCACAATAGTCGCACATAAGGTATAACTAGAAGTGATGGAGAACTTGTTTCAGCGGATATCAACTAAAGTGGCTGTATGGATGGGGAGTGCGGGTGCATTTGTCTGGTCGATGATGCTAGTTGCTGTGTGGGCCATAACCGGTCCCTGGTTTAATTATTCTGATTCCTGGCAGCTAGTGATCAATACAGGTACCACTGTTGCGACATTTCTCATGGTTTTTTTGATTCAGAACACTCAAAATAGAGACGCAAAAGCTATACATATTAAACTAGACGAACTGATCAAAGCAGAGGGTAAAGCCAGGAACGGTGTAGTTTCAGCAGAAGAGTTGTCAGAGAAAGAACTAGATCACTTGTTGGCTGAATTTCATGATATTCACGAAAAGTATGAGAAGGAAATTACTAAGAAAGGAGGTAAAAAAATTAAGGTTACATATAGTGAATAGCCTGTAATGGAGGATTGTTGAATGAGATTATCTTTTTTGTTTGATCGTGTAGAGAGTGTAGGAGATATTAAAATTAAAATTGCCCGCAAGATTGCCCTGTTAGATAAGTATTTAAAGCACGTTTCATCTGACTTACGAGCCGGAGTAGTTAAGCTATCTCGCGGAGAGCGCTGGGGTTACAAAGTTAAGGTAGACCTAAAAATCCCAGGCAAAGATGTGATCGCCGAATCACAGGAAACAGATTTACTGAGTGCCGTAGACAGTGTAATAGCAAAACTGAAGCGTGGGCTGCAGAAACGGAATAGAGGGAGAGCCTAGTTGTTGCGGAGCGCCCCTAAGCGACGACTTAGGTATATAGAGGTGAGGATAAGGATGAGTGCGGATAGTTGAAAAGGTGAATTTTTGCCGATTACAAAATATAGTTCACCTGCTAGAGCTGGTCCAATGATCCGTCCTAGAGAACTGGCTGATTGCAAAACTCCGAGAGTCTCACCGTACTCGCTTGGCTCGATGTTTTCTGTTGCTAGGGCATTTAGAGTGGGGTTGGCGAGACTATTGCCGAGTACTATAAAAAAGTTTGCAAAAAGATGTAGTGGGAGAGAGCGAGTTAGTGATAGAAGTAAAAATCCCAACGCGAGGGTGGGGAGAGAGATGATTAAGAGTTTCTTTTCACCAAAATATGAGATAAGTCGCGGGAGTAACTGGGTTTGAGCAATAATTGAGAGGATGCCTATATAGGCAAAAATTGAGCCAACTTGTGACGGCCCCCAGTTAAAGGAGTCTTGTGCCCAGATTGCGTAGGTACCCTGCATCCCAGCAAACCCTAGTGAGATTAAGAAAGAGACAACGATTAAAAGGCCAATAGGCTGCTTACTGAGTAGTAGGCGAAATTTGTCCCAAGTGAGTTTGGTGTTTGGCGAGCGAGTAGAGACTTTGAGGTTAACGGTTTCTTTGAGAAAGAAAACAGTCATGAGCGTAGTTATTGTGCCGATTATGGCTGCAACTAGTGCAGGGATAGCAAATCCAAATCTTGAGAGGTAGCCTCCTGTGGCAGGTCCGAGCATGAACCCTAATCCAAAGGCAGCACCTAGTAGTCCCATTCCCTTAGCTCGAGTTTTTTTATCGGTAATGTCGGCCATGTAGGCCTGCGCGATACTAATGTTCCCGCCTGTAATACCATCAATGATGCGAGATAAAAATAGTAGAGGCAGAGAGTTGGCGGTAGCTAAGAGTAAGTACCCTATGACTGACCCGATTTGAGAAATGATTAAGATTTTTTTGCGCCCATAGCGATCAGACAATCTCCCTAGTATCGGTCCTGCTAAGAACTGAAATAGAGAATAGCTAGCTGACAGTAGTCCAATTACCAGAGGATTGGCGTTATAGTTTTCTGCTATATAGGGGAGTAAGGGGAGGATTAGTCCAAACCCTAGTAGATCGATAAATACTATGAGGAATATTGTTGTTAACCTTGAGTTGTTGTTACTTTGCATACAGTGGGATTATACTGTAGATATGAGCTGGCAACTGATATATTTTTGGAGTAAAAAAATTCATCGACTCGCGATGTGGTTCTCGATAGTTTTTGGCGTACCACTAGCGCTAAGTGGAGTCATGATCCACAAATTAATGGAGGGAGAGTTTTTCTTGATACCGTTTGATGAGCCCACTGTCAGGTTTGTTCATAATAAAGCTAGTAACCCCTTTGCACTCACGCTCGCCGTTATGATGGTCACGGGATTTTTGATGTGGCTTGTCCCTAAGATAATGAGTGCGAGAGCCAAGCGATGAGTAAAACTACTCGGTTACAACAACTGCTACTTCCGAATGACAAAATCGCGATTGCGGCGCTAGACCATAGGGGATCACTCAAAGAGAACCTGCACCCTGAAAACCCAGAAATCACTAGTGACGCAGAGATACTAGAGTGGAAGAAGAGGATGATCGCCTTGTATAAAGATAGGGTATCAGGACTGTTGGTTGATCCAATTTATGGGAAGAAGCTGATTGATACATCACTCAAACCTGGTTGGATGATGTCGATGGAGAAGACAGGATATAAGGGAGGGAAAGAAGCGAGGGTGACCGAAATCCTAGAAAACTGGAGTGTGAAGCAAGCCAAAGAAATGGGTGCTTGTTCGGTCAAACTACTTTTGTACTATGACCCTGATAACTTGGAGCTAGCAAAAAAACAAAAAGAAATCGCACTAAAACTCTCACAGGAGTGTGAGCGTGAGGGCATGGTGTTTTTGCTGGAGCCACTAAGCTATCTTGTTGAGGGCAGTCGCGAAGACGAGGTGATAAGGATTGTTAAAGACCTGGCTGACATCCCAGTCGACATCTATAAATCTGAGTATCCTGGGACTAGACGAGCATGCGAGGAGATAACTCGCCTGATCAAAGCACCGTGGGTGCTACTGTCAGCTGGGATGGAGTATTCGCAGTACAAATTAGCATTAGAGACTGCATGTCAGAGTGGAGCGTCCGGGTTTGCGGTAGGAAGAGCGCTATGGCAAGAGTTTGGGCAGTATGAGGGGGAGGCGCGAGAGCGTTACTTTAGCGAGATTGCATCGACTCGTATGGACGAACTCTTGGCGATAGTTGAGAGAGATGGTATTAAGGTAGAACTCACATGAATCTAAAAAGTATCACCAAAGCTAATGTGTCAGGCCGACGCATAGTTGTACGGGTTGATTGGAATGTGACGACTGGGCGAGCTCTCCAAATAATTGATGATACGCGCATCGTTAGGACACTGCCAACGATAAAATGGTTAATGAGTAATGGGGCAAAGCAAATAACTTTGTTGTCACACCTAGGTAAGGCAGAGGAGATGCGGAGTATAGAGCCGGTTGCTAAATACGCAGAACAACTACTCTCGGAGAATATTGCTCTTTATAAGACCATATATGAATGCAGCGCTGACAGCAATTCGCGTATCAAGATGCTAGAGAATGTGAGGTTGTGGGAGGGGGAGGATAGCAACGATGTAGACTTTTCACTGGAGTTAGCGAGTCTCGGAGAGATCTATGTGAACGAAGCATTTGGGGAGTGTCATCGAGAGAGCGCAAGTATTGTTGGGATCACCAAACATTTACCTAGTTATGCAGGACTGTGGCTAGAAGATGAGGTAGAAGCGGTACTGAAAGTTAGGGAGAACCCTGAACACCCACTTGTGGTAGTGATGGGTGGGGCCAAAGTAGAGGACAAGTTACCTTTATTAAAACTACTCGCAGAGAGGGCAGATACCATACTGGTCGGCGGCAAGCTAGCTAATGAGCTGCAAGGTGAAAGGATAAAGTTAAGCGGTAAAGCAAAAGTATTATTACCATTAGAAGGTTCGGATATCCTAGATATAGGCGATGCGACTAGAAAGATTTTTGAAGCAGAAATAGATAAAGCCAAAACTATTGTGTGGAACGGGCCGATGGGTAGGGTAGAGGATGCGGAGTACAGAGCAGGGACAGAAGCGATATTTAATGCAATTGCGAGGAATGAGTGTGCATATACACTAGTCGGTGGTGGTGATACGCTCTCTGCGGTTAGCCACGAGGAACAGATTAGTCGAATAGATCATGTCTCGACTGGGGGTGGGTCGATGCTAAAACTGCTAGAAAAAGGGAACTTGCCAGGTCTATCAGTGTTAGAATCATAGCGTATGAAGCTATTAGTTTTTGATGTAGAGACAAAAAAAGCATTTGATGAGGTGGGTGGATATCATCCCGAAAAACTCGGAGTGAGCATCATTGGGACTTATTGGCGAGATGAGAGTATAGAGGAATATGTGGGCTACCGCGAAGGCAATTTTTCACCATTTTGGCGAAAGCTAGAAACTGCGGATTTGGTAGTTGGTTTTAACATTATTAGTTTTGATTACGAGACGCTAAAACCGTATTACACAGGATCATTTAAACAGTTCCCGAGTCTCGACATTATGGTCGAAATGGAGAAACATTTGGGACACAGAGTGTCCTTAGATGCAGTTGCCAAAGAGACACTAGGTGAGCAAAAGAATGGGCACGGACTCGATGCAATACGTTACTATCATGATGGAGATTGGGAATCGCTAGAGAAGTATTGTATGCAGGATGTCAAAGTGACAAAAGATATTTATGAGTATGGGGTCGCTAATAAAGTGTTGAGATTTAAGAATAAATGGAACAACATAATTGAAGTGCCAGTCAACTTTGATAAGAGTGGGCAAGAAGAAAAAACAGTGCAGACTACACTTTTTTAAGTTAAAGTTCTTGATTTTTAATTAACTTGGATTATGATAGGTATAGTTTATTGGTAGTTGGAGGATCTTTTATGTCTTCGTTTAGATTTCGGAAAAAAACAGAATACGGGCTAATGATGGTGGCCTTATTAGCTAAAGCGGGCGAAGGCAAACTAGTATCAGTTGCGAGCATGCAGGACTACGGATTACCCAGATCATTTTTGGTTAAGATTGCGCGTGATTTGATAAAAGCAAAACTAGTCGTTGCCAAAGAGGGCAGGGGTGGTGGTTACAGCCTGACACAAGACCCACAAAAGATTACTCTCAAGCATGTGGTCGAAGCGATAGAGGGGCAGGTAGCTACAGCATCATGTCTAGTGCATGGAGCTAAGAAATGTCCGCTCGAGGGTAAGTGTCCTCACCGCAATGTCATGATCAAGCTAACTGAGCATCTAGGGTCCGTACTCTCGGAATACAAGCTGAGCGACCTAGGTTGAGTATGAGTGAGCTACTCGAGGTCTCTGACCTCACGGGAAGTATTGGCGGAAAAAGCGTTTTAAAGAATATCTCTTTTCGGCTTAAGTCAGGATCGCTTCTTGCGATAGTGGGAGCTAATGGAGGTGGCAAGAGCAGCTTGGCACAAGTGTTAATGGGTAACCCTGATTACCAGATAGATCGTGGCAGAGTTTTGATTGACAGGCAAGAGCTACAAGGTTTGACGGTTGATGAGCGAGCGAGGCTCGGGCTATATGTCGCCTGGCAGAACCCTATATCGATCCCCGGAGTTACAGTTTTTTCTTTGTGTAAAGCTGCGTACGAAGCAAATGGCCACACGATCAAGAAGTTGGTCGAGTTTAAAAAGTTACTCGAAGAACTGGCAGTATCGGTCGGATTGACCACTGAACATGTTGCTCGTTTTGTAAACGATGGGTTTAGTGGGGGAGAGAAAAAGAGGCTAGAACTACTACAGCTATTGCTACTTAAACCCAAGCTTGTTGTACTCGATGAGATTGATTCTGGCTTAGATCAGGACGGGCGAGCGCTTATCGTAAAAGTTGTTAGAGAGCTAAGAGATAGTGGCGCCGGGTTGATTGTGATATCACACTACGAACAGTTAATCAGTGAGTTAAAACCCGATGTGGTTATGGAGATGGCGAATGGACAACTACAACCTAGGGTTTAAAAGTAATACAGATAAGTATCAATACATAGCTCCTCGGGGATTGTCGAGAGATATCGTGCAAGAAATATCCAAAAGAAAAGATGAGCCTGCGTGGATGCTCGACATACGCCTTGCGGCTCTTGAGCAATTTGAAAAAATGCCAATCCCCACGTGGGGAGCGGATCTAAGTAAGATTAAGTGGGAAGAGATTCATTATTACCTAAAGAGTGTGGATAGACCATATAAGAGCTGGGACCAGGTGCCCGACGCGGTTAGGCGAGTATTTGACGAGATAGGGGTCCCGGCAGCTGAGCGAGAATACCTCGCGGGTGTGGGCGGCCAATATGATAGTGAGATGATTTATCATTCGCTCAAAACTACACTCTCCAAAAAAGGAGTGATATTTTTGTCAATGGACGAGGGGTTAAAACAATATCCAGAGATAGTAAAAGCGCACTTTGGCAAGGTTGTGCCTTATGGCGACAATAAGCTGGCTGCGTTAAATACGGCTGTCTGGAGCGGAGGTAGTTTTGTTTACATTCCTGAAGGAGTTAAGGTGGATCTACCACTGCAAGCCTATTTTAGAATTAACGCTGAGAACGCGGGACAGTTTGAGCGGACGCTAATAGTGGCTGAAGAGAACTCTAGTGTGCATTATGTAGAGGGTTGCTCGGCACCTGCATATTCTAGCGCTAGCTTGCATGCTGCTGTTGTTGAGGTAGTAGTTGAGCCAACAGCCTTGGTTAGATATACGACCGTCCAGAACTGGTATAAGAATGTCTATAACCTAGTAACCAAGCGGGCGATGGTATCAACTGATGCACGGATGGAGTGGGTAGACTGTAATCTGGGTAGTTGTGTGACGATGAAGTATCCATCGTGTATATTGGCGGGCCCTCGGGCACATGGTGAGATGCTATCGATTGCAGTTGCAGGATCCGGGCAGCAATTAGATGCAGGGGCTAAGATGATACATCTAGCACCCAACACAACGAGTCGAATAGTGTCTAAGTCGATTAGTCAAAATGGCGGGAGGAGTAGTTATCGTGGGCAGGTTAAGATAACGCCTGCTGCTGTCGGATCGCGGAGTAAAGTGATATGTGATGCGCTGATTATGGATGAGCAATCCAGGTCCGATACTTATCCCAATAATCAAGTGATGACGGGGGATGCAACACTTGAGCATGAGGCGTTTGTTTCGCGGGTGGGGGCAGAACAGCTAATGTATTTGATGGGCAGAGGGCTGAGTGAAGCTGAAGCACAGACGATGATTATTAGAGGATTTTTGGAACCCATTGTGTCGGAGCTACCTCTTGAATATGCGGTAGAACTTAATCGGCTAGTGAAGATGCAGATGGAGGGGAGCGTTGGATAATATGAGTTTACTCGCTAATTTGAGTTCGATGTACTTCACGCAAAAAAGCGGTCTACCTGAGTCTGGTGACTCAGCTACCTCGATCTCGTCCCGCCGCGGGCGGGACTGCGATAAATTTTTTGACTGTGAAATACATCTCCACTCTTCATGTTGCGAGAGATTGATATGAAAAAAATTCTCAAGAGATATGACCAGCCAGGTAAGTGGGAAGTAGTAATCCCATTTGATGAGCAGGGGATAGAGCTGGAGTGGACGGGAATAGTTGATGCAAGACTGCCTGGTGAATACAATTTAACTGTAATTACCGAGCATAGTATGGCAAAGACAAGAGGTAGAGTAACAGTGAGAGCGGTGTGTGGAGAGGAGTCGACTGTCTCGCTTAACGGGATAATACGGATCGCCAAAGAGGCCCAAGAAACTGATGACTTTTTGGAGCTTAGAGTGTTAACGCTCGGATCAAAATCACGCGCAACAGTTGAGCCTGAGCTAGAAATAGAAGCTAATAATGTCCGTGCCAGTCATGCGGCGAGTGTAGGGAAGATTGACCCAGAGCAGCTCTTGTATTTGCAAAGTCGAGGACTAAGTAAAAATGATGCACAAAAGCAGATCATAGAGGGTTGGTTAGGCGTATAATTGGCTGCATGTTTGATCCAAAAGTTGTAAAAAAAGATTTCCCGATATTGTCGAGAATGGTTAATGGTAAGAGTTTGGTGTATCTAGACTCTGGTGCAACCTCGCAAAAACCCACAATGGTACTAGAGGCAGAACGCGATTACTACGAACAGCACAATGCCAATGTGCATCGTGGAGCGCATACTCTAGGGGACGAGGCGACCTCGCTCCTGGCAGAAGCGAGAGCAGCCGTTGCTGATTTTATCGGTGGCACACCCAGAGAGACCATTTTTGTTCGTAATACGACCGAAGCGATAAACTTAGTTGCCTATGGGTGGGGATTAGATAACCTCAAAGAGGGTGATGTCATACTATCTACGGAGATGGAGCACCATTCTAACTTGGTACCATGGCAGCAGGTAGCAAAGAGGACGGGAGCGAGGGTAGAGCTCATTAAGATCACAGAAGCAGGGATATTGGACCAAGAAGACTATAAACAAAAGCTCAAACTAAAACCCAAATTAGTAGTGATAGTGCACGTGTCTAACGCGCTAGGGACAATTAATCCCGTTCTTGAGATGACAAAGGCCGCACATAAGGTGGGTGCCTTAGTACTAGTTGACGGTGCGCAGGCAATGCCGCACATGAAGGTAGACGTAAGCGAAATAGGCTGCGATTTTTATGCGTTTTCGGGTCATAAAATGCTAGGTCCTATGGGGATCGGGGTATTGTGGGGTCGTCACGAACTCCTTTCTGCCATGTCACCATTTTTATGTGGGGGAGGGATGATAAGCGAAGTCTATCCTGATCACTCTACCTGGGCAGATCTGCCTGACAAGTTTGAGGCAGGAACACCAAATGTAGCAGGCGCCGCTGGACTAATGGCAGCGATTAAATATCTAAATACTCTCGGCATGGAGCAGGTAAGGGAACATGACCGCCTACTCGTTTCTTATGCAATAGAGCGGATTGAGAGTATAGAGGGGATTAGGATACTCGGGAGTCGTGACAGCAATCTGCGCAGTGGGAGCGTTAGTTTTCTCTACCCAGGCGTCCATGCTCACGATGTGGCTACAATCCTAGATTCGGAGGGGGTAGCAGTTAGGTCAGGGCACCACTGTACTATGGTTTTACACAAAGCTCTAGGTATCGCCGCATCGGTTCGAGCTAGCTTTAACGTCTATACTACGAACGAAGATATCGATGCGCTAGTTACTGCCTTAGCTAAAGTACAAAAAGTATTTGGTAAATAAAAATGGATATATACCGCGAAGACGTGATGGATCATTACGAGCACCCTCGTAATCAAGGGTCCTTCGATGATACTCAGGATAAAGAGATTATTGAAGGTAGAGATAGTAATGCCTCATGTGGGGATATGGTGCAGTTTCAGCTTAGAGTTGAGGATGGCATAGTCGTAGAGGTTAAATGGAAGGGGATAGGGTGTGCGATTACGACGGCAGCAGCGAGCAAACTGTCTGAGTACCTACAAGGTCGGAATTTGAAGAAGTTGCGTGGGATGAGTGAGGATCAGTTAATTAAAGAAGCGATTGGATTTGAAGTAAACCCAGGGAGGATTAAGTGTTTGACGCTGCCTACTCGGGTAGTGTGGAAGCTTTTGCAAAATTAAGATTGGGGAGTCGATCTAGCGAGGTGGGCTCTATAAAATCATTTCTAAGATATTGATGGTAAGCAGCGACACCGATCATGGCAGCGTTGTCAGTGATCATTTTTTTGGTGTAGGGATAGTGCACTCTTAGACCATATTCTTTGGCTAGGTTGCGCGTAGACTCACGTAGCTCTGTGTTACTAACGACGCCACCACCCAAGAGGAGCATCTGTGGGGAATATAAATCGATTGCACGGCGGAGCCGCTTCATTAAGTGTTTGAATACCGCCGATTGAAAGCTAGCGGCAAAGTCCTGGATAAATTCTTTTGTTAATTCTGGCTTTTCTCGTTCTAGATACTGGCGTGCAGCAGTTTTTAAACCAGAAAAACTAAAGTTAAGGTCTGGCCGTGTAGTCATGGGTTCGGGGAGGCGGACTCTCGGTGTTCCTGCTTTGGCCATCTCGGCAAGGATAGGGCCACCTGGGTAGCCGAGCATGAGCAACCGCGCTACTTTGTCATATGCTTCGCCTGCTGCATCATCGAGAGTGGCGCCTAGGAGCTCATAATCGCCAATACCCTTCATGAGCACTAGCTCGGTGTGACCACCGGAGATCAGGAAGCCTATCGCTGGGTAGAGAGGGGAGACTAGGCCACGAGTACCATTTTTGGTTTGTGCAAAAGCACTTAGCAGGTGTCCCTCCATGTGGTTGACGGCGATTAGAGGTAGGTTGTGTTTGTTAGCTAGTACTTTGGCATAGGCAATACCCTGTTCGAGAGAAGGGGCGAGACCGGGGCCACGGGTCACGGCTATAGCATCTAATTGTCGTAAATCCTTAATACCAGCCTTGCGTAGGGCGAGGTCAACTACTTTTGGTAGCCATTCTTGGTGAAGCCGCTTGGCGATATCTGGCACAGTGCCACCCCAGTCGGCGTGGTAGCTGGTCTGGGTGGAGACAACGTTACTAATTACGTGGAGACCTCGGGTGACGGCGGCACAAGTGTCGTCGAGACTGGTTTCGATGCTGAGTATGGTTGGTTCTTGCATAACTTGGTATTATACCTGGTTGTCATCTTGGTTTATGGTATTTTACTGGCGAGAATCTCGTGTCAGGTAAAAACTAAGTCGTTCGTAGAGCGCTGTCGTGGTACTCACTTGGTTAGTTTTTTACTTGATTGCTCGTACTTACGCTGCGTAAAATCGCAACACCAATATGCTAATATCTACCTATATGTCAGACTGTATTTTTTGTAAAGTAGTGGCAGGAGAGATCCCTTGCTACAAGATATATGAGGATGAGAAGTACTTAGCGTTTTTGGACCTATTCCCGAAAACTAGTTCTCAAATGTTGGTGATACCCAAAGTTCACACAGAGTGGGTGTGGGACGTACCAGAACTAGGAGAGTATTATGAGGTAGCCGGCAAGGTGGCTAGGCATGTTAGAGAGATCGATAATGGGGCGCCTGTTAGACAAATGGTGTTTGGTTTTCAAGTTCCACATGCACACATCCAATTACGACCTGGTAGAGACGATGACCGTGATGGATCACAAGCGAGTGCAGAAGAAATGGAGTCGTGGAGAGCTAAATATACAATGATTTAAGTCCATTCAGGGTGTGAAACGGAATAGGTAATAGTACGAGTAGAGACATCTTTTTCTTTTATTTCGATGTAAATTATTAAACAGATATCTTTGTATTCATTTAATAGATCATTTGCTTTGGCTGCCCACTCCATAGAGATAATATTTCCGGGTTTGAGGAGGGACGATATGTGGAGTGTCGACTCTAACTCAGCGCTTTCGGGCAGTCGCCAAGTATCCAGATGGTAGAACACTCCCTGGTATTTAGGCGTAGTGTATGGGTACTCGTGGAGGAGGGTATATGTAGGGGAGGCAACTGTCTCCTCGATACCAATAGCTTGGGCGATACCCTTGCTTAGCTGAGTTTTGCCGACTCCCAGATCACCTTGTAAGGCGAAGATGAGCGGATATTTGCGAGTAGCGTTGATATATTTTCCTGTCAGTTTTTTTCCTAATTCAATTGTCTCCTCAACACTCGTAGTAATAAGAGTGGTAGTTGGGGTATTGGGGAGAAAGATCTCACCCTGTCGCATGATCTCAGGCGCGTTGAGGGTGGTGTCGACTACCGTGCTGGTCGGGCGCTCCAAGAGAACCCCGGCGTCCAAAAAGAGATCTACCATCTCCTGTTTGGCAATGGTAGTATATTTTTGCCAATCTTTTAGAGAATAGGGTTCTTTTTTGCCACTCGTGTTAGCGCTAGTGGCAGTAATCGCGCTACCAAAAACCTTGATTAAGTCTAGGCAGTATTTATGATCAGGGATCCTGACGCCTAGGGTCTGGCTCGCTGATTCTAATCTCTGATCTACCACCTTTTTGGATTGAGAGATAACAGTGATAGGGCCAGGGAGAAACTGGGCATAGAGATTATCGGCAATCGGATTGATTGATATGTATGTCTCTGCCATCGCTCTGTCTGAAACGGCAATGCTAATTTGGCGGTGCCTATCGCCTTTGTACTCTAGGAGTTTGGTAACAGCACTAGAGTTGGTTGCATCAACGGCGATGCCATAGCAGGTCTCGGTAGGGAAGATGACAAGGCCACCATCCCTCAATATTTTGATTGCGAGAGGTATTGAGTCGGGGTGGGATGTGGGGATTATTTGCATGAGAGTATTTTAGCAGGAGTATTTTTCTACTCGCTACCCGCTCTGCGATAAATTTTTTGGTTGTGAGATACTCCTGCACCACAGACTCGCTTTAATTGCTCAGTCTGGGTTACTATATAGTCATGTGGAAGAGAGTTACAGCTTTTTTAATAATATTATTTTTTGTGCTTTTGTCGGATGCTGTCTTATCTGATTGGGTGCCTGGATATCTTCAAAACACGTTAGGGTCACCGCTTGCGATGGGTCTGATGATGGCATTATCGTCTGTGGTTGGGTTTGTGATGGACCTCATCTTCCCACAGCTACTGCGTAGTAGCGGGGTACGAAAACTCGCGGGTGGAGCGCTTCTTGGTGCCCTAATCTTTTTACTATCAATGCTATCTTCGACATGGTGGAGTTACTTAGCTATTTTGGCGATGGGGATGGCTGCTTGGGGGATCTATTACGAACTAGACTCTTTTATGACACAACAGTTTGTGGCAGGGGTCGCCCCAACGCATGAGAGATCCAGTGTGTGGGGAGTAGTGGGGGTGGTCCGCAACGCGGCGTATTTTTTGGGCCCGATTGTTGGGGGATATGTGGCATTTTATGGAGACCGTGCGGTAGTGCTGGGGGCGATGGGTGTACTAATACTCGCATACTTACTGTTCTTATTTGTTCGATTGCCCAGAGAACATGAGATCAACCACCACGACAGCTCAATTAATCTTAAAGAAGAGATTAGTCACTGGTATAGACTTGGGATTAGAGTCTGGCCGATACTGCTCACTAGTTTTGTTGTCGGCTTAATTGATGCGACATTTTGGACTAGTGGGACAGTGCTCACTGATCGACTAGCGCAGGAGAGTAGTATGGGTGGGATGTTTTTGTCTGCCTATATGTTCCCATTCCTCTTTGCTGGTCTTTTGGTTGCTAGGTGGGGAGTAGATGTGGGTAAGAAGAAGTGGGCAGCGAGGTTTTTGATGTTAGGTTCAATGTCACTCATGACTGTTGGTTTTGTCGACTCGGTATTCTTAATCCTGCTTGCGGTAGGACTCGCCGGGTTATTTATCGCGATGGCTTTCCCACTGATCGACTCGGTATATACAGACTTGGTAGCGAGAGCCCGCACAGGGCGAAAACACATTATTGGGATGTCATCTGCTACCTTTAGTCTGGCTTATGTGATAGGACCGATTATTTCTGGATTTGTGTCTGGGAGACTGGGGGAAGAGATGACATTTACGGCTGTTGGCGGACTAGTTACAATGGTCGCAATCTATTTGATGTGGGCGACTCCAAAAAAACTAAAATTACCCCAAGATGAGATACAATCATGGCAATGATAATAAAAGCGAGACTAAGCGATAGATATTTTGTAAGCGATAATGAGCGATTTTTGCTCTTAAAATTTGAACTCGTTGAACCAAATGAAATAATTTTTGAAGCAGGTCAGTATGTATCCTTGAAGATTAGTGACAAAGGGGAGAGGCGTAGCTACTCTATAGCTAGTACACCAGACAACAAACATGGCTTTAGTTTGCTCGCGGAGATAGTGCCGGAGGGCAAAGGAAGCAACTATCTAATGAGTCTCGTACCCGGTGACAGCGTGGAGATACTAGGGCCGATGGGTCGGTTTGTGGTCGCTCCTTCGTCGACTGTAGCCGGAGGCGGAGAAAAGAACAAGTTATTGTTCGTGGCTACTGGGTCTGGGATCGTGCCTATTTGGAGCATGATCAATGACTTACTGATAAACAAAAAAGTGTTGACACCCGTTAGGCTGCATTGGGGGATGAAGAAGGAAGAGGATCTATTCTGGATAGACAACTTGGAACGCCTGACTGAAGCGCATCCCAACTTTGTTTATGACGTCGTATTATCTAGAGGGAGTGATGAGTGGGAGTTATGTCGAGGACATGTACAAGAGTGTCTCACTAGAGATTTTGGAAACGGCGAACTATCAAAGTGGTCAGGATATGTTTGTGGAGCTAAGGAGATAGTGCTAGATATTTGTGCCAAGCTAGAGGAGCTCTCGATGCCAAGCGAAGTTATATATCATGAAAAGTTTACATAATGGATAAAAAAATAATCTGTAAGAACTGTAATAATGGGTTTGTATGGAGCGTACAGGAACAGGATCTGTATAAACACAGAGAACTGCCCCCTCCAGATTACTGTCCTATTTGTCGTGGTATTATAGAAGCTCGGAATAAAGATAATGCGAGGAGTAAATATGAACGACGAACCTAAAATAGTTAGGACGGTAGGTAAATACACAATCAAGGTAATTCAGAGTAAGTGTATTGCTGCTGCTAGTTGTGTTGCGATATCGCCTGACATATTTAAACTTAACGAAGCTAATCTGGTCGAGATAATTGAAGGCGGAGTAGACGGCGAAGATAATATGCTACTAGCCGCACAATCTTGCCCCACTGGTGCGATAGAAATATACGAAGGGGACCTTAGGGTGTGGCCACCCACTGAGTAGAAAGTTAAAAGTATAAAGTAAAAAGAAGAAGATGAAAGGGAAAAGCATATGAACTTAAAAACGATGATGACATTTATGGGAGTGACTATAGGGATACTCGTCGGGGTTGGGGCACTGCTCTGGCAGTTTGGTAGTGGGGCAGCTAAGCCCTTAGATGACGTAGCTGGCGATATGAGGCTCAAGCGAGGTGAGGGCAGTGTGGTAGTAGTTGAGTTTAGTGATTTTCAGTGTCCAGCGTGTGCATCAATCCACCAGCCACTCAAACAGGTGCTCGCAAAATTTGAAGGAAAAGTTACGTTTGTACATCGACATTTCCCACTCACGTCTATTCACAAAAATGCCTTGAGTTCATCGCAAGCAGCTGAGGCCGCTCACAACCAAGGGAAGTTCTTTGAGTATGGTGACGTCCTCTTTGCTAAACAAAGCGAGTGGGAAGGGTTAGCTAATCCAATAGACGCTTATGTGGCTTATGCCAAAGAGCTAGGTATGGACACTTCTAAATTTGAGTCAGACCTGAAGAGTAATGAGGTGGCCGAGCGAGTGAGCACTGATATGATTTATGCCAATAGAAACGCACTATCTGGAACTCCTACATTTTTTGTTAACGGAGCCAAGGTAGACTTTACTAACCTGGAGACTAGGCTACTCGAACTAACCAAATGATATCTTAGATATCAGTTAGTGTTATTTTTTATCAGCTTGCTAGGCTTGACACCAGATTACCACCAGGGTATAACCAGAGGTAGGTAACAATATTAATCTGGAAGGGGGTGAATCTACACAATGGCACATTCATACACAAACAGTAAAGGTGACACTTATTATCTCCACGGTAAAAAAGTAACTCTTAAGAATGGTCGCACACAACAAATCTACTACTTCGCACGCGACGTTCGTCCAGAGGCTCTCAATGAGGTTCCCGCCGGCTACCAAGTCGTCGAAACCAAAAGAACTGGCATGCCCGTTCTTAAAAAAGCCTAAATGGTACAAAAAGCCAGTGGATACTCTAGCAATAGATTTCACTGGTTTTTTGATGGATTAGAAGTCTTTGATTAGTTTTTGAATATTTTTTATGAATTTGTTTTTTGACTTGCGTGTTTTGTTGAAGAGGGTGCCTCCTAGCATAGGGTAGAGTTTTTTGGCTTGGATGTTGGTAAAGTCTTCGCCAAGTAGTTTAGACAACTCTAACCTAGCCATACGCCCGATGATGCCAACTAGGCCAAAACGTCTAATCCTACGGAAGGAGAAGGTGTAAGTAGGGTCACTTACTATCTGGATTTTGTATCCATTACTCAGCATTGACTGGATAAAAGAGTCGCCTTCACCAAAATCAGATTTTTCGTTAAACCCTCCAGCAACTTTAAATGAAGTCTTGTTTACTACCAATAGTGACTCTAGAATCCGAACAAACTTAAACGGTTTTTGTAAGTCAAAAAATGTGTTCACTGCATTTGCAATAGCGACATTTTGAGAAGTTTTTTTGTCTGGATCAAAATGAGTAGTCATCAACTCTACATGTTCTTTTTCCCATTGATATCTGATTCCTTGGAGGAAGTAGAGGGGTAGGCGGTTATCGGCATCAGAAAAGATCAGAACCTCAGCAGTCGCATGACTAGCACCAAGGTTTCTCTGTGTGCAGACATGTGCCCTGTGGGAGGTGAGGACAGTTAGCTTAGGCAGCTTGTCAACAAAACTATTGGCCATACTTATGGTTTTATCTTTTGAGCCACCATCAACCACGATGACCTCAAAGTCCCGGAAAGACTGCTCGCTCAGGTCACCAAGGAGTTTGGGTAGATATTTTTCCTCGTTAAGTGCAGGGATTATGATTGAGAAGAAAGGTGTTTTAGCCATATTTTTAGTTGATTAAATTGTGAGTCACTTAGTTTGAGTAGATTGTCGCCTACTCCTATTACTGGTGTCTGTATTGTATCCCAAAATTTGACAGTTTGAGGTGAGTCGAGACTAAACATGCGAACATCAGGATCTAGGTTTAGTTTGGGTGGAAGGTCTGCTAGCAAAGTCTCTTTGAGCATGTTTACACGACTATAGTAGACAAGACGATTGATAATAGTAGGGACAAATGGTGGTAAAGCAGTATCTTTGCTGACTCTAATGACATCGACCAATTCACTCGATTCTTTAAATGGTGCGCCACAAGCGATTGTTTCGACTTTTGGATATTCATCTTTGATATAGGATAGTAACCATGTCAGATGACCTGTTGGGACAATGGGTGAATCGTGATTTGGGTCAAAATATGGAGCATATAAGAAATCTAGTTTAATCAAATCTACTCCCCATTTTTCGACCGCTAGCTTAAGGTATTTTTTGGTATAGTTTTTGACTTCTGGTAGGTCAAAGTTAAGTAGATATCTCTGAGGGATTAGAGACTCCCAGATTGGCATGGTTTTGAGACCTTGAACAGGTTTGTTTTTGTGTTTTACAAACCAGTCGGGGTGGGACTGGTAGAGGTCTGAGCCACTATCTGCTAGAAATGGCGAGAACCATAACCCAGCTTTAAGTTTATATTCATGAATATCATCAATAGTTTGTTTTAAATCTGGGAATTTGGTCGGATCAGGGCTTAGCCAATCACCTCGTGTGGTCCAGCCGTCATCGATTAAGATGTGGGTAAATGACAACTCGTGTTTTTGGATCAATGAAAGAGTCTGTTTGATGATTGACTCATTAATCTTGGTGTCATGACCATACCATGAGCACCAATATATTATTTTTGATTTAATCGCTCTTCGAGACTTTAAATTACTATGATCTAGGACAGTTGTGTAGGGAGAGTAGTCCCAGCGAGGAAAACCGTGCCATGTAGGGTAGGGTGGGCTCCACGATTGCCAGCCTAGAGTTGGTTTTTGCATTTTATTAGTATAATGTAGCTGTGATAACAAAAGATATTGTAATGAATAAACTAAGAACTGTCATGGACCCAGAACTCCATATAAATATAGTGGACTTGGGGCTGATATATGACGTGGTAATTAAGGGAAACGAGATTAGGGTGATTATGACACTGACTACTCCTGGATGTCCTCTAGCGCCTGTGATCGATAAACTAATCAAAAAGGCACTCAGCGAACTAAAAGCGGATAGCGTGACTATTGAGCTCGTATGGGAGCCAGCATGGAGTGTTCGGAGGATGTCGGACGAGGGTAAGCTACAATTGGGGATGATATAGGTTGGACAACCAGAATACTCAGCGAATCGGAATGTCAGAATACCGGAATATCAGATACAATTATCACACTATGCTAGTAATTGTTGGAAGTACGAATCCAGTTAAAGTAGGAGCGGTCAGGGAAGCCTTTCAGTTATATTACCCAGATTGTGACGTGGTAGGTCAGCAGGTGTCCTCTGGTATTGCGGAACAACCGATGAGTGAAGAGGAGACAGTGAAGGGTGCCACAAATCGAGCTATGGCAGCTAGTTTGCATGGTGATTTTGGAGTTGGGCTCGAGGGTGGGGTGACAATGATAGATGGTGTTATGTTTGAGTGTGCGTGGTGTGTAGTAGTAGATAAAGATGGGCGAAAAGGGATAGGGGGAGGACTCTACTTTGAACTACCCAAAAAAGTGGCTGATAGGATCAAGGCAGGAGGAGAGCTCGGGCCTATTATGAATGAGCTAACTGGTGAAGATAATGTGAAAGAGAAGTCGGGTGCGATTGGGATTTTTACTAAGGGCAAGTTAGATCGTAAAACTGCCTATGTTCAGCTCGTGACTTCGGCTCTTATTAAGTTTGTGAGCCCAGAGTGGTTTGTGTGATAGCATAGAGACATGATTTATATAGGTGCTGACCACAGGGGATTTGAGTTAAAAGAGCAGTTAAAAGTCTGGTTAATTGAGCAAGGGTACGAGGTCGAGGATGTAGGCAATTTTTTGCTCGACCCTGAGGACGATTATATAGATCCTGCGATCAAGGTAGGGGAGATGGTACACGGTGGTGACGGGAGCGACTATGGAGTATTAATCTGTGGTAGTGGTCACGGGGTGGATATGGTAGCAAACCGATTTTTGCGGGTTAGGGCAATAATTGGGTTTAACGACGAGGTGACTGTTCAGGGCAGAGAACATGAAGATGCTAATGTGTTGGTGCTCCCGGTTAACTGGCTCACAACTGAGCAAGCGATAGAGCGTTTAAGATTATTTTTCTCAACTGATGCTAACAGTAATGAACGCTACGTTCGAAGAAGGATGCGGATGGCCAATATGAGGGTCAATTTATGATCACCCCGATTATAATGGAGTCTGATCTAGAGATAGTTAAGACTAAAATACTACAGCTTAAATCCAGTGGCGAGAAAAAAGTACATGTGGATATTGGTGACGGGTTATTTTCTGACTTACTATCAATCTCTCCAGCTGACTTGCAAGAATTAGATTTGACCAACCTGTCGATGGATTTACACTTGCTGGTTGATGACCCGACTGAATATATTGAGGAGTGTGTAGCGCTCTCTCCTACACGACTAATCTCACAAATAGAGCGAATGGGATCGCAGGTTAGATACCTCGAAGCAGTGCGAGAGTATGGCACAGATACACTAGGAGGGTTAGCGCTAAAAATAGAGACTCCTATTGAAGAAATAGAGCCAGAAGCGCTAGAGCTCGCGAGTGCAATAATCTTACTAGAAATACCTCCGGGCACGAGTGGGTCACAATTTGATATGCGAGTACTGCCAAAAATAAAGGAATTGAGAAAAATTTATAGTGGTCAGATAATAGTGGACGGCGGCATTAATCCAGAGACATACAAGCTTGTCATGGAAGCTGGTGCTGACGAAGCTGGAGCTAATAGTAGTTATTGGAAAGGGCTTTTTAATAATGGCTAAGAAAAAACAGGTTAAATTTAAAAAGATCGCATTCTTTGGCGATGCTGCGGTTCTACCAGAACACCCAGCATACCAAGCTGCATTTCATGCAGCAAAAAAGTTGGCAAAACTTGGCTATGTTGTTGTAAATGGGGGTGGACCTGGAGTAATGGATGCAGCAACGAGAGGAGCGGAGAGCGTAGATGGACAGACAGTGTCGGTCACATTCTATCCTGAGAACGCTACAGGGTTTGAGGGTAGATACCTCGCCAATAACACTGACCGAGAAGTTAAGACTAATAACTACATAGAGCGCATGTTTAAACTAATGGAAGAGTCTGACGTATTTTTACTATTTAATGGTGGGACTGGGACGATATCGGAGCTCGGGACTGCGTGGGTTTTGGCCAAGTTATATTATGGTCATCATAAGCCATTTATCTTGGTTGGTTCTTTTTGGCGACCTGTCATTGGGGCAATTCACGAAAACCTGCTAATTGACGCGAAAGAAATGGATGTATTTAGGATAGTGGACGGGATAGATGATATTCTGCCTACCATGAAAAAACTTGAAGACGCGCTAAACAAAGTAGATCATTCACACTGTCGTCACTGCGACGAGAGTGCATTTATGAGCTAAGGTTTATTCTCGCAGTGGTTCGATGTACTTCACGCAAAAAAGCGGTCTGTCTCCGCATGGTTGCGGAGCGACCTCGATCTCGGACTTTCCCGTCCTGCGATAAATTTTTTGACAGTGAAATACACCTGCACCAATATTGCTCGACTACTAACTCAACAAATAATTCATGTCACAAGACTTTTAATTCAACCAACGAGTCATGTTAGACTGAATGTATGTCTGATATCGATATTAAGCGAACAGCGAATGGACTCCGTGCTGACACCCTCAAAATGGTACATGCAGCTGGAGCTGGACACATAGCGGGACCACTATCCTCGGCAGAAATCATTGCAACGCTATATTTTACTGATTTAGTAGACCTGGCCAAAGACAAGATAGTACTTTCGTGTGGCCACTACGTACCAGTGCAGTATGCGGCACTGTCGCGATTGGGATACATACCAAGGGGTGAGCTATCGAGCTTTATGCAAGCAGGTAGTAGATTGCCTGGCCACCCAGAGCGAGGGATGACACCAGGGATTGAAGTGTCGGCAGGACCGCTGGGGCAGGGCGTCTCAGTCGCAGTTGGTATGGCCTTGGGGATGAAGATGCGGCATCAGAAATCAGAGTTAAATAATGAAAGAGAGGGGAGGGTGTACTGCATCGTGTCTGACGGAGAGATCCAAGAAGGACAGGTGTGGGAAGCATTTAACCTGGCAGTACGCAGGCAGTTAGATAACCTAATTTTTATCTTAGACAGAAATAGAATCCAGATAGGACATTTTATTTCTGAGGTAGCTACGTACGGCAATGTCGAGGGTAGGTTTGAAGCTTTTGGGCTGCATACCCTAACAGTTGATGGGAATGATGGAGTTAGCGTTTATAGAACAATTGCGAATGTAAAAGGTGTAAAAGGATCGCCTTTCATGATTGTTGCAAATACAGTGGCAGGCAAAGGGGTGTCTTTTATGGAGAATGATCCCAAGTGGCATGATAAAGCTATTACTGATCAAGAGCTATCTGATGCACTATGTGAACTCGGACAACCGGAAAACTCGGAGCGCCAGAAAGTCGGAACATCAGATCATCTGAACCTCTGATTCTCTGGGTTACTGAATATCTGAGTGTTCTGATTGTCTGAAAGGAATGAATATGTATAACAGCAAATTATTATTACCAGAGTGGAGAACGCCAACCCTCAAAGCAATTCGCAGTGGAGTAGCTGCAGGACTCGAGAGTATCGCGAGTGATGAGCGCGTGGTCGTCTTATCGGGCGACCTAGCAGAGAGCGTTAAGATCCAGGATTTTGCAGAAAAGTACCCGGAGCGATTTGTTGAAGTCGGGGTAGCAGAGCAAAACATGGCGGGGGTTGCGGCTGGGCTCTCATTTACCGGCCATATCCCGTTTATGGCGAGCTATGCTACTTTCTCACCTGGCCGTAACTGGGAACAGATCCGGGTGTCTATCGCTCTCTCAAAGGCGAACGTTAAGATAATTGGCAGCCATGCTGGTGTATCTGTAGGGGTTAACGGACCATCACATATGGGGACTGAAGACATAGCTATTATGCGAGTGTTACCTAATATGGTGGTACTAGCTCCCGCTGATGCTAATGAGTGTGCGAGCGCAATAGCCGCGAGTTATCACCATGGTGGCCCAGTCTACATCCGGACTACTAGACCAGACACACCAGTGTTTTTGAAACCTAGAGATTTTGAGATAGGTAAAGCTTGGACCCTCCGAGAGGGGCGAGATTTAACGATTGTAGCCTGTGGGATCCAGGTTTATCAGAGTCTATTAATCGCTGAGCGATTGTCGAAGCTCGGGATAGAGTGTGAAGTAATTAATGCGAGTTCTATCAAACCAATAGATAGCGAAACTATACTCTATAGCGCTGAGCGAACTGGGCGAGTAGTAACCATCGAAGATCATCAAATATCTGGTGGGTTAGGTGGGGCAGTAGCTGAAGTGTTGGGTGGTATTGGGGTGCCACAGCTTAGGCTCGGGATCAAGGATTCTTTTGGGATAAGTGGAAAGTGGGAAGAGGTGTATAAAGCGATGGGGATAGATCAAGTTAGCCTCGAGCAGGCTGTGATAGACTACTATCATGACAAATTATGATGTGGTAACGGTCGGCGCTGCAGTACTCGATATTTTTATGCGTTCGGAGAAGTTTAAGGTAGTTCAATCCAATGACTTGCCTGGGGGAATTGCGATGTGTCAGGTGTACGGTGGCAAGATGGAGGTAGAGCAAGTAGTGATTACAACAGGGGGAGGAGCGACAAACACAGCAGTCTCTTTTGCCAGAAAAGAGCTAAAGACAGCTGTAATTGCAGAGATGGGGAACGACCCTCAAGCACTCTTAGTTCACAAAGAGCTAGAAGAAGATGGGGTTGATACTCGCTACCTTGTGCAAGAAGCTGACGAGACGACAGCAGTGTCAGTGATTCTAATTGCTGATGATGGAGGTAGGAGTATTATGGTTCATCGCGGTGCATCGGCTATGCTGTCGAAGCGAGACATGCCCCTAGAAGATCTAGAGACTAAGTGGCTCTATATCTCATCGCTCGGCGGCAACATGGATCTACTTAAAAACCTCATCAACTGGGCTAACCTAAAAAAAATTAGAATTGCGCTAAATCCAGGTACTAAAGAGATCGAACACAGGGATAAATTGTTAAGCTTGCTCGCCAAGGTAGAAATACTTTTTGTTAATCGTGAGGAAGCGGGTAAGTTGTGGGGAATTGATTTTAGTGATGATGCTCTATGGAGCAGTCTTCAGCCACTACCTGGTGCACATGTGAGCGTGATTACTGATGGAGCACGAGGTGGCAAAGTGAGTATTGCTGGCAAAGTTCATTTTTATGAGGGTGAAAAAGTAAAGAAAGTAGTTGATACGACTGGTGCAGGCGATGCCTTTGCCTCGGGATATGTGGCAGCTGTGGTGTATGGCAAGAGTTATGAATCAGCTATCATGTGGGGCAAGAAGAATGCTACTGCGGTGCTCGGGGCTGTGGGGGCTAAAAAAGGGTTACTGACTCTTTCGGAAATTAGTAGGTGATGGAATATGCAACCGGATATCATTGATCATGATAAAGATAGATCACGACAAGGCAAAGCAGAGTTTACAATAAATAATTTGCCAGTTATTTATGAGTTCAATCAGTTAGATAGTGAGGAATTACATAGCAGTAGGAACTATACGGCTGTAGATGGAGTAGAAAATGGTTCGAGGATATCTGATCTCAGTGTGAATGGTCATAAAGTTCCAATAGAGGGAGGTAACATTATTTTATCTTCTAATCTAGATCTCGCTATGCAAGTACCTGCTGACAATGCTTATGATCCACTCAGAGTACTTAAACAAAATCCAACCTGGGAAATACACCTTCCATGGGAAAGACTCGATTCACTTCTCAAGCTTGCCATCTTCTATCATGAGCTTGGTCATCAACATGATCCAATAGAAGTAGAACAACCTGAGTTACCTGAGATAAATCATGATAATAATATTATTATAATCAATGGTCCTCAAGCGGCTGTAAACTCAATAATTTTCTCTGACATGGTAGTGCGTAGTGGTTTTGATGACTTAATACAAATCGTGCACACATTACACACTTTTTACAAGGACAGATCTGAAGCTGAGTATAGGAGTGAAGCAAGAGCGAATGGTTATATGGTGCGGCTACTCAGAGAGCATTTTGGAAGTGGAAACGAAGACGTTGAGCGAGTAATAAGCTCTGTCATTGGCGTTAATGTAATTCGGAACGTACTAAAAGGCAACCCATATAAGACAATTAGCATACCAGGCGGGAGACATATTGGAAAATGGGCGTTGGACAGGGGCTTAATGGCAATGGTTAATGAACTGGAAAATTCTAATACAATCATTCCTGAAATTAACCCAGATGGGTCTATACGCAGTTACATGAAGCCAATTGCTGAATTAAACTCAATAGAAGATCGGAAAATCGCACCAAACTTAAGGGAGCAACAACACTGGGCGTATTTAATAGGCAAAGACGACCCAGTATATAACCCAGGTGTTAGTTTTACGCCTGATGACTCTAATATTGTGAACCTAGAAGACTATTTTCCCAAATCTGGAGATATTTTAACTATTTTTGACTCTGCTAACCGAGAGCTAGAATACATAATTGAGGATATGGGTTCACTCGATAATGAAGATCCATCGATAAAATTTAGGATTGTTTCTAATGACCCTTACCGTAGAGAGTATTCAATTACGTACGAAGCGTCAATTCATTCTTTTAACCTCAATGACTTCGATCCATACCCATATATAGTTACCCCAGACAACAAAATAACTAAGATAAATATTCAACCTCGTCTTTACTCCCGAGATTTATTATCGAGAGCAAAGTTGCTCTTATCAGAGTTATATGAAGAAATGTTTCCTGAGGAAGACTATCTAGCTTCTTACATGGATTGACGGATTATTTTAGCGGAGTTGTGAAGGGCGGCTAGCTCGGACACTGATAGTGGGATATCTATGACCCGCTCTACTCCCCCACGACCCAAAATACAGGGGAGTGAGAGGCTGACATTTGTTAGGCCGTATTGTCCTGTTAGCGGGGTTGATAGAGGAATAATTTTTTTACTGTCGCGCATGATCGTTTCGACTATGTGAGTAACGGCGCTAGCGATGCCGTAGTAGGTAGCACCTTTGCCGCTAATGATTTTGTAGGCATCTTTGCGAGTCTGATCCTGTGCCCACTGGATGTGGTCGGGAGACATCTCAGGGAAGCTGAGGAGTGGTTTACCACCGATTGTTGCAGTACTCGTAGCTGCAAAACTAGAGTCACCGTGCTCACCTAAGATGTAGGTGTGAATGCTCTTAGCACTAATTTTTACCCCCTTGCTTAGATGTAGTCTAAAACGAGCCGTGTCTAAGAGGGTGCCGCTGCCAAATACTCTACCCTCAGCTAGTCCGGCCTTGGTGACGGCGCGATAAGTCATGATATCTACGGGGTTAGCGACCATGAGGATTAAGGTGTGAGGAGCATGTTTGACTATGTTGGGGATGATCGAATCAACGATTGCGCAGTTGTTCTTAGCTAGGTCTAACCTAGTCTCACCTGGTTTTTGAGCGCAACCTGCGGTAAAGATCACTAGGTCGGTGCCTGCCAAATCCTCGTAATTACTGCTGGCGATAATGTTACATTTGGGGTAGAAGGGCATACCATGCTCTAAGTCAGCCTTCTCGCCCTCAGCTTTGCTTTTTTCGCGGCTAAAAAGGACTAGTTCTGTAGCTAGACCTTTGAGGAGGATGGCGTAGGCGGTGGTGATACCGACTCGACCTAGACCAACGATTGCGACTTTAAATGTTTCTTGTTTGAGCATTGATTACAGTATATCAGCTGCAGTACCAATTGGATTAACTGTTTGTTTGCGAGAATCTCGTATCAGGAAAAAACTAAGTCGTTCGTAGACCGCTCTCGCGATACTCACTTGGTTAGTTTTTTACTTGATTTCTCGTACTTACGCTGCACAAACAATTAATCCAATGATTACTCATGTGTGGTACGATAATTAGCGTGAAGAAAACTTTTCATATCGCAATAGATGGGCCTGTGGCAGCAGGCAAGGGGACTACCGCAAAATTGGTTGCACAGAGATTGGGTTTTCTTTATGTTGATACTGGTGCAATGTATAGAGCACTAGCACTAAAGATGATTAGAGAAGGTATAACACTTACTGACGAGCTGAGCGTTGCCGCAAAACTAGCTGAGACCAACCCCCAAGTATCACTACGCGTCCCAGCTGATGAAGAGAGAGATGGTAGGCTATGTACGGTCATCCTGGACGGCGAAGATGTGAGCTGGAAAGTGAGGACTGAGGAAGTATCTAAGGGTGTATCAGTAATTACTCAATATGCAGAGGTGCGGGATCTGATTACGCCAATGGCTCGCGCCATTGCAGAAACTAATAATGTGGTCATGGAGGGAAGAGATATTACGAGCGTGGTTTTGCCTAATGCCGACCTTAAGATATATATGGAAGCGGAGGCGATGGAGAGAGCACGGCGTAGACATCGAGAGCTCTTAATGAGAGGCGAGGATATAAGCTTAGAAATAGTTTATGCTGATTTGGTAGAACGAGACGAGCGGGACAGTAATCGGGAGATAGCGCCGCTCAAGAAGGTTCCAGGGGCCTGGATACTCGATACAACAGGCATGACAATAGATCTGGTCGCAGAAAAAATAGTTGAGAGAGTTAATGAGTTGATAAGCGGCGGACCTGTGGTATGAGAAAAAATGATGCTGAGCTAGAGACAGCAGAACCAGAAGAAGTAAGCGAAAAAGAAGAAAAAAAAGCAAAGCGAAAAGAGGGTGCAGACAAGAGGCGTAATCAAAAGAAGAAAGACAAAATCGCTCGGTGGAGTGGTTTTATCCTACTATTGGTTGTGATTATGGTTGGGTTTTTGATGTGGATTGCTGGAGAGATAAATACAGGTTATTAGAGAACTTTCCCGGTTTCTGTTGAATCGCAATTTAGTTTAGGTTCTTGGCCACGGATAAAGTATTCGTAATGCTTACTTTCGCAAGAGGCTCTGGCTCTTACAATACTATCTGGTTTGGTAAAGGGTGAGTCAGCGCGACCATCGAGCAAACTCTGCATTGTACGACTCCAAATAGGACTAGCTCCTGTGATACCAGAGACCACGCTACTCATGGGCGAGTTGTCGTTGTTGCCGACCCAGGTCGCAACTAAATAGTCGGGAGTGTAGCCGATTGTCCAGTTGTCGCGGAGGTTGTTGGTGGTGCCAGTTTTGACTGCCACTGTTTTGTTTTTGATATTTAAGACAGAATTGAAGCCAAAGGCAGGACTACGGGCGTTGTTGTCTGATAAAGTTTGGTTGATTTGAAAGGCGACAGTCTCAGGGATTACTTGAGACGACTCTTGAATACCTAGAACACTTAGTTGGTTTCCACTGGCATCTTGGACTCTGAGGATCGGATTAAGTGGTACCTTGGTGCCATTGTTGGCAAAGACTGAGTATGCTTGTGAGAGATCGAGCATCGTCACTTCGCCTCCACCCAGAGTCAGAGCTAGGCCAAAACGAGAAGGGTCGTTCCAGGTATTTATACCCATTGATCTGGCTAGTTCGACCAAGTTTTCGACTCCCAAGCTATTTAAGAGCTTGATCGCAGGGATGTTGTATGAGCTACCGAGAGCCGTTTTTAGAGTTACTTTGCCATGAAAGTTCCCATCATAGTTTTTTGGACAATAATCGCTCGTTCCCGCTTGTCTAAAACAGATTGGTGCATCTTCGATAGTACTACTCGGAGACATGCCGCGCATAAATGCTAGAGCATAAGTTAGTGGCTTGATTGAGCTACCGGGCTGTCTCTCAGAGAGAATGATGTTTACTTGACCATCATGCGTGGTGTCAAAGAAATTACGTGACCCAACCATCGCCAATATTTCGCCGTTTTTTGGACTAATAATCAACCCAGCGCCATTGTTTACATTTAGATTATTTAGTTTGGCTAGTTCAACGTTTATTTCTTGCTGCATTTTATTTTGGAGATTGATATCGAGAGTAGTGGTCACAGTTAGTCCGCCGCGACTCAGCGTCGATTCCCCAAATTGCTTGGCGAGCAGGCTCCTGACATACATAACAAAATGGGGTGCGAGGATCTGGCTGCTACTAGCGCTTAAGTTAAGAGGTTCTGAGACAGCTTCTAGCTTCTCATTTTCGGTAATCATGTTTAGCTGTACCATACGCTCGAGCACCTGATGTTGTCTGACCTTTGACAAGTATGGGGTAGTACCAAATGGGGAGAGGGTGGTAGGTGAGACAGGGAGACCAGTTAAGAACGCTGCTTCGGCAAGAGTTGTATCTTTGACGCTTTTACCGAGATATTGGCGCGAGGCTTCTTCGATACCGTATGCGGTACCGCCATACGGGACTTGGTTGAGATACATTTCTAAGATCTCATCTTTGGTAAACATTGACTCAGTACGCAGTGCTAAAACAACTTCTTTGAGTTTGCGAGTAATGGTTCGCTCTGAGGAGAGGAGAGTATTTTTGATTAGTTGTTGGGTAATAGTACTGCCGCCTTGAAGAGAGGAGGTACATGGTTCAAGGTTAAAGGTGCAAGAAAAATTGTTGACAATAGCCCTAGCGATTCCTGAGAAATCAATCCCGGGATGGTTGTAAAAATTTTTGTCTTCGGCTGCGAGCGTGGCGTTAGTAATATTAGTCGGTAGCTCAGAGAGTGTGATTAATGACCTGTTTTCATCTTTGTAAATCTGGTACAACAGAGTACCATTGCGATCTAGAATTTTCGTTGAGAGTGCTGGGAGATTGGCTTTTAACAGACTAGGGGAGGGTAGATCTTTGAGAATGAAATAGTAAAAACTAGCAACGAGTAAAAGACTCGTAGTGCCACCAATAATGAAGAGTGGTCGTATTTTTGGAAGAGTTAATTTGGGTATAGAGAGGTGGGGGAGACTTAAGCTTTTGACCTTTTTTGTCTTAACAATTTTTTTGTTTTTGTTTTTCTTGGATTTTCTGAGAGTTAGATTATGAATACTTTTTTTGATCAGTTGATATATAGCAAGGACAGTTACTAGACAGACTGTGAACAGCAAAAAGATTGGTTTACCAATATATTCTAGTGCTTTTGCGAGGGAAAGTGGTGCTTTAATTTTCTTAGACTTCATCTTAGTTGGTATTGTATCCCCCCTTGTAGCTGAGAGTCTAGGTATAACTTGTGTGTTAGCGGAGAGTTTTTAGGGTTGGCCAAAGCCAGGAAACATTGTTGTCATAGCCTAGAGCCCAGAGTGCAATCCCACCTAGACCAGAGGATTTGACTAGCTCTAGCTTGAGTCTAATCGAGGTTTCGTTCTCGAAATAAATCTGAGTGGGTGATCCCGACTCGGTACTGACACCATATGGGGTTAGTGAGTTGCGATCCCAGATCAGCTCTAATGTCCTGTCTTGCAACATAGACTCTATTCGTTCAAGGCTCGCTGTTACCCCTCTGCTCTCGGTTGGTGCGTATTTACTGTCATCAACTGTGTCCCATAGAGGTATGCCTAGGAGTAGTTTGGAAGAGGGCACGCTACTCGCTAATTCACCTAGATTCTTGATAATAGAGTGCTCAAACTCACCAGAAAAATCTCGAAGAGGTGAGTTAGGACCAGCGCGCTCACTTTTGGGCATGGTGTAGTCATATGTCATGACTACAAAATAATCTACATAACTCTCGAGCTTGGGTAGATCCCAGAGCCTTGGACGTGCGGCGGCTGAAGCATAGATGCTAACTGACAATAGCTTATCCATTTGATCAAGTTGTATATGAAGTTCTTTAATAAAGAGGGTGAAGTTGTCTCTAATAGTGGCTGTGGTAGCGCCGACTGGCTCTAGGTCAATGTTTACTCCGACGGCGTTTGCTTCTTTGACAGTATTCACAATATTTTTAACTGCAGTTTGGCGTGAGGTGGGGGACGCGATCATGTTAACTAGTGCGTCTTCATCTTCTTGCATGAATGTTAGGATCAAGTTATTGTAAGGGGGAGCA
Organism: Candidatus Woesebacteria bacterium; assembly: GCA_018060845.1. Lineage (GTDB taxonomy): Bacteria > Patescibacteriota > Microgenomatia > UBA1400 > UBA12108 > GWF. Next base: position 205,059 of record JAGOVG010000001.1, read on the forward strand.
CTAAGTAGTCTTTTGTAGTTGGTATATCCTGGATCTTCTTCGCGAGCATTTACTTTTGTGTATATTTCGCCGTTCCCACGCAGATGGATTGCAAAGTATGCAAAGTGAGTAATAGTATCTAGCGACTCAGCTGATAATTTTTTCATGTTCCAGTACGGGGCAAACCCAAGAATGACGTAATCCTTTTTGCCAGTAGGATTGTTGTCTAGGTCTATATTTGCTCCCAGTGGCGAGATGGGGATTTGGGGTGGGAGCAGGATATAGGTTGCAATCGAGCAGGTGACGACCAGAGCTACTAGAAGGAATAACTTCTTCATGGCCCATCTACTTCGGAGTCATCACGAGGGAGGAAAAGGCCAGTGTAGGGGATGTCAATTGCCGGCTCTCGATACCCCTCTGGATATGGTCCGCAGGTTACGCAGTAGTCTCGAACAAACGGGTCGGAGGCGACAGTGTGAGCCTTTGCTTCGACGTCACCAAACTCGCTCTCATTATGAGGGGGATGAAGAGTAGTTTTGTTTACGAACAATTCTTTTTGGACTAGCGTGCTAACGGTTGGGATTGTTCCCTCCAAGAAATATTCGTAGCGGGTCTCGCAAGGTCGATCTGGGGTAGGGAGTGCACCAGAATCGGAGCAGACACTAGCACCCTCTATGCCACTCTCTGGTTTGGGCCAACCTGGAGTTTTTACACCTGTCAGAGCATAGCGCATAATCTTTTGCCAGATAGGAGAGGCTCCTGTGACACCACTTGCGACGTAGCTCATTGGGGAGTTATCGTTGTTGCCTACCCAGGTGGCAACTAGGAGATCCTGGGTATAGCCGATGGTCCAGTTGTCCCTGAGACTGTTGGTAGTACCCGTTTTGACTGCGACAGTTTTGCCTGGCACATTGAGGACAGAACTGGCTCCAAAGGCAGCGCTTCTGGCGTTGTTGTCGGAGAGGATATGGGAAATCAGAAATGATGTCTCGCTTGATAAAACTCGCTCTCTAGTCGTATTCTCGGGACTGCGATCATAAAGTATCGTCCCACTACTATCTTCGACTTTGAGGAGGGGATCGAGGTCGACTCTTTCGCCCTCATTTGCAAAGACTCCAAAAGAAGTTGCCATCTCGAGCATGGTTACTTCGCCACCACCGAGTGTTAGGGAGAGGCCATAATTCTTGGGATCGACAAAGCTTTTGATCCCCATTTTATTGGCGAACTCAATAAATGACTCGACCCCGTTTAGCGCCAAGACTTTGACTGCAGCAATATTTAGAGAGTTACCTAGTGCAAATCTAATCTGAGTTAGTCCACGGAAAGTGTTGTCGTAGTTCTTGGGACAGTATTTAGGGCTCCCAGGACTCGTAAAGCAGATAGGAGTATCGAGGAGCATGGTAGAGGGGGTGATGACACGATTCTCTATACCTAGCGCGTAGTTAATAGGCTTGATAGAACTACCGGGTTGCCTGAGACTAGTTGTAACATTGAACTTGCCGTCTATGTCTTCGCTCCAATAGTCTTTACTGCCGATCATGGCTAAGATCTCGCCTGTCCCTGGGTTTGTGACTACAGCTGCACCATTGCTAATTTTGAGGCGACCCAGATTTTTGAGTTCTGCTGAGAGAGTGGCCTCAGCTGATTCTTGCAAGTTGATGTCTAGAGTTGTTGTGACTTTGAGTCCACCCTTGGTTACTAATTCAGTCCCATACTTATTCTCAATGATGTCTCTGACATACATAACAAAATGAGGCGCTCTGATATCGACTCCAGCACTACCATAGATTAGTTCTGTTTCTTTGGCCTTGGTCGCATCTTCGCTACTAATAAAACCCTCTTCTTGCATTCTACTAATAACCTGAGCCTGTCTTGATTTGGCTGAGTCAGGAGCACTCCAGGGTGAGAAGCGTGAGGGTGCTTGTGGTAGCCCGGCCAGGAGACTAGCTTCGGCGAGTGTTAATTCTTTGGCACTTTTGTCAAAATACCTCTTTGAGGCAGCCTCGATACCATAGGTAGTGCCACCGTAGGGGATGTGGTTAACATACATCTCAAGAATCTGATCTTTGGTGTAGAGTACTTCGGTCGCAATAGTTAGAATAGCTTCTTTGATCTTGCGACTGATGGTGCGCTCAGGGGTGAGCAAGGTCACTTTGACTAGTTGTTGGGTAATAGTGCTACCACCCTCTAGCCTTTGACCGGTCAAGGTTTTGTATAGAGCTCGCAAGATGCCACCTGTATCAAAACCGTTGTGGGTATAGAAATTCTTATCTTCGATTGCAATGGTCGCCTGAGTGACATATTTGGGTAGCTCGCTGATTTTGATAGGAGTGCGATTTTGATCTGCGTAGATCTCATATAGTAGAGTTCCTTTTCGATCGAGTATTTTTGAGCTCACAGGGAAAGCAAGTGGGCGGGCAAGTTTGGCTGGAGAGGGGAGATCCCTAAGAAAAAGGTACAGACCGCCAAGAATCAAAGAGACTAGAACCAGCGTGACTCCGAGCTGCTTGGGAGAGAGCTTGGGTAACAATGGCTTGCTCTTAAAGAATGAAAATTTGGGTTTCCACATAAGTATTTACCATTATACCTTGGTTAGCATGTTATACTACTTAAACTATGGATGAACACGTTCCTGAAGATGTAGTAGTCGAGCTAGAACGAGCAAAAAAAAGAGGAGTATTACTCGTCTTATCAGGTCCATCTGGCGTTGGTAAAGATAGTGTGATGCTAGAGCTACTTGAAAAATATCCCAAAACGCAGAAGCTAGTTACTACTAATAGTAGGCCAATGCGTGAGGGAGAGCAGGATGGTTTTGATTACCATTTTGTAAGCCGAGAAGAATTTGAAAAACTAATTGCTGAAGAAGCGTTTTTTGAATGGGTAGAATATAGAGGTCACTATAGAGGTGGCCAAAAGCGTCATGTACAAGAAGCGCTGGATTCTGGTCGCGATGTAATATGGCGCATAGATGTCAGAGGTGTTATGAACATCCGCGCAAAAGTTAAGGAGACATTTCCTCATTCTGCTTTTGTAATGCTTGCTGTCTCTGATCTGGATATACTGAGAAAAAGGATGGAAGAGAGGGAGAGTGAGACCCAGGGAGATCTGGAATGGAGCGTGGATATCGCTATGTGGGAACAGAGGCAGTGGCATCGTTTTGACTTTGTAGTGAATAACGAAGAAGATAAGCTCCGAGAGACAGTCGAAGCTGTTGCTGACATTGTTGAAGCAACTAGAATGAAGGTAGCTGAGTAAAATTGCACTAGCCTTGACCCTAGGTGTACAATACTTTTTAACGTGCCAGGGATAATCAGTAAAGCATCTATTGCCCGAGCTGTTAAAGCGTCTTTTGATGAAGAAGTAGCGTTTGTTTCGACCCTGGTCAAAGCCCCAAGTCCCAACCCATACACTCCTCAAGATAGTCCTCTGCATACCGCAGTCGAAGGTGAAGTCCCAACTTTAATCCATGACAAACTCAAAGAAATAGGTTTGTCCCCTAAATATGTTGGAGCTAGTCGTGAACGGATGAACGTGGTTGCAGAGTGGGGCGAAAAGAGGGGGCGGAGTGTACTCATGCTAAACGGGCACATGGACACGGCAGCGTTAGACATTCGTCAAAGTGGCGGCAGCTCATCTGGTATTGTTCGAGACGGAAAGATCTATGGACATGGTGTACTAGACATGAAGGCAACTCTCGCTGCATATATTTATGCAGTTAAGGCATTACATAGTTTGGATATAAAACTTTCTGGCAAGCTGCTACTCGCATTTGTGGTAGATGAAGAATCGGGGGCATGTAGTAAATTAGGCACTCATCACTTACTCGAAAATGGCTGCTTACCAAAAGCATGTTTGATAGGTGAGCATGGGAGCAACTATATACGCGTCGGACAGAGAGGAATTTATCGGTTTTTGATAAGAGTTAAAGGAACTGCAGTTCATACTGGGATGAGTGCGTGGGAGAAAAAAGAGGAGGGTAGAAATGCTGTTGTGGATATGGCCCGGGTGATTACAGCAATACAAGATTTACATATACCATTTAAAGCCTCGAAGATGTTTGAAGGTCGGAGACCTGTCTTGACATTCCCCACTCGTATAAACGGAGGCACAGGATTAAATATTGTGCCAGACGAATGTGTGGCGTATGGTGATGTACGACTGTTACCTGGCAACTCTGACTCGCAGATCAAACTCTTGATGATCGAAAAACTATCTCCACTTGGAGTTAAGTATGAGATTGAAGACTTGTCATATGCTCCAGCAGTCGAAGTAGATCCTCACGAAGAAGTGGTTGTTAGTTTGCAAAAGGCAGCAAAGACAGTGCTTGGTCGACTGCCTGCACCAAAAGTATCAGGGCCAGCAACTGATGCGTGGATGTTTGTAAAGCGAGACATCCCAACCATCATGGGTTTTGGACCAGATGGAGGGGGAGCGCACGAGCGTAAAGAATGGGTAGACATAGAGTCGCTTAGAGAGATTACCGAAGTGTACGCCAACTTTATTGCCGATTATTTGGGTTAGAATAGCCTCATGAAGAAGACTAACTATCTACTAGTGCTGTTTTTGTTGTTCGTAGGTTTTTGTATATTCATATTCTCGTTATATAACGCGTCACTAGTTGGACTTAAGAGGCAACTCGGGCTGGTGGGAGGTGATCTGACTCAGAGCGTCGACGTCAATCGACTTTACCGCGCGGTGTTAGAGGTGGGTGGAGTGCCGAGCTGTGAATACTGGCGGTCTGTTGCTCCCATACCGAGATATATCTTTGCAGAGGATAATGAAAAGATGGAGCTTGGCCGCGATCTTTCTAACCAGCGTATTAACTGCTCGATAGACTATCTCTTGTCTGGTAACACTGAGCGTGGGGTTTATTCGATGCTCAAAGCGGTGCGCTACGAATTAGCGGGTGCACAGATTATGGAGCGAACGATAAAGAGCAATCCTAGTCTGTGTGGGAAGCTACAGACTAATGCGTCGTACGGCCTGATTGAGGCATATCTGGAGTCTGTAGAGGGTAATGCGCGAGGGATAATAGAGCGTGAGTACGAAGAGCTACAACGAGTAAATCGTCAAAACCTAGAAACGTGTGGTTTGTAAGATTTTGATCTAGAAGCGCTAGATTGACCAACAACTCTCGAAGTTCTAGAGTGAATGTAGGTTTAACAATTTAACGAGATATTGGATAAGGAAGTAGGGTGAAATACCCTCACTGTGCCGCAACGGTTAAAGTCCGGAACTTGCCAATATTCTCGCCTTATTACGCATCCTCCGCGCGAGAGGATGAAGGAGAGTTTTGTGGGTAGATTTTTAGAAGTATTTGATCATCAAGTTGGCGTTGAAACATTTAAGATTTCGAACGCTGATGGAACTCTCGCTGCGACTGAGTCAAACTTGCATCTTTGGTATAGCCAGGTAGCAAATAGAGATACTAAGGATGTTAATAGGTTTGGTGAGAATAAAGGCGAGAGCGAAAAGATGTTTTCCTTATGGTTGTATTACTGGATGATAGACCACGAAAGTTTGGCAACAAATGATTTAGAGAGCAGGCTATATATTGACGGAATGACATATCTAGCAGAGAGAGTATTCGAGTTGCCTTACAACGAACTTAAACTACATTTTACTGATGAAGAAATATATGGAGTTGGGTTTGGAGACAAAGGAGTACTGAATATCTGTCGAGACGGAGTTGACTTAAGGAGAGCAGAGCAGGAGTCTACTAATAGAGTAATGCATGAAGGATTAGGGATGTGGAACTTAGTACAACTCTTGCAGACACTTAAGGTTGGTGAAAGTGCAATGTTGATTAGTCCTCCTGATCCCGACGATCCCAATATGGGCGGGTACAACTTGATTTATTTGTACGAGAAAACTAGCGAAAATAATCTAAGAATGGGGGTTATTACAGATAATGTGAATGACATTGAATACTGGAGAAATAATGCCAGTACTTTTTCAAGATACAGAAACGACTTTAGTCAATATGATCACAATCAATTTGTAGCACACCCATTTATTACGAAGCAGAGTTTAGTTGAAATAAAGTCGACTATTTTACATACGGATGATAAATATGTGCCTGATTGGGCGCTCGAGAAATTACGCAAAGTCATCCCCTCAGTAAGAAAAGCTCTCTATGAAGGAAATGTAAAGCGGGCAGAAGAGCTTTTTAACGCGTTCAAAATAGCTACTACTGCCAAACTTCTCAATAAAGATAAAGATGTAAACATGGAAAGACTTGTCGACGATATTGAGTATTTCATGGTCATCTCAGGATGGTATATCCATAATGGAGGTGATAAATATATAAACAAAAAGACAGGATGTAGCTTAGATAGAATTAACCTGGGAGATCGAGACCTATTTAATAACCAATGGGATAGATACACTAAGTTTGACATGAATTCGGTTGGAACGGATAAACCTGAGGACGAGACATATAGTTTTGACATAAGGGGAAAATGTGTAGGTAGTTGTTTTGATGAGGTTTTAGAAGATGGAACCAAGGTTAAACACGAAAGAGATCTCGGTCCATGTCACCTATGTAGAGAGTGTGATGCAGAGGCGAAGAAGAACTCCCAGACTAGCTAAAGTAATTGCCCCTATTTGATACAGTCATTGCTAGTTGACGACCCCTGCCAGTAGGGGGTACGGTAGATAGGCCCTACTATATGTAGGGTTTTGGTTCTAAAAGGAGCTACCAGATATGCAATGTCCATACTGCCATCACGAGGATACTTCCGTCCTCGAGTCGCGTATCACAGCCGAAGGTGGTGCGATGAGGCGCAGACGTGAGTGTGTTAAGTGTAGTAAGCGTTTTACCACCTACGAGCGAGCTGAGGGAGTAGATATTAGAGTGGTCAAAAAGACAGGCAAGGTAGAGGACTTTGATAGAGAGAAGCTAAAAAGAGGGGTGATGAAGGCTACCTGGAAACGTCCAGTCTCTATGGAGCAGATCGAGGCAATGGTTGACGAGATAGAAAGGATCCTTAGGCGTAAGACTACAACTGAAGTTAGGAGTTGGGAGGTAGGTAATCTTGTGATCAATAGATTAAAAAAGATTGATCCACTGGCATATTTACTATTTGCTAGTGTGTACAGAGAATTTGAGAACTTGTCTGATTTTGAAGAAGAAATTAAAAAACTAAAGGAACCTGCCCAATGAAAATCACCAAACTGAACAAAAATGCTGCTGCTATTATGGTAAATCGCTATAGCTTGAGGGATGACTCAGGGCACCCTGTTGAGTCACCTGCAGAGATTTTGATGCGTACTGCTAGAGTAGTCGCAGAAGCCGAGAACAACTACAGAAGCAGTGGTGACACCTCGATGGAAGTGAGAGAAAAGTTTTTTGAGATGTTATACGAGATGAGGTTTGTGCCAAATGGTCGTACTATGGCTAACGCAGGGACTAAGTATGGCCAGCTAGCAAACTGTTTTGTATTGCCGGTTGAAGATGATCTAGGCAAAGGAACTGACTCGATATTTTCTGTGCTTCGCAAGGCTATCCTAACACTGCAAACTGGCGGGGGAGTAGGTTTTTCTTTTGGGCGGATAAGGCCGAAAGAGGCATCAATTAGCACAACCAAAGGTAAAGCAACTGGAGCTGTATCTTTTATCAAGGTGTATGACACAGCTTTTTGGGTAATCGGCCAAGGTGGGGGTAGGCGTAGTGCGGCTATGGCTGTCCTACCTGTATGGCATCCAGACATTTACGAATTTGTGAGATGTAAAGCGACAGAGGGACAGATTACCAACTTTAATATCTCAGTTGGGATAACAGATGAGTTTATGACGGCAGTTGCCAAGGATGAGGATTTTTCACTGCGCCACCCTGAAAATGGAGAACTATATCGAATGGTTCCGGCACGAGAATTATTTGCGGAGATTGTAAAGTTTGCTCATAAAAATGGCGAACCAGGTGTACTGTTTCTTGATGCTGCCAATAGAAGTAATCCTGTTCCACATCTATACAAACTCGAGGCAACAAACCCATGTGGAGAACAGTTCTTGGGTCCATACGAAAACTGCTGTTTGGGGAGTTTGAATCTTAGAGAACATGTAAAGTTAGCAAAAAATGATAAGTTAAAAGTTAAAAGTTATATTGTGGATTGGGAAAAGTTAGCAGAGACGGTGGAATTATCGGTTAGATTTTTGGACAATGTGGTCGATGCTAATAAATATGTCTCGGCAGTACCAGAGCTCGAAGAAGCTGCCCACAAAGTGCGCCGCATTGGTTTGTCTGTGATGGGGTTATCAGACATGATGTATATGACCAATGTTCGATATGGTTGTGATAAAGGCCAGGAGCTGGCATCACAACTCATGGAGTTTATACGCTACCACTCGATGAGAGCTTCGATAGAACTCGCTCGGGTTAGAGGACCATTCCCTGGTATAAACGGCAGTATTTACGATCCACAAAAAGTAACCTGGACAGTACCAAAGCCAAGAGTCGTTCATAAATCTGACTTTGGAAGACCAGAACTAGATTGGAAACTAATTACAAAAGGATTAAAGTCTAACGGGATTCGAAATGGGGCTCAGACTACAGTTGCTCCAACCGGAAGCATTGCCACTATATCAGGACTTGAGGGGTATGGATGTGAGCCAGTATTTGCATTATCTTATATCCGCCACACGAGAGAGGGTGCAGAAAAAGAAGGCAAAGAATGGCGTGAAATGTACTACGAGAGTAGTCTTTTTGAATCTGCGATGAAGCGAGAGGGCATGAGTAAAAGCCAGAGGAACCAACTGTTTGCCGAAGTAAGAGACAATGGAGGGAGTTTGAAGGGAATAAAAGGTGTACCCAAACAGATTGCTGACACTTATGTAGTGTCATCTGACCTTAGTGTCGAAGAACACGTCCGGATGCAGGCCGTGATGCAGGCATGGATTGATAACTCGATCAGTAAGACCATTAACTTCCCCAGTACTGCGACAGTTGACGAAGTGGCAGAGGCTTATCAACTAGGCTGGAAGCTGGGACTTAAGGGCATGACAGTCTATGTAGAGGGGTCAAGAGAGCAGGTAGTACTAGAGAAGAAGAGTGCTCCATTTGAAACAAAAGAAGACAAGCAAGTAACATCTGAGGAGCTGTGTCCAGAATGTGGAACACCCATGCGGAGAGAAGAGGGGTGTTCTACTTGCCCTAGTTGTGCGTACTCTAAATGTGATAAATAGGACATTTATATGACAAAACCAAAAATAATTGAACCAAAACTGACGAAAAATGCGCAAGAAGTAGCTAAGAAGCGTTATTTGCGGACAGATATGAATGGAGTTGTTGTTGAGACTCCGGGAGAAATGTTGTGGCGAGTAGCCTATCACATGGCCAAACCAGAAGTTGCCTGGGGGACTAATGGCATAGTGATGGAGACAGCCGCTCGGTTTTATGAGCGAATGGCGTCTCTCAAGATGGTATGTGCTGGCAAGGCAATGTTTGAGGCGGGGAACCCTGGGGGGACCGGACAATTATCTTCTTGTTTTGTGTTGCCAATAGAGGATTCGATCGGCAAGATTTTTAAGACTTTGGGTGATGCGGCGGTTGTACATAAAAATAACGGGGGTACTGGCTTTAACTTTAGCAAAATTAGGCCACACGGGGATAAGGTAAAGAACGTGCCGGGTGCATCATCGGGACCGGTTGATTTTATCAAGGCGTACTCGGCAGCACTGGCTCAGATTTTGCAGGGCGCAAAAAGACAGGGCGCCAACATCGCAATTTTAAATGCGAACCACCCGGACATAGAGGAGTTTATTGATCTAAAAGCACAGGACGGGACGATTAAAAACTTTAATGTGTCGGTGGGTGTAACTGACTCATTTATGGAGGCAGTGGAAGGTGACAAATATTGGAATTTGGTAAACCCAAGAAATGGAGAGGTAGTTAAGAAAATTAAGGCAAAAACACTATTTAATAAGATTGCAGAAGCTGCGTGGAGGACGGGCGACCCAGGTCTTATGTTCTTGGACAATACAGAGCGTGGCAACACTGTTCCTAATTTTGGCAAACTAGATGCCACTAATCCGTGTGGGGAGATTGCACTGTTTCCTTATGAATCATGTAACTTAACTAGTATTGATTTGGCGAGACACCTTAAGAAGAGTAAGAAGGGGTATGAGATAGACTACAAAGAGCTTGGTGAGACAGTGCGACTAGGGGTTAGATTCCTCGACAACATGATAGAAGTGAATGCGTACCCAGTCTCTGAGATTGAGGCAACGGTTAAAAATGGTAATCGGAGGATTGGACTAGGTGTCATGGGATTTGCGCATGTACTGTACAGGATGGGGATTCCTTACAACAGTAGCGACGCAGTAAAACTAGCCAAGGAAATGTCCAAATTTATATACGAGACTGCAGCTGAAATGTCATCTGAGCTAGCTGAAGTGAGAGGAAACTTTAACAACTGGGATCTCTCAATCTACCCTGCAAAAGGACAGCCGATGCGCAACTGCGCGGTGACGATGATTGCGCCTACTGGGACGATTTCGATCCTAGCGGACACGAGTAGTGGAATAGAGCCAGTTTTTAGTTTGGTCACGAAGCGCAGAACTTTTTATGAAGATGATAAGTCTAACCACTCAACAAAAGAGCTTCTCATGGTTGACCCTGTTTTTGAAGAATATATTGGAAAGAGAAAAGATATTCTAGAACAAGTAGCAAATGGAGATTACTCAGGACTAACTCCTTTGGAGCGAAAGTTGTTTGTCACTACACACCAGATAGAACCCGAGTGGCATGTGAAGATACAAGCGGCGTGGCAGAAGTATTTTGATAACTCGATTAGCAAGACAGTTAATTTTGGACACGAGGCGAAGGTTGAAGATGTTAAGACTGTATATATGCAGGCATGGAAGCTGGGATGTAAGGGTGTCACGATTTATCGAGACGGGAGTAAGGGAGATCAAGTTTTGAGTACTGTAAAATCGGACAACCAGAATACTCAGAGTGTCGGTGACTCAGAACAATCTGAGAGCCAAAGTGAAGAGTTGGTATGTCCTGAGTGTGGTGGGAAGCTACACAAACAAGATGGCTGCTCAAAGTGTATTGATTGTGGATATAGCGTATGCGGATAAATAAAATTCTTAAAAGAGATGGTAGGGAAGTGGAGTTCTCGTTGCCAAAACTATCGGATGCGATCTGGAAGGCAGGGCGAGAAACTCACGAATTTGATGAAAAAGAAGCCAAGCGCCTAGCGGAAATAACAAGTGCTCTAGTTGAGAAGTCGCTAAAAGATAAAGAGATAGTAACGGTTGAAAAAGTGCAGGATTTTGTAGAGCAAGTCCTCATGGCGGCAGGACATTATCAGACAGCAAAGGCCTACATCCTGTATCGCGCAGCGAGGAGTGAGGAGAGGCGAGTAGAGCGGATTATTGGCGTTAAGGATGATCTTGATCTTTCCCCTAACCAACTAAAAGTGTTGCGTAATCGATATTTACTAAAAGATGAAGATGGCAGAGTGATTGAGACGCCGTCGGAAATGTTTAGAAGAGTAGCCAAGAACCTGGCAATTGTTGAAAAGACAAATAAGAGAAAGAAAATAGAAGACGATTTTTATGAGGTAATGGCTCGTTTGGAGTTTCTGCCTGCCGGTAGAACTCTCAATAATGCGGGCACTCCCCAATCACAGCTGGCTAACTGTTTTGTATTGCCTGTTGAAGATTCGATGGAGGGGATATTTGACGCGGTTAAGTGGATGGCGATGGTACACCAACGAGGTGGAGGTACGGGATTTAACTTTTCAAAACTTAGACCAAAGGGAGATGTAGTCACCAAATCAACGGGTGGCTTTGCAACAGGTCCCGTTTCATTTATGAAGGTTTTTGATATCGCGACACGTCAGGTAATGCAGGGAGGAAAGAAGCGTGGAGCAAACATGGGAATACTTAACGTAGACCACCCGGATATTTTGGACTTTATTTCTGCAAAGAGCGAGCGTGGCGAGATTGAGAACTTTAATATCTCAGTGGGCGTCACAGATGATTTTATGAAAGCAGTTGACCAAGACCTAGAATGGCATCTGCGTAATCAGCGCACGGGCGAGGTCGTACAGACTATTAGAGCAAAAACCCTGATGGGACAGCTCGTCTCGATGGCGTGGAGAACTGGCGACCCAGGACTCATCTTCTTAGATCCCATTAACCGCAACAACCCACTACTCGCCAAGTATGGGCGCATAGATGCAACTAATCCGTGCGGAGAGCAACCACTCCACCCGTTTGATGCGTGCAACTTGGGGTCGATTAATTTGGCTAAGTTCGTAAAGTCGTTAACCCGTAAATCCGTAAATCCGTTGAATACTGTGGACTGGGAGAGGCTAAGGTTTGTGGTAAGAACAGCCGTGCGGATGTTGGATGACGTGATTGATGCTTGCCGCTACCCACTACCACAAATAACAGAGACGGTGCGGGCAAATCGGCGAATAGGACTCGGAGTAATGGGTTGGGCAGACATGCTTTATCAGCTGCGTACTCCATATGATAGTGAAGAGGGAATCAAGTTGGCTAGAAAAATAGCCAAGTTTATCCAGGACGAATCTTGGCAAATGAGCTCAGAGCTAGCGAGTGAGAAAGGGGCATTCCCAAGGTGGAAGGAGTCGTCGTTTGCGAAACAGGGAAAGAAAGTACGTAACGTGGCGATTACCACGATTGCGCCAACGGGGAGTATTTCGATGCTCTCGGATGCTTCCTCGGGGATTGAGCCTGTTTTTGCCCTCGCATATACTAAAAATGTTGTCGAAGACAACGGACTCTCATACATCAATAAATATTTTGAGACAGAGCTAGCAACATCACTCTGGGCAGATGGTGACTCAGAACATAAAGTGAGAGATCGAATTGTGAGAGAGGTGGCAGAAGCGGGGAGTGTGGCACATATCTCGGGGATCCCTGAGGAAGTAAAGTCAGTTTATCGGACAGCGCATGACATATCGCCCGAGTGGCATGTAAAGATGCAGGCAGCCTGGCAAAAGTATACGGATAATGCGGTCTCAAAAACGATTAACTTCCCCAACTCCGCAACGATTGATGATGTGGAAGCGGCGTATATGATGGCATGGAAGTCGGGGTGTAAGGGGATTACGATCTACCGCGATGGAAGCAAAGATGTACAAATTCTCTCAGTTGGGACAACCGACAAGATACAGACAACAAGTGGGAGTCAAATAATCCAGAGCAAGATTAAGACTGAGACGCTCAAAGAAAGAGGGGAGCGATTAAAGGTTAAGCCCGCTGGCAAACACCTAGAAATATGTCCTGAGTGTGGGGGGAAATTAGTTACGGAAGAAGGTTGTAGTAAGTGTTATGGCTGTGGTTTTAGCCTATGCAATGGTTAGCGCGAAGCCTGCCTGCAGCGCTATGCGCAGCATTGCGGGCAGGTGTTACGGCTGCGGGTTCTCGGTGTGCCAAGGGTAGTTGAGTTACAATACGAGCTATGCAAAAAATAATACTAGCCAGCGGGAGTCCAAGAAGAAAAGAAATCCTAGAACTGTTGGGGCTTGAGTTTGAGGTAGTGGAGTCTGGATTTGACGAAGAGCTAGTCCCACAGGATGATGCGGTTGAGATGGTCGAAGAACTGGCTATGCAAAAGGCACTGAGTGTAGCTAAAAAATATCCAGATGCAATTGTGATTGGGGGAGATACTACAGTCGAAGTAGAGGGTGAAATACTAAATAAAGCTGAGAGCGCCGACGAAGCTAAAGAAATGTTTCGCAAGTTATTGGGTAAGACTCACCGGGTAGTGACAGGGGTGGCTGTAGTTAACTCGCTAACGGGCGAGAGTGTGGTGGGTAATGAGTCAGGGTGGGTGAGTCTGCGATCAGCTAGTGAGCGTGAGTTAGAACACTATGTGGCAACAGAGTCTAACTGGCACGGCTTTGCGGGCGCATATGCGCTACAGGGTGGGGCGGCACCATTTGCCCTTAACCAGACAGGTAAGCTGTCGGCGATCATTGGTATGCCAGTTGAGCTGACCACAGACCTGCTAGAGCAGATGGGGGTAGTGGTAGAGGTAGACCCAAGGGAGTTAGAAGATCAGTTACATGGAATGAAAGTAGGGATTAGCCAATGAGTGGATTAATCTACGTATTTACAGGAGAAGGGAAGGGGAAGACGAGTGCGGCCATCGGGGTAGCTACTCGAGCCCTACTACTCGGACATAAGGTCGAGTGGGTTAGTTTTTATAAAGAGGAGAGCTGGGGGATGGCAGAGAAGGGGCTGCGGGAGCGGTTTGATAACTTAAACATGAACTATGTGGGCAGAGGATTTTGGATCGGCCAAAAGACCGCGCCAGTGGGTAATAAGGGACACGTGGTAGTAGATAAAGCGAGTGAAGAAGAGCATAAGGAGGCGGCCAGAGCAGGACTTGAGCTATCAAGTGAGCGACTAGCTAAGAAACCATTCTTACTAGTGCTAGACGAAGTGGTTAATGCGGTGAGCGAGGGCCTAGTTGAGAGCGACTTAGTACTGGAGCTACTCTCCAAGAGGAGGGATACTCATGTGGTGTTGACCGGACGTGGCCTAACTCCCGAGCTAAAGGCAGTTGCAGATTTAGTAACTGAGTGTAAAAAAATTAAGCACCCTTATGATACTGGCCTACTGGCTGTTGCAGGACTCGATTATTGACGAACCATGATATTATAAGACTATGTCGCGAGAAGAAGCACTCAAACTGTTAGAAGTAATGGCATCAGGAGCTGATAGTCGCCTAGAGGCATTGGGAATGATAGATCAAATGAGGAATCCAGATCTTTATTTGACAGATGGCCCAAAAGTTGAACAAGCTCAAAAAGAAACTCTTCATAAGTTTGGATATTTCCTGAACCGACATGGTGGGGTTTTAGAACAAACAGTTGGTAGAGTTGAGCGATTTTTGACTGGCAAAGAAAGTGGAAAGTACTTAAAATTAGAGCGTAATATCGTTCTACCACACGTTATTTTTGGGTCATATGCCGCAATCATTACAATTGAGAACAACCCGAGGGAAGTAGAAGGTAGCGGAAAACCACTATGGCGAGACGGTGACCTGCTGGCGATCACTATTAAGTCTAAAGAATTTCCGACTCCTGACGACAACTACATTTATGAGATTATCATTGATAAAAAGAATGGTGGGGTAGCTTATATAAACGGTGGCGGATCAGCTCCACTAGATCTAGGCGACTACGAGATTCTTGGCTATTTGTTTGAAGATATAGATCGGTAGTTTTTTGACGTATAATGAAGTGAGTTTAGATATTTGGGGAGGGTTACTGTGTATCCCGCTTGGCGGGATGTCATGGAACTAGAAGGACGTATTGTATGCCAGACAACAAAAAAGAAATTCAGCCAAGAACTGTCGAGACGGCTAGGCCTGTTGTAGAGACTCCTCGACAGACGGAGGTCCAGCCTGAGGTAGAGTCTTGGATGCAAAAGATAGAGCGGAGATTTGCGCGGGTGCCAAATAACACAGTTACACCTATGGATGATACCGTTGTCGTATCGCAACCAAAATCGCAGCAACCGCCCGTCACCATGCCAATCAACCAGACCCAAATGCAGGTAGGAAAAGTAGCCAAACCAGAAGAGGGCATAGCCTGGTTGGTAGCTTGGGTAGTTAGACAAATTAAAGTATTAACCAAATTGGGTAAGCGTGTGAGATTACAAGATATGCCAGAGATAAGCGTCGAAAGTAATAATACAACAATGCAACAAAGTAAAAAAGAATAGGGGTATATGGAAGGACTAGATCAAATTTCGAGCGTGATGACTAACCTGGCTTATGCTTTGGTTTTTTTGATGATAGCCCTGTCAGCATTAGTTGCTCTCGGGTATGCATTTTTACTTTGGTTTCGTAACCGCAACAGAGAGGAATACAGTCTATCTTTTGTGACCTTGGAGGTAGTACTGCCACGCGACAATGAGATTAAGATCGATGCCGCTGAGCAGCTCTTTGCGAGTCTCTACTCAGTTAAAAATGAGGAGTGGTACGCATTTCTACTATCAGAACATGCAGTCTCATTTGAGATAGTCGGTCGAAAAGAGGACATTAGATTTTATGTGTCTGTCCCACACGAGCTGATGGAACTAGTCGAAAAACAGATCCACGGTGCTTATCCAGGGGCTGAGATCAAGACTGTAGAGGAGCCAACTATTTTTACAGATGGTGGCAAAGTGGCGTATGAGAGCTTGATGAAGTCTAGTGCTGGATATTTTCCTATTCAATCTTTTCGTGATCTGCCAACCGATCCACTCTCATCGATCACTTCATTTATGGCCAAGATGAGGGATGGGGAGGGAGCGATCTTACAAGTAATTGTTTCGCCGGCGTCACATACGTGGGGAGAAAAAGGGCACAGCTATATTAGTAATGCCAAAAAGAACGAGAGTAATCCAGAAAAAGCTAGCTATAGCGTAGACCCCAAACGCCTGGAGTCGGTAGAGAGATGGGCGGGAAAGCCTAGCTTTGAAGTATCAATCAGATTAGTGGTAAATGCTCCAACCAAGCACGAAGCACACTCACTCCTAAAACAGTTTGTGGGAACATTCTCCCAATTAGCCGGGCCATATAACAAATTTAAAGCTCAGAAGATCTGGCTTAAAAAACTATTTATGATAGATTTTATCTATCGCTATCAGGCAATGTTTAAGGGAAAGAGCATCCTTAACTCTGAGGAGTTGGCTACTCTTTTTCACTTCCCCAACAAGCAAGTTGAGACCCCGCATATTCACTGGCTAACCGCCAAGAGTGCACCGGCGCCAGCACAGATCCCACAAGAAGGGTTGTATCTAGGCAAGAGTGTATACCGTGGATTATCTCGTAATATTTACATTTCAGACAAAGATCGCGCGCGACACATGTATATCATTGGTAAGACTGGTACGGGTAAGTCTGAGTTTTTGATGGATATGATCCTGCAGGATATAAGAGCAGGTAAAGGGGTGTGTTTTATTGACCCACACGACTCAGTTGAGAAGTTACTAGAGTATATCCCCCCTGAGCGAGCGGAGGACGTAATCTACTTTGATCCATCTGATACTGACCGCCCGATGGGTCTAAACATGCTCGAAGCTAGAACTGAAGAAGAGAAGCAGTTTGTGGCATCCTCGATTATCAACCTGATGTATAAGCTATATGACCCGCATAAGACCGGTATTATTGGGCCGCGGTTTGAGCACGCGATCCGCAATGCCATGATGACGGTCATGAGTGAGCCTGGCGCGACATTTATTGAGATCGTGCGTGTCATAACAGATCAAAAGTATCTCCAAGAACTACTCCCCAAGGTCGAGGACCCGATCGTTAGACGCTACTGGACTGACCAGATCGCGCAGACTTCGGATTTTCATAAGTCGGAGGTTTTGGACTACATCGTTTCCAAGTTTGGTCGGTTTATTACTGACAAAATGATGCGTAACATTATTGGCCAGTCTGAGTCTGCATTTAATTTTCGTGATGTGATGGACAATGGCAAAATCCTGTTGATCAACCTAGCAAAGGGTAGGATAGGCGAGGAGAACTCGGCATTTTTGGGTCTTATCTTGGTTCCTAAGATTTTGGTAGCAGCCATGAGCCGCCAAGATATCCCAGAAGCGCAACGCAGAGACTTTAACCTGTATGTGGACGAGTTCCAGAACTTTGCAACGCCCGACTTTGCGACCATTCTGTCTGAAGCCCGTAAATACCACCTTAACCTAACTGTTGCTAACCAGTTTATTGGCCAGATCGAAGAAGAGGTAAAGAATGCGGTGTTTGGCAACGTTGGTACGATGATATCTTTCCGTGTTGGTGTGCAGGATGCCAATTTCTTGCAGCACGAGTTTACACCCACTTTCTCTGAGGCAGATCTGACCAACGTCGAGAGATATCACACCTTTATCAAGACGATTGTGGATAATGAGCCGATGCCACCGTTCTCGATGGACCTGACTCGTGACGTCGAGGAAGAACGTAAGCTGGCTAACCCCAAGCTGGCACAGATGATCCGCAAGTTGTCACGACTTAAGTACGGCAAAGACAAGACTATTCTAGAGGTAGAGATAGCAAAGAGGGCAAGACTTTAGAACTTTTTGATTAAGTTAAAGATAACTGATTGGGTGTGCGCTAATTCACGATTCCAGATCTCAGTTCCAACAATTGTTTTTTCATTGTAGCCAACCATAAAGATTTTATCTGCGGTAATAATCGTGTCTGAGGAAAATAAAATATCGGGAGGGAGGATAGTTATGTGATGATTTTTGGAGTTGTAGAGATTGTAATATTCGGTCGCCTCGGGGCAGGCGACGAGTAGCTCATCTGCACTACCACCATTTTTCTTGATACTTTCGGGGATTTTGTAAAAGTACTCAGGCATGTATTTTTTGATTCTTCCAGGATTGAAATAGGAGAGAAATGAGTTTTCAGATAAGACGTGTTTATACATGCTCTCGATACGCGAAACTCCCTCATAGAAAGTTACTTTGGGGATTAGGCCGTGGTTTTTTTCGAGTTGCTGGAGTTCAGGGAGATTCTTGATTAGTTGCTCTCTAGTGCGATTTAGTTCATCCTGCTGGTCTGATAGTAGGGCTGGGAGCTCAGACATGGGGATTGCCTGGGCGTGGAGTACACTATGATTGGTAAAGGTGTTGATAAGTTTTTGAGATTTTAGACGTTCTAGTAGAACATACATAGAGGAGCGATTAATACCGGCTTGTTTTGCCCAGACGCTAATGGGGCTAGGTCCAAGAGCAACGAGTTCGAGAAAAGAGGAGGCCTCTTTGGGAGTTAATCCTAGTTTTTCGATAATTTTATTCATGTGTTGTCACATTACTACAACAGTACATATTTGTCAAATACGCCTGGAATTATCGACTATACTTCTTTATTGTATAGAAATATTGACAGCGCTGCTCGGGATTGTTATATTGCACAATATTATTTAAGGAGGTAGAGATGAGTAAAGAACATATCAAACCAGAACATCTAAGGAAGCGCCCTGTTTTTTCGACAGATAATTTATTCGATCTATCGGCCATGCGAGCACTAGTTCCAGATAAGGGAATAGAAAGGCTTTTAACTAAAAATACAGAACTTTTACATAGAAAAGCCGAGGGCGTAGATCCTACTGATGATGAACTAAAACAGCATAGGCTGCTGATGGAAGAATTATTTATAAAGTTGAGAAAAGCTGAGAGTAGTCGGGGGAGAATGTATCATACAAGCGAATGGAGAACCCATTTGCGCTCAATGGCGTTGTTTTGGCAATTTGATACTAATTTTAATGAGTTGCGGGGTGAAGAGTAGATTGTAGGAAAGTAGTAAAGTACGACAAAGACAAGACTATTCTAGAGGTTTAGATAGCAAAGAGGGCAAGACTTTAATAGTTGACAATTTGGGTTAGATTTGGGTTAATATAAGCATGAAAGCATTGCAGGAAAAGCATGCAAGAGCTATAGAGCTGAGGAAAATGGGGTGGAGTTACCCTGAAATCAAGAATGAATTAGGAGTAAGCAAGGGTAGTTTAAGCTTGTGGTTGCGTAATTATCCACTAACCCCAGATCAAATAAGTAAGTATAAGAACGATAGGGAGTCGAGAAGAGTAGAGAAGTATCGAAATACTTGTGATCTGAAAAGACAATCCAAGTTAGATGGATACTATGAACAGGAAAGGGCTAGACTACTCCCATTATCCATGCGTGAGATGTACCTAGCTGGGTTAATGCTTTATTGGGGAGAAGGATTAAAAGTTAACTTGAGCACGGTGTCATTCTCAAATACTAACCCCAAGATGATTGTTTTTGCAAAGAAGTGGTTAACTGACTGTTTGGGCATAAGCGTAGACAAGTTGGTTGTCAGACTTCATCTATATTCTGACATGGATAGTAGTACAGAACACGGGTACTGGAGTAAATTGCTAGAAATACCCCTTACCCAGTTTAGGAAACCGTACGTTAAACAGTCTATGCGTATCGGTATAAGTGAAAAAGGTGGCTTTGGACATGGAACATGCGATCTGACAGTACACAATGCTATATTAAAAAAGAGAATAATAATGGGGGTAAAAGTAATTTCCGATTTTTCATCTTGAGGTGGTAGAATATATTCGTTGGGCCAGTGGCGCAATGGTTAGCGCAATCGGCTTATATCCGATCGGTTCCTGGTTCAAGTCCAGGCTGGCCCACCTTTGTAACGTAACCCCAAGTTAGTTTGTAAAGTTGAGAATAAATGATAGGATGAGTAACGATGAAGAGTAAAAAGGTCTTAGTTGACCCAGTGCTGATGGAAGTAGGGGATCAGGTATTCTGGGAAGAGTTTAATCAGCGTGAGCGACCAGGTGACCGGTATGTTGTTTTGGATACCAAAAAGAGTGAGGTGGTCATGCAGAATGTAAAACTAGTTAGAGATATGAAACAGGTTAAAGCGGATTGAGAGCCTGTCTAATTATTGAAAAAACCCATTGAAGTGATTCTCATCGCGAGAAGATCAGCGTGTACACGACTTGCGATTGGTACTTCAATATAGTCGTGAATTAGTTTTTTGGTAAGTGGATCTTTTGGTCCGTACAAAATTGCAGCCAAACCTAACTGTAATTCTATAAGAGCTGTTTCGCTTTGATCTTCTTCGGGCAGTTCTTGAATTTCCCTGATTGCATTATATGTTGCTTCTAAGTCTGGATTGAGGCCGTGAATCAAGTCAATACTTTCGTGATTTTTAATTACGACACGAGTACCATTTTCTTTGTAGAAAGTAATATACGGTATTGGAGTATTCCTAGCTTCAGGCATAGATGGAATTGCTATAAATTATAGCTCGGCGATTTTGATCTTTTTTGGTTCTGATAGGGTGCCACCGATAAATTCGAGGTATTTCTCGGTTGTAGATAGTCTTTTGTGGCCTACCATGTGCGATAACTCGACAATCGGGACGCCGGCTTTGAGCTGCTCGACTACAAAGGTGTGTCTTAGGTCATTAACCTTGGCATTTTCGATACCAGCAATACGGAAATAGCGGTTGACTGCAGTTCTGATATTGCGGATTAAGAAGGGGTTGCCAGTCTTGGTTACAAATAGAGTAGTATTTTTGGTTTTTGGTCGGCTAGCGACGTATTTTTCGATGGCGTTGATTGCTGTCCCATTGAGAGGGACTTTGCGTGCTTCGTGGCTCTCGTAGGCCCTGATTTTGACGTTGTTCTTCTCGATGCTAATATCTTGGAGCTGAATAGCGGCTAGTTCGCCTATACGAAGACCTGTCTGGAGTAGTAGCTCGACGATGCCGTACATACGAACGTCATCTTTGACGGCGTCCCTTAATGCTCGATACTCGAGGGGGGAGAGAATGCGAGGAGGGGTGATCTCATATTTGGGGTGACTGACGCCACCTGCGGGACTAGAGGTAACTATTCCTTCGCCGATTAGGTATTTAAAGAAAGACTTAATACTATTGAGCTTACGACTAATACTCTTGAGGGTGTATTTGTTATCTTTGAGGAATTGTTTAAACTCTTCGAGATTATCAGTTATGATGTCGGTGACAGTGGTTACGCCTTTATCTGCCAAAAATTCGATGAGCTGATCTAGGTCTTTGGCGTAGGCTAAAATAGTTGCACTGGCCCTGCCTTCTTTTTGCAAATATTTGATAAACTGATCTTTGAGTGCTTTCATAGGCGTAATAATACTATATTATGGGTCACAACGCAATAAGAGAAACAAAAGTGGGATCAGGCAAG